>JANLVT010000016.1:0-13041 GCA_031364125.1 Lysobacterales bacterium | reverse complement strand
TGACAACGGGCACGGTCCCGAAGCGGGCAAAGCCCGGCGTTCCTATGGACAGCCGCAATTCCGACCTTCGAGGTCGCTTGAACGATAGGCACCGCTTCGCGACTTTCATCATGGCTAGAGCCGGCGCGCAACCTGCGTTGTACTCACCGAAAAGCCGGATACACGAATGCAACCGTTTTCGCTGTCAAAGTCATCGCATCTTCAAACAACCGACGAATGGTACTTGCGTGGGGAGTCCATACGCGGATTGTTAGGGCTCAACCGATGATTCTTAGAACTTGTGCTTGCCAACAAGAACACGTGTTGGCTCATGCCATGGATAAGGGTTCGAGACTGACCCATGAGCAAGATTCCATTCCTCTTGTGAGGGGTCTTTGACTGACCCGCGAACCCCACATTTAATGCAGCAAGTGTCTAGCGAAATATCAGAAAGAACAGCGCCACAGACGAGCCAAGAATGATCACATTTATCTGAATCGATTTGAGACTGCACATGGCGTACAAACCGCTCAAGTAGTTTCTGCAAGAATTCTGGGAGCATGGATTGAGCCCTAACAGGCTATATGTGGTGAAAGTAGCTCGATATCACAAACCGGTTGATAACTGAAATGTCTTGACTACTCACCCGTCTGCCTTGCCGGATCACTGATCTCCAACTCCCGCAAAATCACGCTCGCCTGCGTACGATTACGCGCGCCGAGTTTCTCGAAGATCGCGCTGAGGTGGGCCTTGATGGTGCGCTCCTGCACGTCGAGGCGGTCGGCGATCTGTTTGTTCAGCAGGCCCTGGGCGACGAGGGCGAGCACGCGGAACTGCTGCGGGGTGAGGCTGGCGAGGCGGGCGGCGAGGTCGGCGTCGCCGGGCGCGGAGCGGGCGCGGGCCACGGCGGGGCGCAGCGCGGGCGGCAGCCATTCCTCGCAGCCCAGCACGGTTCGGATGGCGTCGCGCAGTTCTTCCAATCCCGCGCTTTTCGGGATGTAGCCGGCGGCGCCGTGATCCAGCGCGCGGCGGATGATCTGCGGGTCTTCGTTCGCGGACACCAGCGCCACCGCTACCGCCGGGTACTGGGCGCGGATCGCGGCCAGCCCGGCAAGACCGTGATTGCCGGGCATGTGCAGATCCAGCAGCACGAGGTCGATATCCGGGCGCGCTTCGAGGATGGCCAGCACTTCGTCCAGCGATGCCGCCTCGCAGGTGCCGACATCCGCAACGGCGTCGGCCGCCGCGCCGCGGAGTGCGGCGCGGAACAGCGGATGGTCGTCGGCGATCAGCAGTTGCGGCATGAGGATGACGGCATGGCGGTGTCGGTATGGTTGCCTGCGCGGCGCGCGCATGTTGTCGTCAAGCCTAGCAGGGCGCGCAGCGGCCTGGACGTCGGCGATACGCAGGCGATCTGGTACCAAAGTACGATGCCTTGCCGTCGGCCGGCTGCTACGGTGCGGAGTTATGACCACGATATCGCTCCGTTCCGCGTTCCGGTTGTCCATGCCCCTGGCGCTGGTGTTGTCCATGGCCGCTTGCGCCACGGGCCAGCGTGCCTCGGGAGGTGTCGAAGACCGGGAGCCCACCATGTTCAGCGCCGAGCGCGCGACCACCCATCGCGACGGCGATGATCTGCTGACCGCGGGCCTGGGCCTTGCCAGATTACGCAGCCTCACGCCGCCGGCGTTCGCCGATGCCGCTGTGCCCACCGCGAGTGAACTGCGGCGACGGGCGATCTGGAGCAACTGGCGCGGCATCGCCGATCTCGCCCCGGGCGGGGGCTACGGCGAGCTCTACGGCAGCACCGCGACCGTGCCGGGCCGCGAATTCTCGGCGTTAGCGACCGTGCCGGGCGCGCGCCATCCGCATCGCGTGCTGGCGCAGCTGCCGGATGGTTTCGACCGCAAGCGCCGCTGCCTGCTCGTGGCGCCGTCGTCGGGTTCGCGCGGCGTCTACGGCGCAATCGCCGTAGCTGGCGCGTGGGGGCTGCCGAAAGGCTGCGCCGTGGCCTACACCGATAAAGGCACCGGCAGCGACTATTTCGATCTCGATACCCGCAGCGGCGCGCGCGCCGATGGCACGCCGGGCGTGGCCGGTCAGGCCGACGACCTGGCATTCGCGCCCGAAGTGCCGGGCATGGTGTCCGGTGTCGCGTTCAAACATGCGCATTCGCAGGACAACCCGGAGGCCGACTGGGGCCGGCACGTCCGCCAGGCCGCCGAGTTCGGGCTGGCCGCGCTGGATCGCGCGTTCCCCGAGGACGCGCCCTTCACGTTCGCGAACACCCGCACCATCGCGGTCGGCATTTCCAACGGCGGCGGCGCGGTGCTGCGCGCAGCTGAGCTGGAAGGGGGCTGGCTCGATGCGGTCGTCGCCGGCGAGCCCAGCGTGCTGGTCGAAGGCCATGGCGGCCGCGCCTTGTACGACTACACCACCGAAGCCGCACTGCTGATGCCCTGCGCATTGCTGGCGATGGAGAATCTTCCGCAGCCGCCGCTGCAGGCCACGGCGCGCACCGTCTGGGCGCAGCGCTGCGCGGCCCTGCAGGCAGCGGGTCTGATCGAAGGCGCGGATGCGGATGCGCAGCCACGCGAGGCCCATGCGCGCCTGCTGGCGGAGGGTTGGACCGACGAGGCCCTGCGTGCCGGCGCGCTGAGCGTCGGTTTCGACCTGTGGCGCGCGGTAGCGGTCACCTACGCGTCGGCCTACGGGCGCTACGGCGTGGGCGAACATCCCTGCGGCTTTTCCTATGCGGCATTGAATACCGATGCGACCGCGCGCGGCGCCACGGCGCAGGAGCGCGCGGCCTGGTGGAGCGACGCCAGCGGCATTCCGCCGGGCGCCGGCGTGGGGATCGTCGATGAAGTGGCGAAGGTCGATCCTGCCGCCACGCGTCTGCAGTGTCTGCGCGATCTGTGGCGCGGCGCGTCCGCCGACGCCGACCGCGTACGCAGGGGCATCGCCGAAACGCGGGCCGGACTGCCGCGCGAAGGTCTGCCGGTGATCGTGATCCACGGCGTCGACGACGGCCTGATCCCGATGGCATTCACCAGCACGCCCTACGTCGCCAACGCCCGCGCCGCGGGCCGCGACGTGCGCTTCTGGCAGGTCCGCAATGCCCAGCATTTCGACGCGTTCCTGGGCCTGCCGGACTACGGCGCGCGCTATCTGCCGATGCTGCCCTATGTCTACGCCGCACTGGATCGCACCTTGTCCATGCTCGAAGCCGACGGTGGCTCGCCGGCACGATTGGACGTGCGCGACGCCATCATCCAGACCGTGCCGCGCGCTGGCAAACCGCTGACGGCGGACCATCTGGCGATTCCCGGGCGCTGATCGGGCACCGATCGATCGTTCGCCGGGCTTGCCCCCGGCGGGCGCGTTTGGCACGCTGGCGGTCGTCGAGTCGCAAGAGGTGGGCATGAAGCCGCGATATCTGAGTCAGCGTCACTTCTCGATGTTTCGGGATTTCCATCTCGCCGACTGGCTCACGCTCGCTAATGCCTTCTGCGGCGTCTGCGCGGTGTTCTTCGCGATGCGCTATATGCAGTCGGGCGAAAAACACGATCTGGTCTGGGGCATCGCCCTGGTGCCGCTGGCGTTTGTCTTCGACGCGCTCGATGGCCGCGTGGCGCGCTGGCGGCAATCGTCCTCCATCCTGGGACGCGAGCTGGATTCGCTGGCCGACGTGATCTCGTTCGGCGTCGCGCCGGCCGCGCTCGGCTTCGCCGCGGGCTTCCAGGGCGTCTGGGACTGGATCGTGCTGGGCTATTTCGTCTGCTGCGGCGTGAGCCGCCTTGCACGCTACAACATCACCGCCGAGCAGTTGTCCGAAGGCGACGACAAGGTGAAACACTTCGAAGGCACGCCGATCCCGACCAGCCTCGCGCTGGTGGTGATGCTGGTGATCGCCGCCGACGCCGGACGCATCGGCGACGATTTCTGGTTCGGCGCCTATCAGATCGGGCCGTGGGTCCTGCATCCGCTGGTCCTGGCCTATGCGCTGTCCGGCTCGCTGATGGTCAGCAAGACGATCCGCATTCCGAAGTGGTGAACGCGCCGGACGCGCCGCCGCCATCGCGCAATCGTTGTCGTGGCCATTGCTATGATGTCGGCATCAGACCGGGAGCGATGCGATGTGGACTGCAGGCGGTGCGGGTGGATCGGGTTTCGGCGGGTCGGGCTTCGGCGGGCAGAGTGATCCCGGCGCGTTGGCGCAACAATACTGGAGCGCACTGACCGAGGCGATGCGTTCGGCCGGCGGCGGCGCGCGTCAGCAGGATCCATGGCAGGCCGCGATGCAGCAGTGGTCGCAGCTCGCGGGTGGCGGCCAGAGCCGCAACGATGCCGGCGACGCCATCGAGCGTTTTTCCGCACAGGCGCGGCAGTGGTTCGGCACCATGCAGCAGGTCGCCGAACAATTCGCCGGAAAATCCGCCAGCGCCCAGGACATCGCCGCCGCGTGGAAGCAGGCGATGGGCGGTGGCGGCAATCCCTTCGCGAGTCTGATGTCCGGCATGAGCGGCCGCGGCCAGTCCGGTTTCGAGGACTGGTACGCGCAGATCGCGCCGATGTTCAACGGCCTGTCCGGCGGCAACATGCTCGGCGGGATCCGCCAGGAAGCGATGGGCTGGCTGCACACGCCCGCGTTCGGCCACAACCGCGAACAGCAGGAGCGCTGGCAGGCGCTGATAGCAGCGCAGCTCGAACTGCAGCAGAAGAACGACGCCTACAACGCGCTGATGCTCGAAGTCGGCCGCGACGCGTTCGACCGCTTCGAGCGCAAGCTCGCCGAACGCAGCGAGCCCGGCCGTCAGTTGCAGTCGGCACGCGCGCTGTTCGATCTGTGGATCGATGCGGCCGAAGAGTCCTATGCCGAAATCGCGCTTTCGCCTGGCTTTCGCAAGGTGTATGGCGAACTGGTGAATGTGCAGATGCAGGTGCGCGCGGGCATCCAGAACGAAGTGGAGCGGATGTGCGGCCTGTTCGGCATGCCCGGGCGTACCGAGGTCGATTCTGCGCACCGCAAGATCGCCGAACTCGAGCGCCAGCTGCGTCGTTTGCGCGATGCGGTATCCGCGCAGGCGAAGTCGGCGCCGGTCAAGGCTGCTCCTGCGAAGGCTGCGCCTGCGGAAGTTGCGAAGGCCGAGGCTGCGCCGAAGCGAACGGCTCGCGCCAGACCATTTTCTGCGAAAGCCGCAAGGAAGCCTCCAGCCAAGAAAGCCCCGGTCAAGAAAACCCTGGTCAAGAAAACCCTGGTCAAGAGCAGCGGAACGTCGCGCGCAGCCGCCAAGCCCGTGGTGAAGAAAGCGCAGCGACAGGCCATCGCCGCGATCGCCATGCCCGAACCCCTGAAGCCGATGTCGGCGAAGCAGTTTGCATCCGGCAAGACCGCGAAGAGGACACGCTGACATGTACACACCCTTCGATGTCTCGCCCGAGAAACTCGCGCAGGAAGCCGCCACCGTCCAGCAGAAGCTGGGCGCGGGCCTCGCGACCCTGCGCGCACTCGACGACGTGCATTACGGCGTCACCGCGAAGGAAGAAGTCTGGCGCGACGGCAAGGTCGTGCTGTATCGCTTCAACGGCGGCAAGGCGCCGACCGCGAAGTTTCCGCTGTTGATCTGCTACGCGCTGGTGAACCGGCCGTACATGGTCGACCTGCAGGACGACCGCTCGCTGGTGAAGAACCTGCTGGCGCTGGGCGAAGACGTGTATCTGATCGATTGGGGGTATACCGACCGTTCCGACCGCTATCTCACGCTGGAGGACTACATCGAGCGCTTCTTGGGCGGCGCGGTCGATCATCTGCGCGATACGCACGATCTGGATGCGATCAATCTGCTCGGCATCTGCCAGGGCGGCGCCTTCTCGCTCACCTACAGCGCGCTGCATCCGGAGAAGATCAAGAACCTGATCACCATGGTCACGCCGGTGGATTTCCACACTGACGACAACATGCTGTCGAACTGGACGCGCGGCCTCGACATCGACCTGTTCGTCGACACCCTGGGCAACGTGCCGGCTGATCTGATGAATCTCTGTTACCTCACGCTCAAGCCTTACCGGCTGTTCGTGCAGAAGTATGTGGGCATGGTCGACATTCTCGACGACAAGAAGGCGATGGAGGATTTCCTGCGGATGGAGAAGTGGATCTTCGATTCGCCGGACCAGGCCGGCGAAGCGTTCCGCCAGTTCATCAAGCAGTACTACCAGGGCAACGGCTTCGTGAACGGCGGCATCGACATCGGCGGGCGCGAGGTGCATCTGGGCCTCGTCGACATGCCGGTGCTGAACATCTACGCCGAGCAGGACCATCTGGTGCCGCCGTCGGCGTCGCGGCCGATGAAGGATCTGGTCGGCAGCGACGACTACTCCGAAGTTTCGTTCCGTGGCGGACATATCGGTATCTACGTCTCGGGCCGTGCGCAGAAGGAAGTGCCGTCGGCGATCCACGACTGGCTGGCGAAGCGCGCGAAGTGAACGGGTTGTTGCGCATGCTTATGGTCGTCGCGCTGGCGGTTCCGGTCGCCGCCTCCGCTGCGCCCACCCCGAAAGCGCAGCGCGAGATCGACGGGCTCATCGCCGCGCTGGGCGACTCGGGCTGCGAATTCGAGCGCAACGGCACTTGGCATAACGCGAAAACGGCGCGCGCGCACCTGCAGAAAAAGTACGATTACCTGCGCAAGCGCGGGTTGGCGGATACCGCGGAATCGTTCATCGAACGCGGCGCCAGCAAGAGCAGCATGAGCGGCAGGCCTTATCGCGTGCGCTGTCCGGGCAAGGCCGTGGACACCGCGGCGTACTGGTTCGAACAGCGGCTGCGGACGCTACGCGTCGCGCCCGCGAATTGAGTACGACAACTGTCATCGAGGTGATCGCTATGGCCGGAACCAGAACTCTTGCCCGCAGCCGCAATGATCGCGTGCTGGTCGGCGTGGTCGGCGGCATCGCCGCGCGTCTGGGCTGGAACCCGACGCTGACGCGCGTGCTCTATGTGCTCATTTCGGCGTTGTCCGCAGCATTTCCGGGCATCCTGGTGTATCTGATCCTGTGGTTGCTGATGCCTGAAGAAGGCGGCCATTGAGTCTCTGGCAGCGCCGCTCGCTGATGACGCTGGGCGTGCTGTGGACCTTGCCCAACAGCGTGCTCGGACTTCTCGCCGGGTTGATGGCGATGCCTTTCGGCGCGCGCCCGAAATTCCGCAGTCGCGATCTGGCGTTGGTGTTCCATGGATTTCCGTTGGGGCCGGGCGGTGCCATGACGCTCGGCAACGTCATGCTGAGCACGCACTCGGACATGGATGTGTTGTGCACCACTTACGCGCATCGCGCCAAGTGGTGCGTGCAGCCGAAAGCGCGCATCGGCGATCATGAGCGCGCGCACGTGCTGCAGTACATGGCGCTGGGGCCGCTGTTCCTGCCGCTGTATTTCCTGTTTGGCGGGGTGAGCGTGCGCAATCGCTTCGAGCGCGCGGCCGATCGTTACGCATTGACCGGACGCGGCTGGTGGCCGTGGCTGAAGGCGAATTCGAAAGCCGAAACGCTGCGCCTGGGCGAATCCTCTGTAGGCTAGCAAAAGTCTGGACCACTCGTCGCTACGCCAAGTCCGCGACTTGGCCGGGTACGGCCATCCGTCATTATCGCGACGCTCAGAAGTAGGCTGGGCTGCGAAGCCCAGCGTGACGGGCGTCGTTACTTGGCCGATCCGCCTCGGACATCATGCTGGGCTTCGCAGCCCAGCCTACTCGGATATCGCTGTTTTGAGCATATTCCCAGGGCCTATCTCGCGCTCCTGCGATGGCAACCACAACACCACACTCGTGCTCCGTAGAGCGGCCTACAGGCCGGCCCAGGACGAACCAGAAGCGCGACGATATGGAAGCCGCGCCTGCGGCTGCCGACAATCAATCGGCCCTTTGGCGACGGGAAAAGCAGCGGCCTGAAGGCCGCTCTACGGATTTGATCAAGAGGTTTTGGACAGGCTCTGAAAGAATCAGAAATCCGGCCGCAGCTTCACCGTTTCCAGCTCGCGGCGCACGCTGCGCATGAAGATGCCGGGCGCGAACCAGGTGTAGACGCAGAAGCCCAGCCAGACGATGGACAGCGCCGGCGTCCATGTCTTGAGGCCGTGGTCCACCAGCGCGATGCCGGCGGCGCGATACAGCAGGTACATGCCGACGAGCAGTGCGATCGCGCGTCGGCTCGATCCCGCCGTGATCCATGTCTGGAAGCGCCACCACACGCCAAGAAACCAGTTTTGCCGTGCCTTGATCGCGGCCAGCAGCGTCAACGCACCTTCGTCCCCGGGCTCGTTCTGCAGCGCCCACACCGCATGCGCGCGGGCCTCTTCGACGCGGCCGGCGGCGAGGTCGCAGTGACCCAGTAGGACGAGCGCGTCGATGTGTTCCGGGTCGATTTCGAGGGCGCGCTCCGCATGCGCGCGCGCCGGCTCGCGCCGGCCGCGATCGTATTCGATCCAGCCGTACTGTGCCCACACGCCGGCGTCGTCCGGGTCGCGTTCGCTGGCTTCGACGATCTCCGCGAGCGCGCGTTCGGGTTTACCCCAGGTCTGATACAGGGTGGCGGCGAGTCGGCAGGTCTCCGCGCTTTCGGGCGCCAGCGCTCGCGCTGCATCGATGTGCGCCTCGGCCTGTTTGAACGCGCCGCGTGCGATCTGCACTGCAGCCATCGCGAGATGGGCGAGCAGCGAGTCAGGGTCGAGTTCGAGCGCCTGCGCGGCTTCCAGATTCGCGGCGTGCAGACGTTTGCGCCGGACCAGGCACGACGCGAGGATCGCATGGGCATCGCTGTGATCGGGCGCCTCGCCCAGCACGCGGGTCAACACGTCGATGGCCTGATCGTGATGGCCGCCGTGCATCAACTGCAACGCGTGTTCGAGCAATCGCGCGAGGCGCAGGTCGTCGTTCATCGCAGCGCTATCGACAGCAGGCGGGGAAGTTCAAGGGTATCGAGCACGCCGCGTGCGGCTACGAAACAGATCAGCAGACCGACCGCGCCGTTGCGCAGCTCGCCGCCGAAGTGGAGGATGAGTTCGGTGCTGCGCGACTGGCTGACGTACAGCGCATAGCCCAGCGACAGTTTCAGCGCCGGAAACGCCAGCGCGGCGTACTGGATCGCCGAATTCTCCAGAAAACCATTCTGTCTTGCCCAACCGATGGCCAGCGCCAGCAGTACGCAGCCGATCAGGCTGGCGACGATGTACGCCCATTCACGCGCCGCGCTGGCGCTGCCCAGCGCGCGTGAGTTGAACGCGAACCACGCCAGCCCCAGCGCATTGCCAGACAGCATCAACGCCAGTAGCGGCCACATCGGGTCGACGGCGTAGCGGATCAGACCGGTGGGACGGGGTTCGTCGGGGATGCGGTAACGCGCGGCGTGCAAGGGCTACCCCTGTTTTTCGAGGAACTTCAGCACTTCGTCGTACTGGCCGCCCTGATTGGCGTAGCGCGCGTGATTCTTCGCACTGGTCAGCCATTCAAGCGTGGTCGGCCGGATCTGTTCGAGCGCGTCGCGCAGATGCTGCAGCGAGATGTCGGTTTCCCTGCCGGAGGCAATCGAGGCTTCGATCGCCTCGTCGGCGGCGGTGTCGATCAGATTGCGCAGGTCGGCGCCCGAATGGCCCGAAGTGCGGCGCACGATATCGCGCAGATCGACGCCGGCCGCGACCGGGCGCCCATCGAGCAACAGGTCGAGGATGATCTTGCGCGCTTCGGCATCCGGCGGCGGCACGAAGAGCACGCGGTCGAAACGGCCGGGACGACGGAACGCCGGGTCCACCGCCCACGGCACATTGGTCGCGCCCAGCACCAGCACGTGATGGTTGTTTTGCGAGAACCCGTCGAGTTCGGTCAGGAACTGGCTGACCACCTTCGCCGCTGTCGCTTCGCGCGCGTGCTGGCGCTTGCCGCCGATGGCTTCGATCTCGTCGAAGAAGATCACCGCCGGCGCGGTGCGCCGCGCCTGCTCGAAGATTTCGTGCAGCTTGCGCTCGGATTCGCCGATGTACATATCCAGCACATCGGTGATCGAGACGTTGTAGAACTTCGCGCCGCATTCGCCGGCGGTGGCGCGCGCCAGCAGCGTCTTGCCGCAGCCGGGCGGGCCGTACATCAGGATGCCGCCGCCGGACTGTCGCTTGAAGCGCTGGAACAGCGACGGCTTGAGGAACGGGGTGATGATCCGCCGCCGGATCTCGCGCTTCACGTCTTCCAAACCGCCGACATCGTCGAAACCGATGCGTGCCGCAGGCTCCTGATAACGCACCGCGTCGAATGCGCCGGTGTCGTCGTTGGCGATGCTGGGCACGGCGCGCAGCCGCGTTTCCGAAGAACGCGCATCGGACAGCGAAACGACCTTGCCGCTCAGCTGCGATGCGAATGCCGCATCCTCGATCGCCGGATTGCGCGTGATCGCCGCGCGATAAGCGTCCTGCGCCTCCGCGCGCTTGCCTTCGTCGAACAGCAGATGCGCTTTCGCCATCGACGCTTCGGCGGAATCGGGAGCCAGCCGCAGCAGGGCGTCGTGTTCGCCCGCGTCCGCGAGGAGCCGTACCCCGCGTTCGCGTCGATCCTGCGTTTCCAGCAGTTCGGAACCGCAGAGTTCCAGCGCCGTCAGCAGCGCCGCGGCATCGCGCTGATCGAAACAGGCGTCCAGCACCAACCCGCGCAGCGGTGCGTTGTCCGGGGTCGCGCGCAGCGCCGCGAGCAGGGCGTTCAGGGTGTCGCTGGTCATCTTGATGCGATCGGCCTCATCGATGCGATGCTCCTTACTGACACGATCCGGCTCAGCGCCAGATCGACAGGCGGTCGGCTTCGGGCAGCAGCATCGCGTTGCCGGCTTTGCAGCCGAACGCAGGGCCGAACGCCGGCAACTGCATCAGCGGACCATTGGTGCGCGATTGTCCCGGCGCATACGCCGCGGTTGCGGCGTGCACCGTAGCGGCCCGCGTCGACAGCTGCTGCGGCCACAGTCGTGCCCAACCGCGGAAGAAATGCTGTTGGTCCGCGCCCTTCGCCTGCGGATCGGCTTTGGCGTATGCGGCCCAGGCCAGTTCCAGACCGGACAGATCGGCGACGTTCTGGTCGCGGGTGCGTCCGCCGTCGATCTTGAGCGCGGGTTTGCCCGGATACGAGAACCGCGCGAAGTAGGTGCCCACTGGCGCGATACGCGTGTCCCACGCGGTTGCCGTGGCGGGCGACCACCAGTCGCGCAGCGTTTCCGCGGAATCGACAAGACGGCCCTTGGCATCGACCGCACTGGCCAGCTCGTGGCCAACCATCGCGCCGAAGCCGCCGTACTGCGCCGCCAGCGGCTGCTTCATGTCCAGCACCGGCGCCTGCAGGACAGCGGCGGTGACGTACAGACGGTTGTGGGCAAGGTCGTAATTCAACGAGGGGGACTGCGGCAGCACGTCCCAGCGGCGGCTGGCGTTGGCCTTGCCGATGCGCTTCATTTCCTCGCGATGGTGCCAGGTCGATGCGATCAGGATGTTGCCGCCGAAACTGCCGCGGCCCATCGGCTGGGTCGTGAAATCGAGATCGTGACGCGGGCTGCCAATCTCGATCTTGACGCGGTCGACTTTCGCACGCGCTTCGATCTTGGTCTGCGCATCCATCCAGGTGTTGCGTTCGATCGCATTGCCCAGCGCGTCCTTCACGCCGCGCGCGATGGCATCGGCGCGTTCGCGATCGGCGTCGGGCAGATGACGGGCCACGTATTCGTGGGCCAGCATCGAACCGGCGGAGGCATTGATCGCATCCAGCACCTGGCGCCAGCGTTCTGCCGGTTCGTCTTCGCCGCGCAGCAGGCGGCCGCGGAATTCATGGTCGGCCTGGCGCCAGTGATTGCTGAGATACGGCGCCATGGCGTTGCCGACATGGAAGCGCAGATAGGCCTGCCACTGCGCCGGCTTCAGGCTGCTGATCAATTTGTCGAGCTGTGCGAACAGCGCGGGATCGGCCATCGAGACCTGTTCGGCGTTCACGCCCTGCGCCTTGAGGAACGCGGCCAGCTGCAGGTTGCGATATTTCTTCGCGAAATCCCTGGTCGGCACCGGGCCGTAGCTGGCATTGATGCTGCGCAGCGCCTCCTGGGTTTTCGACAGGCGCGCGATCCTGGTTTCCAGATCGATCACCAGCTGCGCTTCGCTCGCCACTTTGTCCTGCGGCGTGCCCGACAGCGTCAGGATCTTCTGCACGTAGCCGTTGTAGCGGCCGAGCAGTGCGCGCGCGTCGGCGTCGCTGCGGGTGTAGAACGTGGCATCGGGCAGGCCCATGCCGCCCTGCGCGAAATAGCCCAGGTAGGTATCGAGATTCTTCAGATCGATGTCGGCGGTGAAATTGAACGCCACCGGGATGCCGATCTGATGCAGCGCCGCGATCGCCGGCGCCACGTCCTGCGCCTTCTTGATCGCACCGATGCGCGCCAGCAGGGGCGCGATCGGCGCGGCGCCGTCGCGCTCGACCGCCGCTTCGTCCAGCCCGCTGGCCCAGAAATCGCCGAGCAGCTTCTGTACGCCGTTCTGCGGCGCGTTCATCGACGCATCCAACAGGTCACGCTGCTGTTGCTGCGCGCGCGCCGCGAGCTGGCCCAACGCACTGACGCTGCCGTCCGCCGGAACCGGATGCGCCTTCAGCCAGTCCGCATTGGTGAACGCGTAGAAATCGGTACAGGCCGTCGCCGCAGGCGCAGCCTTCGGGGCCGGTGCAGCGGGCTTGCGCTTCTTCGCGGCATCCGCGTGCGGCGCCGCAACCGCGAGCACCAGACAGAAGGCGAGGGCAGAGGGGCGCAGGCTGTGCAGGTTCGGCATCGCGGCGTCGGTCCTTGGTGGAGGTGCCGCAGTGTAGCAAGGGTGGGTGCAGGGTCGTCCTGAATCGCACCCGGGGACGCGTCTTAACAGGTTGCTGAAATACCTCCGTCCAGGAGGTATTTCAGTTCGCACGTCCGGCACATGTCCGGACGTGCTCACGGCGAATCAATCGCTTACGCGCTTGTTTCGCCGGCGCAGCCATCCATGGTTGCGTTAACAGGCCACTGA
>JANLVT010000064.1:0-6384 GCA_031364125.1 Lysobacterales bacterium | reverse complement strand
TCTCGTTTTCCGGCTTCTGGGATTTACGATCATAAATCCGGTAACGCCGGTCACTAATTGCCAACACGCCGCCCAGGGCCATCAGGAAACAACCCGCCCATATCCAGTCAATAAACGGCTTGTAATAGATGCGTACTGCCCATGCACCGTTGCTGTCCGGTATCGGCTCGCCCAGCGAAACATACAGGTCGCGCAGGAAACCGGTATCAATTGCTGCCTCAGTCATCGTCATGCCGGACGCATTATAAAGACGCTTTTCCGGATACAGCTCGGTGACCACTTTGCCATTTTTGGTGACAGTCACGTGACCCTGAGCGGCGCGATAGTTAGGTCCTTCCACATCGCGCACTCCGTCAAAACGGAATACATAAGCACCCGCCTCAAGCGTATCACCTACATCCATGCGCACATCGCGCTCGGTTTCGTAACCTTTCACCATCGTTACACCGATGATGAATACTGCCACACCGAGGTGCGCAAATTGCATACCGTAATAGCTGAGTGACTGGCTCTTCAAGCGTTGCAGCACGCTACCATCGCGCCCGCCAAGGCGCTTGAGCAAATCTGCAAACATGGTAGTAATCACCCAAAACGCCAGCATCAGACCCAGCGCAATCATCGGTGTCCAATTGCCCAATACCAGCGGCAACAGCAGTGCAATGATCAAGCTTGCAGCAAATGCCCAGCGTATCCGCAGCCACAGATCAGTAACACTGGCTTGCTTCCAGCGTGCAATCGGCCCCAATCCCATCATCAGCACCAAAGGCACCATGATGGGCACAAACACGGCGTTGAAATAGGGCGGGCCTACGGATATTTTGCCCAAGCCGAGGGCATCCACAAACAAGGGATACAGCGTGCCGAGAAATACAGATGCTGCAGCCACAACCAGCAGCACATTGTTGGATAACAACATGGACTCACGCGAGATCAAATCAAATTTTCCGCCCAGGCCAATCTTGGGCGCACGCCATGCGAACAACAGCAATGATGCGCCGATCACAACCACCAAAAATGCCAGAATGAATACACCACGCTTGGGGTCGGTAGCGAATGAGTGCACTGATGTCAGCACACCGGAACGCACCAGGAAAGTACCCAGCAGGCTGAGCGAGAATGCGGAGATGGCAAGCAACACGGTCCAGCTTTTAAACGCACCGCGCTTTTCTGTCACTGCCAGTGAATGTATCAGCGCGGTGCCGACCAGCCACGGCATGAATGAGGCATTCTCCACCGGATCCCAGAACCACCATCCGCCCCAGCCCAGTTCGTAATACGCCCACCAGCTGCCCAGCGCGATACCGATGGTCAGACAGCCCCAGGCGACATTGGTCCACGGCCGCGTCCAGCGCAGCCAGCGTGCCACTTCTTCCGGCCGCGAGGCGTTGCGGTCCAGCAGCGCGGCGATCGCGAACGCGAACGGCACCGCAAAACCGACGTAGCCCATGTACAGCATCGGCGGATGCACGATCAGGCCGAAATCCTGCAGCAGCGGGTTGAGGTCGCGCCCTTCGGCGGCGGCCGGCAGGACGCGCTCGAAGGGATTGCTGGTGAAGATCATGAACGCCAGAAAGCCGAGGCTGACGATGCCCATCACCCCCAGCACCCGCGCAACCACCTGCTCCGGCAGCGATTTCGAGAACGCGGCCACCGCCGCGGTCCACGCCGCCAGAATCAGCGCCCACAGCAGCAGCGAGCCTTCGTGCGCGCCCCACACCGCCGAATAGCGGTACATCATCGGTAGCAGGGAGTTGGAGTTGGTGGCGACGTAGCGCACTGAGAAATCCTGGGCCACGAACGCCCAGGTCAGGATCGCGTACGCCACGCCCACCAGCGCCAGCTGCGCCCACGTCGCCGGCCGCGCCACCGCCATCCACGGCGCCAGCCCGCGGTGCGCGCCGATCAAGGGCAAGGTGGACAGCAGCAGCGAGATCAGCAGCGCCAGGATCAGTGCGATCTGGCCGAATTCGGGGAGCAGGTGCATGCGGTCAGTCGTTCGATTTCGGGGGCAGGGCGGCGGCGGGGTCGACCACGTTGTGCTTCTTGTGCGCGAGTCCCATCTTGTCGGCGACTTCCTTCGGCACATAGGTTTCGTCGTGCTTGGCGAGCACCTGTTCGGCGACGAATACCTGTCCTTCCATGCGGCCGGTGGCCACCACCGCCTGCTTCTCGCGGAACAGGTCGGGCAGGATGCCGGTGTAGCTCACCGCCATTTCGGCATCGCCGTCGGTCACCCTGAAGCGCGCTTCCATCGAACCGTCGTCGCGCTGGAACGAGTTCGCCGACACCATGCCGCCGAGGCGGAACACCGCATCGCCGGCCGCGACCTTGGCGCCGGCTTCTCCGGACAGGATTTCTCTGGGCGTGTAGAGGTAGGCGACGTTGCGCTGCAGCGCCAGCGTCACCAGCGACGTAGCGGCCGCAGCGGCGGCCAGCAGCGCCAGCACCAGCCACATGCGGCGTTTTCGGGTGGGGTTCATCGTTGCAACTCCGAAGGAATGGGCGTCTGTTTGGCGGCGGTGCGTTTCGCGCGCAGCGACAGGTTGCGCAGCGTACGCCGGATACGCAGCAGCGGCGCGATCGCGTCCCACAGCAGCACCACGACGAAGACCACGTAGGCGGCGGCGACATAGCCGGCGTAGGTCATTCCGCTGTCGCTCATGGCGCGCGCTCCGTTGCGGTGTCGATGCCGGCGCGCTGGCGCACCCAGTCCTTGCCGGCTTCGCGTTCCAGATTGTCGGCGCGGGCGCGCAGCAGCAGCGAGCCGATGAACCAGAGTTTGGTGCCGATCACCATGCCGATCAGCGGCGGCAGCATGCTCGGATCCATGCTCGATTCGCCGAACACGCGGATGGTTTGGCCTTGATGCAGCGAGTTCCACCATTCCACCGAATAGCGGATCACCGGCAGCAGGGCGACGCCGACGATCGCCAGCAGCCCGGCGGCGCGCGCGGCGTTGCGGCGGTCGTCGATGGCCTGGTACAGACCGATCACGCCCAAGTACAGGAACAGCAGCACCAGTTCGCTGGTCAGCCGCGGATCCCATTCCCACCAGGTGCCCCACATCGGCTTGCCCCAGATCGAACCGGTGGCGAGGGTGATCACGGTGAAGGCGGCGCCGATGGGGGCGCAGGCCATCGCCAGGATCTCGCAGAGCTTGATCCGCCAGATCAGCGCGATCGCCGCGTAGAACGCCATCAGCGCGAATACCAACATGCTCATCCACGCCGACGGCACGTGGATATAGAGGATCCGGAAGCTGTCGCCCTGCTGGTAATCCGCCGGCACCACGAACAGGCCCTGCCACCCGGCCCAGAGCATCACCAGCAGGCCCAGCCCGAAGCTCCACGGCGCCCAACGCGCGGCGAAACGGTCGAAATACGGCGGCGAGCCGAGTTGGTGGAACCAGCGGATGACGGGATTCATGGGTGGAAGCAGGGCTCGGGAGGCGGTGGCGGAAGTTCTGGAGACAGGGCGTGGGGATGGTCCTTGATTTCATAGCGAAGTCATTGATATGCATCAGTTGACCGCTGCATCATCAATTGACCGCGATGCGGATCGCCGCCGCCGCGGTCAGCGGCGCCAGCACTATCGCGACGATCAGGCCCGCGGCCAACAGCAGCAACCCACCCACCGGGTCCAGACCCTGTGCACTGGCGGCGACGCTGCCGGCGCCGAACACCAGCACCGGTACGTACAGCGGCAGCGCGAGCAGTGCGACAAGGATACCGGAGCGGCGCATGCCCACGGTCAACGCCGCGACCACCGCGCCGATCAGGCTCAGCAGCGGCGTGCCCAGCGCCAGCCCGATCATCAACACCGGCAACTGCGCGCGCGGCAGATGCATGAGCTCGGCCAGAAAAGGCGTGGCCAGCAGCAGCGGCCACGCGGTGGTCGCCCAGTGCATGAAGGTGCGCACCGCGACCAGCCAGGCCAGCGGCACCGGCGCCAGCATCCACTGCTCCAGCGAGCCGTCCTCGGCGTCGCCGCGGAACAGGGTGTCCAGCGCCAGCAGCCCGGCCAGCAGCGCCGCGACCCAGAGCACGCCGGCGGCAACACGGGCCTGCAGCGCGGGGTCGTTGCCCAGCGCCAGCGCGAACAGCACCACCACGATGAGCGCGAACAAAGCCGGCTGGAGTGCGTCGCCGCGACGGCGCCAGAGCAGGCGCAGGTCGCGGGCGAGCACGGCGCGCGCGGCCTGCCACAGCGACGGCGCGTTGCCGGTGACGCGCATCCGCGGCGAATGCTGCGGCAGCGGTGCGCTCATGCCGGCCGCTCCAGCATCAGTTCGCGGGTGCGCACCGGCGGCGCGGCATAGGCGCCGTGAGTGGTGACCAGCGCGGCGCCGCCTTCGCGCAGGTGCGCCTGCACCATGCGATTGACCAGTTCGATGCCGTCGAGGTCGAGGTTGGCGTAGGGCTCGTCCAGCAGCCACACCGGCGCGGGCGACAGCCAGATCCGCGCGAGAGACAGCCGTTTCTTCTGTCCGGCCGAGAGCTGGCGGGCGAGGGCGTCCTGGTAACCGTCCAGACCGACGATCCGCATCGCGGCATCGGACGACTGGCCTCGGCGGCGGCCCTGCAGGCCACAGAGGAATTCGAGATTCTCCAGCGCGCCCAGATCGGCCTTCAGCGCCGGAAGATGACCCAGATAGGCGAGGGCCCGGGTCCGCGCCGGTGCGTCGGTGCCGTGACCGTCGATCTCGATTCGCCCGGCGTCAGGCCGCAGCAGCCCGGCCAACACCCGCAGCAGGGTGGTCTTGCCGGCGCCGTTGTCGCCGCGGATCAGCAGGGCTTCGCCGGCATCGACCGCGAAATCGAGCGGGCCGAAGACCGGTTCCTCGTTGCGCGCGAAGCGGAGGCCGCCGGCTGCGAGCAGCGGCGGCGCTGAATCGTGGGGGTCACTCATTGCGGGCAGCTCATCGCGGGCGGGTCATCGCAGGCGCTCGGGGCCGGATCGGGCTTCGTTCCAGCCGGAAGCGATGATTTTACGGGCTGGCCGGCGGCTTTGCCCACGTACTGTCGCAGCCCAAGTCGTCGCCGACCCAGTCGACATGGGCATGCTCGGCCACCGATTCCGGCCGCCGCGCCCGCATCCGCAAACGCACCGGCTGGCCGCGCAGCCACAGCAGGCTGCCGATCTGGCCGAAATCCCGGGTCAATGCGTCGAAGATCGCTTCGTCCGGATCGATCACCAGCCAGTTGTAGGCCTTCCAGATGCGGCTGTGCGCGGCCACGAAGGCGGGGCGATGCATCAATCCCAGGCGCGTCAGGGCCTGCTGGAGGGCCCGATCGCCTCTGCGGTTGTCGGCATCCGCACGGATGATCTGCCCGGGGTTGGCGGCTGCGGTCATGCCGAAACGCCTGGCGTCGGGGAAGGTGGCGTCGAGCTCCGGAGCGGGCTTGCCGATGCGGATCGACGACCACAGGCCATCCAGTTCCCACTTGTAGTCTGCGGCCATGAATACCGCGGGCAACGCGGCGATATGGGACTCGGAAAAGCCGTCCGACGCGTCAGGGGTGGCCGAATCGTTCGCCAATGCACTAACCGTGGCTGTTGAGGGGCGGTGATGGTAGGAGGCCGATATCCGAGGTTCGGCTCTGTTTCGGCGAAGTCCCGGCGAAGTCCCGGCGATACGCCAAGCTTCCGTTCAGTCTTCGATCCAGTCGACGGCATTATGGCCCTCATGGGCGCGCGGTTGTCGCGCATCCACGCGCATCCGCACAGCGCTGTGTGCCGGCCAGTACAGCGTGGCCAATTGTCCATGGCTGCGCGACAGCGCATCGAACCCGTCGAGCGGCATGTCCACCACCAGCCAGCTCGGTTCGCGCCACGAACGGTTCGCGGCCGAGGAGAACGCAGGCCGGAAGCTGCGGCCGCTGGCCTGCAGGGCCGCATGCAGCGCATCGTCCGCGCTACGGTTGACCGGCTCCGGGCGCTGCATGGAATACGGATCCCACGCCGACAGCAGTCCGAAGTGCCGGGCATCCGGATAACGCTGCCGCAGTGCGGGGGCATCTTCGCCGATGCGCAGGTTCAGCCACTCGCCGTCCTGTTCCCAGCGATACTCCGCGGCCAGATAAGCGCGAACCAGTTCGGCGATTCGGGCCTCGCCGACGCATAGAAGAGAAGATTGCATCCGACAAGGTTTAACCCAGACGCCCCGCCCCGTAAACTCTGGCGCCTGTCGATGCCGATGTGCTAGCGACGGCGCCAACGCGTTTCCCGCCTCAGACTTCCGCTTAGCAGGCTGCTGAAATACCTGCGGCAGCAGGTTTTCAGTGGCGTGTTAACGCAGCCATGGATGGCTGCGCCGGCGAAACAAGCGCGTAAGCGATTGATTCGCCGTGAGCACGTCCGGACATGTGCCGGACGTGCGAACTG
>JANLVT010000063.1:0-72249 GCA_031364125.1 Lysobacterales bacterium | reverse complement strand
TTTCAGTTCGCACGTCCGGCACATGTCCGGACGTGCTCACGGCGAATCAATCGCTTACGCGCTTGTTTCGCCGGCGCAGCCATCCATGGCTGCGTTAACAGGCCACTGAAAACCTGCTACCGCAGGTATTTCAGCAGCCTGCTAATCCTGTAGAGCGGCCTTCAGGCCGCTGCTCTTGTGAAATTCACGCGCATCGAGAATGGAACGTCGAAGGCAGCGGCCTGAAGGCCGCTCTACGATAGATCTACCGTCGTTTCGCAACAGCAATCGCCGCGTAATGCGCGAAATACCATGCAGCGCGCACGCGTCCCAGCCCCTCGACATTGCGATAGATGTTCCACTGCCACTGCGCCGCCTTGCGCTTGTCTGCGGACAGCGAGCCGTTTCGCACAAGATATTCGGCGAGCGGCTCGGAATTCGGCACCCGGCGGGCAATACCGGCGCGACGCACCATCGCCAGCCAGAACACGTAATCCTCATGACCGATGCGCAGGAACCGACCGTCGCCGAGCGCGCGATCGTAAACGCCGGTGAGATTGCCGATGCGATTGCTCTTGAGCATGTCGGCATAACCCACTTCCGCAGGCGGCCGCACGATCGACAGTTCTCGGCCGCTCTCGTCGAAACGGCGGTAGGCGGTGTAGCTGATGCACGCACCGGTCGCGCGCATGTGCGCAAGCTGCTGCGCGAGCTTGTCCGGCAGCCAGCGATCATCGCTGTCGAGGAACGCGATATGCGTGCCGGTAGCGGCTTCGATGCCGGCGTTGCGCGCGGCGGCGACGCCGCCGTTGCGCGGCATGCGGATCGGCACCAGCCGCGGTTCGCGCGCGGCCATGGATTGGACGATGTCCCAGCTCGCGTCCTTCGAACAATCGTCGATCACCAGCAACTCGACATCGGCGTGGGTCTGAGCGAACACCGAATCCATCGATGCCTGCAGCGTGGCGGCGGCGTTGTAGGCCGGCATGATCACACTGACTTTCGCCGTCCCGGCGATAGCGCTTACTTTCGCCGTGCCGGCGATGGCAATGACCTTCGCGACAACATCGCCGACAGCCACGGGTACAGCCGCGCTCACGCGCCGCGCGCCTTGCGTCCGCCCGCCCACGACGAGCGCGGCGACGGCAGCAGGTAATCGCGGTACTGGCCGGGATCGCCTTCTTCGCCGGCTTCAGCGGCCTTGATGATGTTGTAGGCCTCGCGCGAGGTCACGTAGTGCAGGACGTGGCGCTTGCCGTCGTTGTAGCGGCTTTCCAGATAACGATGCATCGCGTCCACCGGTTCGCCCAGCAGCGTGTCGATGTCGTGCTCCTGGGTGCCGTGGGTGTGGATCTTCACGAACACCCATTCCGGGCGACCTTCGACATGCACGCCGGTCTTCACCCACAGATCGACGCGCGCTTCGGTAGGCGGGCAGTTTTTGCGCACGTCGGCGTTCTCGATGCGCGGCATCGCGCCCATGCGCCGCTCGCGCCAGTTCAGCGCCAGCGGCCCCTGCACGATCATCAGATCGCCGCGGGTGCCGCCGCCCACTTTCACCGGCGCGCCGGTGTTGTGCGACTTCGACGCCAGCGGATCGTCGGTGGCGTAATAGATGCTGTTGACGGTGGCAGTCTGGGTATCGCTGGGCGCCGACGGCAGGGTGAAATCGGCGTAGCAGCCGAGTTCGCGCAGCAGGATCAATTCGTTGTCGATGCCGCACCAGCGGCCGTCGGCGCGCGAATTGTCCAGACACCAGTTGCCGTGGATGAAGCCGAACCTCAGCTCGCCGGTTTCCGGGTCGCGGGGCAGCGCGCCGTGCTTTTCGTGCAGGGTGCTGCAGAAGCGGCCGATCGAGACGCGGAAATTCTGCTCGGTGTCGTTGTCGTGGTGCAGATGCACCTCGATCTCGCCGAAGCCGTCGGAACACAGCGACGCGAGCTTGTCGAGATGCTCCTCGGCGTATTCCTCTTCCGGGTAGAAGAAACTGTGCTGCGGCGGGCGACCGTCCGCGTCGCGGTGGCGGCCGGCCAACGTTCGATATTCCGCGCACCAGCGGTCGACGCGGCGACGCTGGGTCTCCAGATCGGCGTCCTTCCACATCGGCTCGAAGTGGTCGACGAAACAGAACATGACGTGCACCGGGCGGTCGCTCACCGCCGGCGTGCGGCGGCGCAGGTAGTGCGCCAGCCACAGATGCATGTTGCGCCTGCGCATGTCGCGCACCACCAGCGCGGCGACCGCGGCCGCGAGCAACAGCCCGCAAAACGCGATGACGACGCCTGCGTTCAATGCCGCCCCCGGATGCTTCGATATCCGTTCATCCCATGTCCTCTGAATGTGTATGCCTGCGTTCGGCCGCTCAAGCCGGCTGCAGCGACTCGAAGTTGAAACCGTCCGCCGCCCAAAACGGCAGCATCGTCTGCAGCAACTGCAGCGACAGCGCGCTGTCGTCGTGCATCAGCAGGATTTCGCCGGTCTTCGGCGGATGGCGCCGGGCCGAGGCGATCAGTTCCTCCGGCGGACGCTGGCTGTAGTCGAGCGTGTCGTAGGACCAGTAGGCGATGCGGCGACCGCGACGAATGCACTCGAGCACCATCGGCCGCGGCATCACCCCGCGCGGTGGCCGGAAATCGTGGCGTGCCACGCCGTCGAAACCCTGCAGGAACCGGTCCATGCGCTCGATCTCCGCGCGCTGTTCGGCCAGTCCAAGGCGATCGAACTGCGGGTGCGTCCACGAATGATTGGCCAGCACATGGCCCGCGCGCACGATCTGCTGCACGAGTTCGGGATGACGCTCGGCCTGCTGTCCGATCAGAAAGAAGGTCGCGCGGACGCGATGCGCCGCCAGCAGGTCCAGCAGCGCCGGCGTGTGCTCCGGATGCGGGCCGTCGTCGAAGGTCAGGTACAGCACTCGGCCACGGCGCGCACCGCGCGTCATCACCCAGCGATTGGGCAGCCATCGCAGCACCTTCAGTTTTCGGGGACGGGGATTCATATCGTCGGATGATCAGGAGAACGCGATCCGTGCGCGGGTACGGCCCCGGTGCGGAAGCGATCGGGACATCGGGAAGGGAACAGCGGCGGAATGGTCATGATGGCGGATCGGATGCACATGCATCGGTCTCATTCGCCCCGGTACAGTGCGTCGTAACGCCGGGCCATGGTCTCGATCGACGCCTCGCGCATCGCCCAGTCGCGCCCGGCGCGGCCCATGGTTGCGGCGCCGGCGGGATCGCGCAACAGCGTCGCGAAGGCGTCGGCCAGTGCGTCGTCGCGGGCCGGCGACACCAGCAGGCCGTTGCGGCCGTCGACCACGATCTCGCTATTACCGCCCACATCGGTGGCCACGATCGGCAAACCGCTGGCGCAGGCTTCCAGCAGCGCCATCGAATAGCCCTCGCTCAGCGACGACAGCGCGAAGACATCGAAACCCTGCAGCAGTTCGCGCACGTCGCTGCGATCGCCGAGGAAACGCACGGCGGCGTCGATGCCCAGCGCAGCGGCCTGCGATTCCAGAGATGCGCGCAATGCGCCGTCGCCGACCAGCACCAGCGCGGCGTCGGCGAAGTCGCCGCGCAGACGCGCAAACGCGCGCAGCAGCGTGGCCTGGTCCTTGACCGGGTTCAAACGGCCGACGCTGCCGATGATGTGCGCGTCCGGCGCAAGCGCGAGATCGCTGCGCAGTGCCGCCCGACGTTCTTCCGACGCTGGCGAAAAGCGGCCGATACGGATGCCGTTCGGCACCGACAGCAGCCGCCAGCGCGGCGCCACGCCCTGCTGCGCGAAGCGCGCGCGTGCGGCCTCGCAGACCGCGGCCACCGTATCGGTGCGGGGCATCGTGCGCCGATACAGCCATTCGCCGCTGCTGCGCGGTTGCGCGGTGCCCATGCTGTGGCGCGTGTTGATCAGTCGCGCCACCGGCAGGCCGACCGCGGCCGCGGCCGTGTGGTAATGCGCGTTGACGTTGTGGGTATGGACGACCGCACCTGGCGTCGCGCGCAGCCAGCCGCGCAGGCGACGCAGCGCGGCGAGGTCAAGGCCGCTGCGCTTGCGGCAGGGCTGGACTTCGATTCCCTGCGTTTCCAGTTCGCCGGCGAGCGCACCGCGCTGATAAAGACAGATCACCCGACAGCGATGTCCGGCCGCGCGCTGCACGCCGGCCAGATCGATGACCATGCGTTCGAGACCGCCGCGTTCGAGGTTCTCGACGACATGTACGATCTGGAGAGCCGGCGCGACCTGGAGAGTCGGCACGATGTCGAGCAGCGACGGATCGCTCATGCCGGAAGCTCGCAGACGGTGACGCGGCGCTTGCCGCTGGCGGTGAGCGCGATCGCATCCACGGTCTCGAATTCGATGCGCACGCCGGCGCCGGTGACCTTGTGGATGCCGGCGCGGATCAGATCGTGCACGGCCTGGTCGCAGCCGGCGTCCAGCACCAGCCGCACCAGCAGCGTATCCAGCTCGCGCTGCACCACCTGATATTGCCTGATGCCGAGGATGGTCATGAACACGGTAACGATGTATTCGCCGGGAACCAGCCGTCCGTCGCGCAGCCGCAGCGTGTCCAGTTTGCGGCCGTCGACCTTGGCGAGCTTCGTCAGGCCGCGGCCGCAGGCGCAGTGCCGATGACCCGGCGTGCCGAGATCGCCGTTCACGTAGCGCATCAGCGGCATGCCGTCGTTGTGCAGATCGGTGACGATCACGTCGCTGGGTCCGGTCGCGTTCGGCCCGTCGGCGAATTCGACGTACATATGATCGGTGTTGAGATGCAGGCCGTCGCGGACTTCGCATTCGGCCGCGATCAGCATGAATTCGCGGCAGCCGTAGGTCTCGTAGGCCGGCGCGCCAAACACGCGCTGCAGCAGTTCGCGCTGATGGGGATGCAGGGCTTCGGCGGCGCCGAGCATGCGCTGCGGACGATGGATGCTGCGGCCGTTGCGTTCGATCCAATGCGCCAGTTCCACCAGCGGCCCGACGTAGGACACGATGGTTTCAGGCCGGAAGCGATCCAGTGCGGTCGCATACTCCGCCATGCGCTTTTCGGTCATGTCGAAGGCATTGAGCATCCGCCGGTTGAACGCCGCGTGGTATAGCCTGTCCTTGAACAGACGGAAGCCGGCGGGCGCGGCGACCGGCGCGCCCCATAGGTACGCGGTGCGTTGGCCGAGCTGCGCGCCCGACCATGCGTAGCCGCGGAACATCACCGCGATCCGGCGTTCGTAGCTTTCGCGGGTGTAGCCGAAGCGCAGCGGCTCACCGGTGGAACCGCCGGTGCTCTTGAAGAACAACGCACCGCGATGCGCCGGCGCGATCATCGATTCCGCATGTTCACGGATCACCGGCTTGCTCAGCATCGGCAGCCGCGCGTAATCCTCGCGGCTGCGGATATCCGCCGCGGACGTCACGCCGGCATCGCCCCACCAGCGACGATAGAACGGCACCTCATCCCAGCAGTGCGCGATCAAGCGCTGCAGCTTGCGCCACTGCAGGGCGTCGAGTTCGTCGGCCGAACGCCACTGGTCGCGCTCGTACTCTCGCAGATACGTCAGTGTCTTGCGTCCGCGCAGGCCCGACTCGTAGGCCGGATACAGCACGCGCCGGAACAGGGGTTCGTACAGACCGGTCATGACAGTGTTCCGGCAGGCGTCGCGCGGGCATGCGCCCAGTTGAGCAGGCGTGCGCCGAAACGCGGGCGCCCGCGCAGCAGGCGCTGATGCAGTTGCTGCATGTGGGCGATGTCGTTGAGGGTCCAGCAGCCCATGATCAGCGTCAGCGGCAGATAGAGAATGCCCGCCAGCAGAACGCCGAACAGCAGTTCGGCCCACGCGGGAAGTTGGTCATGCACCAGCAGCAGCGGGGCTGCCGCGAGCGCACTGGCCAGCACGGTGCGCGCCAACCGCCCCCAGTCGGGCGAGACCCCGCATTCGCGGATCGCCAGCGTGATGAAGGACACCACATTCACCGCCGCCACCACCGCGAACGCGATCAGCGCGCCGCGCAGGCCGTCGATATGGATCAACCACGCGTCCAGCCCCAGCTTCAGCGACCCGCAGACCAGGATCAGCACCAGCACCGCGCGCTGGCGGTCGGCGCTCATCAGCAGACTCGACGCGCCCTGCGCGGAGGTGATCACTGCGACGCCGGCCAGGCACACCGCGAACACCGTGGAAGCCTCTTCGTATTCGGCGCCGTACAGCAGATCGATCAGCGGATCGGACAGCAACATGCCGAACGCCACCAGCGGCGCCGCGAGCAGCATCAGATACGCGGTGGACGCCGCGAAGCGATGCCCGGCCACTTCGCGCCCCTGGCTCAAGGCATTCGCCATCATCGGCAGCAGCAGCGCGCCGAACACCCCGGGTACCAGCATCGCCGCGCCGCTCGCCAGCTGGTAGCCGACCTTGAACTGACCGGCGGCGTGCGGGTCGGCGTAGGCGTTGAGGAACAGCACTTCGATCTCGCTGGAAACGATGAAACCCACGGTGACGATCAGCGTGCTGTAGTACATCTGCCGGCGCACGCGCGGCACCAGATCCTGCGGCAGCGCGGGCACGTCATCGCCCGGCGGCAGCAGCGGCCGCAGCTGCGTGCGCGACATGCCGTAGAACATCACGCCCGACAGCAGGAACACGCCGAACAGCCATTCCACCGGCAGATCCATCCAGATCACCACCAGCACCATGCCCAGGTTGAGCGGCGTGGAGCACAGCGCGACCATCGCGTTGATGCGAAAATTCTCAAGCCCCTTGGCCACGCCGATGTTGAACATGTAGCCGGCGCGCAGCGCGATGGCCACCGCCAGGAACGCGAACAACGGGCCGTGATGGAAGGTCGGTGCGACCCGATGCCCCGCCAGCCACAGCAGCAGCGCACCGATCGCCAGCGCCACGGCCAGAAAGACCCGCTGCGCCCGGCGCAGATACGCGACCAGCGGCCGCACCTGGCCCTCGCGACTGCCGCCGCGCAGTTCGGCGACGAACTTGATCGCCGTGCTGGCGGTGCCCGAATTGGTGGCGGCCACGCCCATGCCAACCAGCAGGATCACCGCGCTGTAGTCGCCGAAACCTTCCGGCCCGAGGTGACGGGCGATGACGATCGAGGTCAGCATGCCGAGCACGAACTCGGTGTACATCGCCACCGACGAGAACAGCGTGTTGCGGAGCGTGCGCGCGCGGAGCGTCATCCCATCACCAGAAGTATCTTGACCAGCACATAAAGCGCGACGACGCTGCCGACGCCGATCGCGGGCATGAGGACGATATCGTTGCCGAGCTTGAACCGCGGCAAGGCCGGATCCTCGCGGCGCATGTCGGCGTAATGCGCGACGACCAGCGCGGCCAGCAGGTACAGGACGATGATGTAGCTGCGGCTGAGGAAGAACGCCGAGACGAAGAAGCCGACCAGCGACAGCAGCAGCGTCATCGCGATCGCGCGCCCTTCGGCGATGCCGGCCTCCAGCGCATCGAGTTCGGCCAATGCGGTTTCGGCGTCGTCGTCGGCTTCGGGCGCGACCGTGCTTTCACACGCAAGTTCGGCGGGCGGCCGCGAACCCGTCCACATCATCCGGAAGCAATAGATCACCAGCGCCAGCCACAGCGTGTATCCGATGATGCCGGTCTCGGCCAACACCAGCACAAACGAATTGTGAGCGGTCAGATCGTGATACTCGGAGTACATGTCCGGGCCCACGCCGAACAGTGGATGCCCCTGGAACATCTGCAGGCCTTCGTACCACGAATCCACGCGCCCCTGCGCCGAGGCTTCCTCGACATCGATCTCGTTGAAGCGCGACGGCAGCGCCAGCAGCACGCCCACCGCCATGCAGCCGAGCAGACCGGCCACGAACATGCCCCTGCGCTGCCAGATATACACGCCCATCACCGCCAGCAGCGCCAGCAGCGAACCGCGCGAATCGGTGAGATAGACGCCGTAGACGAGGATGCCGGCGACGGTCAGCCAGAACAGTCGGCGCAGACCCATCAGCCCGCCGCGTCCGCTGAGGTACATCGCCATCGGCAAACAGGCGACGAACAGCATGCCCAGATCGTTGGGATCGTTGAAGATGCCGACATACTGGATGCGCGTGCCCTGCGACAGCCCGACCCCGGTCCAGCCGATGCCGGTCTGCTGCTGATCGATGCCGTGGATCGCGAGCACCGCCGCGCACAGCGCGAACACGGCCATCGTCTTCAGCACCCGGCTGCGCCGGTCCAGGCCATTGGCGAACACCACGAACGCCAGCAACACGGGCGCGAATTTCTCGAACTGCTCCAGCGCGCCGCCGAACCAGCCGTTGAAGACGTGCGACACCATCAGCACGCCGAAGAACATCAACAGCACCGGATACTGCGGGGCGTCGAAATGCTTTCGCGGCGAAAGCAGCCAGAAGCCGGCGGCCACGACCAGCATGATCGGCTGCAGCGCCATACCGACGCTGTCGGCCAGCGCCGGATAATCCTGCGGGCGGATCAGCACCAGCAGCAGATAGAGCATCATCGCGACGAACATGGTGCTCAGAGCCTGCTTCGGGAGCGGTAACAGAACAGTTCCGGCAGCGCCAGCATGCCCTCGAACCAGTCGCGTCCGACGTCGCGTTCCACCGGAATCCGCCGCAGGTCGTAGCGCGATTCCGGGCGCATCCGCTCAGGCCCGGCGCGATAGCTGCATCCCAGACGGTAGCCGGCGCCGTGAACCGCCGCGATCACGGCCGCGTCGTAGGCGTCGGAACCACCGACCGGATAGGAAATCACCTGCGCCTCGCCGCCCAGCTCACGCTCGATCGCGCGTTTGGAGGCGACAAGCTCCTCGCGCATCGCGGCAGACGTGATTTTCGCCAGCATCTGGTGATCCACGCCGTGCGAACCGATCTCCATGCCGCCGTCGCGCATTTCGCGCAGCTGCGCCCACGTCATCGGCCGGCAATCCGGATGGCCCATGTCCGCAGGCAGCGACCAGTCGCGCTGCAGCCGCGCGATCAGCAGCTGCTGGGCGCCGGCATCCAGGGTCTTGATGCGATCCAGCAGGTCGCTGGCCAACGTGCGACGCCCCCGCAAGGTGCCGGGCAGTGCCCGGTCGACCGCGAGTTCCGGCACCTGCAGGCGATCGGCGCGGGTGACGCAGACCATATGCGTCAGCCAGTCGTAGGCGTAGGGGTGACCGGACTCGATGTGACCGGTGGACACGAAGAACATCGCCGAGACCCCCGCATCGCGCAGGATCGGCCAGGCGATGCGGTAGTTGTCGTCGTAGCCGTCGTCGAACGTGATCAGCGCCGCGCGTCGCGGCAGCGACTGCCCACGATCGAGACGATCGATGAGTTCATCGAACCGCATCGGCGAACAGCGGCGCTTGACGATGTCGATCTGTTCGCGGAAAGCATCGCTGCTGGCGCTGATCAGATCCAGATCGAAGCGGAAATCCTGCGGCTCGACCGATTCCAGCACGCGGTGATAGGCCAGTATGCGTACGTCGTCACGCAGCGCGGCGCGCAGGCGCCCGATCAGCTGCAGCGCGCCCACGCGCTGCAACGCGCTCGCCAGACGCGGCCGGTGCGCCAGCGACGCTTCGCGATCATCCACGGCGCGACCGTCTCCGGTTCGACCGTTACCTGTTTGCACAACGCTGCTGTTCATCGAATCCCCCGTGATACAACGAATAACGCATTTCCCGGCAGACTCCGGACGATGCTTCGCCAACCGGCATCGATCGCCGCCGATCCGCTTGCATTCGCGGATCGAACGCGGTCCACTGCGCGCATCACAACGAGCGCGTCACTGGAGCGGGCATGTCCGAAGACACCGATTTCGCAGCGTTGTATCGCGAGCTCGGGATTGATGCGACCTGTTCGCTCGCCGACTTGCGCGGCGCATGGCGCAGACGCGTGGCGAAGTTGCATCCGGACCAGGGCGGGAGCGCAGAAGATACCGGACGCCTGCAGCAACTGAATCAACGCTACGATGCCGCACTGGATTTCCACGCGCGTTATGGGCGTATGCCGGGCGCCGTCACCTCGGGTCGACCTGTCGACGAATCCGTCGAATCGTCGCCTCCGGACAGCTGGCGACGGACGGATGCCGCCGCGAACGAGAATCCCGCGTCCGGTTTCGGCAGGACACCGCGTTACTTCGTCGTAATCGTACTGATCGTGGTCGCCGTGTTGGGCTGGCGGATCGCCACCGGACGCGAAAAAACCACGGCGCGCGCGGCGGAACACACCGGACCGATCGTCGCGCAGGCCGCAACGGTCGCTGCACGGATCGTGCCGGGACAGGAGAAAGATACGGTGCGGAATATTCTGGGGGAACCGCTCGACATGCATGCGCTGCGCTGGACCTACGGCCCATCCTGGGTGGAATTCCGCTGCGACAAGGTCGCGGGTTGGTACAGCTCGCCGTTGCGTCCGCTGCCGCTGCCGATGTCGGCCGCACAGCGCATGCAGGTCGATCCGACACCCTCCGCCGAACTGCCCTGCGACTGACCGGGGATACCGAATTGTTCACTCGATCCGCCACCCTGTTGCGCAAGGCGCGTCGCCGTCTGTGGATGAAATATGCCCTGCGCGGCGTCGGCGGCAGCGACAATTTCGATCGGCTGGATCTGGCCTACAGCGTCGAAGATCCATGGAACATGGCGTCGGATCTGGAGCGCGCGCGCTTCGCGGCGACCAACGCGGTGATCGAACGCGCATTCGGGCGGGTCGGATCCGTACTCGAACTGGGCTGCGGCGAAGGCCATCAGACCGAATATCTCGCCCGGCTCAGCGATGCCCAATACGGCGTGGACGTGAGCGCGCAGGCGGTGCAGCGCGCGCGCAAGCGTCTGCCGCATGCGCATTTCGAAGCGGCCGATATTTTCGGCCAGCCCTGGGGCGACCAGCGCCATCGTTTCGATCTGATCACCGCCTGCGAAGTGCTGTACTACCTCAGCGAACCGGAGAAAACGATCGCGCGGATGCGCCATCTCAGTCGCAATGGGCTGGTGACGTTCTTCGCGCCGGCCTGCGGTCGCATCGGTCCGCATCTGGATGCGGTGCCCGGTCTGCAGAAGGACTGGATTCACCATGGCGGCACCGCGTGGTTGATCGGGTGGTGGCGCGATGATGTTTGAAACAAGACGCTTCGGACATCCGGGCGAAGAGCACCCCCCCTGCCCCCCTTTTCCAAAGGGGGGATCGCAGCTGTTATCAAAGGTGGAACTACGACCTTTTCCAAAGAGTGGATCACGACCTTTTTCAAAACGGGGATCACGACATGCAAGATAGGAATTACAGCGGTCAAACAATGTTTTCGAAGCACCGCCAACCCAAACGCACCGCCCCGTTACCCCCTTTGAAAAAGGGGGGCGATGTCTGCGCAGCAGGCGGCGGGGGGATTTGCTCTGGCTCTGCGCGCCAGCCCTGGCGCCTGTACTCGTCATGAACACCGCAGATCAACAGCAGCACATCGCAACGGCGCTGCAAGGCTACGGCATCGTCTATTTCGGCAACGACTGGTACGCAGAGAACCGCACCAGCAGCCATCACGTCGCCGCGCGTCTCGCGCGTAGCGTGCCGCTGCTCTACGTCGATTCGCCGGGCATGCGCGCGCCGAATGCCTCCGGCCGCGACCTCAAACGCGCGGTGCGCAAACTGCTGGCGACGTTCAAGCGGCCGACGCAAGTCGCCGACAATCTCTGGCACTGCACCGTGCCGCAGCTTCCGTTCCGGCGCCTGCCGGGCGTGGACGCCTTCAATCGTCTGTTCGGCCTATGGGCGGTGCGCCGCGCGCTGCGCATCGCCGGTATCCGCAAGCGCATCTCCTGGTTCGTGGTGCCGCATCCGGGCTTCCTCGCCGGCAGGCTCGGCGAAGACCTGTGCGTCTACTACTGCGTCGACGATCACGCCGCGCACCCTGGCGTGGACGCCGCGCTGATCGCGCAGCGCGATCTCGATCTCAGCCGCCGCGCCGACCTGCTGTTCGTCGCGCCGCCGGCGCTGGTCGAGGGCAAGCGCGCGCTCAATCCGAACACGGTGTTCTCGCCGCACGGCGTGGATGTCGAACTCTTCGCCAAAGCGCAGGATCCGGCCACAGAACTGCCCGCCATCGCCCGCGATCTGCCGCGCCCTGTGGTCGGCTACATCGGTTCGATCCACGAATGGACCGACGTGCCGCTGATCGAATGGCTGGCGCGACAGCGACCGCAGTGGACCTTTCTTCTCGTTGGACATGCGCATGTCGCGGTCGACGGCCTGCGCGCGCAACCGAACGTGAAGCTCGCCGGTTCGCAACCGTATGCGACGCTGCCGGCGTGGTCGAAGGCGTTCGACGCCGCGATCATTCCGTATCGCCTGAACCGCCAGGTCGCCAACGCCAACCCGCTGAAGCTGCGCGAATATCTCGCCGCGGGCAAAGCGGTGGTGAGCGTGCGTAATCCCGAGATCGAGAAATTCTCGCAGTGGGTGCGACTGGTCGACGATCGCGAGGGTTTCCTCGCCGCACTCGATGCCGCCGTGGCCGACAACGCGCCCGGCGCGGCGGAAACACGCATCGCCGCGGTCGCCGACCAGACCTGGGACGCGCGCGTCGAATCGATATTGACCGAGGTCGCCGCGCGTCTCGCCGACTCTTCTTCCCAAGCAGTCCCTTCATGACCCCTACCGCTTCAAGCAAGTCCGCCTCACGCAAGCTCCGCGTCGCCGTCGTCGGCGCCGGCTACGTCGCCACGCATCATCTCGCCGCGCTGTCGCGGCTGGAGTTCGTCGAAATCGTCGGTCTTTGCGACAGCAACCTGCCCGCCGCCGAAGCGCTGGCGAAACGATTCAAGGTCGGCACGGTCGCCGCCACGCTGGCCGATCTGACCGCCGCGCAGCCCAACGTCGTGTATGTGCTCACGCCGCCCGCTTCGCACGCGACGCTGGTGATCGCGGCAATGGACATGGGCTGCCATGTGCTGGTGGAAAAGCCGATGGCCGATACCGCCGCGGACTGCGAGCGGATGCTCGAAAAGTCGCGCGAAACCGGCCTGAAACTCGGGGTGAATCACTCCGACCTGTTCGACCCGGTGCTGATGCGCGCGCTCGACGCGGCGATGAACGGCGACATCGGCGACGTGCTGTCGGTCGACATCGTGCGCAATTCCGAATATCCGCCCTACACCGGCGGCCCGCTGCCGGGCATGGTGACCCAGGGCTCGTATCCGTTCCGTGACCTCGGCGTGCATGGGCTGTACATGATCGAAGCGTTTCTCGGCGCCATCTCGCAGGTCGACGTGCACTACCAGTCGCGCGGCGGCGATCCTAATCTCGGATTCGACGAATGGCAGGCACGGGCGCAGGGCGCGACGGGGGTCGGCCGGCTGCTGCTGTCGTGGAACGCGCGACCGATGGAAAACCGCCTGGTGGTGCGCGGCACCCGCGGCATCATCGAGGCCGATCGCTTCACCCAGGTCTGCCGCATCCATCGCGTACTGCCCGGACCGAAATTCATCGGCATCCTGCTCAACGCGTTCTTCAGCGCGGCGAAGGATGTGTTCCGCATTCCGATGAACGTGCTGCGCTTCGCCACCGGCCGGCTGAAGCCGTCGCCCGGTATCCAGCGCGGCGCGGAAGTCTTCGCCCGCGCGGTACGCGGCGACGAAACCCCGCCCTTCACCGCCGAGGATGGCCTGCGCCTGGCGCGCCTGCTCGATCCGCTGTGCGCCGAACCCGATCGCGCCCGCCTGCAGCAGCTTGAAGCGCGCTACATCGAACTGCCGCCCGCCGATGCATTGGTGACCGGCGCTGCCGGCTTTCTCGGCCGCGCGCTGGTCGCGGCGCTGCGCGCGCAGGGCAAGACCGTGCGCGTGCTGGTGCGCCGTCCGGTCGCGGCATTCCGCAACGACGACGGCATTCAAATGGTGATCGGCGACCTCGGAGATCCGCGCATCGTCGATCACGCGGTGGCCGGTGTTGCTGTCGTTCATCACGTCGGCGCGGCGATGCGCGGCGGCCCGCGCGATTTCGAGGCCGGCACGGTCTGGGGCACGCGCAACGTGCTCGACGCCTGCCGCAGGCACGCGACCGCGCGTCTGGTGTACGTGAGTTGGATGAGCGTGTTCGATCACGCCGGCCGCCGCAACGGCGAAGTGCTGACCGAAGACTATCGCTTCGAGCCGCATCCGCAGCTGCGCGGCGCCTACACCCAGACCAAGCTCAGCGCCGAACAGATGGTCGCCGACGCGATCTCGACAGCGCATCTGCCGGCGGTGATCCTGCGCCCGGGCCAGATCTTCGGCCCCGGCGCCGAACAGGTGACGCCCAACGGCACGATCGCGCTGGCCGGCCGCTGGATCGCCATCGGCAACGGCTCGCAGATGCTGCCGCTGGTCTATCGCGACGATATCGTCGACGCATTGCTGCTGGCGGCGGAATCGCCGCAGGCGCTGGGCCGCACCTTCAATCTGGTCGACACCGGCTCGGTCGACCGCGATGAGTATCTGCGCCGCTGCAAACGCAGGCTCGGCGAAAGACTCAAGCTGCTGTGGGTGCCGCAGTGGATCTTCCTGTGCCTGGGTTTCGGCGTGGAGATGTTGGGCAAAGTGCTGAAACGCGACGTGCCGCTGACCCGCTATCGCGTGCATTCGCTAAGGCCGCTGACGAACTTCGATATCGCTGCGGCGCGCGATGTGCTGGGCTGGACGCCGCGGGTCGGCGTGCGCAATGGGCTGGATATCACGTTCGGCGAAGCGGATCGCTGATCGCAGCATGCGCCGGGCGCCGCCGTCCCTGCCACCACCGGCGGATACCGCGCATCGCCTGTCGCTACACGCCATAGGTCGACGCGGCCGCCAAGGCCAGCATCATCAGCACGGTCGCCAACACTGCAGCGAGGCTGGGCACGCCGGCGGCTTCGAGGAGATGGATCAATGCGAAGCCGATCGCCTGATGCAACAGATACAGCGAAATGGTGTAGACCACCGCGGCAGTGATCGCCATCGCCGCCCAATAGGCCGGGAACAGGCGCGAGAACCGCGACACCGCGAAATCCATCGCGCTGCGGGTGCGCTCCAGGCTCATGAAAATGACGAAACCGCTGATCAGGAAGAACAGATGCACGCCGTAATTGCCGGCCGGGAAACCGAAACCGAGCGGTTGCAGGTGGCCCTGTTCCTGCTGATAGAACGTGGTGTAATGAAACGCGACCACGCTGAGCACCGCGAGTCCGCGCAGAGCGTCGAGTTCGCCCACGCGTGAATTCGCGACCGGGCTTGCGACATGCCCCGCTTGCGCGGAGCCACCCTGCTCTATCTGTCTCACCCGTTTCCCCGACAGCACGTTCGTTTCGGACAGTATGAAAACACCGCATTATCAACGCATTCCCCTGCCCGGAGAGGGCACGACCGGAGAGGGCACGACCGTAGAGGGCATGCCCGCTCACGGCGACGACCGCGGCTACCCGCGGCCGATGCCACGGAGGCGCGACGCATGCGCCTGCTGATCGTGACCTCGCAGTTCCCGATCGCCGGCGAACCGAACCGAGGCCGGCCGATTCACCAGACCGTGCGCGAACTGTCGAAGCTCGCCGACGTGCGCGTGCTCAGTCCCGTCGCCAGTTATCCGCGCTGGGCCAGACCGCGCAGTTATCTGTTCCGCGCCTCCGATCCCGCGCATACGCTGCCGGACTGCGACGTGCGCTATGTCGAATACCCCGCGCTGCCGCTGCTGACCCGGCCGTTCAACGGCTGGCTGTGCGCGCGTACCCTGCACGCGCCATTGCGTGAGTTCGCGCCCGACGTGGTGCTGTCGTACTGGCTGTACCCCGATGCGTTCGGCGCGATGCATGCGGCGCGGCGGGCAGGCCTGCCGCTGGTAGTCGGCGCGCGCGGCTCGGACCTGCGCGTGCGCGATGCCGTGAGCCGGCGCCTGACTCGGCCCGTGCTGCACGCCGCAGAGCGCATCCTGGTCGTCAGCGAGGATCTGGGCCGGGTCGCGGCGCGCGACTACGACGCCGATCCGGCGCGCATCCGCGCCATTCCCAACGGCTGCGACGCGACGATCTTCCATCCGCGCAACCGCATTGAAGCGCGCACAGCGCTGGGCATCGACGCCGACGCCGAACTGGTGGTCTACGTCGGCCGGCTGGTCCCGGAAAAAGGCCTGCGCGAACTGCTCGACGCGATGGCGACGCTTGCGCCGCAGCGGCCGAAGCTGCAGCTGGCGCTGGTCGGCGAAGGGCAGATGCGCGCCGAACTGGACACCCGGGTCGCTGCCGAGCCCGCACTTCGCGTCCATCTGCCCGGCGCGCAGGGTCCGCACGAGGTCGCGCGCTGGATGGCGGCCTCCGATCTGGTCACCCTGCCCAGCTATTCCGAAGGCCATCCGAACGTGCTGGTCGAAGCCCTGGCCTGCGGCCGGCCGGTGGTGGCGACGCCGGTCGGCGGCATTCCCGAAGTGGTCGATGCCGACTGCGGCCTGCTGGTCGCCGCGCGCGATCCCACCGCACTGGCCGCGGGCCTGCGCGATACGCTGGACCGGCCGTGGGACGACGGCGCGCTGTCGCGCCGGTTCTCGCGCGGCTGGGATGCGGTCGCAGCCGATACACTCCGCGCCTGCGAAGAAGCCTTGGCCGAGGTGCCGAAACGCTGATCCGTCGCGATCGCGGGACCGGTTGGCTGGACGGCGCCGGTTTTCGCGTTCAACCGAGCATTGGTGAACGTTCAAACGCATTGCGGACAGGGGAAACACGACGTGTGTGGAATTGCCGGCTTCAGCGGTGCGGGCTACGGCGGGACCGGGATCGTCCCGGACACCGCGCATGCCCTGCTGCAGCGCATGATCCACACCCTGGCCCATCGCGGGCCGGACGGTTACGGCTATCACGTCGAGGACGGCATCGGTCTGGCGCACGCACGGCTGTCGATCATCGATCTGGCCACCGGGGACCAGCCGATCCGCAATCCGCGCAGCACGGTATGGACGGTGTTCAACGGCGAGATCTTCAACTACGTCGAACTGCGGCGCGAACTCGAAGCCGAAGGCCGCACCTTCTATACCCATTCCGACACCGAAGTGATCGTGCATCTGTACGACCGCGACGGCGACCGCTTCGTCGAAAGCCTCAACGGCCAGTTCGCGATCGGACTGTGGGACAACGAACGGCGCCGGCTGGTACTGGCGCGCGACCGCGCCGGCATCCGGCCGCTCTATCTCTCACGCAGCGGCGGCCGGGTGTGGTTCGCTTCCGAAACCAAAGCCCTGCTCTCGGTACTGCCGCAGTGCGCCGCGCTGGATCCGCTGGGCATCGCCGAAACCTTCGCCACCTGGTCGCCGATCGAACCGCACACGGTTTATCGCGGCATCGACAGCCTGCCGCCGGGGCACACGCTGGCGATCGAGCACGACGGCCGAGAAAGCTTGCGCCAGTATTGGGAGTGGACCTTTCCAGACGCCGCCGAGACCTCGCCGTCGCGCTATCCGCTGAGCGTGGACGCCGCCGCCGCCGAGCTTCGCGAGCTGCTGATCGACGCCGTGCGCTTGCAACTGCGCGCCGACGTGCCGGTCGGCGCGTATCTCAGCGGCGGCCTCGATTCGTCGGGCATCGTCGCGATGATCCGCAGCTTCACCGATACGCCGGTGCGCACGTTCTCGGTCGCGTTCGAGGACGTGGAGTACGACGAAAGCGGCTATCAGCAGGCGATGGTGCGGCACCTCGGCACCGACCACACCACTCTGCGCTGCACCCGCCGGCATATCGGCGAGGCGTTCCCGCGATTGATCCATCATGCCGAAACGCCGGTGCTGCGCACCGCCCCGGTGCCGCTGATGCTGCTCGCGGGCAGCGTGCGCGAACATGGTTACAAAGTCGTGCTGACCGGAGAAGGCGCGGATGAAGTGTTCGGCGGCTACGATCTGTTCAAGGAAGCGAAAGTGCGGCGATTCTGGGCGCGGCAGCCGCAGTCGAAACTGCGCCCGCGCCTGCTGGAACGTCTGTACGGCTATCTGCCGAATTCGCCGGTGCGCAATGCTGCGTTCGCGCAGTCGTTCTTCGGCCAGGGCATGGAACATCTGCAGCGGCCGATTTTCGCCCATGCACCGCGCTGGGCCACGTCGCAGCGCGCGCTGGGGCTGTTATCGCAGGAAATGCGTGCGGAGATCGGCAGCTTCAACGCGCTTGATGCGTTCGAGGCCACGCTACCGGCGAAGATCCACGACTGGAGCCCACTCGCGCGCGATCAGTACGTCGAAGCGAAATCGCTGCTCGCCGGCTATCTGCTGTCGTCGCAGGGCGACCGGGTGGCGATGGCGAACTCGATCGAAGGCCGGTTCCCGTTCCTCGATCATCGCGTGATCGAATTCGCCAACAAGCTGCCACCCAGCTACAAGATCCGCGGCATGACCGAGAAATACCTGCTGCGCCGCGCGCTCGCCGATCTGCTGCCGGACGCGATCGTCAACCGCACCAAGCAGCCCTACCGCGCGCCGGACAGCGGCAGTTTCTTCTTCGACGGTCAGCCGCTGGATTATGTGGCCGATCTGATGAGCGAAGACCGCATCCGCGCCGCCGGTTATTTCGACCCCCAGGCCGTCGGCCGGCTGTTCGACAAATGCCGCGCCGGCCGCGCTTCGGGCTTCGCCGACAACCAGGCCTTCGTCGGCGTGCTGTCGACGATGCTGATCGACCGCTCGTTGCGCGCAGGCAGGGATGTCGCGACCGGCGCGACTGCGCTTCCCGCGCGCTGACGCGCGACCAACCTCAACGGCATCCACAGGAAGACCGCACCATGCATTGGCGAATCAAGGGCATCCTGCAGAAAAGCCTCGGCGCATTGCCCCACGGCGAGGTATTGCACTACGGCCTGCAGCGACGTTTCGGCGGCATGCGCAATCCGCGCCGCGAAATCATGCTGAAGATCGAGGACTGGGACGGCATGCTTCAGCAGTTGCACGCCGCCGACGTCAGCATCCGCGGCGCGCGCCTGCTCGAAATCGGCAGCGGCTGGTATCCGGCATTGCCGCTGGCCTGCTATCTCGGCGGCGCCGCTCGCGTGCATACCTGCGATCTGAATCGGCTGCTGAAACCGGAGATGATGCGCATATGCATCGGTATTTTGGGCGAGGAATTGCCGCGGATCGCGGCGCTCAGCCACGCCGATCCCGCCGGGGTGCAAAGACGTTACCGGCATCTGCAGTCGGCCGCCGATGCGAGCGACCCGGCGGAACTCAGCGAGGGCGTCATCGATTACCGCGCGCCCGCCGATGCCGCCGCCCCCGGGCTCGACGAGGGCTCGGTGGACATCGTATTTTCCAACAGCGTTCTGGAGCATGTGCCGCCGGACGCCATCGACCGCATCCATCGCGGCACGCTGCGGCTGCTGCGTCCCGGCGGCGTGGCCTTCCATTCGGTGAACTGCGGCGATCACTACGCTTACGCCGACGCGAAAATCCATCAACTGCACTATCTGCAGTTTTCAGACCGCGAATGGGCGTTCTGGAACAACCGCTTCCTCTACCAGAACCGGCTGCGCGCGCATGAACTGGTCGATGCCGCGCGCCAGGCCGGCTTCGAGATCGTGCACGATACGTCGCATGCGCGGCCGCAACGGCTGGAGCAATTGCGGGCGATGGCGATCGCGCCTGAGTTTGCAAGATTCACGCCGGAGCAGCTGTGCATCACGACGGTGGATTTCATCGGGCGGAAATCATCGCGATAACGTGCGGCTTCGGTTTGGTTTTCAACGGCAAAAGCAAATCCCCCCTGCCCCGAATGGCACTTACTTAAGCCTCGCCACTCCAGAAAAGACGGAGATCCAGCCTCTTTGCTGGCCGTAAGCATCTGAAATCACTGGGCTGGAACTTTTGCAAGAATCGAAAAATCCGGCAGAAAGCGCTTAAGTAAGTGCCATTCCCCCCTGCCCCCTTTTTTCAAAGGGGGGATAGCGATAGGCATCTTTATCAATAGGCATATTTATCAATAAGCGTCTTTTCAATAGGCACCTTTGGGGCATCGCACTACTCGAATACACGGTATGGCTCACATGACGCAGCTCGCCCCATTTGAAAAAAGGGGCCACGGGGGATTTGCTTCTTGGTGCCAGCCGCAAGATAGCCAATCGCGCTTCGGAACCGGCTGCCATGGCGACGGCCAAACATCGCCGGCGTCAATTGCCTGCCTGGCGCGGCTGTATCCGCAACAACTTCCCGTTCTCCTCGTCCACCAGCACATAGATGGCACCGTCCGGTCCCTCGCGCACGTCGCGGATGCGTTCGGCGCGATCGGTCAGCAGGCGTTCCTCGTGGACGATGCGATCGCCGTCGAGTTCCAGGCGGATCAATGCGCTTTTCGCCAACGCACCGACGAACAGATTGCCCTTCCATTCCGGAAACGCCTTGCCGCTGTAGAACAGCATGCCGCTGAGCGCCGGCGACACGTCCCAGACGTGATGCGGCGGTTCCATGCCTTCGGCCGATTTGCCGACCGCACCTTTCACCGGCGCGCCGCTGTAGTCGACCCCGTGGGTGATCACAGGCCAACCATAGTTACGGCCGGCTTCGGGAATGTTGAGCTCGTCGCCGCCCATCGGCCCGTGCTCGCTGGTCCACACCTTTCGCGTCACCGGATGCAGCGCGGCGCCCTGCATGTTGCGATGCCCGTAGGACCAGATCTCCGGGCGCACGCCTTCGCGGTTCACGAACGGGTTGTCGTCCGGAATGCGTCCATCCGGCCAGATCCGCACCAGCTTGCCCTGCAGCTTGTCCAACTGCTGCACCGCCGTGTCGACGCGGTTGTCGCCCTGGGTGACGAACAGGTGGCCCAAGTCGTCGAAGACCAGCCGCGAGCCGACGTGGGTGCCGCTGGAGAGCTTCGGCTCCTGCCGGTAAATCACTTCGACATCGCGCAGCGCATCGCCTTCCAGCCGTCCGCGCGCGACCGCGGTACCGGTCTTGTTGCCGCGCAGGCTCGGTTCGGCGAAGGACACATACACCAGCCGGTCTTTCGCGAAGCCGGGCGACAGCACGACATCGAGCAATCCGGCCTGGCCATCGACGAAGATCTTCGGCAGGCCCGAAAGCGGCGCGGAAACGGCGCCATCCACGCCGACCCGACGCAATCGGCCGGGACGCTCAGTCACCAGCATCGTGCCGTCGGGCAGGATCGCGAGCGCCCATGGATGCTCCAGCCCCGTCACCAGCTCCACCACTTCGAAGCCGGCCTTTTCGGAGGCGACCGGAACGGGTTTCGCATCTGCCACCGATCGCGGCGGTTCGGCCGGCGGCATCTGCAACGGTGGCGCACCGCATGCGGCCAGCGTCGTCGCCAACAGCGACGGCAGCCAGAGATGCCGCAATACAGCGGATTGCCTGGAATTCCTGAGGGATAGGAAGGCGTTCGACATGCGTCGCTGCTATCGAGGCTGGATGAGGGAAGCTATCCTATCCCACGGGCCCACCGCCGAGCGCTGCGCGGTCCGCATCGCACGCAATCGATCCCGACGCCGCGCCGCATGGCCGTCGCCGGGTCGTGCTTGCGTTCAAGGTTTCGACACGGGGACACAGCATGCAGCAGCGGCAACGAATCAAGCAGTACATTCTCAAGAACTTCCTGTTCTCGAACGACGACAGCGCGATCGGCGACCAGGATTCGCTGGTCCGCGGCGGTATCCTCGATTCGACCGGCATCTACGAACTCATCATGTTCATCGAGGAGGAGTTCAAGTTCACGATCGCGCCGGAAGAGATGACGCCGAACAACTTCGACACGCTCGAAGTCATGGACGCGTTCGTCACCCGAAAGCTGGCGGGATAAAGGCCGCGTCATGTCGTCGGTTCCCGCCCGGGTCGCTGACATCGCCAGGCGTCATCCGGAGCGATTCGCGATCGTCGGCGATGATCGTCGCATCCGCTACGCCGAATTCTGGGATGAAGCGCAGCGCTTCGCGAACGCCTTGCGCGCTCGCGGCCTGCGCCCGGGCGAGCGGGCGGCGATTCTGTTGCCGAACCGGATCGAAGCGGCGGTGGCCTGTTACGGCTGCTGGCTGGCGGGCGGCATCGTCGCGCCGCTGAACGTCCAAGGCCGATCCCGCGATTTCCAGGCGTGGCTGCGCCATTGCGACGCGCGCCACGTCGTCTACGAACACAGTCACACCGATGCGATGGACGCGATCGCCGCAGTGGATGCCTCCGGCGAAGCCGCACCGATCGAGCGCTGGCCGCTGGGCGCCGAGCATCCCTTATGCCCGCCGGCGGCGAGCGACGCGGACGACATCGACATCGATGCGGCCGAGCGGATCGCCGCGGACGATGTCGCGCTGATCCTCTACACCTCCGGCACCACCGGTGCGCCCAAGGGCGTGACCCTCACCCACGGCAATCTGCTGGCCAACGCCAACGCCGTGGTCCGTTATCTGGGCTTGAGCGAACGCGACAGCGTGCTCTCGATCCTCGCCTTCTACTACGCCTATGGCGCATCGGTGCTGCATACGCATCTGATCTGCGGCGGCTGCGTGGTGCTGGCGCAGAACCTGCTGTTTCCGCATCTGTTGATGGACACCATCGCGCGCGAACGCATCAGCGGATTCTCCGGCGTGCCGTCGACCTACGCACTGTTGCTGGAGCGCGTGAAACTCGGCGATTACGACCTGTCGTCGCTGCGCTATCTCACCCAGGCCGGCGGCGCGATGAGCGCCACCCTCACCCGGCGCATGCGCGCTGCGCTGCCGGATGCGCGCCTGTTCGTGATGTACGGGCAGACCGAAGCCACCTCGCGACTGACCTGGCTGCCGCCCGAGCGGCTGGACGAAAAACTCGGCTCGGTCGGCATTCCCGTCGATGGCGTCGAACTGCGCATCGCGCGCGAAGACGGCAGCGACGCTGTGACCGGCGAACCGGGCGAGGTCCGGGTGCGCGGCGCGAACGTGATGCGCGGCTACTGGAACAACCCGGACGCCAGCGCCGCGGTGCTCGACAACGGCTGGCTGCGCACCGGCGACATGGGCCATCTCGACGCCGACGGCTATCTGTTTCTGGCCGGACGCCGCAGCGACATGATCAAGACCGGCGCGCATCGCGTGCATCCGAACGATATCGAAGACGTCATCGTCGAACTGGCCGGCGTAAGCGAAGCCGCCGTCGTCGGCATCGACGACGACGTGCTGGGACAGGTGATCAAAGCCTTCGTCGTTGCGCCGGGCCTGCCGCTGCGCAGCGAGAACATGATCAAGGCGCACTGCCGGGAGCACCTCGCCAGCTACAAGATCCCGCGCGAAATCGAATTCGTCTCCGCCCTGCCGCGCACCGCGTCCGGCAAGGTCCGCCGCGCCGCACTTCTGGAACACCAAACCGCCTCATGAACGCCGCCAACGCCAATGCGCTCGACTGGAGCGTGCTCGACATCGATTACGAACAGGAAGCCGACCGCATCGCCGCGCGTCTGCGCGATATCACCGCGCGACAGTTGCACAGGCGCGGCCTGGTGGTGGCGATCTCCGGCGGCATCGACAGCTCGGCCAGCGTCGCGCTGGCGGTGCGCGCGCTGGGCCCGGAGCGTGTGTTCGGGCTGATCCTGCCGGAGCGCGACTCCTCCGACGACAGCGCCGCACGCGCCAACATCCTCGCCGAGCATCTGGGCATCCGCACCGAAACTGTCGACATCGCACCAGCGCTGGAGGCCATCGGCTGCTATCGCGCCCGCGACGCCGCAGTGCGCAACACGCTGCCCGAATACGGCGACGGCTGGAAATTCAAGATCGTCATCGACGGCGGCATCCAGGGACGCTTCAACCGCTTCCGGCTGATCGCGGAAGCGCCCGACGGCGCGCCGCACGAGCGCGATCTCGCGCTCACCGACTATCTCACCATCGTCGCCGCGACCAATTTCAAGCAGCGCATCCGCAAGACGCTCGAATATTTCCACGCCGACCGCCTGAACTACGGCGTGGTCGGCACGCCGAACCGTCTGGAATACGACCAGGGTTTCTTCGTGAAGAACGGCGACGGTTCCGCCGACGTGAAACCCATCGCGCATCTGTACAAATCGCAGGTCTACGGCATGGCGCGGCATCTCGGCCTGCCCGAGCGCGTCTGCACGGCGGTTCCGACCACCGACACCTACAGCCTCAGCCAGGGCCAGGACGAATTCTATTTCGCCCTGCCCTACCGGCAGATGGATCTGGCGCTATACGCGCTGAATCATGGTTTGCCGGCGTCGACGCTGGCCGCGGCGCTGGAGATCGACGAAGTGCAGGCGAAAGCGATCTACGACGACATCGGCAACAAGCGTCGCACCACGCGCTACATGCATCTGCCGCCGGTGCTGGTGGCCGACGTTCCCGAGCCGCACGCACAGGCGTGAGCATGCACTGATGAGCATGCACTTATAAGCATGGGCGAGTCCACGCCGCCGCAGTATTCGACGCGCAATGGCGATCCCGTCGCCGACCGCGAGGCCGTGCTCGCGGTGTGGAGCGGCAACCTCGGTCAGGACGCGCGCATGGCCGCGAAATACGACTGGTTCTACGGCCGCGCGCCCGCTGGCGCGCCGCTGCTGCAAGTGTTGATGCATGCGGGCACCGCAGATCCCGTCGGCGTCTGCGCCGCCGGCCGGCGACGGATGCTGCACGCCGGCCGCGAATGGGCTGCGGGGGTGCTGGTGGATCTGGCGGTGACGCCCGCGCATCGTTCCCTCGGACCCGCGTTGATCCTGCAGCAGGGCCTCTTCGCCGCCGGCCTGCGCGATCTCGATCTGCTGTACGGCTTCCCGAACCCGAAAGCGGCGCCGGTGTTCAAGCGCATCGGCTACCGCAAGCTCGCCGACATGGTGCGCCATGCGCGCGTGGTGCGACATGCGTCCTACCTGCGTCGGCGTTTACCGACACTGCCGGCATTCGCCGCAGTGCCGCTGGGCGCATTGATCGATCTGGGTCATCGGTTGCGCGACGGCTGGCGCTTTCCGGGCGCGCGCCGGCTGCAAGCGCAGTGGCAGGATCGCGCACCCGATATCCAGGCGCTCTGGAACGCCTCGCCCAAGCCCGTCGCATTCACCGCGTTGCGCGATACCGCGCATCTGCGCTGGCGTTTCGACGATGCGCCCACGTCGGACGGACAACCGCCGTTCCGGCATCTGTTGCTGTCCGATGGCGATGCGATGGCGGCGTGGTTCGCGACCCGCACCCACGCCAGCATGCTGCACGTGCACGATTTCTGGTCGCGCGACGGCGCGCAGCCGTCGCCCGCGATCGTGTCGGCGCTGCTGCGCGCGGCGCGCGCGCAGGGCCACGCGGCGGTGTCGATCGAACTGGCGACATCAGAAGCGCGCCTGCAGCCTTGGCGACAGCTGGGCTTCGAAGCGCGCGGCCAGCGTCCGGTCTTCGGCGTATTGCACGGCGAGTCGTCGGATGCAGCCGTCGACCTGCATCTGACCTCGGCCGACGAAGACGAATAGCCTGGGGGCAGGCGGCGCTCAGGCCAGCCGTCGCGCGTCGCGGCGGAACAGATACCAGGCCAACGACTCCGGGCGGAATGTTCCGTTTCGATCGGCGACCGTATCGGTTTCGTAACCCGTGCGACCGAGCAGCCACGACGGTTTGCCGGCTACCGGGTTCAACACCGGCACGCTGGTGAACAGCAGTTCATACCCGGCATCGCGCGCCTGCGCGGCGATGCCGGCGTCGAACGCACCATGCGGGAACGACATCGTGGCGCAGGCATCGGAAGCCAGACCCTCTGGCGAAGCCAGCATCCTCGCCATCGCTTCGCGCGCGCCGCCGAGTTCGTTCGCGAGATCCTCGGCGCGGGTCATCGCCACGTGACTCTTGCCGTGCAGTCCGAGTTCGACGCCGCCCGCGCGCAGCCGCGCAAGGTCGTCGACATCGATCATGTGCTGCAGACCGTCGTTCAGCGCATCGGCATGACGTTCGAGAACCGCGCTGCGCGATGCCGGCGGCATGGTTTCGAGCTTGGCGATGAGCCGCCGCAGCTCGGCGACGCCGGTACGCGCTTCGCCATGTTCGCCATCGCCATGTTCATCAGCGCCATGCTCGACCACGCTCGCCGCCAATGCCTCCAGCGACAGCTTGCCGAGCCGCCAGGCTGCCACGATCTGTTCCTGATAGAACGGCTGCCGCGCACCCACCGCATCGGCGGCCACGAACATCACCGCCGGCAAACCGGCACTGCGCAGAGCCGGCAGCGCGTAATCGACATTGTCCAGCCAGCCGTCGTCGAAGCTGATCAGCAGCGCGCGCGGCGGCAGCCCGGTGCCGTCGCGACGCGCGCGCAGCACGTCCTGCAGCGAGACCACGCGATAATGGCGTCCGAAAAAATCCAGCGACGAGACGAACAGGTCTTCACCGAGGGTATAGTCGGGATCGCACGAGGCCCAGCGCGGATCGTCCGGGCGCAGGGTGCGGTGGAACATCACCACCGTTAAGCTATCGGCATTGCGCAGCCGATGATACAAACCGAGCGCACCGCTGAAATACAGACATTTTCTGGTGAAGTCCTTGAGCATGGCGCGCGCGATCGAAGTCCCCACCGAAGTTTCCGTGATTATACCGACCTACAACCGGTGCGAGCTGGTGCAGCGCGCCATCGACTCGGTGTTGGCGCAGACGCATCCGGTCGACGAAATACTGGTCGTGGACGATGGCTCCACCGACGGCACCGGCGAAGCGCTGCGCGCCCGTTACGGAGAACGCATCCGCTATCACCGGCAGGCCAACGCCGGTGTCTCGGCCGCGCGCAACGCCGGCATGGCGCTCGCCACCGGCCGCTATTTCGCGCTGCTGGACAGCGACGACCTGTGGCTGCCGGAAAAAACCGCGCGGCAGACCGCGTGGCTCGACGCCCACCCCGAGTTCGGCATGGTGCTGTGCGACGTGGTGCGCGTGGACGCCGACGGCACGCCCCAGGACACCTTCCACCGTCGCGACGTGTTGCGCGAGGACGGCTGGGCGCTGCGCTGGCTGCTGCTGAATCCGTCGCTGGTGCCTGCATCGGTCATGTTCCGGCGCGAAGTGTTCGAGACCTGCGGCGGCTTCGACCCGTCGCTGCGCACCGCAGAGGACATCGATTTCCACCTGCGCGTCGCCCGGCAATGGCGAATCGGCGTGGTCGAAGCGCCGCTGGTCGAAGCGATGCGGGGCCACGACGGACTGTCCTCGACCGCCACGACCTACGACGACTACGTGAAGGTCGTGGAACGCGCGGTCGCCGATGCCGAAGGCGTCGTCGACATGTCCGTGCGTCGCGAAGCGTTGGCCATCACCTACGCGCGGAATGCGCGCGGCATGGTCATCCGCAAGCGTTGGCGCGATGCCTGGCGGTTGTGGCGCGCGGCGTGGAAGCAGGCGCCCAGCGCGGCGTCGCGCAAAGAAGCGTTTTCGCTATTGCCGTGGGCGGCAAAACGGATGCTCGCGGGCTTGCTGGGGCGGAGTTGAGGGCGGGAGACGCTGCGCAGTACACGCACTGGCTTGGCAATAGGCAGGCTGTTGGCGCCGGTTCGATATCTCGCAGCTTACGAACGAAGTTGGGCGACTGGAAGCTACGAATACAGGATATAGAACAGCTTTCGTAGGCTGGGCTGAGCGCAGCGAAGCCCAGCATCGCATCGACAGAATCGCAACCGCATGCCGGGCTTCGCTGCGCGCAGCCCAGCCTACGATTCTATGTCGGAGCTGCGAGTCGCTCAGCGCGCGCCGCGTCCGAACATCACCACTTCGACCGTCTGCAGCATGATCATCAGGTCGAAGATCAGGCCGTGGTTCTTGACGTAGAACAGATCGAATTTCAGTTTTTCGTTCGCATCTCGCACCGATGCGCCATAGGGATAGCGCAACTGCGCCCAGCCGGTGAGCCCCGGCTTCACCGAATGACGCACGTCGTAATAGCGGATCTCGTTGTTCAGCATTTCGACGAACTGCGGACGCTCCGGCCGCGGGCCGACGAAGCTCATCTCGCCGCCCAGTACCAGGAACAGCTGCGGCAGCTCGTCCAGCCGGGTTTTGCGGATGAACTTGCCGATCCGCGTGCTGCGATCGTCGTCCTTGGTCGCCCAGCGCGCCACGCCGTCGCTTTCGGCATCGGCGCGCATGCTGCGGAATTTAACCATCTCGAAATGGCGGCCATGCTCGCCGACGCGGATCTGGCGGTAGATCACCGGGCCTTTCGATTCCAGCCTCACCGCCAGTGCGACCAGCAGCATCACCGGCCAGGCCACCGCCAGCAGCGCGCCGGCGGCGATCAGATCGAAGAAGCGCTTGGTCAGGCGGCGCGGCGTGGAATAGTCGAAACCGCCCGAAAACACCAGCCAAGACGGGTCGACGATATTGAGCTGGACCATGCTGGCTTCGCGCTCGAAGAACGTCGACAGGTCGGTGACCAGCACGCCCTGCTGCACGCAATTGAGCATCTGTTCCATCGGCATGGCGCCGCGCCGCTCGTCAGGCGCGATCACGATCTCGTCGACATCCAGACGGATGGCGATCGCGCACAGGCTTTCGTCGGTGCGGATCACTTGCGCCTCATCGACCACGACCAGCTGAGGGCTCGCCGGCACGAACCCGAGGATCTTGAACGATTGGCGGTCGCTCCGACGCCGCAGCCGGGTATTGATGAGATTGGCGTTACTGCCGGCGCCATAGACCAGCACGCGCTGTTTCAGCGCCTGTGCCATGGACAGCCGCGATACCGCGTATCGAACGCCCAGCAAGCCGCCGGCGCCGATGGCCAACGACAGCGCCAGTACGCCTCGACCGATGTACGCACCGGGAAACACGTAATAGATGACCAGCAGGGCGACTCCGCCGAGCGCGAAGGAGAAGCCGATCCGCAACAGCAGATCCAGTCGACTGTGGCGCATGTAGGCCTGATACAGCCCGAACGTCAACATGGCGCCGGTCAGGCAGAGCGCGACCAGCACCGAACGCAAAGCGATGCCATCGACGAAATATTCGAGGCCCTCGGGATCCGCAAGGAAGCGCAGCCGCGCAGCCGCCATGACCGACACGATCAATATGCACAGCTCGGTGAACCACAAACTGCGGATCGCGAATTTCTGGCGACTGGATCTGACCGTCTTCACGCATCCCCCTGACCAGCACATGTGGAATGCGCGGCGAATGGCGCGCAGAACCGCCAGATACCCGATCCGTCGAGGCGGTCAGGATGCTCCAAGCTGTTCTGCACATACCCACTGTGCCGACGCCGCTCATCTCGACCAGGGCGGCTGCCGCGCTTTCGCAGCGTTCGCGACATCCCGTCTCTGGTTCATTATCCAAACAACGTCACAGTTCCCCAAAGCCGGACAGCTTGCCCGCACCTTTTTGCTCGCCGTGTTTTCCCATGCGTGCGCGCATAGTCCTGATCCATGGCATTTCCGACGGCTGATCGCCGCACATTCGTTGCATATATTCAACACAGGGCATCGTGCCGACAGCGCGTCATGCGGATACGGTGCGATCGCGCCCCTCACCTTTCGCCCGGTACATCGCGCTGTCCGCGCGTCGCAGCAGCATTTCGAGATTGTCATCCAGGCCTGCTTCGGCGACGCCCAGACTGATGGTCACGCGTTCGTCGTCCGCGAAACCATCGCACTTGGCGCTGAGGATCGCGATCCGCAACGCTTCCGCCACCTCGCGGGCATCCGCAGCCACGGTCCCCGGCAGCACGACCAGGAACTCCTCTCCTCCCATCCGACCGACGCGCGCGGTGTCCGGAAGCTCGCGGCCCACGGCATCGGCGATCGCGCACAGGATGCGGTCGCCGGCATGATGGCCGTACAGATCGTTGATGCGTTTGAAGTGATCGACATCGAAGGCGATCACGCTCAAGCGCTCGCCGCAGTATTGCGCCGCCGCCAGTTCGCGGCCGAGGAAATCCATGATCTTCCGGCGATTCGGCATGCCGGTCAGTTCGTCGGTCATCGCCAGCCTGCGCAGTCGACGGCTCTTTTTCACCAGTTGTAGCGCCATTGCCGCAAGCAGCACGCAGAATGCCGAGCCCAGGATGATGAACAGACGCTGCAGCGAGCGCACGCGCTCGGCATTGCGCAGGGCTTCGCCGCGATGCGCGTTCTCGATCAGCAGCGCGCGATTCTCCTGTTCCTTCTTCGCCGAGTCGAACTGCACCCGCAGACGCGACGTCTGCTCTTCGCGCGCGCGCTTTTCCAGCAAGGCCTGCGCCTGGCGATAGGCGACGGAAGCGGCGTAGGCCTTGCGCCACTCGCCCCCGGCGGCGAGCACCTCGGCCATGGTTTCGTGGACTTTCGCGAGATAGCGGGGATTATTCTGCGCACGGAAATGCCGCTCGGCGAATTCCAGATCGGTCACCGCTTCGTGGATGCGTCCGACCGCATGCAGCGCCTTCGCGCGGGTGAGGCGCGTGCGCGCGATACTTTCGACATCGCCGCTGGCGATGAAATATTCGAACGCGCGCTCGATCCACGGCAGCGCCTCCGAAGCCTTGCCCTGCTTGACCAGCAGCGCGCCGATCGAACGATCGCCTTCCGCGACCGAGGCGCGATCGCCCAGCGCGGTATCGATCTCCAGCGCACGGCGATAGTCCTGCAGCGCCGCGTCGAACTCGCCCTTCATTTCACGCGCCGAAGCGATATTGAACAGCGACGTCGCCACCTCGCTCTTCAATCCGGCGGCCTCGTTTTCCTTCAACAATTGGCGGTAATAGCCGATGGCCTTGTCGTACTCGCCGACGTTCTCGTCGCTGTAGACGTTGGCGATGGCGTTGAGCGTGTAGTGCTGCCCGCTTTTCCTGGCGATCGCGGCATTGAGCGCATAGGCGCGATTGAGATCGGCGATCGCGTCGTCGTAACGGCCGTGATAGTGGCGGCTGCCGCCACGCAGGGCCAACGCGTCGGCCAGCACCTCGTTGTCCTCGATGCTTTTACCGGCGCTCTCCGCATTGGCGACCGCATTCTCGAACTCGATCGCGGCTTCGCCGGGCTTGCCCAGCAGATACAGCGCATAACCCTTGCAGTTGAGGAAGTCGGCGCTGGAGCGCGCGTCGCCGGCCTTGCGCGATGCGCGCAGCCCGTTCGCGGCGATCGGCAGCGCGGCATCCGCATCGATGGCGGCGGTGGCGTTGCACAGGACGTTGCGGGCCGCGCGCAGCAGCGCCGGGTCGTCCGAACCGCGCGCAGCGGTCGTCGCACGTTGCGCCAGTGCGAGCGACCGCGCGGGATCCTTGTTCTCCAGTGCCTTGGCTTCAGCCAACAGCGCGACCACATCGGCGCCGCGCGGAACAGGCAGTTTCGCAGGCTGCGCATCCGCAGCCAAGGCCACACAGAGGGCGAGCGGGATCCACCATCGGCCCACGGACAGCCGATGGTCGGAGAAGGCAGTCGGCATTCGCGACGATGCAGTCACGCGCGAACGGCAGCCCGTGACCGCAGGGCTGTAAGCCGTACCGGAAGTCGCGATGGATCGAGCGCACAGTCGCACGCCGCCAGAACAGTGGCTCGAAGCCTTGGGATCATGGTTTCCGCCCCCTGCGGAAATCGACTCATGGCCTGCGGTCCGTCGCAGCGCCAACGCCTTGGAAGTCGAGGATTTTAATGCGCCTCACCGGCGGATGATGCGCACTCCATCGCGGTATCTGCGCGAATTCAGGCACAGGTCACCGCCTGGCAATCCCGCATCGCTGCTGCAGCATGCGCCGGGCGATACCCGGCGGACGCCCGAAGCCCGCTTCCCGCCGCGTTTCCGATGAACGCTCACCGTGCAGGCACTTCCTAGACAACTTGTTCTAGACAAAATGTTCTAGCGCCGGTAACGTGCGCGGCATCACGATCCAGCGAGTGCGTCATGCCGCGCCCCAGCAAGCCTCCCAAGCCTACGCCCGCCGAGCTGGACATGCTGCGCCTGCTCTGGCAGCTCGGCCCCAGCACGGTCAAACAGGCGCATGAAGCGCGCTTGCTCGAACGCCCGGACGCCGCCTACGCCAGCGTGCTGCGGCTGCTGCAGATCATGCACGGCAAGGGCCTGCTGATCCGCGACGAAAGCCAGCGCTCGCACGTGTATGCGCCCGCGCAGGCGCAGGATTCTCTGCAGACCAACCTGCTGCGCGACCTGATCCACAAGGCGTTCTCGGGGTCCGGCAAGGATCTGGTGATGGCCGCACTACGCAGCCACGTCAGCGACGAGGAGCGCGCCCAGATCCACGCCGAGATCCAGCGTTCGCTCGGCGAAGACGAACAGAAATACGGGCAAGGAGACGATCAGGCATGAACATGTTCGATGACGCCTCGCTGCCGCAGATCGATGCCGTGATCAGCGCGCTGGGCATGGGCCTGCTGCATTCCCTTTGGCAATGCGCACTGATCGGCGCGCTGGCGTGGCTGGCGCTGCGCACGTTGCGTCATGCGTCGCCGCAGGCCCGCTATGTCGTCTCCTGCGCAGCGCTGGCGGCCTGCGTGCTGTGGCCGGCCGCGGCAGTGCTCAGGCAGTTGTCGACCGCGACGGCGCCGACTTTCGACATGTCCGCAACCGTCTCCTCTCAGCGCGACATGGCGTCGATGTTCGCAGCCTTCGTCGCCCCCGACCGGCCGGCCGACCTGCGTTCGATACTCGAAGCGGCCTTGCCGTGGCTGGTCGCAATCTGGGCAGCAGGTGCCTGCCAGATGTTGCTGCGCCTGGCCGGCGGTCTGCGCTGGGTGCATCGCCTGGAGGGCGATACGCTCAATGTCGAGGACCATCTCGAAAACCAGGCGTGGCAGACGCGTCTCGACCGTCTGGCGCAGCGGTTCGGCCTGTCGGCCTGTCGGCCTGTCGGCCTGTCGGCCTGTCGGCCTGTCGGCCTGTCGGCCTGTCGGCCTGTCGGCCTGTCGGGCTGTCGGGCTTGCGGCTTGCGGCTTGCGGCTTGCGGCTTGCGGCTTGCAGTGTTCGACGATACCGGCGGCCCGCTGTCCACACGGCTTCTTGCGAGCGATGGTGCTGGTGCCGGCGTCGCTGCTGACGCGCATGCCTGCGGACATGCTGGAAGCGTTGCTCGCCCACGAACTCGCGCACATCCGCCATGGGCGCGAAGATGGAAGTGCTCGGCGCGGAACAGGAACGCGAGATGGACCGCATCGACAGGCAGATCCGCTACGAGAGCGATCGCGCGATGAGCGCAGGCCTGGCTACTCCGGCCCCGAGCAGAAAATAGGCGCGCCGCAGAACCGGCGGTAGCGGGCCTGCGATGCCCCGCTACCGCCGACAGGTATCATCGCGATCAGCGCAGCCACATCCTGGCGCTGCGCGCCGGCAGGCTGAAGGTGTAGTTGCCGCTGTTGATGTTGACCACGCTGCCGGAACCGAGCGTGTCGGTGTAGTTGGCGTACCACCACAGCACACTGTTGTTCATGTTGACCGCGGCATTCACGGTACTGCCGCACTTGTTGATCCCCACGATACCCAGACTGCCGCGGCGGAACAGGATGTGGCAGCTGCCGTACGACAGCATCTGCATATCGTTGCCCTGCACCGCGTTGTGGAAGCGGATCATGCCCTTGATGTCGTTGCGGTTGTAGGCGTTGACCCAGCGGTTGTCGCCGCTTTCGTTGTTGTCCGAATACACCATCGGCTTGCCGCCGTTGCGGCCGAACAGATAGGCATAGGCCAGGGTCTCGTCGGTCGGATCCATCAGCGCATAGCGGAAGCCGCTGTTGTTCGGGATGTCGTGGGTCACGGTGAAGGTCAGCGCGCGCGAACCTGCCAGAGCCTGGCCGTAGGCCCCGGGATCGACCAGACCGTTCATGCTGCCGCCGAACGAGAAGGCGTTGCGGATCGAGGTGTGCAGCGGAAAATCGTAGGCCGCGTGATCGGTATTCTGCAGATACGGCAGGAGGAAGCGATCGTACTCGGAGCTGCCCGCGCCGCCGCCGGTGATGATCTCGCCGAACACGTAGACGCCGCTCTTGATGTCGGCGGTCAGCACGCCGTTGATGTGCGACATCGGCATGTGCTTCGCGGCATCGATGCGGAACCCCTTCACGCCGATGGCCTTGAGCTGGCGCAGGTATTCCTGCTGCTGTCCGATCACGTAGCTGCTGCCCTTGAGATCTGGCAGCCCGACATCGCCGCCGCCGCCGCACAGCCGCCAGTTCTGCACCTGCCACACATCGTTGTAATCGGTGATGCAGCGCGTCTCGCCGAAATCGCCGGCACCCAGGAAATTCGAACCAAGATTGCCGAACAGGCGGATGCCGCTGTAATAGCCGGTATTTCCGGCATACGTGCCCAGCACGCTGGCGCCCGGATAATTCAGATCGGGACGGAGCCCGGATTCGTTCGCCATGTGATTCAACAGGATGTCGGCATAGACGTGTACGCCGCGTGCCTGCAGCGCATTGACCATGTTCTTGAAGGCGGTGGTGTCGCCGAGCGGATGATGGATCACCCGATAATCCTGCGGCTGGTAGCGCGCCCACCATTGGCTGCCCGCCGATTTGTAGGCCGGCGCCACCAACACCGCCTTGTAACCTGCGGACTGGATAGCGGCGGCGCGCGCTTCGACATCGACGTAGCGCCAGTTGAAGGCATGCAGGATCGCATCGGCCTGGGCAGTGCCGGCCGCGGCGCCGCCGATGAACAGGACAGAAAACAGACGTAGAACATGGGTGCGGAGCGAAGCGATCTTCCTCGATGCGGACTGCATTGGATTCTCCTGAAATGGACGACGGAGTTCCGCCTCGCGGCGGAACGGGCATTCCCCGCATCCGTCGTCGCGCGTGGTTCGCACCGACGGATGGTGATTGCGAACATTCGCCCGGCCATGCGCCGGGCGCGTCGTCGCGGCATTGCGTCCGCGACTGGAATGGCATGCTAGCGGCGCATCGCAATGCAGCATGAAAGGCTGCATACGTATTCAATCCCGAGCAAAGACGACATCCATCACGGAGAGAAAATCCAGCACTCTCGAACGAAGAGAAATTCCCGCAGTAGAGGCTTCCCGGTCATTCCGATCGACACCCGTCTGCCGATGACCGTCTGATGCGCACGCCGTATCGATGCAGGGTTGCGCTCGCGCGACGCGAGGACATGCGCGAAATCGGAACCCGCGCCGCCGCGCGGGCGACTCATGCCTTCTCGGGCTTTACTGCACGTCCGCGCGGCGTGCCCTTGCGGCAGGCGTCCGAGCAATAGCGCACCTGCGGCCAGTCGCGCGCCCATTTCTTTCGCCACGCGAACTCGCGTGCGCATACCGGGCACACCTTCTTCGGCAGGTCGCGCTTGGCGGTCATCGCGATGCCGAATGCGGAGCGTGCGACATCAGGCTGCGCTCAAACCTTGTCCTGATACGTATTGGTCAGCGTGCATTGCGGGCAGGACAGCGCAGCGGTCATCGGAACGCCTTGATCGACAGGGCGCACCGGCACAGTGCGGACCGGCATTGTCGGAGGGTGCCCCCGCAGTGGCAAGCATCACGACCGAAAACCATGACTTCCGAGGCTTTCGCAGCGCAGATTCCCGCCCTAGCCTGCATCGTAGACAGCCCTACGACGGATCGCTCCGCATGACTCGCATCGGTTATTGCCTGCTCGCGCTGCTGATGCAGCTGTCGCATCCAGCCATGGCGAGAGAGCCCGATGCCTTCGAGCGTATCGCACCGGAGGCCGCCGGCTATTCCAGCCAGCGACTGGAAGAATTGCGCGGATTCCTGCGCGCATCGGGCTCGGACAGTCTGCTGCTGGTGCATGACGGCAGGGTGTTCTTCGAATACGGCGACATCCGCAAGAAGCTGCTGCTGCACTCGATGCGAAAACCGCTGTTGAACGCGCTCTACGGCATCTACGAATCACGCGGATTGATCGCGCTGGACAGCACGCTGGCCGGGCTGGGTATCGACGACATTCCGCCATCGCTGACGGAGGATGAAAAGACGGCGACACTCGCCGACATACTGAAGTCGCGATCCGGCGTCTATCATCCGGCCGCCGCCGAATCCGAAGGGATGGCGCAAAGCCGCCCTGCGCGCGGCAGCCATGCGCCCGGCACGCACTACTACTACAACAATTGGGATTTCAACGTCGCCGGATCCATTCTACAGCGCGCCATCGGGCGTCGCATCTACGATGCCTTCGACAGCGAGATCGCCGGACCGCTCGGCATGCTCGATTACCGCAACCGGATCGTCATACCCGACATCGACGGCGGAATCTCCGACCCGGACGCCGACGGTTACTATCAGTACGAACCGGAGCATTCGCGCTTCCCGGCATATCACTTCCGCATGAGTGCGCACGACCTCGCCCTGTTCGGGCAGCTCTATCTCAACCGCGGCCGGTGGCACGGCGAACAGATCGTGCCGGCGGATTGGATCGCACGCAGCACCACCGCGTATTCGGACGTGCAGCCGGAATACGGTATCGCCTACGGCATGCTCTGGGATGTGCTGGTGTCCGATCGGGCGGACGAAACGCCGTCGTTCTATCACACAGGCATCGGCGTCCACATGTTGGGCGTATATCCCAGGCACAGGCTCGTGATGGTGCACCGGGTCGACACCGAGCATGGCTATCGCTTCAACGACGGCGATCTTTACGGGGTGATCCGCATGATCCACGCGGCGCGGCTGGAGCCGACGCCCACGCGCTGAGGCACCCGGAGAAGGCGGCCGCAACGGACAATCCGCAGCAACCATGGCAGGATGCGGCCAATGCCTTTCGACGCGAAGCCCGAATGACCGCCGACCGCAGCCCCATCGATCCGGATGCACTGGCCGAACGCGCGTACGCCGCTTACGACACCGGCGATCTGGCCGAAGCGCGCATCCGCTTCGAAGCCCTGCTGGCCGCGACGCCGGAGGATCCGGCCCACCACTACATGCAGGGACTGGTCTGCAAGTATCTGCGCGACTGGCCCGCATCGCTGCGCCACAATCTGCGCGCACTGGCGCTGCACGCCGAAGCCGGCGAAGACGATGGCGAAGCGCCGCGCTGGAACGCAGCCATCGCCGCAACCGCGTTGGGCGACTGGGCCGAGGCGCGACGACAGTGGGCCGGGTGCGGAATCGACCTTCCCGGCGACGATGGTCCGATCGACACTAATTTCGGCGTCGCCAGTCTGCGCCTTGAAGCCTGGGGACAGGCCGAAACGGTGTTCGCGCGGCGCATCGATCCGGTGCGCGCGCAAGTCATCAATGTGCCCCTGCCCGACAGCGGCTATCGTTACGGCGACATCGTGCTTCACGACGGTGCCTCCACCGGGCAACGCCGCTTCCACCAGAGCATGGTGCCGGTGTTGAACGCGTTGCAGCGAATGGAAACCTCCGGATATCCGACCTTCGCCGTGTTCGTGAATTGTCCGCAGCGCACGGATCTGGACGCATTGATCGAAGCGCGCGTGCCCGGCATCGCATTCGTGGAGGATTGGACCGACAGCATCGTGCACTACTGTCTGCGCTGCAGTCATGGCGCGCCGCATCGTCACGACAACGACGACAGCCCGAAGGAACATGGCAACGAACGGCGCGATACCGAAGATCGCAGCCGATGGCGGGCGGAACGCAATATCGGCATCGCCGCGCAGAGCCGGCACTCGGTGACGCGCTTGATCAATCGCTGGAAAGCCGGCGGCCGCGGGCGTCGACTCGATGCGGTGGACAGCCGCGATGCGATGCCGACCGTGCCGCCGATTCGCGGCGAACAGTGGTGGCTGTCGCCCGAAGACAGGAGCGCGAACGCCGCCGCGAACACACCCGAAAGCACAGCCGGGAACATCACCGAAGACACCACCGAAGACACGACCGAAGACAGCATCGACTGACCCCAGGGATGTTGCAGCGCAGCTTGCCCCATCGGCCAATGTCGTCGCGGCGGGGCCTGTGGCCCACTGCAGACCTTCGCCACAGGAGGTGCCGTCGATGTCCGTCATCGCAACACTCAGCCGTACCCCTTCTCGCATACACTTTTCCCGCATGCGCCCATCTCCGCTGCGCAGCGCGTCCGTCGCCGTCGCGCTGTTCGCGGCGTCGATCGCGGCGCCCGCTTTCGCGCAGACCGAGGTCACCGGCTTCGGCAGCAACCCCGGCAATCTGCGCATGTTCAAGTACGTGCCCAGCGCACTGCCCGCGAACGCGCCGCTGGTGGTCGCGCTGCACGGATGCTCGCAAAGTGCGGCAAGCTACGATGCGGAAACCGGCTGGCAGCTGTTCGCGGGTCGCTTCCGTTTCGCGCTGCTGTTGCCGCAACAGCAGAGCGCGAACAATTCCAGTACGTGTTTCAACTGGTTCGAGACCATCGACACCACCCGCGGCCAGGGCGAAACGCTATCGATCAAACAGATGGTCGACCGCATGATCGCCGATCACGGCATCGCGCCTTCCCGCATCTACGTCACCGGGCTTTCGGCCGGCGGTGCGATGACCTCGACTCTGCTCGCCGCGTATCCGGATGTCTTCGCCGGCGGCGCCATCATTGCGGGCATCCCGCACCGCTGCGCGACCAGTCAGAGCGCCGCATTCAGTTGCATGAATCCGGGCAGCAATCTCACCGCGGCGCAGTGGGGCGACAAGGTGCGCGCGTCGTCGACGTGGACCGGACCGTGGCCGATCGTGTCGATCTGGCACGGCGACGGCGACTACGTCGTGCGCCCGATGAACCTGACCGAGAGCATGGAGCAATGGACCAACGTCCACGGCATCGATCAGACCCCGGAAGTCAGCGAAACCGTGGGCGGCTTTCCGCACAGGGTCTACAAAACCGCATCGGGACAGGCGCGTGTCGAAACCTACGCCATCACCGGCATGGGTCACGGCACGCCGGTGGATCCCGGCGCCGGCGAAACCCAGTGCGGTACCGCCGGCGCGTACATCCTCGACGTGAACCTGTGTTCGAGCTACTACATCGCGCGCTTCTTCGGTCTGGACAATCTCGACGGCATCGCGCCGACCGCAACCATCACTTCGCCCGCGAATGGCGCCGCAGTGACAGGCAGCGTCGCCATCGCCGCGACCGCCAGCGACAACATCGGCGTGGACCGGGTCGAATTCCTGCTCGATGGCGCCCTGCTCGGCAGCGATGCCACCGCGCCTTATGCCTACACCTGGAACAGCGCCACCGCCAGCAACGGCGCGCATGCGCTGCAGGCGCGCGCGGTCGATCTCGCCGGCAATACCGGCAGCTCTGCGCCGGTGAACGTGAACGTGAGCGGCGGGACCGGCGGCGGGACCACGCCGACGACCGTGAACTTCGCGAACGAAGACGCCAACGACGGCTACGTCAAGGCCGCCAGCGACGGCGCCGCGCCCGCCGTCGGCACGCTGGAATCGAGCATGGGACTGGCCATCGGTCGCGGCACCGACGGCAAATTCAATCGCGCGATGCTGTCGTTCGATACCTCATCGTTGCCCGACGGCGCCACGGTGACGTCGGCCACGCTCACCGTGACCTATCGCAGCGCGTCGGGCGATCCGTGGAGCAACCCGGCCGGCAACACGCTGGTGATCGATGCGCACACCGGCTGCCTCGGCGCCTGCACCATCGAAAGCGGAGATTGGGCGGCGGCGACCACCACCAACGCCGTCGCACAACTGCTGTCGTTCGCCGGCGGCACCAGAACCAGCAATCTGTTCGCGGCGCCGGGGCTCGCAGCGATCAACAGAACCGGCCGCACGCAACTGCGCCTGCGCTTCGCCGGCGACCAGACGTCGACGAACTATGTCTGGATCGACAAGGGCGCGACGGCGACGCTGACGGTGACGTATCAGCCCTGAGCATCTCTTGGCATAGGATGCGGGAACCATGGTATCGCGAAATAATCATTCCCATTATCTCCCACTACCATCGTCGGCTCGCCAACACTCGGGATCATCGCGTCGCAGCCGCGCTTCCAGTGCGACCGCAAGCGGATGCGGTTCGCACGCGGGCAGGTCGCGAATGATCGACCACGGGGTGTCCATCAGCACATGCCCGGTGTCGAACGCGGGCAAGCCGTCGCGGCGGCGCAGGGCTTGCACTGCTAGCAGCTCGCCGGGGTAGACACGATCAATGTCCTTCTCGAACTCGTATTTGTTGCGGTCGGTACCGTCTTTGCTGCGACTGACGTGGTACTCCGCAGCAGCGGCCATTGCATGCTGAAACGCATCCTGATCAGTGGTCTTCCACACTTCCAGCAATTGTCGGTAAGGTTCTATCATCGGGTTTACGGATTCGTAATGCGTTGGAATGTCATACGCTTTTGAGAACAGATGAATCAGGAACGCGTCATTCGTGCCCTTGCCCCAACCTTCTTTACGAATCACCGGCACATTAAGCCGCATGTCCTTGTGCGCCAGTTGAATGAGGTAATACGCACATAAACGGGCGCGTTCCCAATCCGACAGCATCGTGGGTCCAACCGCCATCATGCTGGTCCATAAAGGCGTTAAAAGGGTGGAGGCATCGCTTCGATACGTGCGGGTTGCAATCTTCAGAAAGTCCAGCGCACGAAAAGTCACTCCCCAGCACAGGGAGGTGGGCACACTGCCAAGTTCATCTTTGCCACTGGCGATGCAGGCTTGTATCGTCAATGTTTGTGCGATCAACATCAATGTCGATGGATCATCCGTTACGAATCGCCCCTCTCTTTCTAAATCATTCTTGAGGCGTACAAGCTCAGTGCCGAGCTTGTCGCGCTCGACCATACTCGACTGCCACCAGACTTCGCAGCCCTTGAATGTTTTCTTGAGCGACGGGTGCCACTTCAATTTCGTCATCACACGGTCCTCGGCCCGATGGTCGGACCCTTCGGCCCATCTGGACCGTCTGGTTGCTGGGTCTGTTGCTGCGCCAATCGTTGTTGCTTGTAATCCTGCTCCCATCTGTCCATCGCCTGCGTCGCCGCGTTGCGCAGATCGCGTACCGGCTTGCCGGGGTCGTCCATCGTTTGCACCGCGTAGAGCTTCGCGGTCGAAATCAGCAGGTTGCGGTAGTTCTCATCGGTGGTGAACCGATAGCCCATTTCGCCAAGATCGACGATGCCCTTGAGGGTGTTGAGGCTGTGGACGATGCCGCCTGAACCTTGGCCATAAAGTTCCTGCGCCTTGCCCACGGCATCGCGCGCCAGGCTCGCGGAGCGGCGCTGCGACTCGGTAGCGTTCGGATCGTTCTCCAACTCGCCGGCCCGCTGGTAGGACCAGGACATTTGCTTGGTCAGGAATTCGTCAGCCCATGCCGTTTTTTCCTTCACATAGCCATAGGCACCACCGACGACCTCTCCCGCCTGTTCGAACTTGCGTTCAACAAAACTGTCGGTGATGTTGGCCGCGTCGAGCGCCTCAGCAAAGCGCTTTTTTTCGGCGCGCGAGTCCAGCCGCGCGTCGATCGCGCGCAGGAACGCATCACGGTCGAACTCCTCAAAGGCGTGCGATTGCACGATCCCCCGCGCCAGCGCATCGGCATCGATACTTCCGAGCCGTTGGTTCTGCAGAATCAGGCACTGCGCCTCGTAGGCCATCGGATCAACCCGACCATTGCGGTCGGTGGCGGCGATAGGGGCCGCGACATCGATGGTGTCGGCACGGCTTTGGGGTTGGCCATCCGTTGTTCGTCCTTACTCCGCCGAAACTTGCAGTTTTCGCATTATGCCGGACAGATCAATTCACCTCCATTCGCGATCTGGCCAACTGTTTCTTGCTATTGAACAAAAAACAAACTTGCATCACAAAAAAGGTGATAAGGAACGAATGCGCTTCGGGCGCGGACTGGCCCGCGCCCGAACTGTTGCACCCTATGCTCAGGCCGCAATCACGGCACGACCGTGCAACATGGGCTCTGCGCGGGAACGGAGATCACCGTCGGCAGCGGCAGTTGACTCATCGTCTTCACGGTCACCGCGACGCCGAACGTGCTGCTGGCCACCGGAAGATTGGTCGCCGGTGGCGCCCAGTCGACGGTGCATATGGTCTTGAAGCCGCTGACGTCCGGGCGGACGGTGAGTGCGTGCAGCGGGTCGCCGTTCGCCAGCCAGTTGGTCGACGTGGAGCCGCCGAAGTACGCGCCGTTGTTGGCGGCGGCGATCGTGAAGGCTTTCTCCGCCAGTGCGCCCTGGGTGCCATAGCGCTTGCCGATCACCGGCAGGCCGGTCGGCAACACGTACGGCAACAGGGTCTGCGGGTGCGCCAGATGCATGAAGGCGTCCTGGCTCAGGGCCACGCCACCGTAGGGGCCGTTGACCTCACCGCCGATCATCATCACGCCCGCAGGCGCGCCGGCATAGGTGGTCGCCAGGGTGAGGTCGGTGCCGTAACCGATCTCGCGGTCTCCGGTCGCGCCCCAATGGGTGTGCACGCGCAGCAGGCAGTTCGGCACGAAGCGCGACAGATACACCTGCGGCGCGGCGGTGGTGCTGGGGTTGGTTTCGCCGACAGCGAGGAACTCCGGCGTGCCCGCGGTGGTCTTCACCGCCACCACATCGTGATACTGCGCCACGCCCAGGCCATTGGTACGCGAGGTACAGACCACCGCGCCGGTGTTGCCGTTGACCTGCATCACTGCGGCCTGGCCGCCGATGCGTCCCACGGCGACGAGGTCGCCGGTGAGACTGGGCGCCACCGGCACAAGCTCGGTAATGGCGTGCAGCTCGAAATCGCCCGCGATCGAGGCCTGATAATCGCGCGCCCAGATAATAGTGCCGGTCGAACGGGTGCGCACGATCCGCGTCCGATAGATCGCCGGCGCGGTCGGAGTCGCGGGTTTGAAATACTTGCCCAGCGCGACCAGATCGCTGGCCTGGGTCGAGAATGCGGTGTCGCCGGAGGCGGTCTGCAGAATGTCCCAGCCGGTGTTGTAGTCCGTGGTATCGCCGTAGGCGAAGCGCCAGATCGGCGCGCCGTTGCAGCCGATCTTGGTGATGGTGAACCGCGAAGTGGGCGTGGCGACGCTCGTCGGATCGATGCTGCCGACCACCGCGAAACCGGTGCCGTCGCGGAACTCGACCACCTGCGCCGCCTGCTCGGGCTGGCCGGCGCTGTCGTACTGGAACCGGAACATCAGCCCGGCCGACACGTTCAGCCGTTCGGCCAACATATTGGTGTTGATGCCGGTAGGCGTGGCAGTACCGACGCTGATCGAGCCGCCGGGGCTCGCGCAGGTCCGGACTTCCTTGGTACCGCGGTGCACTTCCCGGTGGCTCGCCAAGCCCGAAGTCATTTCCCAGTTCGATGCCATCGCGGCGGAGGGGATCAGCGACAGGCAAGCCAGCGCCAATGCCGATTTTCTGTATGCGTTCATGCGTCTCTTCCTTCGATCGAATATCCGTGAAGGCGGTCCACGGAGCGACTCTTCCCTGCCCGACGGGCGCGACGGCGCCATCCGGTGCCGGTCACGGCGTCGATGTCAGTGAGAGATGTCCTGTCGGGCGCTCCTTCCGTTGAACCGCCTGGCGAGTCGACGACTGCCAGCCCTTCCAACGCAGGGCTGCACCGGCAACGGCCACCCTGGAATCACCGTTTGCCGGTATCTCGTGATCGCTATCACAGGGCAAGCCGACAGGCGGCGGCGTCATCGACAAGCTGAATGGGGCGCCTCGCTCAGGGATGAATGGTGAGGATCGCCGAGATCAACGGCCCACACCGGCAGCACCGGTTTCAGCGCAACTGACTGTCCTTGCTGCCGCGACGGTTGTAGCCGCTGTTCGCAGCTTCGTCCTTGTCGTGGACGTCCTGGCAGTGCACGCACAAGCGCACGCCCGGCACCGCCTTGCGTCGCGCTTCGGGAATGGCCGCGTCGCAGTCTTCGCAATGTTCAAGACCCGGACCCTGCGGCAATCGGCTGCGCACGCGCTGGATACCGTCCTTCACGGTGGCATCGATCTGATCCTGCACCGCGCCGTCGCCTGCCCAACCCGTCGCCATGACGCCCTCCTCTCGCACCGTCCAGGACGGTGTATGCATGGATACGACAACATCATAACGCCGACGTGCGCATCGCCGCATCGACCACGCAACCGGGCGCGCAATCGATCGTGCATCACTGCATGCTCATCGTGCAACATGCAGCGCGACATGGGTCGCTGGAGCGATCGAATGAACCGTATCGAAAGCAGATCGGCTGCGTAATGAAGTCTTTCTATTTTCGTAAGCGTTTCTTATCGGACGCGGTGTAATGTCGTGCACGCCGAGTAACTTCGGTACGGCGCAACGCGACAAGCGCAATCCATACGCAACATCGAATACAAGCAACATCGATACGCGACAAAAAAACAGGAGATAGAAATGGCTCATCAAAACACTCCCAACACCACCAACCGTCAGAATACGACTCCGGATTTCGCCCAGGAACGCAGCTACTGGCAGAATCAGCTCGCCAAGGAACCGTATTTCGAGTCGGGCCAGCAGTTCTCGGATTTCGAATCGGCGTATCAGGTCGGCGCAGAAGGTCGTGGCCGCTATGCGGACCAGAAATTCGAACAGGCCGAGCCCAATCTGCGCAACGAGTGGGAAGCGTCGAAAGGCTCCACGAAGCTCGGCTGGGAAAAGGCTAAACATGCCGTTCGCGCCGCATGGAACCACGTCGAAGACGCGATGCCCGGCGATTCCAACAAGAACGGACACTGATCACGCTCATCGGCCTTGAATAGCCGGTTGTTTCCAACCATGACAAGGCCCTCTTCATCGATGGGCGGCAGCGCGACCGCGCTTCCGTCCATCGATTTGAATTCAGTCGATGTCTCAGTGCGACAAAACAGGCCTCTATTACCGCCCACAGGACATCCACATGAAAACGCCCGAACAGCTTGAAGAAAAATTCTGGAAAGCCCTGAAATCGGACCGCACTGCCATGCTCGGCCTGGTCGGCGTAGAAAATGGTCATACCCGGCCAATGACCGCGATGATCGAGGAGCCGCGCGGCTCGATCTGGTTCTTCGGATCGCGAGAGAGTCTGCTCGTGCAGCATCTCACCGAGGGGCATCGCGCGACGATTGCGTTCGCGGCGAAGGATCACGATCTGTTCGCCTGCGTGGAGGGCTCGCTGTGGCTGCAAAACGATCGCGCCGCGATCGACCGGCTGTGGAACCCGTTCGTGGCCGCCTGGTACGAAGGCGGCAAGGACGATCCGAAGCTCGCGCTGCTGCGCTTCGAGGCGCAACATCTCGAAATCTGGCTCAACGAGTCCAGCCTGTTGGCTGGGGTGAAAATGCTGCTTGGCGTGGATCCGAAGAAGGATTATCGCGACAAGGTGGCCGAGATCGATCTGCGCTGAGGCCAACCCGTCGTTCGTAGTGCTGGTTACGCCGCGGATGCCTTGCGCACCCGCGGCGTCAGCGCGATGTTCAGACTATCGCTCATCAACTGCAGCTCGGTGTCCTGAATCATCGCGGTGAGGCGCATGCCGCGCTGCAGATGGCCGACCAGCGCGTCGATCGCGGCAGGATCGATATCCAGCACGGTCAGATTGGCGAAGCGCGCCAGCGCGGCCGCGTTCTTCTTCCACCAGACTTCGGAGGCTTGGCCGCCGTAGTTCACCACCACCACTTGCTGCGCGCGCGCGCTGGCCTTGCGGATGCGGCTTTCGTCCGGCTGACCGAGTTCTATCCAGCGCTGGATGTCGCCGACGTAATCGCGCTGCCACAGGTCGGGCTCGCTGTCGTCGCTGAGGCCGCGGCCGAATTCCAGGCGTTCGTCGGCGTACAGCGCGAAGGCGAGCAGCCGCACCATCAGCCGCGCGTCGGTTTCGGATGGATGCTGGGCGAGGGTCAGGTTGTGCTGGGCGTAGTAATGCCGGTCCATGTCGCTGACCTGCAGTTCGACCTTGACCACGGTGGATTTGAGCGCCATCGCCGGTGCCTGACGGGAAAGGTCGGCGATTGTAGGTCTTCCGCACGCTTCCCGCCCGGCTTCCGCAGCGTTTGCTACCCTTCCGCGATGTCCGCACCGCTTCAGACGCGTCGTCTCGACGCCGCCCGCCCCGAAGATCTCGACGAAGCCGTGCGCCTGCTGCGCGCCGGCCGGCTGGTGGCCGTGCCCACCGAAACCGTCTACGGACTGGCCGCCGACGCCTCGAACCCCGAGGCCGTGCGCGGCATTTTCGTGGCCAAACAGCGCCCGGCGAACCACCCGCTGATCGTGCATCTGGCCGGCGCCGGGCAACTGTCGCGCTGGGCGCGCGATATTCCCGACGCCGCATGGCGACTCGCCGAAGCGTTCTGGCCCGGTCCGCTGACCCTGCTGCTGCACAAGGCCGACACCGTGCCGCCCGAGGTCACCGGCGGGCGCCCCAGCATCGGCCTGCGGGTGCCGGATCATCCGGTCCTGCTGTGCATGCTCGACACCCTCGACGGCGGGCTGGCCGCGCCCTCGGCCAATCCTTACAAACGTCTGAGCCCGACCACCGCCGATCAAGTGTTCGAAGGCCTCGGCGGGCGCATCGACGCGGTGCTGGACGGCGGACCGTGCACTGTCGGCCTGGAATCGACCATCGTCGATCTCACCGGCGACGTCCCGCGGATCCTCCGCGCCGGGCCGATCACCCGCCGCCAGCTCAGCGATGTCTTGGGCGTCGAAGTCGAATTCCCCGAACATCACGATGCCGCGGTGCCCGGCAATGTCGCGGTGCACTACCAGCCGCACACCCCGCTGTATGTCTTCGACACCGAAACCCTGCGCGCACGGCTGACGCAATTGCCGGCCGATGCCGGTATCGCCCTCGCCCACACCAGCGATGGCCTGCCCGTCTCCGCCGGCGTGCTGCGGACGCTGCGCCTGCCGGCCGATAAATCCGGCTTTGCCCGCGCGCTCTACGATGCGCTGCATACGCTGGATCAGGCGAGCGCGAGCGCGATCTGGCTGGAGCGCCCGCCCATGCACGAAGATTGGCGCGATGTGCATGACCGGCTGTCGCGTGCGGCGAGCGGAGAGTTTTTACGTTGATCAGAGAGCCTGTTTGAAATCTCCGCGCTATTGCGATGGCAACCACGGAAATACATGTCATTCCTCGTAGAGCGGCCTTCAGGCCGCTGCTTCCGATACGCAATCGTTTCGTTGTCGTCAGCCGTGGGCACGGCACTGATGTCGTCGCCGGTCGGGTTCTGCATGGGCCGGCCTGAAGGCCGCTCTACGGACAGGATCGGCAGAAACGGCTACAACTGCAGTGCACGCATCACATTCGGCATCACCCATCCGCTGCGGAAACCCGGCGGCTGTTTCACGCGGCGCTTGAGATTTGCGGCCACGCGCAGTTGCAGCACCGGCGTGACACGGAAAGTCGGCGACACCTGACGCGCGCGCATTTCCGCCAGCATCGCCACGCGATTCTTCGGTGCGGTTGGAAACCCGAGATCCGCCAGCGGCGCGGCCACGATATCGGTGCGATTCGCGATATCGCCGCTGTTGGCGCGGCCATAGAACGGCACGAACCGGCCTTCGGTGCTGACCAGCCCGTTGTAGTCGCCGACGAACAGGCCATTGGCGAACGGCGCGACGCTCATGTCGAACGGTTCCGCGACGCGCGTTTCGGTCCACGTCGCGCCATGGTTGCCGGAGCGCGCCAGCCAGTAATCCGTGGATAGCGCCGCGGTCGGCGTATTGCTGCGCAGGTCGTAATACGTCACGCCGACCACACCATCGCGGTTCACGTGCACGCTGGCCGTGAACGCGGGCACGCCGACGGCCGCATTGACCCGCGTCGGCGTGGACCAGGTCAGGCCGCCGTCGCTCGAACGCGAGATCGCGATGCCGTCGACGACGCCACCGCTGAAGCGCGAGTCCTGCCAGACCACGTAGGCATCGCCGTTCGGCGCCGCGGCGATGGCCGGAATGATCCCGCCGTCGCGCACTGCGGTACCGCTTTCCGGGTCGCGGGTACCCACCGAGAGCAGATTGGAGACGTACACCGGGGCCGACCAGGTGGCGCCGCGATCGAGCGAACGCATCACCGCGACGCGCGCGGACTGCGCGCCGCCCAGCGGCGTGTCGATCCGGTTGAACACGTTCAGCAGTACACCGCTCGGCAGCACCACGATCTGGTTGCCGATGGTCTGGTTGCGGGTGCCGGGATCGAAGATCGGCCGTGCCGCTTCCCAGCTCGCGCCGCCGTTGGTGCTGCGCGTGAAATAGGTCGGCCCGGTGTTGTTGGCATCGATCAGCCGGTCCCAGACCGCATAGACGAAATCCGCATCGTGCGGATCGGCGGTCAGCGCATTCTTGTCGTTGAAGGCGCCCAACCCGTCGACGATCAGCGCGATCGGATTCGTCCAATTGAGGCCGTCGTCGAACGATCGGCTCACCAGCATGGCGTTGGTGTTGCCGAGAGTGGACAGCGACATCGCGTGGACCACGCCGTTCGGCGAATACGCAACCCACGGATCGGACGCGCGGCTGTAGTTGCCGCCGTTCATGACGTTGCCGCCGCCGCAGCGCGAGAACGGCTGCACAGTTCGCCGCCACGAGCGCCCACCGTCGTGCGTCGTCGCGCTGACCAGACCGCGCGCACTGCCGTTCGACCAGCGGTCCTGTTGCCACACGCCGACCATGGTCTGCGGGTCGAGCGGATCGACCGCGACGAAGGGTTCGACCTCGGCGCTGACGTACAGCGTGCCGCTGGCGGCGGTGCCATCGCAGCCGTTCGCGAACGGCGTCGTACCGGAAGCGATGGCTTGCGATGCGGTCACCGCGACCGCCGGATTCGGGCCGCCGGTGATGCGCGGTTTGTCGCCGGCCGGCAGCGCGACCGATGCGGCCGGCACGGGCGCTGCGCCCTGCTGGCTGGCGGGGCTCCGGTCGCAGGCCGACAACGCCATCGCGACGGCCAGACATGACCATGCGTACCGGGATAACGGCGGAACGGTCGGACGTGTGCGCATGGTGGTGTCTCCGGATGAGTGTTCCGACCGGCCCGAACGACGCAGCCGGGTCGATTCGATTCTCGGCCTCCGCCGCCGGTTTGTCATGGCCCACTTTGGCCGCTGCCGGGCCGCCCTCGATTGCTCAGGGCAATGATCCTGTTTCGTCCCGTAGCCCGCTTACGCAACCGGACCCTTTCTGCAGAACAGGGTTTCCGGCCGCGCTTCCGACGATCCGCGACCGAAATACCCCCCGGTCCACGTGGACCGGACATCGATTTCAGACATTCAAAAAGGAGCAGCGATACTTATGAAGAACATATTGGCAACGGCGCTTGCGACCCTCGTCCTGACCGGCACTGCATTCGCGGGCAATGCGCCTGCCGCGGACGGTTTCCGCATCCAGAGCGAAGCGCAGTTCCTCGACGATTACGGCGACCAGGTCGAATCGATTGGCCCGGGCGTATACCAGGTCGTCAAAGGCAATCTCGCCGGCAAGGTGATCGCGATCGGCAAAGCCGGCCTCGCCTACGATCTCGCCGAACACCGTGCACGCGCAGCCAGGCCGGAAACCGGCAACGGCAAGGGCCCGCTGATACGCGGCGGCAAAGCGGTCGGCAACGATACGGTGCGCCGTCTGGAAGCGGCGCAGGCGCGCTATAACGAGCTGGCGCGCACCCGCGGCACCGAGGCGGGCGCCAAAGCGTCCAGCTACGGCGGCTTCAGCTGCCGGACGTGGGTGCCGAATGGGATTATCTGGTACAACGGCTGGGCGTCGGTCAGCGCCACCGCAGGTCTGTACATGGATCGCGGCGACGGCAGCTTCAACTGGTACTACTCGCGGGCTTCGGCATTCGCAGACGGCTATGTCATCAATGTGCCCTTCGGCGCAGGCATATTCCCCTGGCCGCTCATCGATTCCTATGCCAAGGTCGAAAACGTGCACACGGGCGAGATCGTGCAGCGCGGTTTCCTGGGCAACAGAAGCACGTTCGCCAACACCGGCTACATCTACAACGGTCCGTCGTTCTCGCACAACATGCGCGCCTTCGCCTATGTCCAAGGCTTGGGCGACTGCTTCGGCTATGTCTCGATCTCGGATGCCTTCACTCTGTAACCGACCCGCTGCAGGCCGGCGCACACGGATCGTGCGCCGGTTTTTGGATCGCGATCATTCCTTGTCGAAATTGATCCGCACATCCTTCACCGTGCTGGACACCAGCACGATGGAGAAACGCCGGAAGAAATGCCGCTTCACCAGCACGTCCTCGCCGTCGTCGAGTTCCGCATCCACCCACTTGCCGGCCTGGCGGTCGATGGCGGTCTTCACCTTGCGCGCGACGCGGTTCTCGCCGTCGTTGCGTTCGATCAGGACGCTGACCCGCACCGGCACGCCGCCCGACGGCACGATCTCCAGCACCATTTCACCGGCGGATTCCGCCGCACCGCTGAACTGCAGGCGCCATTTGTTGGACTTCGACGCGAACGCAGGCGCAGCGAAAAGAAACGACAGCACGGCCGCAACAAGCACGATTCGGCAGGATCGAAAGAGACGCATCGGCAAGAATTCCTGAGCGAAGGCCGCAAGGGCCGGCCGGGCGTTGGCGATCATAACGGCTCGCAAAGCCGCGATACGGCCGGCGCTGGCAACCGTTCAGCCGTGGTGGGCGAACCCCACGCTTTCGCGGGATCTCCCTCGCCGCGTTACCGCGGTGACGGCATCCGTCCCCTTTCCGGGGACAGGGGCGCCCGGCTACAGTCGCGCGAATGACCGAAACCACCGAACCGCGCCCGCGTCGAATCGCACGCATATCGATCGTCGCCATCCTGTTCGCCGCCTGCCTCGCCGGCTGCGACAGCGGCCCGCCGCCGCCCACGCCCGAGCAGATCCGCGCGCAGATCAAGCGACTGATGCCAACGACCGTGCAGGATCGCGCCGGCTGGGCGGAGGACATCCAGTCCGCATTCGCGGCGCTCGACATCGAACCCTCTGCGCAGAACCTGTGCGCGGTGCTGGCGGTGACCGAACAGGAATCGACCTTCACCGCGCATCCGGCGGTACCCGGGCTGGGCCGGATCGCGCGCAAGGAGATCGAGACCCGCGCGGAGCGCAAGCGCATTCCGCTGTTCCTGGTGCGCGCCGCGCTGCAGCTCGAATCCCCGAACGGGCAGACCTGGGATACGCGCATCGCCGCGGTCCGCACCGAGAAAGAACTCAGCGATATCTTCGAAGCCATGATCGCGCGGGTGCCGATGGGCAAGCGCCTGCTGGCCGGCGCCAATCCGGTGCGCACCGGCGGGCCGATGCAGGTCAGCATCGCGTTCGCCGAAGCGCACGCCGACGAGCGCGGCTACCCGTACACCGCCGAAGGATCGATCCGCCACGAAGTGTTCACCCGCCGGGGCGGCATGTATTTCGGCATCGCCCATCTGCTCGACTATCCGGCCTCATACCGGAAACCGCTGTTCCGCTTCGCCGATTTCAACGCCGGCCGCTACGCCAGCCGCAATGCCGCATTCCAGAACGCGGTCGCGGTGGCTACCGGCATCGCGCTGGATCTGGACGGCGACCTGATCCGCCACCGCAAGGACAAAAGTGCCAGCAAGGTCAGCGCCACCGAAACTGCGGTGCTGACGCTCGCGGGCAAGCTCGACATGACGCCCGGCGAGATCCACCGCGCACTGTCCGGCGCCCATCGCCATGCGTTCGAGGACAGCGCGCTGTATGCCCGTGTGTTCGAGATCGCCGACAAGCGCAACGGCAAGCCGCTGCCGCGGGCGACGCTGCCGCGCATCCGTCTGCTCAGCCCGAAGATCACCCGCAAGCTGACCACCGAATGGTTCGCGACCCGGGTGAATCGGCGCTACACCCGCTGCATGGCGAAAGCGCAGCGCTGAAAGCGGGTACGGACGCGTCCCCGGCGACCGTTCGTCGCCGCGATGTCCGTTCGCGCCGACGGCGCACGTCTTCCTGCTTGGGAGGGATCCGATCCATCGTCTCGCGCAATGCGGGACACTTCGATTGTGAGGCGTGCCATGGACCGTCATGCGATGGACGTCGACGACGTCCGTTCCGATCCGCCCCCTGCTGCTTGCGCCGCACCGGACCATTCGCACGCATCGTCACGCATGACGATATTCGCGAGAACGCTCATCGCACTGGCCGCGACCGCGGCGCTGTCGGGCGGTTGCGCATCGGTGGCCACCGTGACCGGACAGACCGACGCCACCAGCGATGCGATGCAGTCGGAGACTTCGGCCACCGCGTCGTATTCCGGCGAATATCGGCTGGTGGTGTCGTTCAACGACGAAACCGGCAACGACGGAAAAGTGATCTACACCCAGAACACGCGCAAGATCCTCAAGGGCGCGAGCCTGATGGGCTGGTCGTATTCCAGCGACAAGGGCAGGCATTGGACCTACGGCGGCAAGGTCGCGCCGCCGGCCGGATGGTCGGCGCTGTGGGGCGACCCGGCGATGACGACCTCCGGCGCCGGCTCCAATGTGGTGTTCATGTCCAATCTTGCGATTCCGGACAGCAAGTTCCCGTCCGGCGGGATCGACGGCTACGTCACCTACGGATCGAAGGGTTCGTATATCGGCGGCGCGTGCATCGCACGTTCCACCAACGGCGGCGTGAGCTTCCAGAACTACCAGTGCATCGCCAACAAGGAGGCCGACGCGGGCGATCCGGACGCGGTGAAAGGCCATTTCTACGACGGCGGCAGCATGGCATCGACGCCTTCGGGCGAAGTGTTCGCGGCGTATGTCGACATCACGAAAAGCAGGATCGATGTCTGGCGCGCGCCGAAACACGACGGCGTTTTCGAACGCATCGGCGATCCGTTCCCGGGACTGATCGCCGCGACACATCCACGCCTGCGAGCGACGCAGGAAGGCTGGCTCTACGCCGCGACCACCATCGTCGACGGTTCGGGGTATCTGGTTTTCGTGAATCGCTATCGCAACGGCCAATGGGGCAAGGCCGTGCAGGCGAGCGAGTATGCCGTCAGCTATCCACTGGTGAATCTCGGCACCAGCGTGCAGGGCAATCCGTTGACGATCCGCACCGGCCCGCAGTTCTCGTTCGATATCGGAGCGGTCTCGGAAGGCGGCAACGATGCGGTGCGTTTCCTCTACACGCGGAGGAGCGGCAGCGGACGTCTGTTCGTGGAAGGCAGCGCCTGCCCGTTCGATCTGGCCAAGTGTTTCCCGGTACCGCAATGGAAAGCGGGCCCGAGTTCCGCTGAAGCGACGCCGTACGATGCCTTCAATCCCAGCGTCGCCGCGTGGCGCGGTTTCATCGGCCTGCCGCCGCACTGGACCAGCTCGTTCTATTCTCGCTACGGGCAAAGCGTCGCGAAAGTCTCGCTGGCGCGCATGAACCTGGCCTACGTGAACGGCAATCCGCTCGGCATCCCGGTCGATCTGGCGAAAGACATCACCGTGTGCTCCGACACCCGCGGCTACTGGGGCGATTACGACGACATGCTGCACGCCGGTTTCGACGACACCACACCGGTGTTCATCCGTTTCACAAGCACCGACCTGGGCAAGGGCTGCAACAAGCGCTGGACCTTCGTCGCCGGCCATCAGCACGTGCAATCCGTGCGCGAACCGAAATAGGAGATGCCGCCATGTCGATTCCATATCCGCACACATCGCTGTCCGACGCATTTCCGTCGGCGATTGCGTCGACGCTCGTCTCTGCGACCGCATCCCTGCTGCTGTTCGTTGCAGGCATCGCCTCGGCCGCGAACACCGGCCCGCATGCGCAACGGGACGATCCGAAAGCGACGCCGACCTCGACGACCGCGCCGCGCTTCGATGACTTCGCGTCCCGGGCCGATCCAGTGCCGCAGCGCGAAGCCGTCGCGAGCAAGGGCGATTGCGCGCCGCGCTACCGGAAAGCCGGTGCGGTAGGCACCTGCATCGCGGACAAACCCTGTCGCGGCTTCGGCGTGCTGGAGAACGGTCGCGCCGTCTGTGCGTGCTACGCCACGCGCGGTGGCTGCGGCGTCGACGAACGCTGCGATCCGCGCGGCGCGCAGTGCGTCAAGGACGACGACAGCGAAGTGCTGGGCCGATCGAACTAACAGGTTGCTGAAATACCTCCGTCCAGGAGGTATTTCAGTTCGCACGTCCGGCACATGTCCGGACGTGCTCACTGCGAATCAATCGCTTACGCGCTTGTTTCGCCGGCGCAACCATCCATGGCTGCGTTAACAGGCCACTGAAAACCTGCTACCGCAGGTATTTCACCAGCCTGCTAGGGAACCGGGCGCCCGCAGCAGGCCATGGAGGCACTGCCTCGCCGGCCGAACCCTCAATCGTGTTCGGCGGCTTCTTCGCGGCCCTGCTGGCGGATGATGGCTTCCTGACGCGCGTCCTCGATCGACATCCGCACCGCCGCCACGTCGGCACTGCGGGTATCGAACTTGAAGCGGCCGGTCAGCGCGGTGTCGGGGCGCAGGTCGCCCTTCTCGTACAGCGCCCACATCTCTTCGCCGTAGTGGGTGTCGGCCAGCTCCGGCGCGAAACGGCCCAGCGTATCGCGCAGGTTGTGCACATCGCGCAGCAGCATGTCGCGCGCGGCATTGTTGCCCGCGGCGCTGACCACCTGCGGGAAATCGATGATCACTGGGCCGTCTGGCGCCACCAGCACGTTGTATTCGGACAGATCGCCGTGGATCAGGCCCACGCACAGCATGCGCACGACATCGCCGATCAGCCGTGCGTGGAAGGCGCGGGCCTCGTCGGCGGTGAGTTCCACCTCGCCCAGCCGCGGCGCGCTGTGGCCTTCGGCATCGGTCACCAGATCCATCACCAGCACGCCGTGGAAATAGCCGTAGGCGCGCGGCACGTGCACGCCGGCCTCGGCCAGCGCGAACAGCGCGTCCACTTCGGCGTGCTTCCAGGCTTCCTCCTGCTCGCGGCGGCCGAACTTCGTGGCCTTGCCGATCGCCCGCGCCTGGCGGCTGCCGCGCACCTTGCGGCCTTCCTGGTACTGCACCCGGGCCTGGAAACTACGCTGCGCCATGTCCTTGTAGACCTTGGCACAGCGGATGTCGTCGCCCGCGCGCACCACGTAGACCGAGGCTTCCTTGCCGCTTTTCAACGGGCGCAGAACGGCGTCGATCACGCCGTCGTCGATCAAAGGCTGCAGGCCCTTGGGGGTCTTCATCGCATCGTGGTGCCGTGTGAATGAAGCGGCATTGTCGCCGACTTGGCGATTCGGCGCTTGTGGGCGCATTCGGCTACGACGAGGCCGCATCCTGTTCCGATCCGGATCCCGCGCCCGGAAACATCCATGCCGATGCACGCGCCGGGCGGCGCCACCCGTTTGCCTGCCCCGCGCACCGCGGGTATGGGGCGATTGCAATCCGTACGATATGCAACGTGTTTACATCTCCGGCGTATCGTCCTGGATGGCCTGCATCGCTTCATCGCCCCTGCGTTTCGAGTCTGCCACTTCCTTGTCGCTCGCCTCGGGATTGTTCGCCCGATGCTGGACGCGTATCGCACCGGGAATCACATCAACCTGCCTCTCGGCTTGCAAGAGGGCGCGATCGCCCGGCGCGAGTTGGCAATTGCGGCTCAGGATCTCCAGGTCGTCGCCATTGGTGGCGGCACCGCTTTGCAGATTGACCACAACGCCCAGCGTGTCGCCCAGGGATTCGAGTTCCAGGCAGATCGCGTCGATGGTGGCGTAGGAACGCGTATCGTTCCTGGAGACGATGACGAACAGATTCTCGCGATCGATCCAGACGACCGAGCGGACGCCGGGCACCCGTCGTGCCGCCTGTCGCGCCGATTCGCGGTCCACCGCGCGCGCGGTGTCGGCCAGCTTGATCGCCTTGCGGAAATCCTCGCCGATGGCTTGCATGTTGGCTTCCACCGCCTGCTGGTTGCCTACAGCCGCCGCAGCGCGCGTGGCGACGATGCGTGCGGCCAACTCGACCGGATCGACAGGCTGCCCCGCCTGCTGCGGCTTGCGCTCGGGCGGCTCGGCGCTGCGCGTACAGGCGGCCAGTCCACAGCATGCGAAGAACAACATCATCGCCAGAGTCCGATTCATCATTGACGCTCCTCGCCGCCCCCTGCGGCACCGGCCGATTCTACGGCAACGCACGTTCGGCATGACCGAATCGATACCCGGCAACGGACCGTAACCCGGGAAGCTATCGTGGATACCTCCAGTACGACAATGGCGCTGGTCGCCGACCCCTGATTTTCCAGCGCCTGCCCTCGATTTCCCGCTCCCGAACCCCTGATTTGTCGGCCTCCGGCTGCGGGATTACACTGGCGGTCCCTGCACTGAGGCACTTCCATTGGCCAAGCCCAATTACTCGTTCGAAAAACGTCAGCGCGAGATCGCGAAAAAGAAGGAAAAAGACGAGAAAGACGCCCGCAAGCGCGAAGCGCGCGACGCCGCCAAGCAGGCCGCCGGATCGGGCGAAGCGGCGAGCGACGACAGCGACAAGCCGCCCGCAGCGGGCTGACGCCGCGTATCGATGACGATGTCCTGGACGGCTCGATCGTATCGATGAATCCGTCCGGATAACGCGCCAAAAAACAGGCGGAACCGTTTCGCGGGTTCCGCCCTGATGTGTGGCGCTGTTTTCGTCCGTCAATGTGGTGGGACGCGGATGATCCGGCACGGACCATCCGGATCGTCTACCGGCTTGTGCCGGCGCCGATCAGCTCACCCGCAGCAGCGTGCAGGCTTCGGCCGCGGCGCGCAGGCCGGACAGCGCTGCGCCTTCCATGGTGCCCTGCCACTCGTAGAAACTGCTGGTGTGCTCGCCGGCGAACATCACGTTGCCCACCGCCTTCGCCTCGTTGTGGGCGATGGTGGTGAAGTAACCGGGGCGCGCACAGGTGTAGGCGCCCTTGCTCAGCGGATTCTTCGACCAGTTCTGCGCGAACGCCACCACGTCGCCGCTGGCGGTACGCCGGGCCGAGGCGACGGCGCCAGGCATCGCCGCATCCAGTTCGGCCAGGAACATCGCGGCCTCGGACTGCAACTGGCGGGGATCCAGCGACCGCGCCGCCGCGCCGCCCAACTGGCTGGTCAGCACCGCGCGGTAAATGTCGCCGCTGAAGGCGTTGCTTTCCCACGTGGACTGCAGCCGCGCGCCGTCGCTGTAGCCGCTGCCGTTGGTGCCGTGGCGGATATACCAGTACGGATGATTGAAACCGACCATCAGCTTGCTGCTGTCGCCCATCGCCGCGTTGTTGATCGCATAACGCTTCCACGCCGGCAATTCGAGACTGGGATCGAGCTTGACGTCGCGCAGCACGCTGAACGGCAGGGTCAGCACCACGGCATCGTGGTCGCTCTGCACGCTGCGGCCAGCGACATCGAACGTCAGCCGTACGCGACCGCTGGCGAGCTTGCGCACCGCCACCAGCTTGTGGCTCAGCCGCACCGGCGTGGGCAGGCGCTCGGCCAGACCGGAGGCGATCCGGTCGTTGCCGTCGATCACGTGGAAACCCTCGCCGCCCTGCAGGCCGCCGCCGGCGCCGCCGACCTGCGCGAACTTGCCGCGCTTGTCGCCGTGGATGAAGCGCAGGAAGCTGATCGAACTCAGTTCGTCGATACCCGCGCCGTACTCGGCGGCGTACGCCGAACCGATGACCTTGCGCAGCAGGCCACCCGAGCCCTGCAGGCTGAGGTAGTCGTCCAGGCTCATCAGGTCGAACAGTTCGTCGGCCTCGTTGAAACGATCGGCGGTGGGATAGCTCAGGGTTGCCAGATCCTCGCGCATCGAGGCCGCGAACGCGCGGTATTCCTCGACCAGTTGGGCTTCGGAATAGGTCTGCCCGTCGAAATGGTAGAACGTGTTGCCCGGCTGCAGCGACACATCTTCGAGCGGTAGCTCCAGGGCGCGCGCGTAGCCGAGCATGGCGTGATGCGAGCTGCCGATGAACTCGGCGCCGCGCTCGGCCACCTGCCCCGGGAACACCCCGCGCAGGCTGTGGCAGCGGCCACCGACGCGCCCGGAGGCTTCGAACACCTGGGTGGTCACGCCCTTGCGCGCCAGCTCGAACGCGCAGCTCAGGCCGGCCATGCCGGCGCCCACCACCGCGATGTTGCCGCCGCCGGAGATCATCCGCCGGATTCTGGAAGCCCCGGCCCAGGCGGCGGGCGTCATCGCGCCGGCCGCAGCCGTCGCCGCGCCCGCGATGGCCACTTGCGTGAACCGTCGGCGCCCGGCGTCGCGCAGCGCTTCCTGCGCGCTGGCGTTGCGCTGCTCGGCGTCGCGCTGCACGACTTCCTGCGCGCTCTGCCCCGTTTTGTCTGCTTGCGCGGCCAAGCGCGCCAGGCGCATCAGCTGCGCCATCATCGAATTGCGATTCATGATCTTCCCCCGGTTTTTTGTAGACGTGCCCACAGAAGTACCGGATCGCCGATGGGCGACAAGACGTCCTTGAACCGGTCCAAGCTCGAATCCCCCCGGACCCGAGCACTTGCCTCAACGCCCGATGGGCGCGAGTCACGCCAGACGGGCGCGAGGAACGATGTTAACCCAGTCGCGACTGCGCGGCTTGCTCCTGCGTCGGCCCTGACCCCGGTGCCCGCGGGTCAGGGCAGGCGCAGCGGCGATTTCATGGTGGGCAGCACGGTCGGCACCATGGCCTTGGTGCCAAGCCTCTTGCGTCCGTGCCTTACGCCATCACCACATCTTCCAGCGCGAAACGGAACGGCGTGGAGGGCTGGCCCGGGCCGCCGCCAGTCATGATGATGTTGGCTTTGGCGACGCCCAGCAGCGAGAGTTCGGTATTGATGTTGGAGAGGATCGCGGAATCCATGACCTCGCCTTCCTCTGCCCCGCGAATCGCAGCGATGATCAGCGTCGGCACGTATTCGAACACGGCTTCCTGTGCGGGCGGGATCGGCGCCGACTGCATCCACGGCTTTCCGGATTTATAAAGGCTCGCGGAAATCGTGCCCTGCGCCAGATCGTTGCGGCACTGTATTACACCGGGAGACGACGACGCGCCGTGCAACGACAGCGTGTCGCCTGAAGGCGTGGACGTCACGCTGAAGCGCTGGCCGCTTTCCGCGGGCATCATCGGCGTGCAATTGCCCCATCGATCGGTCGAGGCGATGCCCGTGGACAGCGGATAATTGCAAGGACGCTGATTGAAACAAACTCATATCCGCATGCTCACACCGGAATCGACTGCGGGTAGCGAAACACGTCGCCCGGATCGTAATGCCGCTTGGCGGCCTGCAGTCGCGGCAGGTTTTCGCCGTAATAGGCATGCAGATGATCGCGCTGGCTCGGGTCGATGAAGTTCTGGTAGCAATATTCCGAGGTGTACTGTTCCATGCGGTCGTGGAAGCGCGACAGCCATTGCTGGTTCTTCGCCAGCACCGCCGGGGAATCGGCCGGCGACCATTCCAGCTCGGCGCTGGTGATCATCGAATATCCGCGATGCACGAACGCCATGTCGGTCGGCGCATACGCATCAATCTTTCCGCCCATCAGGAAGAACTTCCAGGTGCCGGCGACGGTGGTGCCCGGCCATTCGCGCAGGTTCGCAAGGATCGCGTTGATCGCAGCGCCCGACAGCGCGCCGCGCGCGAAGCGCGAGCGCTCGTGCGAGTACTCGGGCGTGCCGTCTTCCGACAGGAATTCCTGCGCGTCCCAGTAGCCGCGTTCCTCGATGATGGCCGTGTCCCGGCGCGCGCATCGCGAACACCGGCGCCAGCAGCGCCTTGAGTTCGTCCTGCGGGCCGGCGAACTGACCGAGGATCGACAGCGTCAGCCCCGACGCGCCGGCCTTGGCGACCAGGCTCAGTTTCATGCCGAGGCCATTCGGCGCGGCCAGCGCCATGTCCTGCAGTGCCGCAAATACATCGGCGAGGCGCCCGGTCCAGGTCATCGCGAACACCGTGTACATCGCGACCGGAAAGGTCTGGAAGGTGAAGCCGGTATGGATGCCGAAGTTGCCGCCGCCCGCCCCGCGGATCGCCCAGAACAGCTCGGGGTTCTCGCTCGCGTTGCAGGTCAGCGCGCGGCCGTCGGCCAGCACGATCCGGGTGCCGGTCAGCCCGTCGCAGGTCAGCCCGTGCGCGCGCATGTTGAAACCGATGCCGGCGCCCAGCACCAGCCCGGCCACGCCCACGTCCTTGCAGCGCCCGTGCGTCACCGCGCGTCCGTACGGCCGGCACGCCGCGTACACATGTTTGTTGCGCGCCCCGCCGCCGATCTGCGCGATGCCGGTGGCGTCGTCGATCTCGACGCGATTCATCGCCGACACATCCACCATCAGCCCGGTGGTCGTCGAATACCCCGCATACGAATGCCCGCCGCTGCGCGCCACCAACGGCACCCTGTACGCCTGCGCCCATTGCAGGCACGCCTGCACATCCGCTTCGCCCAGACATTGCGCGATGCCCTGCGGCAGCGTCGATGCGTATTGCAGCGCCCACGGCCGCGCCTTCGCCGCGAAGTCCGGCGCGCCCGGCATTAATAGCGGCCCCTTCAGACTCGCCGCCAATTCGTTCCACGCCGGTGTGCGCGACGCCGGCAGCGACGTGCAGCCGGTCAACCATCCCAGCGACGGCAGCCCGAGGCCCAGCGCCGCACCCGTGCCTGCGCGCAGGAATTGGCGGCGCGACAGCGACACCGATGGCGTTTGTTCGATCGATTCTTTGGGCATCGCCGGAACTTCTCCTGTTCGTTACATCGATCCATAAAAACACCGAAAACTCCACCTCGCGGTGTCGTAGGGCGCATAAGCCGAAGGCGTCATGCGCCATGAAACCTGATCAATGCCGATGCCTCGAAGACGGTGCATGACGCTTCGCTTATGCACCCTACTCTTATGCGCCTTACGGCCTTATTTACGCTCAAATGTTGCTAGCGCGCGCAGGAATATCTACCGCCGAAACGCCTTCAATAAAATAACCAAATACGTAATTTTCAAATGGATTGAAGAAAATCTTTTTATTCAAAAGAGCGCGCGCGTCAACAATAATCGAAACAGCCGTATCCAAAGTTAGCTCTTGATCATCGAAAATCAAAATTTTTGCATCATAAATCTTACGTGACATCATACGTGGGAGGCCAAGCTCCTCTAATTGATAAACAACCGGCGGCAAGAAAGCATGAGCCATTCGGAAAACAGCGGGCGAAATATCAAATCCCCTATCCGGGCAAATTCGCGCATGTATGGAATTCAAATCACCAAGCAACGTCGATAACTTATATGTAACAGTTCGCTCAAGCTTAAAGAAATCATCTATTCCTAACCCCAAGTGCGACAATCGCTGCAATTGCTGCGGAATCGTGCGATTCCAACCCGAAGAAATTACTTTTACAAAAGCAACAATATCACCAAACTTTGCGTCCCAACCAGTATTCTCTAGATTCATTACACGAAAAAGAATCCAATTCCACGCCTCTACGTTGTTAGAATTTAGATTAGCTAACGATTGCCATTCTTTTTTGTTAGAAGAAATTTCCACGACCATTTTCTTAATGATGGCAGTATCGCTAGTTTGTAATTTTCCACTCGACTGCATTTGCTTGATGATACGAAGATCAAAAAACTTGTCTATGTCAGCCTCATATTTTGAAATACGCTCAAGCTGATAATTACTCATCTCTGGAATCAACGACTCTATCTCCTCCATTCCAAGGAGTGCATCCGGCAATTGAAGATCCAACTGTTGATCTTGCTGTTGAGGCGGCGCCTCCAAAACAAAAACGTCGCCAACGAAATGCCTGAACATTCGGCCACTTCTTCCGACAATATTTCTATAATCGAAATCCGTCAGCTTCGTGCTCCCGTTCTTATTATTCCAAATAACAACGCGCTCCGCCGATGTATTTACACCCTCAATTATTGAAGACGTTGAAATTATTGTATTAATCTCAAGAGGATCTTCAAACAACCTTATTTGAATCTGACTTAAAGACCGATGCAACTGCCCATTATGTAAACCTATACCTTTACGAACAAGCCGAGGCAATATCCAGTTTTTTGCATAATTAATTTCTAGCCACGAAGCAAATTCAGTAAGCAAAAATGAACCGGCCTGTTTTTGTGAATTCTCAAGAATTGCTCCAACTTTCGCTACCTGAGGATGGCTGCCAGCATAAATTAAAGTCTTTACACGATCATTGAGCATCAGCCGCTTCAATTCAGCGGCCTTTTTCTCCTTGTCGCCGTTTAAAGACTTGTATAGATCATGCTTTCTAAGAACAACCGTATTGAAATCTAGGCGCAAGAACTCCATTCCTTTTGTAAATGGATTATCTTTGAGGCCGGATATATTAGGGGCAAGGAAATACCTCTGTTTTGCTATAGCCGAAAATCGAATTATTGCCCTAATGAGGGCCGGCGACCTTGATTTATCAAACGAAGAACTCGCCTTATAAAATTCATCAACGACCAGAAGATCTAGAGACTTAATTCGATTTGCATAAGTGATCGCGCGCTCTTGAGGGAATATAAATATAGAACGCTCTCCAAAATCATCAACATCCGTTGTTGTTATTATTTTGTACTGTTTAGAGAACTTTCTGTAAAGTCTCCTGCGCGTCTCATCCATCAACGCAATTGTTGGAACAATGATTAAAACTCGACTAGGCTTAGCGATTGATATGAAAGCATCGATTACAAAACTTTTCCCAAAACTTGTCGGCGCGCTAACTGCAACGCTTTCCTTTCGCAGCAGCCGCGCCAACAGGCCCGATTGTTCGCGATGAAGAGCTTTGTCTTTCTCTTCTCCCACATCCACTTTAAAGGCCTCAACAGCAAGCCGATCCTGCCAGTCAGCGCTATCCTCTTCGATATATGGGAATAAGCCAACGCGCCTAACAAGATGATTTAACAGTGGCGAATATTTTTTATGGTTTCGCTTAACGTTGTCCAAGACGTACATTAGATTCTCCCGGGCTTTCTCCTCATTCCCGGCTTCTATAAGTTCGTTAACAGCCGCCAGCTCATCGAATTGATCCATTTTATTGCCCCTTGTAAAAATCAACAGCTGACAAGAACCGATTAACGACTTCAGACTTGTCTGGAACAGGCAAAATAATTACGTGAAATGTAATGCTTTCATACAGGAAAATTTTTTCCCCAAGCAAGAAGAGTTGCTTTTCAAGGTAGACCTTTGCACGATCACGGTGGTAATCAATCATCGAATCTCCGTATTCTTTAGTCCATGATTTTGCGACCTTTGTCTTATCGCAAGAATGCAACAAAAGGATCGGCACATTTAGCCTTGGCTTGATCTCATCGATTGAGACAGCATCAGCTAATGAGGATTTAATCTTCAATCTTAGACAATCATCCAACACAAGATCATCAAGATCTTTCACATTGCAAATTATTGAATTTTCCTTTTTAAGCTTATCTGCACGCAGAGCTTCACCAACGGATACGATGATGGGGCCGAGTCGCGAATCTTCAATTGAACTATAAAATTTAGCTTCCCCGAGCCACAATTTAAAATCCCCATCATCAGTAAGCGTTATGTGGACGCTATCAGAGCCTTTGGCATTGTCCTGCGAATTCTGTTTGTAAAAAATCTTAGGGACAACAGGAAGCGCGCCGTAGTGACTCGACATCAATCCATAAAGAATGGCTTCAGCCAGCTCACTCCCAGCTCCAATATCACTTGCCTTGTCAGTCAAACGTAGATTTTCGCAGCAAGCGCCAAAATGGTATGAGGATCGCCAGTCAAAGAGTCTCGCTCTCGTTTTGACAGCGCAGTAAGTGCGACATTGTTCCAAATAAATCTATTAAATTCATTGTATCGCCAACCTCCATCCTCAAAATCGTTCAATACGCTGAGAACAAAGCTGCGTCCACTCAAATCGACTGCGTCTTTTCCTTTGATTGCCAAATTCTCGTCCAGCAACTTACAAAACTGCATTAGCTTCCCCTTTTAGCCAATTTCTTGCCTTGAAATTTCGTGATTCCTCGTTCGCTGCATTAACCACACCCGTATCACACTGTTGTCTTACCCCCTCAACCCGTACTGCTGTTCCGCCACTACGCCCCAGCCGTCTGCTGCCGCGCCTGCATCTCTACGGACGAGAAATGGGGTCAGGTTCAATTACCAAACGTCTGTTTCTGGGCAAAACCTGTCCTTGCCTTCAAGCACCTGCATGCCGTCATCCCGGGTCTCGCCAATGGCAAGACCCGGGCTACGGAATACGCGCTGATTCGAAACCATCGAGAACGCCGACGATGCGGCGTCAAAGACGCGGTCCTCGCATATGCAAGCAGGAACCTCTTCCGATGAACTGCCCGCCACGGCATGACTGCAAAATACGTGCGCTACATAACCGCCCCTCTGTCGCGATATCGCCTGCTCACGCTACGGGCGGGGCACGATGGGGTCAAGGCGATTTGGGCGTGGGCCATCCTGTCATAACAGACAGGACAGCCTGTACGTGAAGTTTTGCAAGCATGAAGCGGAGGATCCCGTGGAGATCTGCATGAAAAATATTGCAGGAAATCAAGGGCAACCCACACCCGTTCCAGTGTGGCTTTCTGCGAACGACTCCTTCGCGCCGTCACGTATCAAAATGTCATCCAGCGCAATGACATCAATATCGCCGCTTCCACGCTTCACATCATCAATCACTTTCCAGCGCAACGTATCGCCGCTTCGTTCAGCGCGCACCAGCAGTATTGCCTGACTCCGCAGGCTCTCGACGGCAAGTATTGCGATATTTCCAACCGCTGAACCGACGACTGTCCCTTCATCCACCTGCCTGAGGCCGACAAGGGCGCCGCCGAAATCTCCGCAAATCGATTCATTGCGCTGCACAAGGCTGACATTGAAACCGCCGCAGTCGAGCGACGGATCCGTCTTGCTGCACCACTGGACCGACCATGTGCCCGAGAAATCAGCGCGCTTGCCGTGCGCAGGCGAGCCGGAGACGCACCCGGCCAGCACGACGCAGGCGATGAAGCAAAGTTGCAGCAGCACCGGACTTGTCCTGTTCATGCCGCCCCGTCTTCCCCTACGCGCCCAGAAACAATATCTCGATTAGTCATAGCGAATCCTCGATGGATAATCTTTCGATTCGGTATGGTCATCGATCTACTCTGCACCCACCGTATCAGGCCATCGGCACGGCGCATCCTTCACCGCCTTGGCATGTTCGACCTGACTGGCGCGAAGGTCGCGGGTCAGGGTTTCCTTCTGCGGGATGATGGTGGGCTCGTCGAATTCGCCAGCCATCACCATGCCGACAATGCGCCACTGCAGGCGGTTGCCCGTGCGCTCGGCGGTGGCCATGTACTTGGCGCCGGTGCGGGTGGCGTCGATCACCACCGTGGCCCGTTTGCCGCCGACGCTGCCCAACACGCTGCCGGGCTGGCCTTCGTCGAGGCGTCCCAAACCCGCTGTGGCGACCTGATGCTCACCGCAGAGGCGGTCGCCGTTCTGGACGAGATAGAGATTGAAGGCGCCGCACTCGCGCTCCGGATTCGCCTTGTCGCACCATTCAACCGACCATGCGCCGTTGAAATCGGGCTTGCCAGCATGCACGGATAGGCTGGCCGCACAGGCGATCAACCCGGACAGCAGGCTGGCAACAGCGGCGGAACGCAAATTCGGCACGACGAAATCCTTCTCTGACGGGGCGACCCGGCCAAGCTACGGCCGGGTCAACGCGGGGTCAAGGCGATTCAATACGGGCCGCATCGATCGCTTGCGGTGCAGGCCAACGGGAAGCGACCGCTGCGATCACTGCGCTGCAGCAGTGGGCGCACCCGCGGTCGCGACCACCGTGATGCCCTTGTCATCGTTGAAGAGATAGGCCATGCCGCCCTCCTGTTTCCACAGGCGGCCCGAAAACACCTGCGGCGCGCCGTCGATCTGCAGCGTGACGGTTTCCTTGCGCGGCACCTTGGGCGTTTCGATGCCGGCGTCCCAGGCCAACGGCAGCAGCAGGCGCAGGCCGGTCTGAATTTCGGCGGCGAAGGCGGCGCCTCCATTCGCGGCCCAGTACGCGCGGGGATCCTGCCCGGCCGGCGCCTGGTAGCCGACATAGCGGACGGCACGACGGTGCTTTTCGCGCACGGTCAGTTTCTTGCCTTCCCAACGCTCGTAGAAATAGACGTCCATGGCGAGCAGCGGCTGGCGGTCGTCCCAACTCATCGCAACGATGGGAATGCCCTTGGGCTGCTGCACGACCACCGCCAGCCCATCGCTGGGCTTGGTCAAGCCGACATACACATGCGCCTTGGACATGCCGTCGCCGCGCATGGCGCGGTGGATTGCATAACCCTGGGACTTCACCGATGCGCGCAATGCGTCTTCCATCATGGTCCTCAGCCCATCGTCCTTGCCCACGCCATCGATCAGGGGCTTGATGGTCGCGTCGCGCTCGCGCTGGGCATGCGCATCGCCGACCGCGAAGCCGATCAAACCGCCGCCTGCGGCCATCGACGACAGGACGTTGTCGAGCTTGCCGTCGGGATCGACCCAGACTTGCGATTCGCCCGCGACGGCCTGGCGTTCGAATCCCAGCCGCATGCGCGCGCCGAAAGGTCGGGCCATGGTGTCTTCCATCAGCAGGACGGCGGGTTTGTCCTGCGCGACGACGCTGCCGGGCAACAGGGATGCGAACAGGGCGGCGGCGGCAAGCGCGAAAACGGGAGTCTTCATGGTCGGGGAACTCTGGGTGGCTGCGAATGGCTGCGCGGAGTCTGCACCATCCAGACCAGGAGTTCGACTGCGCAGCAAGCACCACGCACGGCGACGGTGCGATATTCGCAAGACTGCACGAATGGATTTCACCGGTGCGAAAGATGGCGCCGATGAATCAAACGCCGATCGCGGCGCGTAACGCGTCCGCAGGCTTGGATGCGCGCGGGATGCATCTGCATCTTGGCGGCTCAGGTTTGTGGACCGCCCAAGCCGTATGAGCATTCATCGACGCTCACGCCGGGACTCAGGCATCAATGCGGCGGGATGCGGAGCGACGACAAGCCATGCAGTGCATTGCGAAAAATGGAACCGTTCGATCGCAAGAAGAATCACCATGCGCTGCACGTGCTGCGAATTTCCAGTTGCCGCCCTGGTCTCCGTAAAACGAAACGGTTACGTATCGGAAGCAGCGGCCTGAAGGCCGCTCTACGTGAGTGGGCGTATATCGTGTGGTTGCGGTGGCAAGAACGCCGGGATTCAAACAGGCGCTTACCGCACAGCCAACGCGAAATCGATCGCCGCGCACACCGCCGCGGCCTGCGCGGCGTTGCATTGTTCGGGCGTGGCACGCGGGCTGTCAGGATAGACCTCGGTGGTGGTGCGGTAGCGCGCGCTGGTGACGCCTGCGCACAGGCCGAGTTCGCGGAGCGGGTAATTGATCACGCCGGGCGCGACCACGGGCGAGCCGATGATCTCGCCGTTGGCGTCGGAGGGTGCGATGTGGGTGACCTTCGCCACCGCCGCGATGATCGCCTGCTGGAATTCGGGCTGCGGATCTTCGGTATCGCCGACCGCATAGAAGCCGTCGGGAATTTCGCCCGGGTCTAAGGGTTCGCCGTCGCGCGCGGCCAGCGCCGGGCGGAACTCGGACTCGTCGGTATCGGTGGTCTCGTGCAGATCGATATGCACGATGAACTTGTCGCGCAGCGGCGCGACCAGCCGCATCAACGCCGCCGATTCCTGCGCCGGGCTGTCGTCGCGGAACGAACGGTTCGGATCGATGGCATCGTGGTTCCAGCGGTGAATACGCTCGTAGGCCCACGGGCTGACGCAAGGCGCGATCAGCAGATTGAGCCGGCCCGCGTAGTCCGCTGCATGCAGTTCGACGAACCGCAATGCGCCGTGCACGCCGCTGGTTTCGTAGCCGTGCACGCCGCCAGTGACCAACACCACGGGTAACTCGTCTCGCCATTCGCGGCTTTTGATCGCGAACAGCGGATAGCTGTCGGGGGCGTAATCCAGCTGGCCTTACTGCACCACATCGAAGCGCGCGCGCAGGCGTTCGATCGCGCTCAGCACATCGGTTGCGTAGCTGCGCTGGCGGACCTGGCGCGCGCGCCATTCGGCAATCTCCGCCGGGCCCCACGGCTGGCCGGGTGTGCCGATCGGATAAAAGGCCGGAAACGTCGGGTCGGTCATCGCGTCGCTCGCTCTGCGGTGATATCGGGACAAGTCGCAACACAGTAGCATTGCCGGGCAGTATCGATTTGAACCACGGAAACCCTTGTTCATGACCGAACCCAACCGACTCTCCAGGCGCGTGGCCGAACTGGCCCGCTGCTCCCGCACCGATGCCGACCGCTACATCGAAGGCGGCTGGGTGACGGTGGACGGCGAAGTGGTGGAATCGCCGCAGCATCCGGTGTCGGACGAATGCATCGAGATCGACCCGAAGGCGGTGCTGGAGGCGACGGAACAGGCCACGATCCTGCTGCACAAACCCGCGGGTTTCGATGCGTTCGGCCGAGGCAACGCCGCCGCGACGCTGGCGACGCCCGACACGCGCTGGGCGGACGATCCTTCGGCGATCCGCGTGCTGCAGCGTCATTTCATCCGGCTGACGCCGCTGGTGCCGCTGGACGCCGAGGCCAGCGGGCTGATGGTACTGACCCAGGACGGCCGCGCGTGGCGCCGGCTGACCGAGGATGCCGATCAGATCGAACAGGAATTCATTGTCGAAGTGAGCGGCGAAATCGCGCCGTACGGCCTGCGCCGCCTCAACCACGGCCTGAGCTATCGCGGCCGCGAACTGCCGCCGTGCAAGGTGAGCTGGCAGAGCGAGCAGCGGCTGCGCTTCGCGATCCGCGCCGCGCAGCCCGGGCAGATCCGCGATATGTGCGCGCAGGTCGCGCTGCAGGTCACGGCGATGCGTCGCCTGCGGATCGGCAAGGTGTCGCTGGGCAAGATGCCGGCGGGCGAATGGCGCTATCTGCCAAACGGCGACAAATTCTGACCCGGCCTTGGAGCCTGTTCAAGATCTCTCGATCAAGCCTGTAGAGCGGCCTTCAGGCCGCTGAAACTTGATACGGTCGTTGGAGCGGCTGCCTGCGTTGGAGCAGCGGCCTGAAGGCCGCTCTACGAGGGATGGCATGCGTTTTGTTGTTGCCATCACAAGATCCGAGATTTTGAACATGACCTCAGCCGCCGCGCACGCGCAGCGTGAGGCCCTTGAGGAAATTGCGCAGCAGTTGATCGCCGCAGGCGCGATAGTTGTGGTGGTCGGGCTGGCGGAACAGCGCGGTCATCTCGGGCTTCGACAGCGGAAACCCCGCGGCAGCGAAGACCGCGTGCAAATCGACATCCTTCAGCTCGAACGCGACGCGCAGCTTCTTCAGCACCAGATTGTTGGTGACGCGCTTCTCCACCGGCCGCGGCGGCAGGCTGTCGTTGCGCCCGCGGCAATGGATGACCAGCCCGTCCAGCACATGCGCCAGCACGCGGTCGCTGCATTCGACGTATTCGGGATCGTCCTCGCGGCGCAGGAACGCCTGCACGTCCACCTTCTCCAGCGGGAATGCCGGATCGACCAGCTTCGCGAGTTCGACCATATGCTGGTCGCCGAAATCGAGCATGTAGCGGATGCTGCGCAGAACGTCGTTGTTGATCATGGGGCGTCGACGCCGCCGGAAGCAGCGTCCGGAGAATGGACGAGGCCGCAAGTGTAATCGGGACCGCCGCATCGGGCGAAACCGCGGCGCCGAACGCGGCATGCAGGCAAGGCGCGAGGTATCCCCGGGACATGGTGCGGCGCGTCATGCCCTTTCGTGCAATGGCCGCCCTGGCGCGGGGGGACCAGTATCGGCCGCAGCAATCTTCGCCCCTCGTCGTCTCACTCACTTCTCACGGATGATACCCATGCGCCACAGCACCATGCGTTACAGCAGGCTGAACTTCGTTCCGGCCGTCATGTCGACGCTGGCTTCCACCCTCTTCGCCATCGCCTTGCCCGCGGCGGCGCTGCTGCTGCCGGGCACGGCGCAGGCGCTGGCCTGCGGCAGCAACAACGGCTACACCTGCACCGGCACCGCCACGCAGTACGCGGGCGGCTTCAGCCCGGACGTGGGCAGCGGCGGATTCGGCGGCGGCAGCTGCATCGCCACGCGCACGCCGGTGGTCTTCATCCACGGCAACGGCGACAGCGCGATCAGCCTGGACATGCCGCCGGGCGCGGTGAACGCATACGCCACGCCGACCAATTCGACGTACGACGAATTGAAGGCACGCGGCTACAACGACTGCGAACTGTTCGGCATCACCTATCTGAATGCGGACGAACGCGCGAAGCCGCAGAACAACTACCACGATCCCGCGAAGTACCAGATCATCAAGACCTTCATCGACAAAGTGAAGGCGTACACCGGGCGCAGCCAGGTGGACATCGTCGCGCATTCGATGGGATCGAGCATGGCGCTGGCCAGCCTGCGCTACTACGGCAATCAGGCCAGCGTGCGTCGCTTCGTCAACATCGCCGGCGGCCTGCGCGGACTGAACACCTGTTACGGCACCGGCTACCAATCGGCCCTGGCGCCGACCTGCAACGCCGAGGCCTATGTGTGGCCGTACACCTACTACACGTTCGGCTTCTACCCCAGCACCGGCGTGACCTACGCGGGATACAACAGCTGGACCGGCAGCGGCAGCACCAGCCTGCGCGCGATGCCGACGCAGTTCTCGTCGGTGAGTTTTTATACGATCACCGCCCGCCAATACGATCAGGTCCACTGCTTCACCACCAGCTACGCCAGCGGCTGCAACAGCGGCGCGCTGTTCAATGCGGGCAGCAACGTCAAGGCGCAAGTCGACGTCGGATTCGGCAGCAGCACGTACGCTTTCGATTGGGACTGGGCCGACGGCAGCCCCTACAACTTCGGCGGTGGCGACACCAGCAGCGGCGTCGGCCATTTCCGCTCCAAGAACAACACCGGCCGCATCGTATACAACATGCTGGCGACCACCTGCACCACCGGCTGCACGAACGGCTATGTCGGCGTGAACGGGCCGGCATTCAATCTCTGACGCGAGCGGATTCCGGGACGCAGCGCGTCGCTTGTGAACCGGATTCAGTCGACGCTCGCGGGATCGGGCAGCGACAGCGCGCTGTCCGCCAGCGCCGGATCCGGCGACCGGACGAACGGCACGCTGGCGGCTGCGGCATTCGTCGAGATGACATTCGTCGAGGCGGGCTGCGGCGCCGACGCATGCACTTCGCGTGTCGAAGCTGCGATCACTTGCATCGCAGCATCCGCGCTTCGTTGTGTTCGCTCCACATCCGCGTACGCCTGCGTGGTGTCCGTGATGGCCTGCGATGGTTCGACCCCGCCGGACATGGGTGCCGCGGCCACGAGCAGCATCGGTTTGGGCGCAATTTCCGGACGGCTGGGCGAAAGATATGCGTTGCGCGTCGCCATGCCGGATACGCCCGCCGCGTGGGCGACGTAACCCTGCGATGGCGGCATCGGCTGCGGCAGGGGCATCGGATCCGCCTGCACGGTGCGCGTTCCGGTGTCGGCGGTATCGGGCGCGCTGAGCATGGCCACCAGATTGAATGCGAGGAACCCGAGCGACGCGCCGACCAGGGCCAGCAAGGCGGTCGACAGTGTCTTCAATTTGCGTCGCTCGCCGTTGAGCTGGCGTAACCGGTGCGCGAATTTATCTTGGAAATAGCCCTCAGCCGACGCCATCGGCCGCGTATCCATCACTTGCGCGATGTAGTGCGCGGCCTGCCGCGCAGGACGGGCCAGCCGCTGCCTGCGCGTGGGCGCCATGGTCGCTGCCACAGCGACCGGGGGCGACACGACCGGCGACATCGCGCGCAATGCGGCGGCGTCGATGAGTTTCAGGCTGGGCTCGGATGCGGCGGCTTCGACGACGTTGTCGGGAAAGTCGCCGTCGTAGACGAGGATCGTTTCGTCGACGCGCGCTGCGCGCACGCAGCCCATCTCGCGCCGGAACGCGTCGACCGGGTTCGCAAGCGCCGACCAGTCGCGCGTGCTCAACCATGCGGTTCGGCCCGCATCGTTCATCAGCAGCAGAGTCGACACGTCATCGCACAATTTCTGCAACGCGGGTGGCTGGATGGCCAGCGGACGCCAGCCGCGCGCGATGAAATGAGCCTTGGCGACCGCGAGCGCGGCATCGGTGCGCGAAGTCGCATCGATCGCCGATGACGTCGGCGCGCTTTCCGGTTTCGCGCTTTCCGGTTTAAAGGCTTGGTCGATCGTGGGCATGGCGGGCGATGTCCTGAAGGGCATGATGCACTGTGGGCGTTATGCAGTGTGGGCGTTGCTTCTGGCTCCGGGATGAATCGACGCATCGGCAGGCAGCAGGTTCATGCAACATTCCCACCCACACCGATCCAGCCTGGAATTCAGGGAAAAAGCACGACGACTCTCTGCGACGTGCACGATTCGATCACTCTCTGCCGAGCTCGATGCGCGCTTCCGATTTAGCAGGCTGCTGAAATACCTGCGGCAGCAGGTTTTCAGTGGCCTGTTAACGCAGCCATGGATGGCTGCGCCGGCGAAACAAGCGCGTAAGCGATTGATTCGCCGTGAGCACGTCCGGACATGTGCCGGACGTGCGAACTG
>JANLVT010000033.1:0-2111 GCA_031364125.1 Lysobacterales bacterium | reverse complement strand
CTGCAGCTGACGCGCTGGCAATCGTCTTGTTCGCGGTCTCGCTCAGCTTTTCTTCTTCCGCTCGTTTCGGTCGTTGCTTCGGTCATTTCAGTTAGCCTGTTGCGGGAGTGCGCTCATAGCGCTGCGTGCTTTGCTTCGGTTGCGTGTGCGGGGATGCGCGCATGCATGCACGTGGGTCTATGCGTCACGTGCGGGCGCTCGCGGGGCCGGGCTTCGGGTTGTCGGCAGTTCGTCGGGGTACGCGTTGAGGGTTCGGCTTTCGGGCCGTTATTCGGGTCGGGCTGCTGTTGTTCACCCTGCCCTGCTTCGGCCAGGGCGTGCGCCCAACAATTCGTTCAAGCCGACCCCGTGTCGTGGCGTCGGCCGCGTGCACGCGCTACGCTAGCACGCGTCCGCCGCCCCGCCACGGGGCGGCTTAACTCAGGCGTTAGCCCCCACACAGCCATCGGTCTATACTTCAGCCATGAGCCAGCCCAGACCCGATTTTCTTAGCCTATCCGTTGCTGAACGAATCCAGCTCGCGGAAGACATTTGGGACAGCATCGCCGCAGAAAGCCCTGAGTCCATGGCTTTAACCCCTGACCAGCTGCACGCAGTACAGACTAGGCTGGAAGAGCATGAGCAGAACCCTGCGAGTGCCGTGCCGTGGGATCAAGTGCGAGCTGAACTGTTCCAGCGCAATCACTAAATGCATATCCTCTTTCGGCCCCAGGCCAGGGATGAGGCACTTGAGGCACAAGCTTGGTATGAGTCGCGCGCTACAGGTCTCGGCCTTGAATTTGCACGGGCTTTGGACGCTGCTGTAGCCGCCGCTGTGCGCAACCCCGACATGTTTACAATCGTCACTGGCGACTGCCGCCGGGTGCTGCTCCGTAGGTTTCCGTTTTCAATGGTCTATCGCGTTCTCGGTGATGAGTTTCTTGTCATTGCCGTGTTCCACCATCGCCGCGACCTATCAAAGCTGGCACGCCGCAGTGGGGGCTAACAATTCGTTCAAGCCGACCCCGCATCGTGGCGTCGGCCACGTGCCTACGCTACGCTAGCACGCGTCCGCCACCCCGCCACAGGGCGGCTTAACTCCGGCGTTAGGCGCTAAGGAAGGTTCATGGATATTTTTACAACAGCAATTATGATTGGCGGCGGCGTCGGTGGTCTGGCAGTTGTTGTGGCTGGCCTGCTGATTCCCCGAAAATCATGTCCAAAGTGCCAATCATTACTCCCACGCTTCCGCAAGCCTTCGAGTGTACGGGAAGCAATGCTGGGCGGCTGGCACTGCGAGAAGTGCAATGTAAAGATTGGCCGCAATGGCGTGTTGCTGCCTGAATAGGCGTTGTGTCTTGCGCGCCTAACAATTCGTTCAAGCCGACCCCGCATCGTGGCATCAACAGCGTGCTTTACGCTACGCTGCACGCTGTTGCCGCCCCGCTGCGGGGCGGCTTAACTCAGGCGTTGAGGCTGTAGAAAAAGCCATTTTCAGCCGCAAACGCTGCCATTTTTTGCAATGGACGGCCTCTGCATTCTGCGGTGATCGTCCACCGACACCGTTGTGGGGCGCCTGCGTTGTGTTCCAGCTGCATCTGTCGCGCGCACAGGGCCGCAAACGCGCTTCTTCGCTTGTCTTCTCATGCCGCTTTCCTGCAATTCGCCCACTTCTCGATGTTGTGGACCAACGCGAACAGCTTCCACTGGCCATCGACTTTGCGCTGGCCCCGCAGCGTGAATCGTCGCAGACCTTTGTTGTAGCGCAGATTGCCGAACACCGGCTCCACCGTGCCCAGGCGTCGGCTGTACTGTGCGCGTCCGTCTTCGCTGTCGATCCGCTCGCGCATGCGTTGCGTGTGCGGGCGCTTGGCGTGCGTCTTGCGCGTGAGCACCGACAGCTGACGCGCACGCGTCGTCGGTTTGCGCGGACACTGCGCACGTAGCGCGCAATCCGTGCAGGCGCTGATTGGCGCACGAAACTTCGTCGCATGATAATCGCCGATCGTGCAGTCCTTGCCGTTGCGATGCAGCCGCTGACCCGCAGGACAGATCGCGTGCGAGCCGTCTTCGGCAACGATGAAACGGTCGGTGCCGAACACCCGCGGTGCCGATTTCGACGACTTGCCGTG
>JANLVT010000087.1:0-8633 GCA_031364125.1 Lysobacterales bacterium | reverse complement strand
GTAGCGGGCGTCGAACGCCGACAGGTCCAGAACATCGACCAACCGATGCACCGCATCGGCGAACGTTCCGGGCACCAGTTGCTCCTCCAGCACCACCGGCAGAAACCGTGGGCTCATATCGACAGGTCGGTAGCGCGCCATGGCCGGATCCATTGCGCAAGTCGATGGAATTTTGCAGGATGAAAGGATGCTTTTTTACGACCTCGATAGGCCCCATTAACACGGTCCGGCTCACCTCCCGCAAGTTCAGTGACGGCTGGTCGTCTTGACCGAACCCGTCGAGTCGCATACTATAAGTAGCATGCGACTACCCTCCAGCCAAGACCTACGCCCGCAAGACAGCCTTCTCGTAGGAGACTGCCGCGAACTACTGGCGAAGATCCCAGCAGCATCCATAGCGGCATGCATTACCGACCCACCCTACAACTACGAGTTCATTGGTCACAAGTGGGACCATGCTGAAATCGAGCGTCGGTTGGACCGAGTGAAATCCTCCAACACCTTGGTAAAGAACATTCCATACGGAAGCGGATTGGCAGGTGGTATTCGCAATGCGCGTTGGTATGAGAAGAACAGAACGAACATCCTCGACTACCAAGAGTGGTGCTATAGCTGGGGCAAGGAAGTCTTCAGGGTGTGCAAGCCCGGCGCGCTAGTGGCAGCATTCAACAGCAGTAGAACGATGGCTCATGTGCAAGTTGCGCTTGAAAGAGCCGGTTTCTACGCAAGAGACTGCATTGTCTATCGTCGATCCAGCGGCATACCAAAGGGACTAAATGTCTCAGCGAAGCTAGAAAAGCTTGGCGATCACAATTCGGCTAAATGGGAAGGATGGCATAGCTGTCTCCGGAGCGAATGGGAAGCCATTGTTGTTGTTCAGAAGCCGCTCGAAAACAACTACATTGAGACCTTACAGAAGTACGACGTTGGCTTGTTCCACGCAGGCAATGAAGACGGTAGTTTTCAGAGCAATATTTTGGAAGGCTTCCCGCGCGGCGAAGCAGAAGACTTCAACGTCCACTGCACTGTAAAGCCACTTCCGTTGATGCTTAAACTTGTAGGAATGATGGTTCCGCCGTCTGCAAGCAACATCGTACTTGACCCGTTTGCCGGTTCAGGCACAACGCTCGTGGCCGCAAAGCAACTCGGCCTCACTTATCTTGGTATCGAGATCAATCCCGCCTACGCGGCAATCGCCAGGCAGCGGCTCAGCATTGACAAAGCGGAGCCGAACAGCCTCACCGGACAACAGGAAATGTTCCAGCACGCTGCAGGAGCAGTTCCTTAACGTCAACTCCCGTCAGGTCTCGAAGGTAATCGAAGGTACGCTGCCCTGTGGTCACATTCCATCCGCCTGCGTTGCACGCTGTGATTGCTGCACCAAGGTTGTCCTCACGAACTATCAGGAGTACGGGCTTGTACCCTCTTGAACGAAGTAGAGGGCCGTACGCTTTGAACTTTTTCAAGGTGCCTGAGTCGCCGGACCCTATTCGATACTTCGTATCGATCGCCAAGTCGCCCACCGTCAAATCACAAGGCTCGTCGGCATTGATTCGCAAAGCCGGTCCGAAGTCATTCCGCGCCTGCCTACAAATCTCCACAACAAGTCGCTGCCAGCACATGCCGAGCTCTCGGCCCCAGTACTGGCGGTTCTCGCGTTTCAACAACGGAGAAATTCCAAACGCGTCCATCAACACGTCGTGGTCATCGTTCTCGTCGCTATAGACCTTCTCAGAAAACGTACCTTTGTAGCTTCCAAGAATCGCGTCAAGGGCGCCGTTTAGCTTGTTGAGATCGATTGACATCGTAGGGAATGACACAGTCAGATAGAGGGACTTCAAGAGCATCAGCAATGCGCTGTGCATTCAGGAGAGTTATGTTGCGTTCGCCGCGCTCCACAGCTCCGACGTAGGTTCTGTGAAGACCAGATCGGTGTGCCAATTCTTCCTGAGAGTAGCCATGCTGAGCACGCAACTCACGAATGTGGCGAGCGAAGATTTCAGTAATGTTCACAGGCACCAACGATATCGGCGTGATGACTATTAGTCGACCTGCTATAAGTAGCATGGGGCCTAACCCCTCGCTCAAGCGGAGCGCCAACAGCGTGGCGCACTGGCCATCAAGCGCTGGGGCTTCGCCCCATTTTGCGCTTGCTGTCCAGCGCGCCACGCTGTCGGCGCCCGCTTGGCTCGAACGTTAGGCCGCGGAGAAACTTGTGCCGGATAGCCCCAAGAAAGATCGCCTCGACGTCTGGTATGACGGATCTGCAATCTGCATCATTGCAGTGGCTGCAAACGGTGATCCGCTTGATCTCGGAGAGGATGAAGCAAATAACCTTCTCCACAAGCTCCAAGCTTGTATTGCACAGGCCAAGGAAAGCTGAGATTCTGCTGAGCAATCTTGCACTTCAAGTCTTGTCCTCCAGCTCGTCTTCTGACCAGGGCGCACCTATTTCAGTCACCCTTTGGGTCAAGTTAATTTCCCTGATCCGATTTCGGTCGGCCGCTTGATCCGACCTGCATCGATCGCAGCATGGCTTCTTGAACGAAGCATCGCTATCTGAAGCATCGCCGTGATCTCGCATGCGGCGGGTGCAAGACCTAAGGTCACCCCACTTTTTCTGATTACAGATCAATGAGATAGGGTTTAGTGTTCGCAAAAACAGCGCGTGCATGACGCGGTTTTTTTCCTCGGGGTATCGAAGCCTGAGGACCACGCCATGCACGCAACCGAGATTCTGCTCCGTCCACTTGCCCCTGCGCTAGACCCGATGCATGGCCGCAGACGCAACGTCCTGCTGCATGCGGTTCAGGCGTTGATTGACGGTCGTCGTTTGACGTTGACCGACCTATCCCTATCCTGGCCTGACGCGACCTTTTCACACGCGCCGCTGAAGGCGTTGGATCGCTTGTTGAGCAATCGCCACTTGCACAGGGAACACGGTCCGCTGCATCGGGCGATGGCGGTATGGCTGCTGACGCAGGCGCGTCCAGTGATTGTCGTGGACTGGTCGGATCTGAAGGGCGATGGTCGTTGGTGCTTGTTACGGGCAGCAGTGCCGGTAGGAGGTCGATCGCTGACAGTCTACGAGCGCATTTATCCGAACGCCCGGCTGAATTCCCCGGGTGCGCAACGGGAGTTTCTTGATGCGTTGGCGACGATCATTCCTGCATGCAAGCCCGTGATCGTCAGTGATGCTGGATTCCGCAGCGACTGGTTTCGCGCAGTGGCTGCACATGGCTGGGATTATGTGGGGCGATTACGCAACAACACGAAAATTCGTGGTCCACAACAGGAGTGGCAACCTTGCAGTTCGCTGCATGCGGGCGCATCCGGTAGATCGGAAGCCATGGGTGCATGGTCGATGGTGCAGGGTTCGCCCTGGTCATGTTTTCTGGTGCGCTTACGTCGCAAGACGCACAAGCCTGGCCGATAAGAAAAGCGCGCATCGGAGCCTAAAGGCGACCGGATGGCGCAAAAAGCGCGTAAGCGAGAATGCGAGCCTTGGCTGTTGGCAACCTCGCTGTCGCCGCAGGAGGCCAGCGCAGCGCAGGTGACTGCAATCTACGCCAAACGTATGCAGATCGAACTGGCGTTCAGGGATCTGAAAAGTCACCGCTACGGAATGGGATTCGAAGACAGCTTGAGTCGCGCTCCCGAGCGGCTGGCGATCCTGCTGCTGATCCATGCGATGGCGGCATTCGCTGCGTGGTTGCTGGCACGGGCAGTGAAGGAGGCTGCGGTCGCAACGGACCCATTGACGGACAAAACAAGTCATCGCGCCCGTTACAGTGAACAGCGCCGCTGCTTGGAATGGCTGCGGCACCGAAGGCCATGGCCACGGGAGCTGTTGAAGATGGTGCGCAAGATCTCGGCGGAAATTCCCGGATGAAGTAATGAAAAAAAGTGGGGTGACCTTAGGTGCAAGACCCGCCCTACGCGATGTCCGCATCGGATCGAAGCCAGGCGCTGACGATGGCAACCGACCGCACGAACGAAAAAGGCAATGAGACGTCACACGTAGGGCGGAACCCGCGCAGCGCATTCCGCCACGTCGATGTCATTGCTGAAACGCCGGAACCGCCGAAGGCGATCCGCCGTCAACCACGCCGCAACGCCTGCTTACGTGCACCGCCGTCGCTCACTTCTTCTTCAAGCCTGCGACGACTTCCGACACGCCGAGTCCCAGTTCGAGCTGAAGGCGCACGTATTCGCGCTCCTTGCGGGACAGACTGCGGCCCATCTCGATACGCACATCCTCGGCTTCCAGAATGCGCAGGAGCCTTGGCATCGCCGAGCCGATGGCGTCCTGCCCGTAACCTGCCTCGCGCAAGGCCGCAGTCAGAAGGGCTTCTATATCCATGATGCGTCCAGATCGATTCGATGCGCTGCATTGTGCACCAGCGGATGCGTCCGCCGCAGCGCGCTCGAACCGGGCGGCCCGCCGTCGCGGCTCCGCTTGCGCCAGCGGCATGCCTCACTGCGCATGCACCGCGGGCTTATCCCGCCGCTTTCGCGTCGTCCCGCTCGCGATCTTCAGCAGGCAGCAGCCGCGGTATGTAGACCGTGAACGTGGTGCCTTCCTCCGCCGTCGAGGTGACCGCAACCCTGCCGCCGTTGGCTGCGACGATCTCGCGCACGATGTACAGACCCAGGCCGATGCTGCCGGGGGTCCGCTGCGCGACCGATTCCTGCGTTGCGTAGCGCTTCAGCGGATCGAACAGCGTCGGCAACAGATCCGGCGGGATCGGCGGGCCCTCGTTGTGGACGCTCAGCGCCACGACGGAATCCACCCGGCCGGATCCCGCGGAAGGCGTTCTTTCGGAAGTCACGGACAAGGCGATCGGCCCATCGGGCGCGCCGTGCTGGATGGCGTTGCCCAGCAGGTTCGAAATGACCTGGCGGATGCGGCCCACGTCCCACACGCCGTTCACGTCGCCGTCCGAATGGAAGCGCAGCACGCGGTCCGCGTGCGTGCTGCGGTACGCGTCGATCACTTCGCGGCACAGCAGTTCCATATCGACCGGTTCGCGATTCAGCGGCATCGCGCGGCCCAGGCCGCTGGACGAGAAGTCGATCAGGTCGCTGATCAATCGCACCATGACATCGGTGCTCCGGTTGATCATCTGAATCGCGTCGGCGGTGGCCTGGTCTTCGTTCTGCGACGCGACCAGATAGGCGGCGGTGCGGATGGTGCTGAGCGGGTTGCGCAGGTCATGGCTGAGGATCGCGAGGAACATCTGCCGCGAATCGTCGACGCGCTTTGAGTAACTGGCCACGCCGCGGGCCAGCGATTGATCCAGCGACTCGTTGAAGCGCGTGAGGTCGTCGAGGTCTTTCCGCTCCGGCTGCGGAACGCTTTCCCGCCATAGGCGCAGGACGCTCGCGCGCAGCGCGCGGTATTCGGAGACGACGTCGGTGATGTGGAACCCCGATGACACCCGTTCCACGCCATGCATCTCCGAGGCGATGTCCAGCCTGTCGCTCGCCACGCCGCCGGCGCCGCCGTCCCCTTTCGACTTGCTTTCCTGCTGCTCGAGGCTCTGACGGTTCTGCATGTCGCGCGCGGTCGCGCGCAGGATCGACCCCGCATCGTCGCGAAGCTCGACGATCGTCATGTCCGCGCCGGGCGACAGGCTGCGCGCGAAATCTTCCCATTCCGCGAGGATGGGTTCGATGTTCGCCAGAATGAATTCGGCCAGTCGCATCGCTTCCTCCGTGAGTCGGGTCGCCAAGCACGGGCCGGCCCCAGCGCATGTTACGGACAATGCGCTGGGGCCGCGAGGGACCCTGTCACACCGCTATCGGGACGCGAATCGGAGCAGGATCCTCCAGGCCTCCGATGTCCGTCGTGGGGCGAAGGCAGCCGCTCGCCCATCGACCGCACGAATGACAAAGCCCGGCATGCGCCCAATGCCAGTCAGTCAAGCCATATCTGCCGCTCTACAAAAACAGAATCCCGCGAATACAAAAATGCCAGTCAGCGTTCACTGACTGGCATCAGGCATGCGCCGGGTTTCACTTTGCGGCTGGATCGCCGATCAGGACGAAATCGCCAGCTTCTCCTGGCGATAACGCCAGATCGCCGCCAGCCACAGCGCTGCGGCCAGGGCCAGCGCGCAGACCAGGTAGATCGCCCACTGTTCGGGCGAGGCGTTCTCGCCGCGCGAGGCCTTCACCAGCATCTGATTCTGCGACAGGAACGGCACCGCGTATTGCCACAGGTCCTGATCCTTCAGCGGATAGGCCATCAGCGCGTAGCCCGGCAGCATCGGCATGAACATCAGCCAGACCATGTGGCTCTGCGCTTCCTTCATGCTCTTGGAGCCGGCGGAGATGAAGGTGAGCAGCGCGGTACCGATCAGCACCAGCGGCACCAGCACCAGCAGCATCCGGCCGATGGCGGGGAACGACACGTCCAGCGAACTGGCCATCGCGCTGGTCGACATCGCGGCGCTGAGCTTGAACGACAGCAGCGTCAGAATCACGCTGGCGATGCCGATCAATCCGGCCGCGGCCATCTTGCCGCTGACCAACACGCCGCGCGACACCGGCGTGGCCAACAGCGGCTCCAGAGATTGCCGCTCGCGCTCGCCCGCGGTCACGTCCATGGTCAGGTTGGCGCCGCCCATGAAGGCGAACAGCACCAGGATCAGTGGCAGGATGATCGACATCAGCCGGCCCTGTTTGGCTTCCGGCGTGGCCACGTCGCGCTGGGTGACCGCCACCGATTGCGTGAGCGAAGGATTCACGCCGCGGGCGACGAGACGCAGCGCGCCGACCTGACCGCTGTAGGCGTTGAGCGCGCCGCGCAGGCGTTCGATCGGCACGTCGGCGTTGCTGCGGGTTGTGTCGGCGACGACTTCCACTTTCGCCGGCCGCCCCGCGCGCCATTCCTCGCCGAAATTCGGCGCGATGACCAGGGCCACGTCTTCGTCCTGGTTGCGGATCGCCGCGACCAGATCCTTTGGCGCCGGCTTGGCGCGGATGTCCTGGGTTTCCAGCCAGGCGACCAGATTGGGCGCGTAGGCGGCGCCGATGATCGGGATCTCCAGCGGTTTTTCCAGCTGGGTGCTGATCCGCGCTTCCATCAGCTTGCCCATGCCCAGCATCAGCACCGGATAGACCAATGGGCCGAGCAGCAGCGCCATCAGGAAGGTGCGGCGGTCGCGCGCGAAATCGCGGAGTTCCTTGCGGAACACGGTCATGAACGTGGCGAACGTGCTTATTTTGAGTCCAGGCGTTTTCATGCGTGCAGGCCCTCGTCGGAACCGATCAGTTGAACGAAGGCGTCTTCGAGATTCTCTTCGCCGGCGCGCGCGCGCAGTTCGTCGGGCGTGCCGATGGCTTTCACTTCGCCGCCGGCGATCACCACGATGCGATCGCAGAGGGCGGCGACCTCCTGCATGATGTGGCTGGAAAAGATCACGCAGCGGCCTTCGGCGCGCAGCTGCAGCAGAAAGTTGCGCAGGCCGCGGGTGGTCATCACGTCGAGGCCGTTGGTGGGCTCGTCGAGGATCACGTTCTTCGGATCGTGGATCAGCGCGCGCGCGATCGCGGTCTTGGTGCGCTGGCCCTGCGAGAAACCTTCGGTGCGGCGATCGAGGAAATCCTCCATCCCCAGCGTTTCCGCCAGCTTCGCGGTGCGCGAGGCGATGGTGGCCGCGTCCAGGCCGTGCAGTTCGCCGAAGTAGGCGATGTTCTCGCGCGCACTCAGGCGCTTGTACACGCCGCGCGCGTCGGGCAGCACGCCCAGGCGCTGGCGCACGGCGGTGGCATCCTTCTGGATGTCGATGCCGTCGACGCTCACCGTGCCATGGTCGGGCGACATCAGCGTGTAAAGCATGCGCAGGGTGGTGGTCTTGCCGGCGCCGTTGGGCCCGATCAGGCCGACGATCTGGTTGCGTTGCAGTTCGAAACTAACGTCGTTGACCGCGGTTAGTCCGCCGAAGCGTTTGGTGAGCCGGCTGGCGGCGAGCAGCACTTCACTCATGCCGCCCGCCCGTGCGACCAATCACTTTCTCCACCAGTCCCAGCAAGCCGCGCGGGGCGAACGCCACCAGCAGCACGATGAACAGGCCCATCCACAGCTGCCAGTGCTTGCCCAGGTTGACAGAGCCCACGGTCGGCAGGTCCTTGAACACGAGCAACAGGTATTCGAAGGCGAAGGCGCCGGCGATCGCGCCCGCGAAGTTGCCCATGCCGCCCAGGATCACCATCATGATCGCGTGCGCACTCATGTGAAATCCCATCAGCTCGGGGTTGACGAAGCCGGTGCGCGCGCCCCACAGGTAGCCCGCCAGCCCCGCCAGCGCCCCGGCCAGCGTGAAGGCAGTCAGCTTGTAGCCGAAAGTGCCGTAGCCCATCGCACGCATCCGGTGCTCGTTGACGCGGATGCCCGCCAGCACCCGTCCGAACGGGCTGAACAACAGACGCCGGAGAAACGCGTACACCAGCACCAGCATGGCCAGCGTGAAGTAGTAGAAAGCCAGCTTGTTCTCCAGGTTGAACACGGAGGCGTTCGGCCCTTCGACGAAGCTCAGGACAGGCTTGAAGTTGATGTAGACGCCGTCGGAGCCGCCCAGCGGCAGCGACATGAAGCCCAGGTTCAGGACCTTGTTGTCGAACACCAG
>JANLVT010000023.1:0-87060 GCA_031364125.1 Lysobacterales bacterium | reverse complement strand
TACCGGTTTTCCGGCTTGACCGATGCGCCGAGGACGGGGCGCCCGCGCACGGTATTGGATGAGCATGTACAAGCGGTTGTCGACAAAGTGCGGCAGAGCAAACCTGATAACGCGACGCACTGGAGCGTGCGCAGCATGAGTGCGGCCACCGGGGTATCGGCGCCGACGGTGCATCGGATCTGGCGGGCGTTCGGTCTGAAGCCGCATCTGCAAGCCACGTTCAAGCTGTCCACCGATCCGTACTTCGTGGACAAGGTGCGCGACGTGGTAGGCCTGTATATGGCACCACCGGAACGAGCACTGGTGCTGTGTGTCGATGAAAAGAGCCAAATCCAAGCATTGGATCGCACCCAGCCGGGCTTGCCGTTGACCTTCGGCAAGCCGGCCACCCGCACCCACGATTACAAACGACACGGCACCACATCGTTGTTCGCTGCGCTGGATGTAGCCACCGGCAAGGTCATCGGGCAGCTCAAGCGACGCCATCGCAGTGCGGAGTTCCTGCAATTCCTCAAAGCGGTGGATGCCGCAGTACCCGCAGACATGGACATTCATCTGATCATGGACAACGACGGCACGCACAAAACCCAGAAGGTTCGCGCTTGGTTCGCAGCCAGGCCCCGCTACCACGTGCACTTCACACCGACCTCTGCGTCATGGCTGAACTTGGTGGAGCGGTTCTTCGGACAAATCAGTGAAAAGTGGATCAAGCGCCAGGCACACACGTCAGTCGCTGAGCTTGAACAGTCGATCCAGCACTACATCGATACACACAACGCCGATCCAAAGCCCTTTGTCTGGCACAAAACGGCAGATGCCATCCTCGCTTCTGTCGCCAGAGCTGCAGCTAAACTTTCTTGAAGTTATTTTTGAGACACCACATTCGTGTATCGAAGAATTTATCGTAATCACTACAATCAAAGAATGACATAGCAAACAGATGTGAGCAGGCACCAATTTCAACACTGTTTTTGCTGTTGTCAGTTAGAGAGTATGTTTCCGGGTAGAGAGTCGGGGTCGGCGCAAGCCTTACCACAAATACTTCTACGGAATTGTTGTGAGACAAAACTCGAGAGTCAATTTCAAAATTGATACTCCTAGCTTTCTTGTACTTCTCATAAGACGCCTCCCACTCCGGCTCACTGCGAATTTTCAATGGCCGAAGGTCACCAGTCCGCGCAACCAATATCGCGCCATCAGTTAGAGCGCATGGAATTCCCAGCGATATGAGGCGATTGTGCGCGTGTGCGATAAGACTCATGCGGAATAAGACCAATTCGACCCCAACCAATGGGCGGTATTGGATATTGATCCGAGATGTTCAGAAGTGTCTATGAAGGCCCGTCAACCGCCTTTGCGCAGAACCTTAGACAACCCCGCTAACCACCCCGACGCCTCACCGGAATCCCACTCGCCGGAAACCTCGCCACATCCTCTCCGCTTTCCCGAATCGGCACCCCATGCTCCGGCGCCCACGCCAGCGCCGAGATGATTTCCCAGGTCGCGGGCAGACGATCATTGTCGCGATACGTTTCGTAGGCATTCGCAGCGGCGGCGAAACGCGCCTTGCCGGTGAGCGTATGCCGGCGCGCATGCAATGCGTTGGTGGCGCCGATGGCGCGGAGTTCGCGCATCAGCGCGGGAAGGTCGGCGTATCTGGTGGTGAGTTCGTCGCGGTCGAGCACCGGGTTGCGGAAGCCGCTGGCGATGAGCGCGTCGCCGAACTGCGCGATCGAGGCGAACGGGCTGACGTGCGGCACGGCGTCGGCCTGGGCGAAGGCGCCGCGCAGTTCGTACAGCGTGTCGGAGCCGAAGGTGGAGACCACCAGCATGCCGCCGGGTTTGAGCACGCGACGGAAGCCGGCGAACACCGCGGGCAGATCCTCGACCCACTGCAGGCAGAGATTCGAGAACAGCACATCGACGCTGTGGTCGGCCAGCGGCAGCGCGCGCGCGTCGGCGCAGATGCGGGCGGGCCTGCGCGCTGGCATGCCCGCGAGCAGGCGCGAGAGCGCGCCGGGCAGCGCGCGTGCGAACGCCGAGGTTTCGGCATCGTGCTGGCGCAGCATCGGCAACGCCAGATCCAGCGCGAGCACCTGCGCTTTCGGCCAGCGCTGCTGCAGCGCGCGCGAGGCGTGGCCGGGGCCGCAGCCGATATCGACGACGAGCGAAGGCGCCTGCGCATCGCCTTCGCGGCCTTCGGCGTAGTAATCCAGCGATTCGAGCAGCCAAGATTCGACTTCGCGCTGCAGTTTCGCGGCGTCTGCGTAGCTGGCGGATGCGCGCGAGAACGCGCGACGGACCTGGCGCGGGTCGAACAGTGCGGTCATCGCGTTGCGCCGCTTTGCGGAATGTCGGACAGGAATCCGGAGACATGCGCGACGACATCATCGACATGGGTGAGGAACGGCGCATGCCCGGCATGCTCGATCTGCGCGAAGGTTGCGTATGCGTGGCCGGCCTGTTTGATCGTCGCCACCGCTTCGCGCATCGCGCGCGGGTCGACCAGACGGTCGCGACGGCCGGCGATCCACAGACTCGGCACGCGCAGCTGTGACAGAAACGGACGCTGATCGGCGGTTTCGAGAATGCGCAGGCCGTCGACGAGTACGCGCGCAGCGGGTTCGCCGCGCGCGAACAGTTCGGCGCGCAGTTCGCGCATATCTTCTCTGGCGTGATCGGAGCCGAAGGCTTCCAGCGCGACGAAGCGGTCGAGGGTGGCGCGATAATCGTCGCTCAGGCCCTTGGCGAAATCGCGGAAGATCTCCGCCGACACGCCGTAGCGCCAGTCGGGGCCGCGCACGAAACACGGGCTGCTGCACAGCGCGATCAGCGCCGGCACTCGTGTGGGATCTTGCGCCGCCGCATGCAGCGCGAACATACCGCCCAGCGACCAGCCCAGCCACGGCGCGACCGGCGTCTGCGCGTGGATGGCGTCGCAGACCGCATCGAATTCGAGCGGGGTTTCGTGATCGTTACTCAGGCCATGACCGGGCAGATCGATGACATACAACGTGTGCCGATCGCGCAGGCGTTCGACCAGCGCGGCGAAGACGCCGCCGTGCATGGCCCAGCCGTGCAGCAGCACCAGCGGCGGGCCGTCGCCGCTGACGGTCATGTGCAGACGTTGGCTCATGATTCCGGCGCGGGTGGCGGCAATGCAGCGCTTCGCGCGGCGCGGATCATCGGTTCGAGCGTGCGCCACTGCACGTCGATGTCGCGCGCGAACCAGTGGGTGATGCGGCGGCGCCAGCGCGGCTGGCGGCGGATCGTTGCGATGCGTTCGACCAGCCAGGTTTCGTCGAAGCCCGCCCATTCGCCGGCCATGCTCATCAGGTTCTGGTACAGCGCCGGATGCACGTCGTACATCAGCATCTCGTGCAGTTCGTCCAGCGAATACGGCGATGCCGCCAGCGTGCGCACGATGTATTCATGCAACAACGTGGCATCGGTATCGAGATAGAGATCCGACAGCGCGTTCCAGACCGGGATGCGAGCGTCGGGGTCGCCCGGAACAGCCTCTGAACCAGCCTCTGAACCAGCCTCCGGACCAGCCACGACAGACCTCATGCCACCGCGGTACCCGCGCCGTAGCCCATCTCCACCGCGTCGCGCGCCCAGCTCAGGGCATCGACCAGCGAATCGACTTCGGCCTGGGTGTGCAGCGAGGACAGGGTGATGCGCAGCCGCGAGCGACCGTCGGGCACGGTGGGCGGACGGATCGCCGGCACCCAGAAGCCCTGCGCTTCGAGCGCGGTGGTGATGGCCATGGCGCGCTTTTCGTCGCCGCACATCAGCGGTTGGATGGGCGTGGTGGACGGCAGCAGCGGCAGGTCGCGGAACAGCGCGGTGCTGCGGAAATGGGCGATCAGGCTCTGCAGTTTTTCGCGGCGCCAGTGGTCTCGGCGCGCCAGCTTCACCGCGGCCAGGCTGGACGCGGCCTGTCCCGGCGGCAATGCGGTGTTGTAGATGTAGGGGCGCGCGGTTTCGGCGAAATGGCCGATGATGTCGTCGCTGCCCAGCACCACCGCGCCGTAGCCGCCGAGCGCCTTGCCCAGCGTGGCCAGCTGGACCACACCGGACGCATCCAGCCCGGCATCCGCGACGCAGCCGCGTCCTTCGGGGCCAACCACACCGACGCCGTGGGCGTCGTCGACATAGATCAGGGCCTGCTGCACGCGCGCGACCAGCGCCAGTTCGCGCAGCGGGGCGACATCGCCGTCCATGCTGAACACGCCGTCGGTAGCGAGCATCGCCGCGCCCTCGGGCACAGAGCGCAGCTGGCGCAGCGCGCCTTCGGGATCGAGGTGCGGATACCGGCGCAGCTTGCAGCCGGCGAGGCGTGCAGCGTCGATCAGGCTGGCGTGGTTGAGCCGGTCCTGCACGCAGACGTCGTCCTCGCTAAGCAGCGACTGCATCACCGCGAGATTGGCGAGATAGCCGCTGCCGAACAGCAGCGCGCGCGGCGCGCCCAACCAGTCGGCGAGTTCGCGCTCCAGCGCATCGTGGCTGGCGAAGTGGCCGCAGACCAGATGCGATGCGCCGCTGCCGGCGCCGTCGCGGGCTGCGGTGTTCTGCAGCGCATCCACCACCGCGAAGTGCTGCGACAGGCCGAGGTAGTCGTTACTGCAGAAGTTGGTGAGCCAGCGGCCGTCGACTTCGTAGCGCACGCCGTCGCGCCGGGTGATGGTGCGTCGCTGGCGAACGCGGCCCTGCATCGCACGTTGCACGCGGGCGGCGAGGATACGTTCGGTCAGGCGCGGACGGGTCATGGCGGACTGCTCGGTCGGGCGGCGCGGTCAGGCTGCTTGGAAGCAGGGAGGTTTGGTCTCGCCGATAGCGGCGGCGTGGGTGTCGGGAGCCCCGTTGTGGAGGGCGCTGGTATCGAGTGCATTGGTATCAAGAATGTCGGCATGCACGGTGCCGGCGGTTTCCACCACCGCCATCGGCTTCAGGCCCAGACGTTCGAATAGCGCGAGGTCGCGCTCGGTGTCGGGGTTGCCGGTGGTCAGCAGCTTCTCGCCGTAGAAGATCGAGTTGGCGCCTGCGAGGAAGCATAGCGCCTGCAGCTCGTCGCTCATGGTTTCGCGGCCGGCCGACAGCCGCACCATCGATTTGGGCATCATGATCCGCGCCGCGGCAATGGTGCGGACGAACTCGAACGGGTCCAGCTCGCTGGTACCGTGCAGCGGCGTGCCTTCCACCTGCACCAGCCGGTTGATCGGCACCGAGTCCGGATGCGCCGGCAGGTTCGCCAGGGTCTGCAGCAGGCCGGCGCGCTGGCGGCGGCTCTCGCCCATGCCAACGATGCCGCCACAGCAGGTTTTCATGCCGGCGTCGCGCACGTAGCCCAGGGTGTCCAGGCGGTCCTGCAGTTCGCGGGTCTGGATGATGTCGCCGTAGAACTCGGGCGCGGTGTCCAGATTATGGTTGTAGTAATCCAGACCGGCGGCCTTCAGCGCCGTGGCCTGTTCGCCGCTGAGCATGCCCAGCGTGGCGCAGGTTTCCAGCCCCAGCGCCTTCACTTCGCTGATCATGGCGGCGACCTTCGGGATGTCGCGATCCTTCGGCGAGCGCCACGCGGCGCCCATGCAGAAGCGCGAGGCACCGGCGGCCTTGGCCTGCCTGGCCTTCTCCACCACCGCCTCGGTCTCCATCAGCTTGGTGGCTTCGACGCCGGTGTTGTAGCGCTGGGCCTGCGGGCAGTAGGCGCAGTCCTCGGGGCAACCGCCGGTTTTCACCGACAGCAGCGTGCTGACCTGGACCTCGCTGGGATCGAAGTGGTCACGGTGGACCTCGCCCGCGCGCTGCAGCAGCACCGGAAACGGCAGCGCGAACAGCGCCTCGACCTCGGTGCGGCTCCAATCGTGGCGCGGGGGTGCGGGAAGACTGACAGCAGGCATCGGGGTTTCCTGACGGACACGGCACAGTGGGACTGGCAGTCTGGAAAGCATGAACAGCGCTGTCAACCTTATCTATCGTCGACGCCTCCGCCTGCGTCTGGCCGGGCTGCTGGATCGGCTGTGGCCGTCGCATTGCCTGGTCTGCGGCGAAGCCGGCGGATCCGGCCGGCAAGCCCTGTGCCCGGCCTGCAGCCGCAGTCTGCCCTGGAACCGCAGCGCCTGCCTGCGCTGCGGCCTGCCGCTGCCCCTGCCGGCCAATGCCTGCGGCCACTGCCAGCGCCGGCCGCCGCCGCTGACCGAAACCCGGGCGGTGTTCCGCTACGAAACCCCGTTGGACCGGCTGCTGCCGCGGCTGAAGTTCCACAACGACCTCGCCGCCGGCCGGCTGTGCGGTGACCTCATGGCCAGCGCCCTGGCCGACGCCGGCCGGCCGGATGCCCTCATCCCGCTGCCGCTGCACGCCAGCCGCCTGCGCGACCGCGGTTTCGATCAGGCGCTGGAACTGGCCAGACCGCTGGCCGGCGCCCTGCGCCTGCCATTGCGGGACGATGCGCTGCTGCGGGTGCGCGGGACCGCTCCGCAATCGCGGCTGGACGCCCCGGCGCGGCGCCGCAACCTGCGCCGCGCGTTCGCGGTCCGGCCGGACGTCACGCTGCCGGCGCATGTCGCGCTGGTCGACGACGTGATGACCACCGGCGCGACCCTGCACGCCGCCGCCGATGCGCTGCTGCGTGCGGGCGTGACCCGGGTGGATGCCTGGGTGTGCGCGCGGGTGGCGTGAGGCGCGCTACGTCGCCAACATCCGTTCGCGCAGCGCCGGCGCAACCGCATCGATGAATGCACGCAGCTTGACAGGCAGGCGGCCCTGACGCGCGTATACGAGTTGCACCGGCCACGCGGCGGGCTCGTACGCCTGCAGCACGCCCTGAAGCGCGCCGCTGCGCCGCTGGTCGGCGATCTGATAGGACAGGACACGGGTCACGCCCAGGCCATCGATCGCGGCATCGATCGCGGCGTTTGCGGTGTTGACGGTCAATCGGGAGCGGATCGGAATCGCCACCTCGGTGCGATCGACGCGGAAGACCCAGGGCAGCGGCGATCGCAAGCCATCGAACGTGATGCCGTCGTGGCCGACAAGATCGCAGGGCCGCTCCGGGACGCCGCGCTCGGCCAGATAGCCGGGGCTGGCGCAGACCACACGCCGCACCTCGCCGACCCGCACGGCGACCAGACTGCTGTCCGGTAAGGCGCCGATGCGCACCGCGAGATCGACATGTTCGTCGAGCAGATTCAGCGAACGGTCGCCCAGCACCAGGCGCACATCGACATCGGGGTACTGCCGAAGGAACCCGCCGATCAGCGGCAGCACGTGCATGCGCCCAAACACCATGGGCGCGGCGACCACCAGTTCGCCTCGCGGCGCACTGTATTCGCCGGCCGCCGCGCGCTCGGCCTCACCGACCTGCTCCAGGATGCGTCGGCACGCGCCGAGATAGGCCTGCCCGGCATCGGTGAGCGCGAGCTGGCGCGTGCTGCGCACGAGCAGCCGTGTGCCGATGTGGGTCTCAAGTTCCGACAGGCGGCGGCTGACCGTGGCCAACGGCAGACCGAGTCTGCGGCCCGCAGCGGACAGGCTGCCCAGGTCGACAACCTCGACGAACACCGCCATCGCGGCCAGACGATCCATGATTGTTCCAATAACCGGAAGAGTGATTGCAGATTATCGCGGCTAGTGCCGGTATTCGAGAGGGCCTAGGCTGTTTTCACGCCGGCAGTCCGCCCGGCCCCTTCCCAAGGAAAACGATATGTCCCGCTTCCAGATCCCCGCCTCGATCGACGCCGCGCCCGCCGCATCGCAACCGCTGCTCGAAGGTGTGCAGACCATGCTCGGCATCGTGCCAAACCTGTTCCGGCTGATCTCCAACAGCCCGGCCGCGCTCGAAGGCCACCTCGGCATGTTCGGCGCGCTCGCCAAGGGCGCATTGCCGGCGCCGACCCGCGAACGCATCGCCCTGGCGGTGGCCGAGATCAACGGCTGCGACTATTGCCTGTCCGCGCATACCTACCTGGGCACCCATCTGGCCAAGCTCGACGGCGACGAAATCGCAGCCAACCGCGACGGTCGCTCGAACGACGCCAAGGCCGACGCGGCGGTCCGCTTCGCCGCCGCTGTCGCCCACCAGCGCGGCAGGGTTTCCCCCGCCGAACTGCAGGCGGTGCGCGATGCCGGCTACAGCGACCCGCAGATCATCGAGATCGTGCAGCACGTCGCGCTGAACGTCTGGACGAACTATCTCAACAACGTCGCCCAGACCGAGATCGATTTCCCGGTAGCGACGGCGCGCAAGGCGGCGTGATCCAACCCTCCGCAGGCACCGGCCATGCCAGGCATCGCCGGTGCCATGCGTCGACCTCATCCCGCTCGAACGGAGTCGCCATGTCCCGCCCACCCCTGCCACCCTTCGATCGCGGCTCCGCCACGCAAAAAGTCCGCATGGCCGAAGACGCCTGGAACACCCGCAACCCGGCTGCGATCGCGCAGGCCTACACCGTCGACAGCCGCTGGCGGAACCGCGGCGAGTTCCTGCAGGGCCGCGATGCGATCGAAGAATTCCTGCGCCGAAAGTGGCAGCGCGAACTCGACTATCGGCTGATCAAATCACTGTGGGCATTCGGCGGCGACCGCATCGCCGTGCGTTTCGCCTACGAATGGCACGATGACAGCGGCCGGTGGTTCCGCAGCTACGGCAACGAGAACTGGGCGTTCGACGAACACGGCCTGATGCGCCAGCGTATCGCCAGCATCAACGACATCGCGATCGCCGAAGCCTCGCGCCTGTTCCGCTGGCCGCAGGGCCGTCGTCCGGACGATCACCCTTCGCTCGAAGACCTGCGGCTGTAGGCGCCGTCATGGCCACCGTCCATCCCAGCGATATCGCGTTCACCGACACCGTGAAAGCGCTGCAGACCCGCAAGGGCTCGCGCCGCGCCTATGCAAACATGGAAAGCGGGCGCGGCTGGCAAACGAAGATCACGCCCGAGCTGAAAGCCTTCGTCGAAGCGCAGATCAGCGTATTCCTGGCGACCGCGAACGCCGCTGGCCAACCGTACATCCAGCATCGGGGCGGGCCGCCGGGATTTCTGCGCGTGCTCGACGAGAGCACGCTCGGCTTCGTCGACTACAGCGGCAATCGCCAATACATCAGCAGCGGCAACCTGCTGGAAAACCCGAAAGCGCATCTGTTCCTGATCGACTACGCACACCGGCGCCGAATCAAGCTGTGGGGCACCGCGCGAGTCGTCGAAAACGATGCCGTGTCGATCGAGCAGCTGATGCCCGCCGGCTATGCCGCACGTCCCGAGCAGGTCGTGCTGTTCGATGTGCATGCGTGGGACGCGAACTGCCCGCAGCATATTCCGCAGCGGTTCGAGATTGCGGATGTGGCCCGGCTGCTGGCGGATCGCGATGCGCGGATCGCGGCGCTGGAAGCAGAACTGCATGCGCTTCGCGGCGACGCGCGCTGATCGCAACGCCCGGTCTCACCACTCGAACAATTTGAAGTACACCGGCGACACATCCTTGTCCTCGTCGAGGCGGCCGTCGCCGTTGCGGTCGTAGAGATAGAACGCCGGGCCGCGCTTGGGCTGGACCTTCACCACTCGCAGTTGGCCGGCAACGCGATACTCGGTGATCTCGTCGCCGTTGGGCTGGATCTTGGTCGCGGCGACCGCATCCGGCGGAATCTCGGTACCGGCGCTGCCGCCGGTGGTGGCGCAACCGCCGAGGGCAAGCAGCAGGGGCAGTACGAGCAGGGTCGAACGGCGCATGGCGGTCTCCAGCGGACGGGAGGCCCGATTATGCGCCGCGCGGCGTGAACCCTCCGTGCCGCCGGTAGCGGTTCGACCGCCCGGAGGGGCGGAGTAGAATCCGCCCATGACACGACTCGTACTGATCGACGGTTCTTCCTACCTCTACCGCGCCTTCCACGCGCTGCCGCCGCTGAGCAACGCGCAGGGCGAGCCCACTGGCGCGCTGTTCGGCATCGTCAACATGCTGCGCAGCCATCTGAAGGAAAAACCCGAATACATCGCCTTCGTGGTCGATGCCTCCGGCCCGACCTTCCGCGACGACCTCGACCCGCAGTACAAGGCCAATCGTCCGCCGATGCCGGACGAGTTGCGGGCGCAGATCGAACCGATGATGGAGATCGTCGCCGCACTGGGGCTGCCGATCCTGCGCGTACCGGGCGTGGAAGCCGACGATGTGATCGGCACCTTGGCCATTCAAGGGGCAGAGGAAGGTCTCGACGTCACCATTTCCACCAGCGACAAGGACTTCGCCCAGCTCGTCCGCCCTCACCTGGCGCTGGTGAACACGATGAGCGGCAGCCGGCTCGACAGCGATGAGTCGGTGATGGCGAAGTTCGGCGTGCGCGCCGACCAGATCGTCGACCTGCTGTCGCTGATGGGCGACAGCGTCGACAACATTCCCGGCGTCGACAAATGCGGACCGAAAACCGCGGCGAAGTGGCTGGCCGAATACGGCACGCTGGAGAACGTCATCGCCAACGCCGATGCGATCAAGGGCAAGATCGGCGAAAACCTGCGCGCGGCGCTGCCGCGGCTGCCGCTGAACCGGCAGCTGACCACGATCAAGCTCGATGTCGCGATGGACGGCGGCCCGACCACGCTGGCGCTGCGCGAACCGCACGTCGACGACCTGCGCGTGCTGTACGCACGCTACGGCTTCAACCAGGCGCTGAAGGAACTCGGCGGCGACGCACCCGCAGCGACCGCATCGGCAGAACTGGCCGGCATGCGCAACACCGCCGCCGGCTACGCACGCAGCACCACGACCGAAGACGAGGCACTGGATCCCGCGCTGGCCGCGAAAGGCCAGTACGAAACCGTGCAGACCCGCGAACAGCTCGACGCGTGGATCGCCAGACTCGACGGCGCCGAAGAATTCGCGTTCGACACCGAAACCGACGCGCTGGACGCGATGCGCGCGAACCTGGTCGGCCTGAGTTTTTCCGCCGAACCCGGCAGCGGCTGCTACATCCCGGTGGGCCACACCTATCCCGGCGCGCCGGCGCAGCTCGATCTGCGCGACACGCTCGACGCGCTGCGCCCGCTGTTGGAAAGCACTCAACACCGCAAGCTGGGCCAGCACGGCAAGTACGACATCCACGTGCTGCGCCGCCACGGCGTGAACGTCGACGGTTACGCCGACGACACCATGCTGGAAAGCTTCATCTGGAATTCCAGCGCGACCCGTCACGACATGGATTCGCTGGCCAAGCGCTACCTCGGCTACGACACCATCAAGTTCGAGGCCGTGGCCGGCAAGGGTGCGAAACAGATTCCGTTCTCGGAAGTGGCGATCGACGACGCCACCACCTACGCCGCCGAGGATGCCGACATCACCCTGCGCCTGCATCGCGTGCTCTCGGCGAAGCTGGCGGAGATTCCCGCGCTGCAGGCGGTCTATCGCGACATCGAAATCCCGCTGGTACCGGTGCTGGCACGGATGGAAGCCAACGGCATCCTGATCGACGCCGACGAACTGCGTCGCCAGAGCGTCGACCTGGCGCGGCGGATGCTCGCCGCGCAGCAGAAAGCGACCGAGCTGGCCGGGCGCACCTTCAATCTCGACTCGCCGAAGCAACTGCAGGCGCTGTTGTTCGACGAGCTGAAATTGCCGGCGCTGGTGAAAACGCCGACCGGGCAGCCGTCGACGAACGAGGAGGCGCTGGAAGCGATCGCCGACCAGCACGAGTTGCCGCGGATCATCCTCGAATACCGCGGCCTGGCGAAACTGCGCAGCACCTACACCGAAAAGCTTTCGGAGATGGTGAACCCGGACACCGGCCGCGTGCACACCAGCTATCACCAGGCCGGCGCCGCCACCGGCCGCCTCTCGTCCAACGATCCGAACCTGCAGAACATCCCGATCCGCACCGAGGACGGCCGCCGCATCCGCAAGGCCTTCATCGCGCCGCCGGGCCGCAAGCTGATCGCCTGCGACTACTCGCAGATCGAACTGCGGATCATGGCCCACCTGTCCGAAGACGCCGGCCTGCTGCGCGCCTTCGCCGCCGGCGCCGACATCCACCGCGCCACCGCGGCGGAAGTGTTCGGCAAACCGCTGGAGGACGTGAGCGGCAACGAGCGCCGCGCCGCCAAGGCCATCAACTTCGGCCTGATGTACGGCATGAGCGCCTTCGGCCTCGCGAAGCAGCTCGACATCGGCCGCGGCGAGGCGCAGGACTACATCGCGCTGTACTTCAGCCGTTATCCCGGCGTGCGCGAGTTCATGGAGCGCACCCGCAAGGACGCGCACGAACGCGGCTACGTAGAAACCGTGTTCGGCCGCCGGCTGTATCTGGACAACATCAACGCCCGCAACCAGGGTCTGCGCGCCGGCGCCGAGCGCGCCGCGATCAACGCGCCGATGCAGGGCACGGCCGCCGACATCATCAAGCGCGCGATGATCGATATCGACCGCTGGATCGCCGGGCACGCCGACAAGGCGAAAATGCTGCTGCAGGTGCACGACGAACTGGTGTTCGAGTGCGACGTGGACTTCGTCGACACGCTGGTGCGCGAAGCGACCGCGCGGATGGCGGCGGCGGCCGAGCTGCGGGTACCGCTGGTGATCGACAGTGGTGTGGGGGATAACTGGGATGAGGCGCACTAGAACAACCTCGCTTCCAGTCCGTCGCGCATGGCGATGCGTTTATCCTCGAAACGGATTTGAAATCCGACTGGCGCGGGATGAGGCGCACTGAGCGGGCGCGCTTCGGGTTCGCTGCGCATGGCGATGCGGTTGCGTGGCGGCGGCCTGAAACCGGTCTTGCGCGGATCAGGAGACCCGGAAAACCGCGCATGGCACGCTGCCGCCATGGCGATGCGTTCGTCGTCGCAGTGGTTTGAAATGCATTTTTCGCAGTATTATCCTGACAGTTCAGACAGGTTTTTCCGCAGTATTTGCCGATAAATGAACGAACTGTACGCCGGCCGTGAATCGATCCTGAATCCGATACGTCGATAAGCGGAATTTTTACGAACTCGCCGCCACTCCATGGTCAACTTACTCGCGACGGATGCAACGTCCGTCGCAGACCACCCCCTCCCCTGGAGTGGTCACCGGAACGTAAGACTCTCCCCAAGTCCCGTTCCCAGCCCCGCCGGTTCCCCCACCTGCGGGGCTTTTTATTGCCCGACACTTTTTATTGTGCGCCTCCGGGGGGAGACTGGCGCGAGCTCGCCCATCCGGTACCACCCATGTCCAATCTTCTCCAACTGTCCGCGCCCTGGTGGCATTTCCCGCTGCGCGCGGTCGCGATCTATGTGCTGGTGATGGTGCTGGTGCGCGCGTCCGGTAAGCGCGCGGTGGGGCAGTTCACCCCGTTCGATCTGGTGATGCTGATCCTGATCGGCAACGCGGTGCAGAACGGGCTCAACGGCGGCGACAACTCGCTGACCGGCGCCGCGCTGCTGGCGGTTTGTCTGATCGCCTTGAACTACGCGGTCGCCTTCGTCGCCGCGCGCAGCCCGGGCGCACGCAAGGTGATCGAAGGCGAACCGGTGATCCTGGCGCGCGACGGCAAGGTCCATCGCGACGTGCTGCGCCGGCAGCTGGTGAGCAATGCCGACTTCCACGAGGCCATGCGCGAAGCCGGCTGCACCGACATCGAGCGGATCCGCGTGGCGACGCTGGAAACCAACGGGCGGATCAGCATCGTGTTGACCGAGGACGAGCCGTCGTAGAGCGGCACGTAGAGCGGCCTTCAGGTCGGCCCAGGCAGAACCCGGCCGGCGACGACATCAGGGCCGTGCCCACGGCTGACGAAAACGAAATGGCTGCGTATCGGAATCAGCGGCCTGAAGGCCGCTCTACAGGAAGCCGCTTACGCCAGCCAATCCCGCGGCTTGAGGTAATCCTGCAGGCGCGCTTCGTCGCTGCCGGCCTCGGGCTGGTAGCCGTATTCCCAGCGCACCAGCGGCGGCAGGCTCATCAGGATCGACTCGGTGCGCCCGCCGGACTGCAGGCCGAACAGAGTGCCGCGGTCGAACACCAGGTTGAATTCGACGTAGCGCCCGCGGCGGTAGAGCTGGAACTGGCGTTCGCGCTCGCCGTAGGCCGTGTCCTTGCGACGCTCGACCAGCGGCAGGTAGGCGTCGAGAAACCCATCGCCGACCGCGCGCTGATACGCGAAGTCGCGCTCGAAATCGCCGTGCAGATCGTCGAAGAACAGCCCGCCGACGCCGCGGGTCTCGTTGCGGTGCTTGAGGAAGAAATACTCGTCGCACCATTGCTTGTGCGCGGCGTAGCGCGCGTCGCCGCCGAAGGGTTCGCACAGATCGCGCGCGGTGCGATGCCAGTGGCGCACGTCGTCGTCGAAGGGATAGAACGGCGTCAGATCGAAGCCGCCGCCGAACCACCAGGCCACGGTTTCGCCGTCGCGGATCGCGCGGAAATGGCGCACGTTGGCGTGCGTGGTGGGCAGATACGGGTTGCGCGGATGGAACACCAGCGACACGCCGACCGCGCGCCACGACGCGCCCGCAAGCTCAGGCCGCGCCGCAGTGGCCGAAGGTGGCAACTTGGTGCCGGACACATCCGAGAAGCCGACACCGGCCTGTTCGAACACCGCGCCGTCGCGCAGGATCCGCGTCCGCCCGCCGCCGCCTTCGGCGCGCTCCCAGCTATCTTCCTGGAAGGTCGCGGCGCCGTCGACGTCCTCGATGGCGGCGCAGATGCGGTCCTGCAGGCCGGTGAGGTAATCGCGGACGCTGAGGAAGTCGGAGTCGGAGTCGGTCATGGTTGCGGGCTCGTCACGAAACAGTGTCGTAGGGCGGGCCCTGGCCCGCCGTTGCGGCGTTTCCGTTCGCACAGCATGCCCGGCGAGACGGTCTCGATTATTGTCGAAATGATCGGGGAATTTGCAATCGTGGGCCAGGGCCCACCCTACAGAACCCTGTTATGCCGGCTGCAGATTGGCGTACGCCATCACCAGCCATTTGCTGCCCTCGTCCTCGAAATTGACCTGCACGCGCGCGTGCGCGCCGGTGCCCTCGATATCAGTGACGATGCCGCTGCCGAATTTCGCGTGGGTCACGTTCTGGCCGATACGCACGCCGGTATTCTCCTGCAGCGATGCGTGACCGCGGCCGAGCTGCCACGCGTCGCGTCGCGCATTCGCGTTGTACATCGGCCGCGCGACCTGGATCTTCGGTCGCACTTCGTGGATCAGCGTCGTGGGAATCTCGCGCAGGAAGCGCGACGGCAGGCCGTACATGTCCTGGCCGTGCAGCCGACGCGCTTCGGCGTAGGTGATCACCAGCTTCTGGCGCGCACGGGTGATGCCGACGTAGGCGAGGCGGCGCTCTTCTTCCAGCCGGCCGGCTTCATCGATCGATTTGTTGTTCGGGAACAGGCCTTCTTCCATGCCCACCAGAAACACCAGCGGGAACTCCAACCCCTTGGCGCTGTGCAGCGTCATCAGCTGCACGCCGTCTTCGCCGGCTTCAGTCTGGCCTTCGCCGGCTTCCAGCGCGGCGTAGGCGAGGAACGCGACCAGCTCCGGCAGCGCCGCGGATTCCTCGTCATCGCCCTTCACAAAACGCGAGGCCACCGACACCAGTTCGTCGAGATTATCGGTGCGCGAATCCAGCGAGCCCTTCGACAGCGCGGCGTAGTGATCGCGCAGCGCGGAGCGCGCCAGCACGTGATCGATCTTGTCCTTCAGCGGCAGATCGACCGATTCGTCGGCAACGGTATCGATCAGTCCCTCGAACAGCGCCAATGCATTCCGCGCGCGTCCCGGCAGCAGGTCGCTGCGCGATACCAATGCCGCTGCCTTCCACAGCGAAATGCTGTGGGCCCGCGCATAACGACGCACTTCGTCGAGCGTGCGCTCGCCGATGCCGCGCGTCGGCGTGTTGACCGCGCGCTCGAACGCCGCGTCGTCGTCGCGGTTGGCGATCAGGCGCATGTACGCCAGGGTGTCCTTGATTTCGGCGCGCTCGAAGAAGCGCATGCCGCCGTAGACGCGGAACGGAATCTGTTCGCCCAGCAGGGTTTCCTCGAACGCGCGCGACTGGGCGTTGCTGCGGTAGAGGATCGCGGTTTCGCCGTGGCTGCCGCCGTCGCGCACCCAGGCGCGGATGCGTTCGATCACGAACCGCGCTTCGTCGATTTCGTTGTACGCGGCGTACAGATCGATCGGTTCGCCTTCGCCGCTGTCGGTCCACAGCTGTTTGCCGAGCCGCGACGGATTGTGCGCGATAACCGCGTTGGCAGCGTTGAGAATGTTTGCGCTGGAGCGGTAGTTCTGTTCGAGACGGATGGTGCGCGCACCGGGGAAATCACGCAGGAAACGCTGCACGTTCTCTACTTTCGCGCCGCGCCAGCCGTAGATCGCCTGGTCGTCGTCGCCGACGGTGAACACCTGTCCGGTATCGCCGGCGAGCAGACGGATAAAGGCGTACTGCAGGCTGTTGGTGTCCTGAAACTCGTCGATCAACAACTGCTGAAAACGGTGGCGGTAATGCTGCAACAGCGCCGGATGGTCGCGCAGCAGTTCATGCGCGCGCAGCAGAATCTCGGCGAAATCGACCAGCCCCGACTGCTCGCAGCGTTCCTGATACAGCGTGTAGGCGCGCAGCATCACGCTGGCCCATTCGTCCTTCTCGGGCTGGATGTGCTGCGGGCGGCGGCCTTCGTCCTTCTGCGCGTTGATCCACCACGCGATCTGTCGCGGCGGGAACCGCGCTTCGTCCAGCTCCAGCGCCTGCACCACGCGCTTGACCAGCCGCAGCTGATCGTCGCTGTCGAGGATCTGGAAGGCTTCGGGCAGCTTCGCGTCCTGCCAGTGCAGGCGCAGCAGACGATGGGCGAGGCCGTGGAAGGTGCCGATCCACATGCCGCGGCTGCCGCCGGGCAACAGCGATTCGGCGCGATGACGCATCTCGCCCGCGGCCTTGTTGGTGAAGGTCACCGCGAATATGCCGTGCATCGGCACGCCGTAGACTTCGTGCAGCCAGGCGATGCGATGGGTGAGGACGCGGGTCTTGCCGGAACCGGCGCCGGCGAGCACGAGCAGGTGGCCGGGTTCGGCACTGATCGCTTCGCGTTGCGCGGCGTTCAGGCCGTCGAGCAGGTGGGAGACATCCATGCCCGCATTCTACGCGATGGGCCATACGCAGCCCACGATCTCAAGTATGTCTTTCCGTAGAGCGGCCTTCAGGCCGCTGCTTTTTATATCGCCAGCACATTTCGAACTGCCGATTCATTGTCACCAGCCGCAGACGCGGCTTTGATAGCGTCTCGCTTCTGGTTCGTCCTGGGCCGGCCTGAAGGCCGCTCTACGCAGAGGGTGTCAATGATCGCGCTTGGTCGAACTGCCCATCATGATCCGGTCGGTCCAGGCGATGCCGATCGCCGAAACGATGAACAGCCCGTGGATGATCGCCTGCCACATCACACCGGCCGAGGTGATCGTGGTGCAGGGCTTGAGTTTCTGCCCGGCGTCGATCAACGGCTGCATGACTTTCATCGCCTCGATGCCGGCGATCGTGCTGCACAGCGGCAGGCCGTCGACCATGCCCACTTCGATGAAACTCTTGAGCAGATGGATCGAGGAGATACCGATGATCGCCATCGCCAGCTTGACCTTGAGCACGCTGGCGTTGACGTGGCTCAACCATTCCGGCTGGTCGGGATGACCCGCCAGATTCATCCGCGAAACGAAGGTCTCGTAGCCGCCCACGATCACCATCATCAGCAGGTTGGAGATCATCACAACGTCGATCAGGCCGAGCACGATCAGCATGATGTCCTGTTCGCTGAGCGTCGGCGTGTCGTGGATGAGGTGCCACAGCTCTTTGCCGAACAGGAACACGTACACGCCCTGGGCCACGATCAGGCCCAGATACAGCGGCAGCTGCAGCCAGCGCGAGGCGAAGATCATGCGGGACAGGGGGCTGAGCGTCGGGTTGAGCGTTTTTTGCGAAGCGTTGGACATGAAAGGGCACTGCTGGAGGCGAAATCCGCCATAGCCTAGCCGCCGGGCATGACAACGCCAAGCCGCGCGTACGGCTTACACTGCCGACACCTTCTCGACCGGCCCGCCCACCATGATCGAACTGCATTACTGGCCCACGCCGAACGGCCACAAGATCACCCTCCTGCTGGAAGAGCTGGCCGAAGCCGGCGCGCCGCTGGCCTACGAGATCAAGCCGGTGAACATCGGCGCCGGCGAGCAGTTCCAGCCCGAATTTCTGGCGATCGCGCCGAACAACCGCATGCCCGCGATCGTCGACACCGCGCCCGCCGACAGCGGCGCACCGCTGAGCGTGTTCGAGTCGGGCGCGATCCTGGTGTATCTGGCGGAGAAGACCGGCCATTTCCTGCCTGCCGACCTGCGCGGCCGCACCGCGGCGCTGGAATGGGTGTTCTGGCAGATGGCCGGCCTGGGCCCGATGACCGGCCAGTACGGGCATTTCAATGTCTACGCGCCGGAGAAGATTCCCTATGCCATCGACCGCTACACCCGCGAGGCGCATCGCCTGCTGGGCGTGCTGGACAAGCGCTTGCTCGATCAGCGTTCGGCCGGCCGCGCGTTCTTGGCCGGCGACGACTACAGCATCGCCGACATGAGCTGCTACCCGTGGATCAGCCCGTACAAGACCGCACCCATCGATCTGCAGCCGTATCCCGAAGTGCGCCGCTGGCAGGCCGCCATCGCCGCGCGACCGGCCACCCAGCGCGCGTACGCATGGACGAAGCAGGTCAACCCGGCCGCCGGCCAGCCGCTCAGCGAAGAACAGCGCAAGACGTTGTTCGGCCAGAGCGCCACGCCAGGCAAGACGCCATGATCCGCGCCACCGCCCTCCTCTCCTGCCTGCTGTTCATGCCTGTCGCCATCATGCCCGTCGCCATCATCCCCGCCGCACACGCCTCCAGCCCGCCGCCGGGCAAACTCACCCTCGACGCCATCACCGGCGACGCGCCGCTGTCCGGCCCGACCCTGCTGAAACCGCAGATCGCGCCCGACGGCTCGCGCGTGACCTTCCTTCGCGGCAAGGACACCGACCGCAACCGCCTCGATCTGTGGGCGTTCGACGTGGCAACGGGCGGATCGGCGCTGCTGGTCGATTCCAGCGACGTGCTGCCCGGCGAGGAAGTGCTGAGCGACGAAGAGAAAGCGCGGCGCGAGCGCCAGCGCACCGCGTCGCTGTCGGGCATCGTCGATTACCAGTGGTCGCCGGACGGCAGAACGCTGCTGTTCCCGCTCGGCGGCGAACTGTATCTGTACGACCTCGGCAAGTCGGGCAAGGCCGCAGTGCGCAAGCTCACCACCGGCGAGGGCTTCGCCACCGATCCGAAGGTCTCGCCGAAGGGTGGCTTCGTCAGCTTCGTGCGCGCGCGCAATTTGTGGACGATCGATCTGGCCACCGGCAAGGAAGTCCAGCTGACGACCGACGGCAGCGACACGATCGGCAACGGTGTCGCCGAATTCGTGGCCGACGAGGAAATGGATCGCCACACCGGCTACTGGTGGGCGCCGGACGATTCCGCCATCGCCTTCGCGCGCATCGACGAAAGCAAGGTGCCGGTGCAGAAGCGTTACGAGGTGTATCCGGACCGTACCGAAGTGGTCGAGCAGCGGTATCCGGCGGCGGGCGAGACCAACGTGGCGATCAAACTCGCCACCATCGCACCGAAGTCAGGCGCAGCGCCGCAGTGGATCGATCTCGGCAAGAATCCCGACATCTACCTCACCCGCGTTGACTGGCGCGACCCGAAACATCTGACCTTCCAGCGCCAGTCGCGCGACCAGCGCACGCTGGAACTCATCGAAGTCGAACTCGCCTCCAGCGCGCAGCACACGCTGATCACCGAAACCGCGAAGACCTGGGTGCCGCTGCACCACAGCCTGCGCTTCCTCAAGGATGGGCGCTTCCTGTGGAGCAGCGAGCGCAGCGGTTTCGAGCACCTCTACCTCGCCAGCAAGGATGGCAAGACGCTCACGCAACTCACCCGCGGAGACTGGCCGGTCGACAAACTGCTGGCGGTGGATGAAGCCAAAGGCCTGGTGTATTTCAGCGCCGGCCGCGATGCCGCCGGCCGCGCGGCCGCGCGCGAAGTCCAGATCCACGTGGTGCCGCTCGCCGGCGGTGACATCCGCACGCTATCGACCGAACCGGGCATGCACGGCGCCAGTTTCGCGAAGAACGCCAGCGTTTACGTCGACAGCTGGTCGAACGCGCGCACGCCGCCGCAGATCGCGCTGCATCGCGCCGACGGCAGCCTGGTCGCGAACCTCATCGACAACGATCCGGCGAAGCCCGCGCATCCCTACGCAAAATATCTGGCCGCGCACCAGCCGGTCGAGTTCGGCACGCTCACCGCCGCCGACGGCAAGACGCCGCTGCACTACGGCCTGATCAAGCCCGCGGACTTCGACGCGGCCAAACAATACCCGGTGATGGTCTACGTCTACGGCGGCCCCGCGGCGCAGACCGCCACCGACAGCTGGCCCGGCCGCGGCGATCATTTCTTCAACCAGTACATGGCCCAGCAGGGCTATGTGGTGTTCACCGTCGACAACCGCGGCACGCCGCGGCGCGGCGCGGCGTTCGGCGGCGCGCTGTACGGCAAACAGGGCACGGTGGAAGTGGACGACCAGCGCAAGGGCGTGGAATGGCTGCGCGCGCAGCCGTGGGTGGACGGCGCGCGCATCGGCGTGTACGGCTGGTCGAACGGCGGTTACATGGCGCTCATGCTGCTGGGCAAGGCGGCCGACGACTACGCCTGCGGCGTGGCCGGTGCGCCGGTGACCGACTGGGCGCTGTACGACACGCATTACACGGAACGTTATATGGATCTGCCGGCGGCGAACGTCGACGGTTATCGCGAAGCCAGCGTGTTCACCCATGTCGCCGGCATCAAGCCCAATGCGCTGCTGCTGATCCACGGCATGGCCGACGACAACGTGCTGTTCAGCAATTCGACCAAGCTCATGAGCACCCTGCAGAAGCGCGCGACGCCGTTCGAGCTGATGACCTATCCCGGCGCCAAGCACGGCCTGCGCGGCGCGGATCTGCTGCACCGCTACCGGTTGACCGAGGCGTTCTTCGCAAGATGCTTGAAGCCCTGATATCAATCGACCCGTTGTCGGGCTTCGTTATCCATCATCTTCGCGAAGGCGGGAGCGACGGGTGAAAATCAGCGCTTGATCGAGCACGCACCGGTCTTCATTCGCCGCACTTATGGCCGGTGACTCTTGAAGCGTGATTTGATCTTGTCCCACGCTTCCTCGCCCAAGAGAGCGACTCCGGCCAGGAATGAAATCTCGCCGCCGATCAACAGCGCCGTCGTCCATGCGGCGGCAGCACTCAAGGGCATTTCCAGCAGCGACAACCCGGCAATGCCTGCCCATGCGGCTACGGACAACGCGAGAAGCGCATATCCGAATCTCTTTTTCATTTCGGTCATCCCTCCGGCATCCATCCCGGCGGCTTCCATAGCAAAGACAGGCGCGTTCGCCAGTCGGTTGCCTTTTTCAGATCCCGCCACAGCTTGAGCGCCTCGGCTGCATGCACGCGCCACGGATGCGCGGAGTCGATCTGTTCGGTAAGGCCATAGACGGGGGCTTCCCGCTCGCGCACGTAGGTGCCGAACAGATGGTCCCAGATCATCAGGATCGCGCCGTAATTGCGATCGATGTACTGCGGCTGGATCGCGTGATGCGCACGGTGATTGGATGGCGTGTTGAAGATCGCGTCCAGCCAGCCCAGCCGACCGACGGACTCGGTGTGCAGCCATTGCTGATACGCGAGGATCAGTCCGAAACACGCACCGACCAGCAACGGGTCGAATCCGATCAACACCACCGGCACATAGAACCACGGCGACAGGAAACCGTCGACGAAGGAAACCCTGAATGCGGTGGTCTGGTCGAATTGCCAGGAACTGTGGTGGACAGAATGCGAAATCGCCCAGTAGGCACGCACCCGATGCGCGGCACGGTGGTCCCAGTAGTAGCAGAAATCGACCAGGACCAATGCAAGAGCCGCCGTGCCCCAGTTGGTGGGAATGCGCAGCGGTGTCAGGGCGTGCGTGGCCGCGTAGAGCCCGGCGATGAACGCCAGCACCACCGGCCCGGTGAGCAGGGTCGGCAGCAGCGGGCTGGCACTTGCCAGCATTTCCTTGACGCTGCGCCGGTCAAGCCGTCCCTGACGACGGCGGCGCCAGACTTCCAGCGGCAGAAACACGATGAAAAGCGCCGAGAGCGCCAATCCGATCTGATCAAGCTTTTGCAACAGATCAGGCCTGTCCAGCAACATCTCCGTGGGCATGATTGCCTCCTATCAATAAAGTGAGCGCTCACTCACTTTATTGACGACAGCGCGCCATGTCAACTATAAGAATGCGCAATCTCAACCGATCGAGCCCGACCGATGCGTAAAGCCGATACCGACCTGCACGAACGCCGACGAGGCGAAATCCTGTCCGCGGCCGAAACCTGCTTCGTCGCCAAAGGCTTCCACCAGACCAGCATGCAGGACATCGCAAGCGCGTCCGGCCTCAGCATGGGCCTGCTGTACCGCTATTTCGACAACAAGAGCGCGATCATCCGCGCGTTTTCGGCGCTGGATCGCGATCGGATGATTGCCGGGGTTACGGCGCTTGCCGATGCGGCGGATTTCATCGCCGGGCTGGCGAAGCTGCTGAAGCAGGAACTGGAGACGATGCGCAATGTCGATGAGTTCCGGCTTACGACCGAAGTACTGTCTGAATCGACCCGCGACGAGATTCTCCGCGAGAGCTTCGCCGCCAAGGAGCTGATGTTGAGCGCAGCGCTGTCGAGCGCGATCGCACAGCAGCAGTCGGCTGGACGGATCGCGCGGGATCTTCCACCGGATCAGGCGGCGAATCTGGTGCTCGCGATGGTCGATGGCCTGAGCCTCCGCGCGTTCATTGACCGGCGCCTCGGCAAACGTGCGCTCGATGCCCTTCTGCAGCAATCCCTGTCACGGTTACTGACGCCGTCCTGAGTCGGATCGGAGCGGCGGGTACGATCTCAGCCCCTGCGCCGCACCCGGCGCATCATCGCCCGCATGACCTTCGACGCTGGCCGCCCCCACGGCCCGCGCGTAGTGTCGCCCCACTCCTCCGACCGGATCCGCCGATGAAACCCCTCGCACTCACCGTCGCGCTGTGCTGCGCGCTCGCCATCCCGCTGCACGGTCACGCGGCATCGCCCGCGCCTGCGGCCGCCGCCAAGCCCGCGCCCGCAACACCCGCACACCCCTGGGTCACCACCAGCAACGCCAATGCCCAGCTCATGTTGGACGCACAGCTGCGGTTCCAGCCGGAAGCCGGGTCGTTCTTCGGCATTCCCGGCTACGACGACAAGGTCGCCGACCTCGGCCCCGACAACGGCGCGCGCCTGCGCAAGGCCACCGCCGACGCCAAGGCGAAGCTGCAGGAAAAGCTGCAGCTGGAGCGCGACCCCAACGTGCGTCAGGATCTGGAAATCATGATCCAGGCCGCCGACGACACCATCGAATCGTCGCTGGTCAACGAGCGCCTGGTGGTGCCGTATACCGACGCGCCGCAGCTGGTGTTCCAGGGACTGAAGGGCCTGCTGTCCGACCAGACCCCGGCCGACCGCCGCGCCAAGGCGCTGGATCGACTCAAGGCCTACGCCGGCATCGCGCCGGGCACCACGGCCACCACGGTCCTCGCGCGCCAGCGATACGAGGAACGCGCCACCAACGCCGAACTGCTGCGGCCGACGAAGCTCGCAGTGGAGCAGGCGCTGGCCAACGCCGACACCTACATCGCCGGCATCCGCAAACTGTTCGCGCAGTACAAGATCGAAGGCAGCACCGCCGCATTGGACGCACTGGAAAAGCAGTTCGCCGATTACGTGGCGTGGACGCGCAAGGACGTGCTGCCGCAGGCGCGCATCGACACCCGCTTGCCACCCGAACTGTATGCGCTGCAGCTGAAGCAGGTCGGCATCGACATTCCGCCTGCACTGCTGATCCAGCGCGCGCGGCTGGCGTTCATGGAAACCCGCGCGGCGATGGATCGGCTGGCGCCGCTGGTGGCGAAGGAAAAAGGCATCGCCGCCACCGACTACCGCGGCGTGATCCGCGCGCTGAAACGCGACACCATTCCCAACGACCAGCTGGAAGCGCGCTACCGCACGGTCATCGACGCCATCGACCCGATCATCCAGCGCGAGCGCATCGTCGACGTGCCGAACCGGCCGATGGTGATGCGCCTGGGCACCGACGCCGAAAGCGCCGCGCAGCCCGCGCCGCATTTCCTGCCCGCGCCGCTGGTCGGCAACACCGGTCAGCAGGGCCAGTTCGTACTGCCGCTCAGCAATCCCGCGCTTGCCCACAAGTCCGAAGCCTACGACGACTTCAACTTCCCGGCGGTGGCGTGGACGCTCTCCGCGCATGAAGGCCGCCCCGGCCACGAACTGCAGTTCACCGCGATGGTCGAACGCGGCGTCTCGCTGGCGCGCACGCTGTTCGCGTTCAACTCGGTGAACGTCGAAGGCTGGGCGCTGTACGCCGAAGCCGAAATGATTCCCTACGAACCGCTGGACGGCCAGCTGATGGCCCTGCAGTTCCGCCTGCTGCGCGCGGCCCGCGCGATGCTCGACCCGATGCTCAACCTCGGCATGATCGACCGCGCCCGCGCCGAGAAAGTGCTGATCGACGACGTGGGCCTGTCCAAAGCGATGGCGCGCCAGGAACTGGACCGCTACACCTTCAACGCCCCCGGCCAGGCCGGCAGCTACTTCTACGGCTACGCCCGCATCCTCGAACTGCGCGCCGAAACCGAACTCGCATTGGGCGACAACTTCGACCGCCTCGCCTTCAACAACTTCCTCCTCGACCAGGGCATGCTGCCGCCGGATCTGCAGGCGAAGGCGGTGCGGGAGCAGTTTGTGCCGGGGCAGTTGGCGAAGCGCTGAGGTTGCGGTTTGGCGATTGTTCAATAAAAAAGCGCCGGGGACCGGCGCTTTTTTATTTTGCACATGAGGATGCCAATGCTCTTCGCTTTCGACATTTGTAGCCCGGGTAAGGCCGCAGGCCGCACCCGGGGCTTTGATCTTGATTCACATAATCGTCGGAAATCTCGCGCTTTCCCGAGTGCGCGCTGTGCGCGCACCCGGGTCACGACACTGCCGGGACTGTCTCAATCGAGCTTCAAGGTGCGCAGTTCGCGCCGCCGCCGACAAGTTTGCTCAAGGAAATCGTGCGCGTCAGTCCGTTGTTGAAACGGTACGTCAGCGAAGCCGACGTGCAGCTGTGAAACACGATATCCGCAGTCCCCACTTGAACAGTGTTCGGATTCGGCGGACTTACTTCGAAGCGACCCCCGGTTGCTTCGTAGATCGGCACATTCGAGACCTGGCTGCTGCCCGTCGGATAATTGCCCTGAATCGTGTACCAGCGGTGACCGCTCGGACCGCTATTCGGCAGACCATTGACGTCGTAGGTATACCAGAACAAGAACGCTGTATTGGCGTTCGACGGCAGAAACACGAATTGGAACCCTTGCCCGGAAGTATTCGGGTCATACCATGCGCCGTTGAGCGAAGGATTGATTCCATTCTGGCTCAGGCTCAACGTCGGGAAAGTGCCGGAATCGCAATAAGGCTCGATTCCCAATCGCGTCAGCGGAACGGTGCCGTTGCGGTTTTGGCCGTCCACGTTGATCTGATAGTCCAAACGCCCCGCATTGCAACTTTGGAAGCTCAGGGTTGCAGTACCGACTGTGGTCGCCTGCGTAACCGGCGGACTGTCGAACTTGCCTCCGGTGTTTATATATACCGGCAATTGCTGCGAGGTTTGTCCGGGGACGAAGTTGCCCTGCAAGGTGTACCAACGTTGCTCCAGTTGCCCGTTCCCGCCAGCACCGCCGTTCACCGCATAGGTATACCAACCGCCGAAGGTGTAGCCGACGCTACTGTCGATGTCGATGCCGAAACCCTGCCCGGACGTATTCGGGTTGTACCAGGCACCGCCGAGTCCGGGACGAAACGGTAGATTCGGTGGCGCCGGAACGGCGGCGGTCACCGCCGCATCGGCATTGACGATACCGGTGCCGATGGGTTGGCTCGGCGTTGACGGGAACGCGCGCGCATTGCTTTTCAAATGCGATTCCAACTGCGCCGGAGTGAACGCCGCGAGACCCGCTGCGGCACGTCGGCTCTGCACCAAGGCGGCGACGCCCGCCACATGCGGTGACGCCATCGAGGTGCCATCGGAGAGGGCATAGGTTTCGGCGCCTTGGGTCTGTGCGCCACTGTTGAGCGTGGAGAGTATGCCTACGCCGGGTGCGGCGATATCGACAGTGGCACCGTAATTCGAGAACGTGGCGCGGGCACCGCTGCCGTCGGTAGCGCCCACCGTGATCACGTTGGCGCAACTCGCCGGCTGGACGCCAGAAGCATTGCTGTTGTTGTTGCCAGCCGCGACCACGACCGTCGTACCACGGCCGACGGCGCCGTTGATCGCATTCTGGAAGGTCGTCGAACACGCACCGCCGCCGCCGAGGCTCATATTGATGATGCGCGCCGGCGTGGCATTGGCCGGCACGCCCGCGACGGCCCCGCCCGACGCCCAGATGATGCCGTCGGCAATGTCGGAGAGGTTGCCACCGCAGTTCCCAAGCACGCGCACAGGCTGTACGCGTGCGCCGTAGGCCACGCCCGCCGCACCGACTGCATTATTGGTCAGCGCAGCTACGGTGCCGGCGACATGCGTCCCGTGCCAGCTACTGTTGCCGATCCGTGTTCCGTTGGTGCACCCGCCCGTGTTCCAATCGCCCTCATCGTTGGGATTGGCGTCGCGGCCGTTGCCGTCGCGCGAGGTGAAAGTGCTGGTGATGAAGTCGTAGCCAGCGACGATATTGGCGCTGAGATCACTGTGCGGGGTGATACCAGTATCGATCACCGCGATCACGACCCCGGACCCCGTGCTCTTGTCCCAGGCGTTGGGCAGGTTCACGCCGACCGGCGTGTTGAAGTAATGCCATTGCTCGGGAAAGCGTGGGTCATTGGGCACAACGGCCGGATACATCCGCGCATCGATTTCGACGTACTCGACATTCGGATCTGCGGCAATCTGACGCATCAGCGTCTCGGCATCGACGCGATCGAGCTTGCGATCGACGCGAACCACGTCCGCGCCGAGGGACATCCGTCGAAAGTGCCGCGCCAGCAACGGCGCGCGGTTGGCACGCGGTACGACCGCTCGTGCTGCGCGTGCCAATCCGGAGTCGATCGCAGTAGCGTCACGACGTTCCGGGGTGCCATCTCTGTATTTGACGATGAATTGATCGAAAGTGGTGTCGCTAGCAAGACCGCCGAGATTGGCGCGTCCTGCATATGCGGGCGTATGGCCGACCATGAACAGAATGGCCATGCAAAGTGCGGTGCGATGCGACGATGTTGTTAGAGACGTAAGTGACATTGAGATTTTTCTTTTCACGTTCATTCCTTGAAGTTCCATGTGGTTGTGCTGAAACTGCGGCGCAGGACAGCGGAAACGAACTGCACAGCGAGGGAGTCGGCAATTCGCTGATTCACACAAGGAGGCATGAATCCGTCCATGACCAATCCCAGGCTAAAAATGTGATGTAAATCACACATTCACTGTGACGTATACCAGAATTTTTGTGGAATGCAAGCCAGCCCTATGGCCCGGGTGTCGCCCCGTGACACCCGGAAAAGCGTCTTCCCGACCCCGTGTTGTGTCGGGCGGCGTGGATATCGTTGAAGGTGGATCACTGCTTGCCTGCCGTTATCCCAGGTCTCGCCAATGGCGAGACCTGAGCTACAGAAAGCCGGGCTTCGGTCGGTTTTGAAACGCCTCTCTTCCGACCGAAGTCGTCGGTCCAAGTCTCAGTCGTCACCAGCTTCGGCAACTCCTACGCGCCGCGCTCGAGGCCGACCTGATCAACACCTATCGCGCGGGCCTCGGCGTGGGTTTGCAGGCGGAAATGGCGGTGAGCGCGCGTGACGACGCCAACTGAGAGTCCACGGCCACCCGAAAAAGCTTAAGTAAGTGCCATTCCACTCTGACCCCGATGTCGGGGAATGGCAGGGACGGCTGTCATAGGCATTAAGCCCCGGATATCCAGCGAAACATGCGTGACCGCATGGAAAACCCTTCGCTCGCGGCACAAGCACGACGCGCGACCCCTGCTATCGGCGGGCCAGGGCCCGCCCTACGAAAAGCTGATTGCCGAGAAAGCGTAGGGCGGGCTCAAGCCCGCCTTATGAGTTGCTAGGAAAGACTAATTTGACTTCAATCCTCATATCGCAACAGAGATTTGACGACTATCGGAGTTCAGGCTACCGTCACTTCCGACTTCATGGATAGGAGGGGGGGGCGATGAGTCACCAGTATTCGTTAGAACTGATTTCTCACGAAGTAGATAACACCCGCATTGAGCAGAGATCAGCAGATGGCTTTATCAATGCAACTGCGATGTGCCGTGCTGTAGGAAAGCAATTCTCTGATTATGAACAAGTTCCCCAAACCGCCGAGTTTCTTTATGAGCTTAGCAGTTCTTTGCGAATCCCAAGAAACCTTCTCGTCTTCGAGCAAGTTTCTGGCCCATCAGATCATCGCGGCACTTGGGTACATCCCGATGTAGCAATCAATCTAGGCCAATGGCTATCACCAAAGTTCGCCGTAATTGTTGCTCAATGGGTCCGGGAATGGATGTCGGGGACTCGTCCCGAGGCTGCTAATCTCCCTTATCATTTAAAGCGATATCTGGCCAATCAGACTAAAGTTCCTATCACGCATTTTTCAATCCTTGCCGAAATGACGCTAGGACTAATTGCGCCTTTGGAGCAAAAAGGATATCGGCTGCCAGATAATATGATTCCTGATATATCCCAAGGCCGCATGTTTGCAAAATGGCTCCGCGATGAGAAAGGAATTGAGACATCTTCACTACCTACTTATCCGCATGAATACGCAGATGGTCGAGTTGTAGACGCCAAACTTTATCCGGTAGCGCTTTTAGGTGATTTTCGGCAACACTTCCATGAAGTGTGGATGAAAAATCGTTGTCTCGACTATTTTCAAGAGCGAGATTCAGCAGCGCTTCCTCATCTTGTACAGGTTCTGGGTGAGAGAGTTGAAGCCGCCAAGCATCTGGCCCAATCACCCTCAGCAGCTCGTAAGCTACCTTCAACACGCCAAGCGAAATTCCCTCGCCGTAAACCATATGAGGGTGATCACAAGTAGCGCGTAGGGCGATTGAAACCCGCCGGATCGAAACACCGTCGTCGTGAGTGCGACAACGCATATTACCGGCCGCATCGATCTGAAATGCGCATGGTTTGTCGTCCAATCGACAAGAAGCCAACCGCGCAGCCCACCGTTGATCGTAGACCCGAAGGGCGGCGCACACGATGTGCGCCGTTTTTCGACGCGGCAGGATGCCGCATCGAAAAATCCTGGCCAACTCACAGGCGGCAGATTTGCCTCGGCATTAAAGAGTTTTCTTTGGTTACTTTCTTTGCGACAAAGTAAAGTAACCCGCGCGACAGCGCGGAAGCTCTGCAATTGCTTTCGATGTGTATCCCTACGCTCACCTCATCCGCTTAGCTCGGGATGACAAGCTGCATCAAGCCGCAGCGATCACTTTTCCTTGCGCCAATTCACCGAGCCGCGGTTCTCGACGGTGCTGGATTCGATCTCGATGTCGAAGCCCTTGCGCAGCAGGTATTTCAGGGTGATCACCTGGCCGGTGCCCAGCAGCGACACGCCGTAGCTCACGTACAACCGCGGCGACAGGTATTTGCCGATGCCGACCACAGTGCCGCCGAGGGCGCGCGATTCGCTGACGCCGGCGTCGTCGAGGCCGATCTTCGCGCCGAGCTGCGAGGCCAGCAGGTTGCCGGCCGACAGCGCTGCGGTGGCGGCGCTGAGCTGGCGGTTCTCGTCGGCGTTGGCGCTGGACAGCGGCCGGCCGAGGGTGAGGTAGGCCAGCGCCTCGGATTCGCTGCTGGCGGGGTCGCTCCACACGCTGGCGATCGGCGCCGAGGCGCGGCCGGTCACGTCGATGCCGGCGGTGACCGCGCCGACCTCGCGCTCGGCGCGGATGTCGATCAGCGGATCGGCGAACGCGGTGTTGGACCACACCAGGCGGCCGCGGGTGATCTGCAGTTTCTGGCCGTAGGCGCGATAGCGGCCGTCGATGTCCAGCGAACCGGTGGCGACGGTTTCGCGACCGGGGCGCGCGCGCATGCGCACGCTGCCGCCGAGCGTGCCTTCCAGGCCGAAGCCCTGCAGGCGCACGTCGTCGCCCATGGTCAACGCGAGATCCAGATCGAGCGGTGAGCTGCCGGTGCGTTCGGGATTGGCCGGGTCCAGCACCACCACGTCTTCCGACGCCGACACGCCGGCATCCAGACCTTCCAGATCGATCTTCGCGCTGGCGATGCGCACGCTGCCGGCGACCGCGATCGGTTGGCCGGCGCTGTAGCGCACGGTCACTTCGGGATCGATCACCGCGCGCAGTTCGCGGGTGTCGGACACAAGGATGTTCTGGCCGCTCAGCTTCAGCTGCAGCGGCGTGTCGGCGTTCTGCCAACCCAGCGTGCCGTCGACCTGCAGCGTGCCCTCGCCGCTGCGCACGCTGCCGACGATGCGCGCGTTGCCGTCGGCCTGCGCGTCCATCCTGACATCGCCGTCGCGCAGGCTCAGCGCGAGCGACGGCAGTTCGGCGCGGAACGCGGTCAAGCGCGCCTGCCCGCCCAGGGTCGGCTGCGCGCGGGTGCCGCCGAGGGCGACGCGGCCGCTCAGACGGCCGGCCGGATCGACGATGTCCGGCGAAAAGAGTTCAAGCCAGGTCAGGGTTTCGGTATCGACCTGGATGTCGCCGCGCAGCGGCGCGTAGTCGTCCCAGCCTGTGGCGATCTTCGCGACCACGCGACCGTTGGGGCGCAGCGCGCTGGTCAGGTCGGCCTCGATCCGCTGCGGATCGAAGCGCGCATCGAGATCGAGATCGGCATAGCCGAGAATCTCGCGACGGCCACGCGCATCCAGCGCCAGCCCGCCCTCGGCGGAGCGCACGCGCGCCGTGCCCTGCCAGCTCGCGCCGCGCGGACGCACCTGCGCCTCGACATCGACATCGCCGCGCAGCAGCCAGGCGCGCTCGTCTTCGCGTTTCGGCAGATACGCCGCCAGCAGCGCCAGCGGCACCGCCTTGCCGCGCACGTCGGCGCGCGTCGGCCAGTCGATATCGGCGCACAGCGAACCGGCGTTGCCGGCGGCCGCGAAACAGCTGGATGCGAGCTGCAGCCGCGTCGCGTTCGCGGTCGGGGTGACGGTGAATCGCGCCGGTGCCTGCAGCGACCACACCCGGCCGGTGGTCGGCGCGAGCCGCAGCGCGTTCAATGCGCCGGTCCACTGCGTGCCGCGCCTTGCGACATCGCCGGCCAGCGCGAGACCGCCGAATGAAGTGTCGGCATCGCCATTGATGGTCAACGCTTCGACCGCGCCGCGCGCGTCCACATGCAGGCGCGCGAACGCGAGCCCGGCTTCGACATTTTCGCCGTCGACGCTCAACGCGCCGGCTGTACCCGCGCGCCACGGCAGGCGTCCGTTCACACGCAGCGATTCGGCTTTCCAGTCGTCGTAACGCAGCGACTGGCCGGCGAGATCGACATCGATGTTGGGCTGGGTGCGCGCGCCGGTGAGTCTGAGCGTGCCGCGCAGTACGCCTTCACCGCTGGGCAGCAGATCGTTCAACTGCAGCGGCGAGAATTTCGCGTCGATGTCGATCGTGTCGGCGACGCGACCCTTGGCGTCGATGCGGCTGCCGCCGAGACCGACTGCGATCTCGCCTTCAAAAGCCGCGCCTTCAGCACCGATCAGGTCGCCCTCGCGTGCGGGCAGATGCGCCAGCACGTTCGCACGACCGCTCAGCGCACGGCCGCGCAGGCGACCGCCGAGTTCGCTCGCATCCACGCGCGCGTCGAGACCGCCGTCGCTGCGCGTATCGCCGGTCGAACGCAGGCGGCCGTTCACCGCGCCGCGCCAGTCGGGCAGGAAATAGCCGGGATCGAAACCCGCGAGCCGCACGTCGGCCTGCCAGCGCAGCGTCGGCGCCCACCACACTTGCCCGCCGCCGTCGAGGCGACCGGTCGGCATGGTCGCGCGCAGCGTGTCGATGTGTGCGGTCATGTCGTCGCCGCGCGCTTTCAGACTGACGCCTGCGCGCTCGGCGCCGCGCAGCAGCGTGGCGTCGCCCTGTGCGGTCCACTCGCGCAGATGCCCGGCGAGCTTGAAATCGCCGTCCGCGATGACCGCCACCGCATCCTTGGTATCGCCTTGCCAGCGCAGCTTGCGCGCGCTTACCGTGCCGGCGAAGCGCGCATCCGCCGGGTCGTTGAAATCGGCACGGCCGGTCGCCGCGACGGTGCCGCCCAGCAGTTCGACCGACAGCGGCGACAGCAGCAGGATCTGTTCTTCGATCGATAGTTTGGACGGCAGCACGGTCGCGACGAGGTCGCCCTGCGCGATGCGGCCCTGCAGATTCGCCTTGCCGCCGACGCCATCGGCGCGCAGATCGAACGCATACGGTTCGGCCTCGTCGTCGTTGCCGAGCAACGCGGCCAGGGTCACTGCCGTGCTGTTCGCTTCGAAACGCCAGCGCGGCTGTGCTTCGCCCTGCAGACGCACGCGCGCTTTCACCGGCGCCGGCGCGCGGCCGGCGAGCGCGACTTCGAGTTCGCGCAGATCGCCGCGCGCGACCATGCCCAAAGATGCCGGCGTGCGGCCGGCGGCCGCAGGCAACACCGCGCTGACGGTGAGGTCCATGCGATAGCGGTCGCGCGGCGCGTATTCGCCGTGCGCGGCGAAGCGGCCGCGGTCGCTGAACGCGACGATGCGCGTCAGCTGCAGGCGACCGTCCTCAGCCACCAGCCCGCCGCGCACGCTGCGCAGACGGATGATCGATTCGGGCTGCGGCACGGTCGCGCGCATCACGTGCAGATCGTCGATGCGGATGTCGTCGGCTTCCAATGCCAGCGGCGGCGCGATCGCGGGCAGCGACTCCGGCCAGCGCGGCAGCTCGAAAGGCTCGTCGGTGTCGGGCAGTCGCAATGTCGCGCCCGACAAACTCAGCGCTTCCAGGCGCAGACGACGGCCCAGCAGCGGCTGCAGCATCGGGTCCAGCATCGCCCGCTTCGCGGTGAACGTGGTGACCAGCGCGTTTTTGCAATCGGGCCACGCCACCGGCTTGCCGTCCTTGTCCGGGCAGCCGCGATGCACATAGCGCAGATCGTGGAGGATCATCGGCCCGGACGCCGGACCCTCGGCGCGCGACCAGGTCAGTTCGCTGCCCGCGGGCAGGCGGTCGACGATCTGGTTCAACAGCACATCGCGGCCACGCAGGGTGTTGAAGAGGAAATACAGCAGCAGCGCGCCGAGCACCGTCAGGATCACCATCAACAGCACGCTGCGCGTGGCCAGCCAGCGCGCGCGCGCGATGCGGCGGGCGCGCAGTTCGGCGATCCGCGCGTCGCGTTCTTCATCGGTCAATACGCGTTCGGCCATGGATTACAGATCCGCGCCGAGATTGATGTGCAGGGTGAAGGACGCATCCGGGTCGTCCAGGCCGTGGCCGATGTCCACGCGCAGCGGCCCGATCGGCGACTTCCAGCGCAGGCCCAGACCGATGCCCTTGCGCAGGCGGTCAAGCTGGTTATCGAAGGCGCTGCCGGCATCGACGAAGGCGGCGAAGCCCCAGGTGTCGTTGAGATACTGCTCGTATTCGACGCTGGTGGTGACCACGTTCTTGGCGCCGAGCGCGAAATCGTCGCGGCCCGATACGCCGACGATGCGCGGCCCGATCTCGCGGAATTCGTAGCCGCGCACGCTGCGGTCGCCGCCGGCGTAGAAGCGCAGGGTCGGCGGAATTTCCACCAGCGCGTCGGTGAAGGTCGAACCCACTTCGCCACGCACGATCAAGCGGCTGCGCTTGCCCAGGCCCTTGAACCAGTTGGCGCGCACGTGCAACTGCGCGAAGTTGGCGTCGGAACCCACGCCTTCCAGCCCGCCGCGCAGCGTGGCCGTGCCACCGAAGCCGTTGCGCGGCTGGATGCGATCGTCGGCCTTGATGTATTCGGCGACGATCGAAGGATAGAAGTAGGTCGACTGCCGATACAGCTTGACCGGGCGCAGGCGGTCGTCGATGGCGTAGGCCCAACGCTCCTGCAATGCGTGGACCGACGCGACCAGATTGAGTTCGCGGTTGAATTGGCCGTTACGGCTGAACACCGCTTCGTAGCGGCGGGTATCGATGTAGTCGGTCTGCTCGTCGTAGGCCTGCAGACTGTTGGTGTACCAACCGTCGCGCCATGCGAACGCCGGAATGCGATGTTGCAGGGTCAGCGTCTTGCGTTTCTGCGCGTAGTCCAGCTGCGCCAGTCCCTTGTGTCCGCGCGTGTTGAGGTAGCGACGCTCCAGCCCCAGCGATACGCCGAAACCGCTGTCGGTGCCGAAGCTCGCACCGACGCTGTAGATGCTGCGCTTGGCCGGCGTCAGCCGCACGGTGACCGGCACGCGGCCGTCCACCGCGTTTTCCGGCTGCGGTTGGATATCGATGCGGCTGAAATAATCCAGCGCGCCGAGCGATTTGCGCAGGCGATCGAGGCGGCCCTGATGGTAGTAATCGCCTTCTTCCCAGTAGACGAAATTCTGCAGCACGCTGTCGCGGATGATGGTTTCGGGCACCTGCTCGAACACGGTCGTGCCCATCGCGTAGCGGTCGCCGCTGTCCCAGCGCAGATCGATGTCGGCGGCTTTCTCGGCGCGCGTCACTTCGATCTTGCGCGCGGCGAAATCGGCGTCGAAATAACCGCGCTCGGCGAGGCGGCGGGTGATGAAGGCCTTGCTCTGTTCGTACTTCGCATGCTCCAGAACGTCGCCGACCTTCGGGGTGAACGCGTCGATCTCTTCCTTCAGATAACGGTCGTCTTCGGCGTCGCCCAGCATCGCGACCTGCGCGCTGCGAATGCGCACCGGTTCGCCCAGGCGCACGGCGATGACCACGCTGACCGGAGCGTCGTCGGCCAGTTCCGCGCCAGCGGCGCTTTCGCTGATCGCGATCTCCGGCGAGTAATAGCCGAAGGGTTGCAGCGCTTCGCGGGTTTCGTCTTCGGCGACGCGCAGCAGATAATCGAGCCGCGCGTCGGACACGCGCTTGCCTGTCGCGTCTTCCAGCGACAGCGCGAGGCGGACATTTTCGGTCATGGCCTCGTCGAGGCCGTCGATGCGGACATCGGTGATCTGCGCCGCGTGCGCGGTGCCGCAGAGCGTGAACAGGACTGCGGCGAGCGCGTGGCGGGAGGCGAATGGCATCGCGACAGGATACCCGGCGGTCCCGGATTTGCACGCGGCGAAGGCCGTCCGCATTCATCGTGGCTTCGGGCGCCTCGACGCCCGCGGTGGCGCCAGGCTCAGGGGCCGGCCACCGCCGCGTCGTCGCGCATCGGCGATTGTCCGCCGAATTTCTTCATGCAGGATTTGATCGGTTCCTCCGCGCGGATCGTCGCCTGCCAGCTGCGGTTGGGCTGCGGATCGGAGTGATCCGCCACCAGCGCGTAGCGTGTGCAGGGCCGTATCTGGACCGCGAACGGCTGCATGGTCATCTCGCCGCTGTTGCCGCGCTTTTTGCTGGCGAGCCTGAAATTGTAGGTGCCCGGCGGCAATTCGTAGAGCGAACGGTCGGGGAAATCCATCGAGCCGTTGATCGCCACCAGCATCACGTCGTACTCGCCGCGATCCTTGTCGGTAAGGCCGCCGACCTTGATCTCGGACCACGGCCCGGGTTCGGCGGCGAACGCGGGCGCGCAGGCAAGCATGGCCGCGAAGACGATACGGAAAACTTTCGGACGGGCGTGCATCTGCGCTCGCTCCATGTGTTTCGAAGCCGCGATTCCAGCAGACGAAGATGACAGCAGCGCGCAATTTCCTTGTCAGTGCGTGGATCGCGCGCGCAGTCGTCGTGCAGATTGCCATGCGCCGGAGAGGGCGGAAGCGCCGGGGCGGATGATGCCGCGGTCGCGTTACGGCGGTGTGGTTTACGGAAAGATGATGTCCTGCTGGGTGCACAAACCCGGCACCCAATCGGTGGTCGCCACCACGTTGTCATTGGCGTCGAATACGATCAGCCGCGCGCTGATCGGGCCCGGGCTGTCGCGGCAATCGAACCGGCAGTATTCCTGGTTGGTGCAATCCGCCGGGAAGATCGCATCCACGCCGTTGTATTCGAACTGACAGGCGAAGTTGAACGGGCCCGAATCGCTGCTGGCGTAGTCGAAACAGGCATTCGCGGTCGGCGAGGCGCTGCAGCAGGGCGAGGCGGTTACCGCGCACCGCTGCGTCGTCAGCGTTGACCATGACCTTGTCGAAGAAGGTGTCCACCTCCGGGCGCAGGCGCGCGAGGCGGCCCCTCATCCGCCCTTCGGGCACCTTCTCCCCGCAGACGGGGAGAAGGAACAGCGCAAGGAAAAGCGGGCGCATCACGACGCTGTCTGCCCTCTTCCCGCGCGGCGGGGAATGATGTTCTGCCCTCTCCCCGCGAGGCGGGGAATGATGCTCTGCCCTCTCCCCGCGCGGCGGGGAGAGGGAGGAGCGAGCGCAGCGAGCGGAGGGTGAGGGGCGTTTTTAAACCGAGAGATGCTCGATCGCGGCGACGCTGCCGAGACGGTCGGCGAGGCGTTGCAGCAACGCGAGACGATTGCCGCGCACCGCCGCGTCATCGGCGTTGACCATGACCTTGTCGAAAAAGGTGTCGACTTCCGGGCGCAGGCGCGCGAGGCGACCGAGTACGGCGACGTAGTCGCGGGTCTTCAGCGCGTCGTCGGTGTCGGCGATGGCTTGTTCGACCGCGGCGTGCAGGTCGCGCTCGGCGTCTTCGACGAACAGGGTGGTGTCGACGATGCCGGGAATCGCGATATCGGCTTTCTTCAGGATGTTGCGGATGCGCTTGTTGGCGGCGGCGAGGGCTTCGGCTTCCGGCAGCTTCGCGAATTCGCCGATGGCCTTGAGGCGGCGGTCGAAGTCGAGGAGGGAGCCGGAGGTCGCGGCTTCGTTCGTCGCGACTTGCGTCGCTCCCACAACCGCCGCCGCATCCCCTGTGGGAGCGACGCGAGTCGCGACAGGGCGCATCAGCGCGGCAACGGCTTCGAATTGCTGCGGGGTGACGCCTTGGTCGGCGTAGTAGCCGCGGAGGCGATCAACGAGGAAATCTAATGTTTCAACCTCAATCTCAGCAATTTTTTTCGAGAAGCCGTAGTTCTCGTGCTTTTGATACAGCTCGTTAAATTCATCGGGCTTGGTAACAGCATCAGCCAAGGACCATTTGTTTTTTTCAGCATGAAACCCGAGATCATTCGTGACGCGAAAAAAAGCTCTATCTGTCGCAAAATCCATATTGATTTCTTTATTTCCCTCAATCACCGTGCGCGCCAACCCCAACGCATTCCGCCGCAACGCAAACGGATCCTTGTTCCCCGTCGGCTTCAACCCCGCAGCAAACCCACCCGCCAACGTATCCAACCGCTCCGCAATCGCCAGCACCTGCCCCAGCTTGCTCGGCGCGATGTCGTCGCCCGCGAACCGCGGCATATACGCTTCATCGATGGCCGCAGCCACTTCCGCAGACTCGCCCGCCGCGGCAGCGTAATAACGCCCCGCAATGCCCTGCAATTCCGGAAACTCATTGACCATGCGCGACTGCAGATCCGCCTTCGCCAATTCCGCAGCGCGACGCGCGAGCTGGCGATCAACGCCGACTTCCGCAGCGATGCTTTCCGCCAGCGCAGCCACGCGCGCGACCTTGTCGGCCACGCTGCCCAGCTTGGCCTGATACGTCACCGTCTTCAGGCCTTCGTTCATCGACGCGAGGCCTTGCTTCAAATCCTCATCGAAGAAGAACTTGGCATCGGCGAAGCGCGGGCGGATCACGCGCTCGTAGCCCTTGCGGACTTCGCTTTCGTCCTTCGACTCGATGTTGGCGATGCCGATGAAATGCTCAGTGAGCTTGCCGGCGGCATCCAGCACCGGGAAGAATTTCTGGTTGGCTTCCATCGTCGCGATCAGCGCTTCCTGCGGCACCGCGAGGAAGTCGCGCTCGAACGCGCACAGCACGGCCTTCGGCCACTCGACCAGGCACTGCACCTGTTCAAGGTTGTCGTCGGTGATGCGCGGCGTGCCGCCGACCTTGAACGCGGCGCCGTTCACTTCGGCGACGACGCGGGCGCGGCGTTCTTCGGGATCGACCAGCACTTTCGCCGCGCGCAGGGCGTCGACGTAGTCGTTCGGGGTGCTGATCCACACCGGTTTTTCGTGGTGGAAACGGTGGCCGCGACTCATGCGGTCGGATTGGATGCCCAGCACTTCGGCGTCGATCACCTGGTCGCCCAGCAGCAGCACCAGCCAGTGCGCGGGGCGCGCGAAGCCGTATTCGTGGCTACCCCAGCGCATCGGCTTGGGAATGGGCATGGCGGCCAGCGCTTCGGTGAGGATTTCCGGCAGCAGCGCGGCGGTGCGCGCGCCGGGCTTCACCGCGCGGTGGACGAAGCGTTCGCCCTTGTTGTCGGTGGTCTTTTCCAGCGTGGTCCAGTCGATGCCGGCCTTGGCGGCGAACCCTTCCAGCGCGCGGGTGGGTTTGCCTTCGGCGTCGAGCGCGATGTTGAGGTAGGGGCCCAGCACTTCGCTGCGCTGTTCGGGCTGCTCCACGGCGACACCGGGCAGCAGCACCGCGAGCCGGCGCGGGGTGTAGAGCGGCTTGGCGCCGTCGCGGTGGAAGGCGATGCCGCGCTTGGCCAGCGCGTCGATGACGCCGTCAAACAGCGCCTGGGCCAGACCCGGCAGGGCCTTGACCGGCAGTTCTTCGGTGCCGAGTTCGATCAGCAGAGATTGCATGGTCTGGCTCATCACGCAGCCTCCTGCTTAGCAGCTTGTTTCAAACCCGGGAATCCGAGCTTCTCGCGCTGCGCGTAATACGCTTCCGCGACCGCGCGGGAGAGATTGCGCACGCGCAGGATGTAGCGCTGGCGCTCGGTCACGCTGATCGCACGGCGGGCATCCAACAGATTGAAGCAGTGGCTGGCCTTGCAGACCTGATCGTAGGCCGGCAGCGGCAGGCCGAGCTCGACGAGTTTCAAGGCTTCTTCTTCACATTCGGTGAAACGCTTCAACAACACTTCGACATTTGCGTGCTCGAAGTTGTACGCGCTCTGCTCGCGTTCGTTCTGCAGGAACACATCCCCGTAGGTCACGGTGCCCTGCGGGCCGACGGTCCAGACCAGGTCGTAGACGTTGTCGCAGTTCTGCAGGTACATGCACAGCCGTTCCAGGCCGTAGGTGATCTCGCCCAGCACCGGTTTGCACTCGATGCCGCCGGCCTGCTGGAAGTAGGTGAACTGGGTCACTTCCATGCCGTTGAGCCAGACTTCCCAGCCCAGGCCCCAGGCGCCGAGGGTCGGCGATTCCCAGTTGTCCTCGACCAGACGCAGATCGTGCACCAGCGGGTCGACGCCCAACGCCTTCAACGAGTCGAAGTACAGCTCGACGATGTTGTCGGGGTTGGGCTTCATCGCCACCTGGTACTGGTAGTAATGCTGCAGACGATTGGGGTTTTCACCGTAGCGACCGTCGGTGGGGCGGCGCGAGGGCTGCACGTAGGCCGCGTTCCACGGTTCCGGGCCCAGCGCGCGCAGGAAGGTGGCCGGATGGAAGGTGCCGGCGCCGACTTCGAGGTCGAGGGGCTGGATCAGCACGCAGCCCTGGGCGGCCCAGTAGGCGTTGAGGCGCTGGATGAGTTCCTGGAAGGTCGGTCCCTGCATGGAAAGGCGCTGGCATTGTGGGGACTCGGTAGTATAAGCGGCAGTCCCCGCCGCCCATGCCGCCGCGATGTCCAAGCCCGATCCGCAGTACCTGATCATCGAAACCGGCCAGCCGGTGCCGAGCATGCGCCGCCACGGGCGGTTTCCGCACTGGATCCGGGTCGCCGCCGGGCTGCGCGCCGACCAGGTGACGGTGGTGAATGTCGAAGCCGGCGAAACCCTGCCGGGCCATCAACCCTATGCTGGCGTGCTGGTGACCGGCTCCGCGGCGATGGTCACCGACCGCCACGACTGGAGCGAGCGCACTGCCGACTGGCTGCGCGACGGTCTGGACGCCGGATTGCCGGTGTTCGGCATCTGCTACGGCCATCAGCTGATCGCCCATGCGTTGGGCGGCGAAGTCGGCGACAACCCGACCGGCCGCGAAATGGGCACGGTCCCGGTGGATCTGCACCCGGAAGCCGCACACGACGTGCTGTTCGCCACGCTGCCGCCGCGGTTCGCGGCGCAGGTGACGCATCTGCAGACCGTGCTGCGTCCGCCGGCCGACGCCGCGGTGCTGGCGCGCTCGGAACAGGACAATTGCCAGGCGTTCCGATGGCGCGATCACGCCTGGGGCGTGCAGTTCCATCCCGAATTCAGCGCCGGCCACATGCGCGGCTACGTGCACGCGCGCCGCGACGCGCTGCACCGCGACGGCCACTGCCATCAGCGGATGAGCAAAGAGATCAAACCCACGCCGCTGGCGCGCGGGGTACTGCGGCGTTTCGTGCGCCACGCCGCTACACTGCGCGGCCATTAGCGGGGGTTTTTCGATACTCCGCCGACACCCGCCCCAGATCAGAGGACAACGATGGAAATTCGCAAGGTGCCGGCCTCCGCCGGCGCGGAATGGCTGCTCGGTGCATTCCGGTTGCTGCGCAGTTCGCCGGTCGGGTTTGGGCTGCTGATGCTGATCTACGCCGGCCTGTGGCTGTCGATGGCACTGGTCGTCACCGCGGCACCCGGTGCGGCCGCCGTGCTGCAGCTGGCGTTCTTCATGATCGGCCCCCTGATGATGGCCGGCATGATTTTCGCGGCGCACGAGGTCGACGAGGGGCGCAGCGCAGCCCCGGCGCACCTGCTGGCCTCGATCCACACCGGCAAGGCCGGGCGGCTCATCAGCACTCTGATCCCCCAAGTGGTGGTCCTGCTGCTGTGCCTGGTCCTGCTGTATGCGCTGGTCGGCCAGGACAACATCGAAAAGCTGACGGCGCTGATGGCGGAGCTGCAGACCCAGGCCGAAGCGGGCAAGCAGATCGATCCGAACCTGTTGCTGGACATGCCGGTCGGCCGGCTGACGCTGTGGATGGCGCTGGTGATCGGCATCGGTTTCGCGACCCTGTTCCTCACCCTGACCGTGGTGCCGGACATGCTGTTCACCGACGTTAGGCTGGTGGCCGCGATGAAACGCAGCCTCGCCGCCTGCATGCGCAATCTGCCGGCGCTGATCGTCTTCATGCTGCTGGGCGTCTTACTGGTGTTCGCGGCGGCCATCGGCTTCGGCATCCTCATCAGCACCGTCGCATTGATCGCCGGCGAAACTGCGCTGCTCATCGGCAATGCGCTGCTGAACGGGTTCTTCGTGTGTTTCATCGCCTGCGCGATGTACTTCGCGTGGAAGCAGATGCTCGGCGGCGGCGAAACGACCGGAGCCGCAGACACAGCGCCATCCGGCGTGGCGATGTAAGCGCGTGTTTGAAATCTGACGATCGAAACGTAGAGCGGCCTTCAGGCCGCTGGTTCTACCGGAACGATTCAGCGGACTGAAGTCCGCTCTACGGAATGTCGATTCAGCGAACTGAAGTCCGCTCTACGAAACAGCTATCGCGGCAGGGCAGGTGCCGCAGGGTCAGCGTCCCTGCGGCGGCGCCGCGAGTTCCCTCGCGTCGAGAAACCCGCTGCGGTCGATGTCCTGGCGGCCGAAGCGCTCGGCCACGCGTGCGCGGTGCGCGGCACGGGTGATCGCCTTGCCGCGGCCGCCGGGCTGCTCGTCCGGCGTCAGCACGCCGTCGCGGTTGCGGTCCATGCCGTCGAAGGCGTAGGTCAGCCAGTCCTGGTATTCGAGCAGCGAGACTTTGCGGTCGCCGTCGATGTCCATGCGCGAGAGATAGTCGCCGGTGCCCTGCGGCGCGGTGCCGGATGCGGTCGGCTTCACCGGCGCTGTCGTCGGCGAAGCCTGCTGTTGCGCCGACGCGACGGGCGTCAGCGCGAACAGGACACAAGCCAGCAGAACAGGACGGACGACAATCATCGGCGAAGGGTGAGGTCTGCGCGGACGGGACGCAAGCGTCCGCCGTCGCGCGCAACGCTTACGCGCGCACCGGCTGCAGCGAATAGCCCTTCATCCGCAGCGAGAATTCCTGCAGCGCCTCGATGCCGCTGGCCTCGGCCTCGCGGCACCACGCCTGCAGCTGCTGCAGGGTGTCGTTGCCGCTCTGGCTGCGGGTTTCCAGCACCGCGGCCAGACGCGCGCGGTATTCGACCAGGGTGCGGATGCGCGGGCGCTGGTCGATCCACTGCTGCAGTTGTTCGCGGGCATCGGGTTTCAGCCAGCGGCCGTCGTCGACCAGACCTTTCTCCAGCTTGCGCGGCAGCATCGCGCGCAATTTCGCGCCGGCGATGCGGGCCTCGTCGCGCAGCGCCGGCACCAGTACCTTGCGCTGGTAGTCGGTCATCGCCTGGAAGCGGTGGGTCAGCAGCGCCTTCAGGGTGTCGGTATCGGGCATCTGGATGTTCGGGCGGATGTCGAGACTGGGCGCGACGCGCAGCACCTTCGCCAGACCCACGGTTTCCAGCGTGCGGATCGCGGCCCAGCCGATGTCGAATTCCCAGCGGCGCAGCGCGAACTTGGCCGAACTGGGGAAGGCGTGATGGTTGTTGTGCAGCTCTTCGCCGCCGATCCACACACCCCACGGGGTGAGGTTGGTCGCGGTGTCGGTGGTCTCGAAATTGCGATAGCCCCACCAGTGGCCAAGGCCATTGACCACTCCGGCGGCCCAGAACGGAATCCACGCCATCTGGATGGCCCAGATCGCGACGCCCATGGCGCCGAACAGCGCGAAGCTGACGAACAGCAGCAGGGTGGGCCCGGCCAGCGGGTGACGGGTGTAGACGTTGCGTTCGATCCAGTCGTTCGGCGCACCCTTGCCGTACTGCTGGATCGAAGCGCGGTCGCCGCGCGCTTCGCGGTACAGCTCGACGCCGCGCCAGAACACATTGCCGATGCCCTTGATCATCGGGCTGTGCGGATCTTCCTCGGTCTCGCATTTCGCGTGATGCTTGCGATGGATCGCGACCCACTCCTTCGTGATCATCGACGTGGTCAACCACGTCCAGAAACGGAAGAAGTGCGCGATGACCGGATGGAAATCGACGCCGCGATGCGCCTGGCTGCGATGCAGATACAGGGTGACCGCGAAGATGGTGATCTGGGTAGCGACCAGCAGATAGATCAGCAGCGAACCCCAACCGGCCTGCAGCAAACCGGCGGCGAGAAAGTCGAACAGGGACAAGGACATGGCGCGGTGACTCGATGAGGAACCCGGAAATAATGGGGTCGGCCGGTGACGATTGCCACCCGTTCGGCCCCGTACGGTCAGCCTGCAGGCGGTATGGACGTCGCAGATTCGCGCATTGCCGGCGCGCTGGGGACGGTTCGCGCCGCCCGGGCGGTCTGTGGAATCATGCCGCCATGTCGATCTATGCCCTCAAACCGAAATTCCAGGCGCTGCTGCGCCCGCTGGTCCGCCGCTTGCACGCATTGGGCATTACCGCCAATCAGGTGACCTTGGCCGCCTGCGGAATCTCGATCGCGCTCGGCGTGTGGCTGTACGCGGCGGCGCCCGGGCCGCGAGCGGCTCCAAAAGAATTATTCCTCCTCGTGCCGCTGTGGATGTTCCTGCGCATGGCCTTCAACGCCATCGACGGCATGCTGGCGCGCGAATTCGGCCAGCAGTCGAAGCTCGGCGCGTATCTCAACGAACTCACCGATGTCATCGCCGATGCCGCACTGGCGCTGCCGTTCGCAGCGGTCGCGCCTTTCGCGCCGGTGTGGGTGGCGACCTTCGTGGTGCTGGCGGGGCTGAGCGAATTCGCCGGCGCGCTGGGGCCGACGCTCGGCGCGACCCGCCGCTACGATGGCCCGATGGGCAAGAGCGACCGCGCCTTCGTCCTCGGCGCCATCGCGCTGTGGATCGGCATCGCCGGGCTGCTGCCGTCGTGGGCGGCGTGGCTGTTCCCCGCGCTGTGCGCGCTGGTCGCCTGGACCATCGTGCGTCGCGTGCGCAACGGGCTGCGCGAGGCGCGCTGATCGATCGACGCCGACCGGCGAACCGCGCATCGCGGTTGAGCACACGGTATCGAATTTCGATACTTGATCGATGTTGCCCCACGGCGCGTCCGCCGCGGCCCCGATACCGCGTCCCTCGTTGTCGGAACCCCCCAACTCCGCGAGGACCGCTTCACACCATGTCCGCTTCCACGCCCGCTCTCCCGTCAGACCCGCGCCGCTGCACCGAACACGGTTTCCCCACCCACGACAACGTCCAGCTGTTCTACCGCCACTGGCCGGCACAGGGCGACGCACCGACCGGCGCCATCATCCTCATCCATCGCGGCCACGAACACTCAGGACGCATGGCGCATCTCGCCGACGAACTCGGACTGCCGGACTTCGATGTCTTCGCCTACGACATGCGCGGCCACGGGCGCTCGCCCGGCGCGCGCGGCGACAGCCCCAGCTTCGCGACATCGGTGCGCGACCTGCAGACGTTCGTCGATCACATCGCCGCGGTGCACGGCGTGAACATTGCCGATGTCGTGATCGTGGCGCAGAGCGTCGGCGCGGTGCTCGCCAGCACCTGGGCCCACGATTACGCGCCGAAGATCCGCGGCCTTGTCCTCGCGTCGCCGGCATTCAAAGTGAAACTGTATGTGCCGTTCGCGCGGCCCGGTCTGGCGCTGATGCGCAAACTGCGCGGCAATTTCTTCGTCAACAGCTACGTGAAGGCGAAGTTCCTCACCCACGACCCCGGACGCATCGCCAGCTACGAATCCGACCCGCTGATCTCGCGTCCGATCTCGGTCAACATCCTGCTGGGCCTGTACGAAGCCGCCGACCGCGTGGTCGCCGACGCCGCCGCGATCACCCTCCCGGTGCAGTTGCTGATGTCCGGCAGCGACTGGGTGGTGCATCACGCGCCGCAGCACGCCTTCTTCGAGCGTCTGACCAGCGCCCGCAAGGAAAAACATCTGCTGCAGGGTTTCTTCCACGACACCCTGGGCGAACGCGACCGCAAGATCGCAACGGACAAAATCAACAGCTTCGTGCGCGGGCTGTTCGAAAACCCGCCCGCGCCGGTCTGGCTGCGCGACGCGCATCGCACCGGTTTCACCGCGGACGAATCGCGCGCATTGGGCCAACCACTGCCGTGGTACACGCCGCGCGGCGCGTACTGGGCGCTCACCCGCGCGTCGCTGAAACTCGGCGGCCTGCTGTCGCGCGGCATCGCGCTGGGCCACGCCACGGGTTTCGACTCCGGCAGCACCCTGGATTACGTGTATCGCAATCAGGCGCAGGGCGTGCCGGTCATCGGCACCATGATCGATCGCACCTATCTCGATTCCATCGGCTGGCGCGGCATCCGCGTGCGCAAGACCCACGTCGAGGAACTGCTGCGCAAGGCCTTCGCGCGGGTGAGCGCGCGCGGCATGCCGCTGCGGGTGATGGACGTCGCCGCCGGCCACGGCCGCTACGTGCTGGACGCCATCGCCGCGAACAGTGCGTCGGACACTGCGGCAAAGCCGGCATCGATCCTGCTGCGCGATTACAGCGACATCAACGTGCGCGACGGCCGCGCGCTGATCGCCGGGCGCGGCCTGGGCGACATCGCGCACTTCGTGCAGGGCGACGCCTTCGACCGCGACGATCTGGCGAAGGTATCGCCCGCGCCGACGGTGGCGGTGGTGTCGGGGTTGTACGAACTGTTTCCCGACAACGATCAGGTCGCTGCGTCGCTGGCGGGGATAGCGACTGCGGTGCCGCCGGGCGGCTGTCTGGTCTACACCGGCCAGCCGTGGCACCCGCAGCTGGAATTGATCGCGCGCGCGCTCACCAGTCATCGCCAGGGTCAGGCGTGGGTGATGCGCCGACGCACGCAGGCGGAGATGGATCAACTGGTGGAAGCCGCAGGTTTCCGCAAGCTGGAACAGCGCATCGACGCGTTCGGGATTTTCACGGTGTCGCTGGCGGTGCGCGAGGGATGAGCGTCCGTAATGTTCTGCATCGTGATGATGCTCTTCGGTGGATGCGCAGAGCAAAAGCCAAATCCCCCCGCTGCCAGCTGCGCTGCCATCGACCCCCTTTTTCAAAGCGGGCAAGCAACCCGCTCGCTTCCATTCTGGATGCTTGCGGGCATCTCGCTTCGGATCACCTCGCTTCGGATCATCTCGCTTCGAATCATTTGCTTCCGAATCACCGCGCTTCCAATCCGATGAACCTGTATTTGATGCCTTCGCTGTCCCCCCCTTTGGAAAAGGGGGGCAGGGGGGATTTGCCCTTCAGGCCTCTGCGCCATGGATAACGGCCCCCGCGCAGCCCTCACGCTTGCCAAACGTCCGTGGAAACAAGCCGCGCTCTGGCTCGCCTTCCTCGCCCCCTTCTTCTATCTGAGCTACGGCTTCGCGAACCATCTCGCGTCGCAGCGCAGCGGCGTGGGCGCGGTGGTGTTCGACTGGGAGCGCAGCGTGCCGTTCGTCGCATGGACGATCGTTCCCTACTGGTCGATCAACCTGTTCTATGGCATGTCGCTGTTCCTGTGCCGCACGCGCGACGAACTGCATCGGCACGGCCGTCGCCTGCTGACCGCGCAGGTCGTGGCGGTAAGCTGCTTCCTGCTGTTCCCGCTCGGCTTCACCTTCGCGCGGCCGGACAGCGATGGCATCCCCGGGATGTTCTTCGCCGCGCTCACCAGCTTCGACAAACCCTTCAATCAGGCGCCGTCACTGCACATTGCGCTGCTGGTGATCCTGTGGGATCTGTACCGTCGCCTGCTGCCGCGCGGCCTGCACTGTCTGCTGCACGGCTGGTCGCTGCTGATCGCGGTGTCGGTGCTGACCACCTATCAGCATCACTTCATCGATATCCCGACCGGTGCGCTGCTCGGCCTGCTCTGCCTGTGGCTGTGGCCGCTCGACGCCGACAGTCCGCTGCGCAGCGCACGCATCGCGCGCAACCCCATGCGCTGGCGGCTCGCGCTGTTCTACGCCATCGGCGCGGCCGCGTGTTTCGCTCTGGCAACGTTGGGCGGGATTGCGCTGTGGCTGTGCTGGCCCGGCGTCGCACTGCTGATGGTCGCGCTGCATTACGCGGCGTTCGGAGTCGAAGGTTTCCAGAAAGACGGCCATGGACGCATGTCGCACGGCGCGCGCTAGCTGCTGGCGCCGTATCGGCTGGGCGCGTGGATCAATTCGCGGCTGTGGACCACGCGCGAAGCGCCCGCGGTGCGGGTCGCCAGGCGCGTGTGGCTGGGGCGCATGCCGACCACCGCGCAGGCGCGTGCGCTGGGCATCGTGCGCATCGTCGATGTCAGCGCCGAGCTGTCGCCGCCGGCCGGCATTCCGACGCGCTGCGTGCCGATGCTCGATCTGATCGCGCCCACACCTGCACAACTCACCGCGACGGCAGAAGCCATCGAAGCGCAGCTCCGCGACGACGGCGATGTGCTGGTGTGCTGCGCCCTGGGCTATTCGCGCAGCGCTGCGGCGGTCACGGCGTGGCTGCTGTACACCGGCCGCGCCGAGCATGTCGATGAAGCGATCGGGCGCGTGCGGCAACAGCGTCCGCAACTCGTTCTGCATCACGCACATCGAATGGCGCTGTCGCAGCTGGCCCCGTACCAGCCGGCCTCATACACGCCGGCGCTGCACTCATGACGACACCTGCACGCGCACCAACCCCACTCGATGCCGAAAACCGCGCGCGCTGCGCAGCGATGGCGCGTTGGCTGGAAGCCGCTTCGACGCTCGGCGCGCTGGCCCTGTGCTGTGCGGTGGTTGCGGCGCTGGGCACCCTCATGCATGCGTGGCGCGACGCGGCGCTCGGCTTTGCACTGCTCGCGCTGGCGTCGACGCCGGTCGAGCGTTACCTCGCACTGCGGATACGCTTGGATGCCGGGCTGTTCGCGGATCTGGCCAGCGGGCGGATCGACGATCTCGCGGCACTCGACACGGGCTTGGCCGCGCTCGGCATCGGCAAGGCGCCGCAATCGTTACGCACACTCGACGACAGGCTTCACGGCAGCCGAGGTCTTTGGCGGAGCCATGTCCTGATCGTCGGCCTGCAGACCGCGTCCGTCGCGGTCGCGGTTGTGTTTGCCTGATTCGCGGCTACCATCGTCGCTCGAAACACGCACAGGAGCCGCCGGCCGATGCTGGAAAGACTGGTCGCCTCACTCATCATCGGCTTCGTGCGCCTGCTCACCGGCGCGCAGGCGTTCTGGCGCGGCGGTCGTCCAAACGCCGCGCAGCGCATCTTCTTCGCGAACCACGCCAGCCATGGCGATTTCGTATTGCTGTGGGCATCGCTGCCGCCGTGGCTGCGCCGGCGCACGCGGCCGGTGGCCGGGGCCGACTACTGGAATAAAAGTGCGCTGCGGTATTTCATCGGCGGCCGGGTGTTCCGCGCGTTGCTGATCGATCGCGAACGCAAGACATCCCTGAATGAAGCCGGCAGCCCCGACCCCGTCGAACAGATGGTCGCGGCGCTGGCCGGCGGCGATTCGCTGATCCTGTTCCCGGAAGGCACGCGCAACACCACCGATGCGGTGCTGCTGCCGTTCAAGAGCGGCTTGTTCCATCTCGCGAACCAGTATCCCAACGCCGAACTGGTGCCGGTATGGATCAATAATCTCGCCCGGGTGATGCCCAAGGGCCAGCTCATCCCCATCCCGCTGCTGTGCACGGTCACCTTCGGCACGTCGCTGCCGCGCATCGACGGCGAAGACAAGGATACGTTCCTCGAACGCGCGCGCAAGGCGATGCTCGAACTGCGCCCCGACCACGGCGACCGCCACGGCGACGACGACAACGCATCATCCGATCTTCCGGAGTCACGCTGATGGAAAACCCTTTCCCTTCGATGTACGCGCTGCCGATCTTCGCCGGCGCGGTCGCGGTGCTGATCGTCGCGTCGGTGATCGGCCTGATCCTGAAACTGCGCTTCGCCCCGGAAGAGCCGCACGGCGTGATCGACAACCTCAACAGCCGCATCCGCGCCTGGTGGTGGATGGTCGGCATCCTCGCGGTCGCGTTCTGGCTGGGCAAGGGCGGCGTGATCGTGCTGTTCGCGCTACTGTCGTTCTTTGCGCTGCGCGAATACATCACCCTGTGCTACACGCGCCGCGGCGACCATCTGGTGCTGCTGCTGGCGTTCTTCATCGCGCTGCCGGTGCAGTACGCACTGATCTGGATCGACTGGTACGGGCTGTATTCGATCTTCATCCCGGTCTACGCCTTCTTGCTGCTGCCGATCTTCGCCGCGCTGGGCGCCGACACCACGCGCTTCCTCGAACGCGCCTCGAAAGTGCAGTGGGGGCTGATGATCTGCGTATTCTGCCTTTCGCACGTGCCGGCGCTGATGACCTTGAACATCCCCGGTTACGAAGGCCGCAACCTGCTGCTGATCGCCTTCCTGGTGCTGGTGGTGCAGGGCAGCGACGTGCTGCAGTACATCTGGGGCAAGCTGCTGGGCAAGCACAAGGTCGCGCCCGAACTGTCGCCGTCGAAAACCTGGGAAGGCCTGATCGGCGGCGTGGTCAGCGCCACCGTCCTCGGCGCCGCGCTGCACGGCATCACCCCGTTCACCGCACTGGAAGCCGCGCTGGTCGCACTGGTCATCTGCCTGATGGGCTTCTTCGGCGGCCTGGTGATGTCCGCGATCAAGCGCGACCGCGGCGTGAAGGACTGGGGCAGCATGATCGAAGGCCACGGCGGGATTCTGGACCGCGTGGATTCGGTGGTGTTCGCCGCGCCGATATTTTTTCATATGGTGCGGTATGGGTGGATTTGAGAAGCCTCTATTCCGGCGCGCCCGCTTTTGTAGGCTGGGTGATCCGCACCCAGCATCTGAGACGCCGCTGCATCAGGCTGGGTCGATGCCCCAGCCTACTCGCTCGCTAATCAAACACACGCCTGCATCATTGATCAGGATCAACGTCTGAACACAGTTGCTCCGGCGAAACACCGTCAGCTTCGGCCAGGATACGCAGAATCGTTGTATGCGCCTGCGGTGATTCGCACGCAAGATCGGCCGCTTTGAGCCGCGTACTGCGGCTCGACTCTGCAATGATGGCGCGGGCCAACGCGCCGTTTCCGGACTCAACGCAAGCGACCAATGGCGGCGCGTTGATGCCCCAGTGAAGGATCGGCGCGTCCGGATCGGCACCCAGCAGAATGAATGTCTTGCCCCTCAACCACGACAGTCTGTTAGGTTCGCCGACAGCTTCAAGTGTCAACGCCATATGCGGATCTTCGAGCGCCAACCTGACACGAAGCGATGTCGCCGCCATTGCCGAGGTGCCCATGAGTATTACCAAAAGCATCGCGACGCTCTTTCGAGTGATCAATCTCATCTGAAGTGCTCCTCATCCGCCAGTACCGCAATCCTCGGTGCTGGATCGCACAATGGAGTTACCGTCTTCCCCGATACGTTCAACAACCATCTGCACATGACCATCATGATTGTAGAACTACGTGACATGTGTTTCGCTGGCTCCAATATCGTCACTCTCATCCATAGCACTAACATTTGCCAGTGTATGCCAGCAGCGTAGGGCGGAACCCGCGTAGCGGATTCCGCCATTACTCAAATCCAGAACCTGGTGATGGCGGAATCGCCTCCGGCGGTTCCGCCCTACGTTTGGGCCTGCGGCAAACGTATCATCGCCGTGTCGCCCCATCTGCCTGACTCCATGCCCGAACTCCCCGAAGTAGAAACCACGCGCCGCGGTCTGGCACCGCATCTGGAAGGCCGTCGCGTGGTCGGGGTGACGCTGCGTCGGCCGGATCTGCGCTGGCCGATTCCGCAGGAGATCGAAACGCTGTTGCCGTCGCAGACGATCCTGTCGATCCGGCGGCGCGCGAAGTATCTGTTGATGGACACGGCGGCGGGTTCGGCGCTGTGGCATCTGGGAATGTCGGGGAGTCTGCGGGTGTTGGCGGCGGATACGCCGGTGCGGGCGCACGATCATGTGGATGTGGTGATTGGGGGGGATGCTGCTGCGTCGGTGGCCCCCTCCCCGGCCCTCCCCCGATCGCGGGAGAGGGAGCTAAACGAGACACGCGTGCTGCGCTTCAACGATCCACGCAGGTTCGGGTGTCTGCTGTGGCAGCCGGCGGGCGAAACGCATGATCTGCTGCGCGGGCTGGGGCCGGAGCCGCTGTCGGACGACTTCAGCGGCGATCTGCTGTTCGATCGCAGCCGCGGGCGCAAGGTGCCGGTGAAGGCGTTCCTGATGGATCAGAAGATCGTGGTCGGGGTGGGCAATATCTACGCGGCCGAAGCGCTGTTCGCGGCGGGCGTGTCGCCGCTGCGTGCGGCGGGCAAGGTGTCGCGCGAACGCTATGCGGCCATCGCGGCCGAGATCCGCCGCATCCTGACCTACGCCATCGCCCGCGGCGGCACCACGCTGCGCGATTTCATCAGCCCGGACGGCGCGCCGGGTTATTTCGAGCAGGAGCTGTCGGCCTACGGTCGCGGTGGCGAGCCCTGTCCGCGCTGCGGGCGGCCGCTGAAGCAGGCGATGCTGGCGCAGCGGGCCACGGTGTGGTGCGGGCATTGCCAGCGATGACGGGGGACGACCGGGGCTGGGGTATAGTCGGCCTCCGACCGTTGGGGCTCCGAGCCTGTCCATGAGCGAAAGCGAAAATGCCGACATCACCCAATGGCTCGACGCCGCCCGCGACGGCGACCGCGCGGCGCTGGATCGCGTCCTGGGGACGCTGTACCACGAGCTTCACGCGATGGCGCGACGCCAGTTGGCCGGGCAGTACGGGCAAACGCTGGACGCGACCGCACTGGTGCATGAGGCGTATCTGAAACTGATCGGCCGCCGCGACGTGCAGTTCGACGATCGCGCGCATTTCTTCGGCTACGCCGCTTCGGCGATGCGCAGCGTGGTGGTGGACTACGCCCGCCAGCGTCTGGCGCAGAAGCGCGGCGGCGATCTGCACCGGGTGACCGAGCTGCCCGACGATATCGAAGGCGGCCTGCGCCTGGACGAGGACATGCTGGGCCTGGACACCGCGCTGACCAAGCTGGCCGCGGTGGACTTGAAGCTGGCCCAGGTGGTGGAGCTGCGCTATTTCGCCGGGCTGTCGGAGCAGGAAATCGCCGAACTGCTGAAGCGGTCGGAGCGCAGCATCCGCCGCGACTGGCAGAAGGCGCGGCTGTTCCTGCTGGCGTCGCTGGGCGACGAGAACGGCCAGCGGTAGAGCGGCCTTCAGGCTGGCCCAGGACGAAACCGGAATGCGGTGGCAGCTGAGGCCGCGCCTGCGGCTGATGCCAGTGAGCTGAAACGGGTTTGAAACGCTGTTGCCACCCGCGAAAGCAGCGGCCTGAAGGCCGCTCTACGCCGACCGTACTCCACATGCGGTCGCGCGCGCTGCGTGCGACCATGATCCTCCCGCTCCAGACCACGCCGCCGACCGATGGATGCCGAACGCTGGCAGCGGCTATCGCCGCTGCTCGACGCGCTGCTCGAACTCGATGCCGAAGGCCGCAAGGCGCGGCTGGACACGCTGCGCGAGGAAGATCCGGCGCTTGCCGATGAGCTGCAGGCGCTGATGACGCTGGAGGACGACAACGAGGACTTCCTCGCCGAGCCTCTGGTGACGCCGCCGCCGATGGCGAAGCCGGACACGATGATCGGCCCGTACAAGCTCGACCGCATGCTGGGCGAGGGCGGCATGGGCCAGGTGTGGCTGGCGCGTCGCGCCGATGGCCTGTACCAGCGCAGGGTCGCGCTGAAGCTGCTGCGCCCCGGACTGGCCGACCCCAACCTGCGCCAGCGCTTCACCCGCGAACGCCAGATCCTCGCCCGCCTGGGCCACCCGCACATCGCGCGGCTGCTGGATGCCGGCATCAGCACCGACAACCAGCCTTACCTCGCGCTGGAATACGTCGAAGGCGAACCGATCACCGACTGGTGCCGCAGCCGCGATCTCAACGTCGAAGCGCGGCTGAAACTCATCCTGCAGGTCTGCGAAGCGGTCAGCCACGCGCACGCGAACCTGATCGTGCATCGCGACCTGAAGCCGTCGAACATCATGGTCACGCCGCTGGACGAAGTGCGGCTGCTGGATTTCGGCATCGCCAAACTGCTGGACGGCTCCGAACCGGGCCGCGACAACACCCGCACCGAGGTGCGCGCCTTCACCCTGCACTACGCCGCGCCGGAACAGATCCGCGGCGAGCCGGTCACCACGATGACCGACGTGTATTCGCTGGGCGTGGTGCTGTACGAACTGCTGGCGGAGGCCAAACCGTACAAACTGAAACGGCAGAGCGACGCCGAGTGGGAAGAGGCGATTTTAATCTCGGACCCGCAGAAGCCGTCGGCCAACCTGCTGCGCGAAGCCGACAGCGACCCGGCGCGCATGCAGGCGCTGCGACGGCGCGCGAAGCAGATCTCCGGGGATCTGGACAACATCGCGCTGAAGGCGCTGTCGAAGCGCCCGGAACAGCGCTATCCATCGGTGGAAGCGATGGCGCTGGATCTGCACCGCTATCTGGAAGGCAAGCCGGTGCTGGCGCGGCCGCAGAGCATGGCCTACCGCACCCACAAGTTCGTACAGCGTCACCGCTGGGCGCTGGCGACCACCGTGCTGATGCTGGCGGTGCTGACCTCGGCGCTGGTGCTGGTGACCTGGCAGGCGCGGCAGGCCGTGCGCGAAGCCAGCCGCGCGCAGGCGCTGCAGCGTTTCGTCACCAATCTGTTCGAGCAGGCCGGCGGCGGCGACAGCGGCGACAAGCCCGGCCCGCTGGACGTGCGCAAACTGCTGGAGGCCGGCGAACAGCGCGGCAACCGCGAACTGGCGCGGCAACCGCTGGACCGCGCGGAGCTGTTCGGGGTGATCGCGCGGCTGCGCCTGGGCCTGGGCGACTACCCCGAGGCCGAGCGCCTGCTGCGCGCCCAGAGCATGATCATCGACAGTCTGGACGATCCGCCCGACAGCCTGCGGCTGGCATCGACCACCGACTATGGCCGCACCCTGCGCCTGCTGGGCCGTCCGGCCGTCTGCGTGGCGCGGATGCAGCCGCTGGAGGACGATGCCCGGCGCCAGCAGCGCCAATTGCCGGTGCAGGTGGCCGAGTTCTATTCCGAGCTGGGCCGCTGCCAGAGCGACCGCAACAATCCGCGCACGGCGCGGCTGCTCTACCAGCGTTCGCTGGAACTGCGGCGTAACGCCCTCGACGACACTGCTGGCGTGGTCGAAAACCTCACCGACCTGGCCGACCTGGAGCGCGACGCCGGCAACAACGAAGCGGCGCTGATGGGGTTCCGCAACGCGCTGGCGCAGCTGAAGGCCAGCGTCGGCAACCGCCATCCGCTGGCGATCGGCCTGCTGCAGCGCCTGTGCGATCTGGAGCGCAAAGCCGGCCAACTGATCGTCGCCGAGCGCGACTGTCACGATGCCTTGAGCCTCGCCCTGGACCGTCACGGCGAACAGCACCCGTCGAGCGTCGACGCGCGCCGCCAGCTCGCCGCGATCTATGTCGACCTGGGCCGCTTCAGCGAAGCCGGCGATGCCTATCGCGCCAGCCAGCCTTGGCTGATCGCGCGCGTGGGCCGCCAGCACGTGGATGTGGCGCGCGACGACAACAGCCTGGGCATCGTGGCCTGGGAACTGGGCAACACCGATACCGCGCTGCGTTACCTCGACCGCGCGCTGGCGGTGCTGCGCAAGGATCCGACGTCGCAGTATTACCAAGGCGTACTGTTCAACAAGGGCATGGTGCTGCACGACGCCGGGCGCGACCGCGCCGCGCTGCCGCTGCTGCTGGAAGTGCAGCGGCTGCGCATCGCCCATCTGGGCAAGCAGCACGGACTCGTCGGCGACACCGAACGGATGATCGGCGAGGTGCAGGCCGCACTCGGCATGGACACCGAGGCGCGCATCCACCTCGCCAATGCGGTCGAACTCACCCGCGCCGGCGCCGGCTACGGCCCCTCGCATCCGCACACCCGCCACGCCGAACTCTCGCTGGCGCTGTTCGATCTGTCGCACAACGAAACGCCGGACGCCTCGGTACTGGCCCAGCTGGAACAATTGGCCGCATTGCCCAGATCCGACACGGAGTTGCGCAAGATCGCGTGGCTGGCGGCCACCGCCATCGCCCTGCAACATTGCCGCCAACCGGGGATGGGCGACGGGCCGCAGAGGCTGGACGATATCGCCGAGGACATCGAAGCCGCGCTGCCCGAGGGCGGCGCCATCGCACGCACTTTCGAACGGGAACGCGGCCGCTGCCGCTGACAGATCCAGGAGCCACGCATGTCGCCGATCCGACCCTTACTGATACTGATATCGCTCACCGTCGCCGCATCGCTGCTGACCGGCAGCGGCTGCGCGCGTTTGCAGCCCATCGCCGACGAAACGCCGACCGCAACGGACACGACCGGCACGATCGAAGGCCACATCCTGCATCCGGCGCAGGTCGTGCCCGCACTGCGCATCTGCGCCATCGGCAGCGGCGCGCCGCAGGAAGCGAAACGCATCTGCATCGACACCCGCCCGAGCCAGGACACGTACCAGATCGACAGCCTGCCGCCGGACGACTACGTCGTGATCGCGGCAAGCAATAAAGGGCTGTACCGCGTCGGCGGACATGTGCAGCAGGTGCAATGCATCCGCGCGCCCTGCCCGGACATGCCGGCGTCGGTGACGGTGGCTGCGGGCGCGACCGTCGCGCGCATCGACATCAACGGGTTCTACGAAAAGCGCGACGATTTTCCGGCGATGTCGACGAAGTGATTGCAGCCGGGCAACCGTAGAGCGCGCTTCCGCGCGCTGCCCTTCCTCGGTAGAGCGCGCTTCGGCGCGCTGCATCGGCTGATGCATTCGCCGCAATCTGTTGGTGGGCCGGGCGTGTCGATGACGCAGCGGGCTGAAGCCCGCTCTACAGAACTCTGCGATGCGGTGTTACGACAGCGGCAACGGCTGCTGCAGCGGGTCGATCCGGCCTTCGCCGCGCATCACTTTCTTGTACTCGGCGCGACTGACCGACACATAGCGGTCGTTGCCGCCGATCTCGACCTGCGGGCCGTCCTGTAGCGCGTGTCCCTGTTCGTCCACGCGCACGGTCATCGTCGCCTTCTTGCCGCTGTGGCAGATGGTCTTGATCTCGGTGAGTTCGTCGGCCCAGGCCAGCAGGTATTGGCTGCCCTCGAACAGCTCGCCGCGGAAATCGGTGCGCAGGCCGTAGCACAGCACCGGAATGCGCAGCTGGTCCACGATCTCGCTCAGCTGCCACACCTGCGCGCGGGTGAGAAACTGGGCCTCGTCCACCAGCACGCAGTCGAGCTTGTCGTGCTTGGCGATGTCGTTGCGCGTCCAGATCTCCAGATCGTCGTCGCGCTCGAACGCCTGGCCTTCGGCGCTCAGGCCGATGCGCGACGCGACCGTGCCTGAGCCGGCGCGGAAATCCAGTTTGGGCGTGAAGATCAGCACGCGCATGCCGCGTTCGCGATAGTTGTGCGCGGACTGCAGCAGGGTCGTGGTCTTTCCGGCGTTCATCGCCGAATAGTAGAAATAGAGCTTGGCCATGGCGCCCAGTTTAAGGGGTGGCGCCGCGGATGCGGCGCTTGCCCCCGGCGGCGACTCACGGGGCTGTGCGGGCTTCCGGCGCGTCCTCGATCTCGCCCACCCGCACCAGGCCTTCCTTCCATACTTTGTCCTCGAACGCCCAGTACTTCTGCGGATCGGTGCGCGAAGCCTCGTACAGACGCTTCAGACCGACGCCGCCGATCGAGCCGAACAGCTGGTTGCCCGGACCGACGGTGGAAATCAGCACGCCGGCATCGAAGCCGGTACGCGAACCGGTCATCTGCCGCTTGCCCTGCGCGAGCGCGCGCTCGAAGCGCGGCTTGGCGGCGACGTCGGCATACTCTTCGACGATCCCGCGACCGCGCTTGGGCACGTCCGCCTGCTGCTGCGGGGTGAGTTCGCGCCACATCTTCTCGCGGATGGCGAGGAACTCCGGATAACCGCGCTCGGCGGCCAGATCGGCCCAGACGTACGCTTCGACGCGGTCGGCAGTCACGCCCACGCCGTGCCAGTACAGCAGGCTCAAACGATGCTGCGAATACTTGTCGGCATAGCGCGACGCGATGCGGAAGGATTTGGCCGCATCGCGCCAGTTGCCGGACGCCGCAGCCTTGTTGGCGTAGATGCGGTGGAGTTCGTTGGGATGATTGACCGCCATCTTCGTCAGCGCATCGAAGTTGGCGACCGCGAATGCGTCGCTGTCGACGGCGACCGCCTGTTCGGCGTGGATGGGATCAGCGGCAGGTGCGGCACTGGACACTACTGGCAGAGACAGAACGCAAGCTGCAGCCAGCAAGTGCGGGGCGAATCGTTTCATGCGATATCTCCTGAAGCTTGGGGGACATCATCGAGACTGTGTTGTTGCAGAAAATGTGACCTTGCAGGTTAAGGAACCTCTGATTGATGCATGGGTTCCGCGCGCCATGGAAGGCGCGCTCGCGAATCAAGCACGCAAGGGCTTGATTCGGCGGGAGCGAACACAGGCTTGGCCTGAGTTCGCGACGTCTGAATCACGCCAGGATGGCGTTAATTCACACCTTCCTTGATTCCGGTTTGCGTTTTCACCGCAAATCAGCGCTCGGCTCCGGGAGCCTTTGGCACAGGCGCTTCCGGAACGGACGCATCCACCTCAGGCGCGGTTTCGGGAATCCGCGACGGCTTGCCGGTCTCCTCGATCTCGCCGATGGTCACCTTGCCGATCCGCGGTTTCGCCCAGATCCTGTCCTGCCACGCCCAGTATTTTTTCGCGTCCCAATAGCGCTCGTCGTAGAACTTCGAACCGTTGATCGTCTGCGACCCTTCCGGCCCCGGCACCTGGATCTGCACGCCGCGATTGAAGCCGGTGCGGCTGCCGGTCATTTCGCGCTTGCCGATGCGCAATTGATGCTCGTAGCGCGGCTTGGCTGCCGCGTCGCCGAATCGCGCATAAACGGCTTGGCCTTCTTCGATCGCGCGCGCGCGCTCGGCTTCGCTCAGCGCCTTCCAGTAACGCTCGCGCAGACCGACGAAACCCAGGTAGCCGCGTTCGGCGGCGAGATCCATCCACGCGTAGGCCAGTACCGGATCGCGCGGCGCGCCTTCGCCGTTCCAGTACATCTCCGCGACCATGCCCTGAGACGGCTTGTCGGCGAAGAAACTCGCGCGACGGAAATGCTGCAGAGCGTCGTCGAAGCGTTTCTGCTTGTAGGCCTCAAGCCCCAGCAAGCGGTACTTCAGATCCTGGTGGTGTTCCAGGAACCCGGTGGTGATCAGCAGCGGATCTTCGACCGGATCCGGTGGCACCACATTGGGCTGGGCGGCTGCGCTGGCCATCGGAACCGCGGCGATCAGGACGAGAAGGCAGCTGGCGGCAATGGTGCGGGGCAGATTCACGGCGACGGCTCGGTGGAATATCGATTCATGGATGCACACGTTAGCCGAATCGTCGCGCCGGCACAGGTAAACTGACGGCCTATCGGTCATTGGTCACCCTCACTTTCTCCATGCACGGTCTCAATCCTCCCCAACGCGAAGCGGTGCTGCACGCCGATGGCCCGATGCTGGTGCTGGCCGGCGCCGGCAGCGGCAAGACCCGGGTGATCGTGGAGAAGATCGCGCACCTGATCCAGTCGAAGCATTACCCCGCAAAGCGCATCGCCGCGATCACCTTCACCAACAAATCGGCGAAGGAAATGCGCGAGCGCGTCGCCAAGCGGATCCGCGGCGACGGCGCCGAAGGCCTGACCATCTGCACCTTCCACGCGCTGGGCCTGAAGATCCTGCAGATCGAACACGCGAAGATCGGCCTGAAGCGCGGGTTTTCGGTGTTCGACAGCGACGACTCCATGGGCCAGGTCAAGGATCTGATGCCCGGCGCCAAGGGCGACGCGATCCAGGCGATGCAGGGGCTGATCTCGCGCGCCAAGAACGCCGGACTGTCGCCCGAACAGGCGCTGGAGGCCGCGCAGAGCCCGCGCGAGCGCGAGGCCGCGGCGCTGTACGCCAAGTACCAGAAGCGTTTGACCACCTTCAACGCGGTGGATTTCGACGACCTGATCCGGCTGCCGGTGCAACTGCTGGAAAGCGACAACGACTGCGTGCTGGGCTGGCGCGAGCGCATCGGCTATCTGCTGGTGGACGAGTGCCAGGACACCAACGACGCGCAGTACCGGCTGCTGAAAGCTCTGGCCGGCGAGAAGGGCAACTTCACCTGCGTGGGCGACGACGACCAGAGCATCTACGCCTGGCGCGGCGCGAATCCCGAGAATCTCTCGCAGCTCGGCAAGGATTACCCGGCGCTGCGGATCGTCAAACTGGAACAGAACTATCGCTGCAGCAACCGCGTGCTGCGCGCGGCGAATGCGCTGATCGCCAACAATCCGCACGAACACCTGAAGAAACTGTGGAGCCAGCAGGCCGACGGCGAACGCATCCGCATCCTCGAATGCCGCGACGGCGAGCACGAAGCAGAGCGCGTCGCCGCGGAAATCCAGTTCCTGAACAGCACCAAAAAGGCCGAGTGGCACGAGTTCTGCGTCCTGTTCCGCGGCAACCACCAGTCGCGGCCGCTGGAAAAGGCGATGCAGCTGCAACGCGTGCCGTATCACCTCAGCGGCGGCACCGCGTTCCTGGACCGCGGCGAAGTGAAGGACGCGCTGTCGTGGCTGCGCTTGATCGCCAATCCCGAAGACGATGCGGCGTTCCTGCGCGCGGTGCAGTCGCCCAAGCGCGAAGTCGGCGCGACCACGCTGGCGAATCTGGCCGAACTGGCGCAGCAGGCGGGTTTGCCGATGTCGCGGGCCGCGGAATCGATGGGCATCATCAAACAGTTGCAGCCGCGCGCGGCCAACGCGCTCAGCGGTTTCGTCGACATCGTGCGCGACCTGCGCAACGACGCGCGCACGCTCACCCCGGCCGAACTGGTGCGCAAGCTCAACGACCGCTCCGGCCTGCTCGCGGCGCTGCGCGCGCAGTGCAAGACCGATCAGATGTTCGCGATCCGCCGCGGCAACCTGGACGAACTGGGCGACTGGTTCGACAGCGCGCGCGGCGGCGCCGGCCCGGGCGAACTGGCGGCGTCGCTGGCGCTGCTCAGCCACGCCGACAAGAGCGACCCGGGCAATCAGGTGCGGCTGATGAGCCTGCACGGCGCGAAAGGCCTGGAATTCCGCTACGTCTTCATCATCGGTCTGGAAGATGGCACGCTGCCGCACGAGGCCAGCCTGGAGGAAGGCCGGCTCGACGAAGAGCGGCGCCTGCTCTACGTCGGCATCACCCGCGCGAAGGAACAGCTGTGGCTGTCGCACTCGCGCGAAGCACAGCGCTGGGGCACGAAGCTGCGGCTCACGCCCAGCCGCTTCCTCGACGAGCTGCCGGACGACGAGATCCAGCGCGACGGCGCCGATCCTGTCGCCGACGCGACGCGCAAGCAGGAGCGCGCCAGCGCCGGGTTCGCCGCGATCAAGGCCATGCTGGAAGGCTGAACACGTGGACCGGATGAACCTCTGAATGGACATCCTGGTCGTCTGTGTCATCGCGCTGCTGGCCTCGGGGCTGACGTTCTTCTCCGGGTTCGGCCTCGGCACCCTGCTGCTGCCGGCGTTCGCGCTGTTCATGCCGGTGGAGCACGCCATCGCGATGACTGCGGTGGTGCATCTGCTCAACGGCCTGTTCAAGCTCGCGCTATTGCGCCGACACATCGATACCAAGGTGCTGCTGCGCTTCGGTGCGCCGGCGCTGCTGGCGGCGGTGTTTGGCGCATGGCTGCTGTCGGCGCTGGGCACGCTGCCGGCGCTGCACGCCTACACCGCATTCGGACGCAGATTCGAGGTCCTGCCGCTCAAGCTGGTGATCGGCGTATTACTGCTGCTGTTCGCGATGATCGAACTGGCGCCGAAGCTGCGCGATCTGGAATTCGACGCGCGCTGGCAGCCGCTCGGCGGCGCGCTCAGCGGTTTCTTCGGCGGCCTCGCCGGCATGCAGGGCGCGCTGCGCAGCGCGTTTCTGGCGCGCAGCGGCCTGGACAAACAGGCGTTCGTCGCCACCGGCGCGGCCATCGCCTGCGTCATCGACGTATCGCGGCTGGCGGTGTACGCCGGCACGCTGCTGGCGGTGTTCGCCACGCTCGACCACCGCTTGCTGGCCTGCGCGCTGCTGGCCGCTTTCACCGGCGCCTGGCTGGGCAACCGCCTGCTGCACAAGACCACGCTGCGCGGGCTGCAGCGGATGGTCGCGGCGATGCTGTTCGCGTTCGCGATCGGCCTGATCCTCGGCCTGCTGTAGGGCGGGATGCGGCGCGGCGGCCCGTCACGGGCCTCGGCTACACTTCGGCGATCGCCTTTGCCCATTCCGTTTTCGTGGAGCCCTCATGCGTCGATCCCTGCTGTTCACCGCCCTGTTCACCGCCGCGCTGGGACTGAGCGCCTGCCGCACCGTCCACGACGCCGCATCGACCGAAGCGCCGCCAGCGCCGCCGGTCGTCGCTGCCGCTGCCGTCGGCGCCGCCGACGACAATCTGAATGCGGTGCTGTGGGTGCAGCGCTCGGCCGAATACCGGGCCACGACCGAAACCGTGTATCGCGCCGCGACCGACAAACTCGACGCCGCGCTGAAGGATCCAGGCTGGGATGCGTTGGTGCCCGAGGAACGCGCGACGCCAGCGCGCGGCCTGCCGCCGGCGATCGTGATGGACGTGGACGAAACCGTGCTGGACAACTCGCCCTATCAGGCGCGACTCGTCCGCGACGGCAATGAATACAACGAAGCGACATGGGATGCCTGGGTGCGCGAGGAGAAAGCGCAGCCGGTGCCGGGCGTGGTCGAGTTCGCGCGCGCGGCGCAGGCCCGCGGCGTGACCATTCTGTACATCACCAACCGCGCCGAGCATCTGATGGGGCCGACCCTCGCGAACCTGCGGGCCGCCGGGCTGCCGGTGAAGGACGACAGCGTCTACCTGGGCTTGGGCACCTTCATCGCCGACTGCGAGCAGGAAGGTTCGGAAAAACTGTGCCGACGCCAGTTCGCCGGGCGCAGCTACCGGGTGCTGATGCAGTTCGGCGACCAGCTGGGCGATTTCGCGCAGATCCTCGCCAATACCCCCGAAGGACGCGCTGCGCTGTACGACCAGCACCGGCCCTGGTTCGGCCAGCGCTGGTGGATGCTGCCCAATCCGACCTATGGCTCGTGGGAGCCGGCGGTGTTCGGCAACGACTGGCGCCTGCCGCGCGAACAGCGCCGCACGCTCAAGCGCGAAGCCCTGAATCTGGCGCCTTGAGGGCAGGGTCGGGGATCGGGCGATCGACGTCGTGCGATTGCCATTCGATCCGTAGTGCTTGGGGGCTTTATGGAACGCTCGAATTGCCTCTGGCTATCAATCGAATCAGTAGCTTGCCCTGCATTACTTAATGCATTGCATTAAAAGCCGCCCACCGGTACCCTGCTTTCCATCTGGCGATGCCGGAGCCATGCCACAACCGTGATCTTCCGGCCCCGGCCGGAATTCGGGAGACCTTCGGGTCTCCTTTTTTTTGGCCATGCAATTCGAATATCACGGCACCAGGATTCACGCCCGCGACTTCCTCACACGGCCGCCATGTCGGATCCGATAGCGAGCGGCCGCCTACTGAACCCGGGGCGATTCAACCAGTATCTGTTCGCCGGCCTCGACGATGTCTGCGAGGTCGCTTGGCGGTTCCTGATCGACTACAACGAACACCGGCCCCACGATTTCCTCGGCGGACTCTCGCCTATCGAGTATCGCCAACACCGTGTCAGAAACTCTACTTTAAAAATGTCCGCTCGACGGGCGAGCTTACGGCACGAAGAGAATGATCGGCCAAGCACTGTCCGCGCTGGGGCTCACGGCCAGAAATGGCTGAGGCATTGTCATTCCTGAGTTGACTCAACGGCGACTCAATGGCGGGCAGCCTATCAAAGAAGCGCTTTTCGGGTATGGAATCGGAATTCCGCTGCAGACAAGAAGCTCCGAACCGGCCTTGCGGACAGTGGACAACACACCCAGCGTAGCAATCAAAACCAGCGAGTGAAGCCCAATGAAACGTAACTATCTTTGCGAAGGTCCGCTGTAGGCGTTTGTAACGATGTACGACCGAACCATATCGCCTTGGCTTGAGCAGTCCAACGGTCATTCAGGCGTCGATTGGCTTCAAATCGCCATAACGAATCGCGAGTGTTTACGTCCACGACAGCACCGGCAAGAACGGCCGTATTTGTCGAGTCGTTAACCGCCAACCGAGCACCGATGAACACGTCGCGCTGAAACGGAGTGTTGGCGCGCAGGCCGCGAGAGTCATATAGAACCTCGGTCAAAACTCCAAAATCTACGTTATCCGAAACGTCGAAGAAGGTGTACTCCACGCCGGCAACAATCGCGGTATAAGGCATTCGCACTTGCGAGGCGTCGTACTCATTGTGACGCCTGACGAGCTCCATCTTCCATAACCACGCCTCGTCCGTGTATTGAACGTCGATCCCGTATTGATTGATCTGCGCGTAGAAAGGACGCAAATACTCTGCGCCATGCGCATCCGTGGCGGTTAGCAATAAAGGTTCGCGTTGAGTGCCACGGAAAGTCGATAAGCCGATATCCCAACGAGCTAAGTTGGCGGCGTAGCGCACCGCAAAATCGACGTGTCGCTCGCGCGAGCCACTCTCGTAAATTGACTGCTCCTGAGCGATCACGAGGCCTGGACGTAAGCGGCCCGCCGGCCCGGGAAACGGCCGTTCGCGAAAGTACGGTAAAAGAAAAACGTCTAGGCGACTGCTTTCCCATTGCCGGCTCACTTTCAGCATCGGCTGACCAAGCTTGACTTCTTCGAGGATATCGGCGGCGAGGTCGGTTTGATTGACGACATCGACCAAATGCCGCGACTCGGTGACTCCCCAAAACACCTGATCGACCCCGACAAGGGCACTCCACTGCTCATTGCCCCATTGCACATACGCTTCGCGGAGATCGAGGCGAGACCGGTTCGGATCTTCGCTGTCCCAGCGCCCGAATGCGCGTATACCATAGCTGAACTCATCGGTCCGATTCTCGATCTCCAACTCGGCAAACAACTCTACGCTGCGGCTAAATTGACCGGGCCATTGCGGGGATTCCGGAAAGACAAGCGTGCCCACGCCGACGTGCCCCTTCAATTCCTGAGCGCAAATCGAGGTGGGTAGAAAGATCAAAAAAAGCCAGAGAATGCGCATTGTTTAGCGAGCCAGCTGCCCGACCGTGAAATCAGCTTCTTTCAGGCCAGCTTTGAATTGATAGCTTTTCCATGCGAGGGTGGTGCTATTGCCAGACTGATGGTTTTTCATGACCATGCTGCCAGGGCGCCAATAATCTTTGAGATATACATTGTAATCGAGATAATCCAACGTCTTCAGAGTTTTTCCGCCGCGATCAAAAAACTCAATCCGCATCGGTCGGTAGTGAACGTTGTCGATCCAAACCAACTGCCTGCTATAACCTGAGCCAGGATTTTTAGGCTTTCTTTCCACAATCAGACAGGAAAGACCACTGCAACCTTCCTCCTTGATGAAACGATAAGTGTACTTATCGACATCTTGGCGGATCAAATCCTCGTAGGAGAAGTCGCTGCCGACGAAGGCGCCTGAACGGTTCGATGAACTAATGCGCTTCACTCGTTTGATGCTCGGCAAGAATAACCACTGGTCGTCTTCACGTGCGCGATTTGCGTAGGTGAGCACCGCCGTTCCATCGATGTCGCGGGGACTACTGAATCGAATCAGGCTCTTCTCCAGTGGATCGGCTTGCTCCAGCACTTGTATCTGCATTTGCATTTTCCGCGCCTGCTGTGTTCGCCCCTGGATTGTCATCGCGACATCAGCCTTGTAATCACCAAAGCCGCGGTCGCGCTGGTCCATTTTCTCGGCTATCTGGCGTCCTTTAGTCGCGGCAGGATCCGCTAACGCGGGCGCTATCGACAGCATGATAGCCATGCCCAGGAAAATTTGCTTAATCACAGTTCCTCCGAAGATTTTCTAAAAAAGGCTTGAACATGAGAATAACAGACTTACCCACGCATTCGCGCGCGTCCTTGTTGAGAGGCTCATTGCCTTGTGATGTATCGCTGCATACCCGGAAGTGTCTTGCCAAAGACGACTTTTTTGGAATTCGATGACGCCTTCGGTCAAAAAGCACTCGATCAATGCAAGCCGCTGCACGGAGTTTATGGTGTGGCTGTGTAACGATGTCTTCAGTTCCGTCGGGGCAAGCTGCCCCGCGGTCACAAATCACAACGCACCATCGAATTGAAGAATGACAGATGCGGCGAGCGCATTGTATTCGTCAAAGCTATGGCCGAGCATGTGCGCGGACAATTCTATGTCCAGCTCATGGCGTTCCAATCTATGCAAACGATTGACCACGAAAAGCGCGGACTGCGTCCACTCATTGGTATTCAGCCAGTAGTTTCGCTAATGCTTAATCCAGCGAGATTGAAACCGAGCGCTTCGTTGGCGCTCGGCATGATTTCGGAATATCTTTCGAACAAGTTCACGCCCATCCCTTGATGTTTCACGCTTTGTCCGGGGATCATGCATGCAGTCGACTTATCCATGGGTTTACGCCGGCTGACCCACCGCAGCAGTTGTGTTCACTTCACGCTTATCGAAGGCAACCAACAATGCTGGCAGCAAGAAGAATTCTGCAACGAGGGCTATGGCGATGACCATTGCCGTCATGATACCCAGACTCGAATTCAAGTGGAAAGATGAAGCCGAAAGCACGAGGAAGCCAGCTATCAACGTAAGCGACGTGCCGATCGTGGCGCTACCCACCTTAGCGAGCGCTTCAGCCACAGCCTCGGCTGCACTAAGTCCCTCGTGACGACCTTCGGCGTACCGTGTGAGTAGATGCACGGTATCGTCGACGATGATGCCGAACGTCATCACGACGACGATCGAGACCGCTAATCCAACTTCTCCGTGGATCAGACCCCATACGGCGAAAGCCAACAGCGCCGGAACCAGGTTCGGGATCAAGCTCAATATACCGACCTTCACGCTGCGTATGGCTGGAATCATCGTCAAAACGATCAGCGCTAATCCAATCAACGTACCCTTGAGCATGCTATACGCGTTTTGCTGGCCGATATCAGCGAACATAATGGTTGGGCCCGTGCCGACCGCCTGCATCGACTTCGAGGCATTTTTCATTAGCCACTCCTGCGCTTGGCCATCCAACGCCAGAATTTCCTTGCTCGTGAGATTGTCGACCGTAGCGGTGACGCGAGACGCGGCTCGCGACATATCGACGCGATCCGTCACGTCCAAACCGTAGGGCAAGGACATTTCGTACAGCAGGAAATATTGCGCGATTTCTTGACGATCACCCGGAAGACGATAGAAGGCGACGTCGCTACCATTCATTTCCTGATTGATTCGCTTTATCGTGTCCGAGATGCTGTTGACGTGACGAACACCGGGTTGCATGCGGAGCCATGAGGTAAAAGCATCGACCCGCTGCAAGTACTCAGGCTCGTATACGCCGGATTCGGTGCCAGATTCGAGTGAAAAATGAAGCTGATGAAGACCGGTCAGTCGATCGGAAATGAATTCCGAATCACGACGAATCGGAGTTTCCTTTGAAAAATACTCGATGAAATTGTCGTTGATCGTGTTGAGCTGGGCGCCCATCACGCCCAGTACTGTCACTGCGCCCCAGGCGAGCAGTACGGGTTTGTGTCTCTTTGCCACCCAAAGAGCGATGCGAGCGTACATCTGACCTGGATATGCGGAGGCTGCCTTCCGAAGCCCGAACACGGAAATAAAGGCGGGCAGAAAAGTCAATGACAAGACGTACACAGTCGTGATGCCTACACTCACGATCGTTCCCAGATCAATGAGAGGCGGAACTTCGCCGAAGTTAATCGCGAGAAATCCGATGACAGTGTTGAGCGTCGTCAAAAAAATTGGTAAAAAGTTTTGTCGCAAGCTCAGCCTCAAAGCCTCCCGAGTATCGCCAGTTTCTCGCAGAGATTCGCGCGCGGATGCGACGACATGCATGCAATGCGCAAGGGATAGCGTCATGATAATCGTCGGCGCGGTGACCGAGATAGCGGTAATCTTGATTCCCATCCAGCCTGCCGCGCCAAGACTTGCGATAGCGGCAAGCACGATGCATACGATGGTGCCGATCGTGGCTGCGATGGAACGCATGAAGAACCATGTTAGCGCGACTAGCACTAGCATCATGATCGGATACAAGGTGTTGACGTCGCTTTCAGCTTCTGTATCGAAAGCCCGATCAATCATCACCGAACCGCTGACATATACATTTAAGCCATGGTGGTCTTTTTTGATCGCATTGATGAGCTCTTTCAACGCCTTGTCTAACTCGGGCTTACCTGTGTCGGTTGTGGCCGTTTCGGTCAACGACAGATTGATACCGGCCACAGTGAAGTCGGGACTCAAAAGTACGCCCACCAACTCCTTCTCCCGAGCTGCGGTACTTTTAATAACCTCAATCGCGGCCGAATCTAGCTGATTGGGATCAGGTACGAGGTCACGCACGATAAGTTCGTCGTCAACACCTTTGACGTGCTGGAAATTCGTCAACGAATCGACGCGGCTGACGTGAGGAAGTTTCCATGCAAGTTGCGTGAACTCATGCAAGGCCTTTAGCGTTTCTGCGGTGAAGACGTCTTTGTCCTCCGGCGCGATTGCGATAAAGGCATTGTTGTGCTTCGAGTACTTCTGCTGCAGCGCCTCAAAGGCAAGTAATTTAGGATTGTCAGGCTTGAAGAAATCGCGGTAATCCGAGCTAAATCTCAGTTTTTCCGCCCCCAAACCGAGCATAGCGCAGACGACGATCGCCAGCGTCATCACTAGCCAGCGAAAGCGAAACACAAATTTTATATAGGAGTCGATCATGACATCTGCTTACGATTCATGGAGCGGCCTGTACAAGCCTGCAAAGTGCAGCAGGCCGATAACGAGGGAGATTATCGAAGAAAACAAATCAAACCGTGATATTGCGCCCTGCTTAACTAGCAACGGCAAAACCATTAAACCTCGCAAGGTATAGACCGCGGCGATTGATATCACGGCAGCGAAGCTGAAAGGCAAAGAAAATAAACCTGCTTCGGCAAAGGCGAAAGCTGCAAAAACGGAAAAAACCAAAGTTATTCCGAACGTCACCGCTGCTGGAAGGAGCGATCCTTGCTCGGCCATCGTCGCCATCTTCTCGCCGGCGCCGAAGTAGCGATAGGCTGGAGGTCCGTAATAGATGATGACAGCATGGAGCATCGCGATCGCAGCATTGATGGAACCGCATGTGATAAGTAGTAATTGACTTGTTGTCATTCTTGTCTTACCAATACCATACATGATGGTGATTTTCGTATAGGGCCACGACGCCCGCTGTGTCTACGATCACAACCTCAGACATCAATCGATCTGTCAATCTGTAGCGATCGACATCGGCTTCATATGCATAGGTCTGACCGCCTCCTTCTATCAACCCTCGAACCACCGATTCATAATGCGGTAGACCCTGCACAGAGACATCGCCTATCTGCAGGCTTTGCCGCGGCTGATCGGCTGCCGCGAACAGTACGGCAGGACCGCGTAACAACAGGCTATGGCTCGCATTCATCGCGCGCATAACGCCCGACAACCATACTATGTGGCCGTATTGCTCCTCGATCGTTCCGCGAAACGCGCGCTCTACGATGGCTAACGAGTTTTTCGTAGGCGTACGGGGTGCCCGGCGGGCTTTCGGCGTCTGGAGGGATTGTTCGGTCTTCATTTTAATGAGTGAACAGGTTGGCTTTCACCATTTCGCCGAGGCTTCGGTCGAACGCAATGGCAATATGGTCCAGGTCTTCGTAAGAATGGGCAGCCGACAGCACATAGCCATGCAGCTCAGGCATGTAAATGCCGTACATGCGCATCCAGTATGCCAAGGCCAACGTCGCCTTGAAGTTGGAGCCCTGCAGGCTATCTCGGAAAAACTCCGCTTTCTTGTGAGTGAACACGATGGAGAACAGCGAGGTCAACGCCTTGAGGCGCATCTGTACGCCGTGACTATCGGCGATCGAACGTAAGCGCGTCGCCAGATACTCCGTCTTGGCGGTCAACTCAGTGTAGATTTCCGGATGCGACTTCAGATGGTTAAGCATGGCCAACCCGGTACGGCAGCTCAAATAATTGCCCGCCATGGTCCCGCCGAGAAATACGCGCTCATCGTAATCCCTGAACGGGTCGGCCGTGCTGCAGCCGATATCGATCAAATCACGTCTGCCGATGGTTGCACCCCCAGGCAGACCGCCGCCGACGATTTTCCCCAGGACCGTCAAATCCGGCACGATTCCAGTCAATGTCTGCACGCCACCGTAGGCCAATCGGAAGCCGGTCACAACCTCGTCGAATACTAATGGGATGTCCTTTTCGGTACATACTTGGCGCAGGTCCGATAGATAGTCGCGGTTGATCCGCCCCATCGACGCCGGCATAGGTTCTATGATCACCGCGGCGATTGAATCGCTGCGCTGGCGCAATACCTCAAGGCTGTTCGGATGCCCGAATTGCAGCACCTGGGTTCCTGAGACGACGCTCTCGGGCGTTCCCTGGCAACCGGCTATAGGTTCAGGGTTATGGCGATCACCGTGCACTCGGAACCATGAACTGACCATCGCTTGATCGGAAAAACCGTGATAATGCCCTTCGAATTTCGCGATGATCTTCGATTTTGGGCGGTAAGCTCGACACAAGCGCAAGGCGTGGATGCTGGATTCGGTGCCGGAGTTGGAAAGAATAGCCTTATCAGCGCCTGGAAAAGCATTGACCAGAACTTCAGCCAGCTCGATTTCGGCGGCATGTCCCAATGCATTTATATTGATGCAGTCGGATGCATCGAGCAGGGCTTCCCGTATCGCCGGGTGACTGTACCCGAGAATATGCGGGCCATATCCGCAACTTAAGTCGATATAGGTATTGCCATCGATGTCGGTGACTCGGCTACCCTCGGCCTTGGCCACCATCAACGGGTATAAGCTCGGGAAGAAGTAGCGATCAAGGTGGGTGGAGGCGAGGAGATAGTGCTTACCTTTATCGCGCAGCGCAATTGACTTCGGAACGGTCTTGCCGAAATGTTCGTCGAACCTGGCCTTGACTTCAGTACTAACGAACGGGGAGTAGCGATCCGAAAACTTTCGGGCGTTTTCCCAGATATCCAGCGTCGGCTCCATCTGCGTGGCGAAGCCTTCACACGACATCAGTGCCAGCTCGGCCTTAGTGAAATTACTGGTATAGCTTGCGCCGTAGCGGCGCAACACGGCGTTGACGTCCTTGAAGAAATTCGACGTCGACCATTTGTCGGAAACCGTATCGAAATGGTGCACCAGCACTTCGCGAATGTCTTTGACGTACTCTTCCCTATTCAGTAGATCTTCTTCGCAGTCTACGAAATGCGTGGTGAATCGCTTTACCGCGAGCGGCCATTGGTGCTCAGTCGCAGCGTAGTAGAACGAAGACAACCCCCACTTTTCGTTCTCGCTCAAATACGCGGTGATGCCGAAATCGACGAAAATGAATTTGCCTTCTTTGGTAAAGAAGATATTTCCAGGATGCGGGTCGCCATGGCAGACGCCATCCATATATAACATCGTGTAGATAATGTCCTGCAGGCGCGCCGCGAGTTCCTTGGGGGTCTTGTTCACTTCTTTGTAATTCAAACCCTTGATGCCATGCACGAATTCCAAGACAAGCACCTGCTCCGTGCAGAAATCCGGATATGCTTTCGGAATGACAACAAACGGATGATCGGCGAAGTTGCGCGATATTTGCTGCAGATTGTGAAGCTCGCTCTTCATGCTCAGCTGCTCGTTGAGCAGGCGGCACATCTCGGCGACGCGCTTGGGCAATCGCAAATGACGCATCGGTGGCACGATGAAGTTCGTGAAAGCGACCAGCCCGCGCAACAAAGCAAGATTGATGCGCATGCGTCCGGGGACGCCGCGCTTTACGACTTTGACGGCGACTTCGGTTCCATCGATCAATACGGCGCGATGCACCTGTGCGATGGACGCGCTCGCGATCGGATTGGTGTCGAACTCGGCGAAAACGGACTTCAGGGGCTTCCCGTATTCGCGCTCGATCGTCCTGACGACGTGCTTTCCGTCGATCGCCGGAACGTCGTCTTGCAAGGTACGTAGCGATTCGATGGCCTTGGGCGGCAGCATGTCCGAACGAGTGGACAGGATCTGACCGATCTTGATGTACAGGGGCCCCATCGCGATCAACAGCTTCCGCAACCACACGCCCAACCGCTCGCCGTCATCCTTACGCTTCACACTAAACAGGGTTCCAGCCCCTAAATATAGAACCTGTGGAGTCCGCACTATTGCCGCAGCTAAATTTCTCATCGTATTTTACTCATCATGACTTGGTGCCCAGCACGAGACCTTGATCGGCGATCGTCAGGTAGGTGTTGAAAGAATATGGAATTTGCACTTCGATCTCTGGAATCTGCGCTACCGCCCCGCGTTCCTCCATGCAATAGCGACAAACGTACCAGCGCAATTGCCCAGGGTATGTGCGAAACAATCCTTGTACCAATGCGGCGGTGGTCATGTGATCCACCTTGCCGCTGGTTTCCTCTGACGTGAGAGCGTCGTGCGGTCTGACCAAGGTCGACTGCGTCAACATTGTGCCGTACCCGCATGTCCAGACCGTAACCTGATGTCCCTGACTTAAAGTAGCCTCAGTCAGACGAAATAGACTGGTCGTGATATCGGATTGATATGGAGTTCCCATCAATCCGATGAATAGGCTGCCAGGTCTAGATGATTGGTGGCCATGGCCGCAACCGGCATCGTGCGAAGACTTGTGTGAGTTCAATGCCATATCACCTTGCATTGCGGACGCATCAACTGTGCCGCAAGTTCGGCCATGCCAGAGACATGGGCGTCTGCGGATGCGATATATTCGTCTTCGATCGAACGCTGTCGCATCGAAAACTCGTCCACATACAGCTTGATCTCGAGTTTTTCGAATGACGCCGCCTCGATAACAAATCTGTCATCGAGCAAGTTGAGAACGCCGTTCTGCAACAGCCACAATGAGACGCGTCGCCCGTTCTTGGCGAGATTAACCGCAGTATTGACGAATTCGGCTGCCCCGGGACCTTCGCTCGACGATTGCGTCTCGATCATAAGATAGACAACCTCATTCATTTTTGTTGTCTCAGTAGATGAGAGCGTAGCTCGTAAACGACATGCCCGAACTTCCGATCCATGCGCCGACCTTATCTCCACGCTTGATCTCGCCTTTTTCAACGTGATAGGCAATCGAAGCGGGGATGGAGGCAGATCCAAGATTGCCGAACTCTGGATACATGTAACGGATTTTTCCACCAGCTCCGGCTGCCTCGGCCCAACGCTCGTAGCTATTCACATCGCCGCCGGTGTGGGCGAAAATCATCTTGACATCAGTAAAATGCGGCTCTAGCTTTTTCAGAATACTGATCATGTGCGGCTGCGCTTCATTGAACACACGTGATCCGTATGCCGTGAAGCACCCAGTTCCGTTATGGCCGATGTAGGGGGAGGGCGGGCTGCGCTTCTCGTACCCGGGCAAAGGAATCGTGCAAAGATCTGCCCCGCGCTTGGTGCTGATGTAGTTGCGATCCCATGCGTAATTCTCATCGGCAACCAGAATGGTGGCCGTAGCCGCGTCGCCTCCGCAATACGCACCGAAGGAATACTCGATCGAACGATAATCCTTGAGGATAAAGTTGCTTGGGAAAGCAATCCCGCCTTCGTTGAAATAAGATTCAGCGTTGATGACAAGCGCGCGTTTGTACCTGCCAGAGCGGAAAAAACTTTCGACGATGTCGCAGGCACGAGACCATGCCATACAGGCGTCCATCACATCAAAGCAGTCCACCGTTTCCATTTCGAGAGCTTGCGCGACGAAATACGAATCTCCAGGCTCGAGGAAACCTCGGCCGATACCGCAGAAGATCAAAAGGTCAATATCAGCCTTGTCTATCCCCGCCTCGGCTATTGCCGCCTCACCGGCTTTCCGCATTAATTCCAGTGGAGTCTCGTCTTTCATCCAATAGCGCTTTTTCAAGCCCGTACTATCGAGCATGAACTTCACAGCTTCCAATGCGCGATCCAGATCGCCTTGAAACACGTCACGACTATGTTCCTTCACGACCTGAACGACATCGTCGTTGCTCATTTCGGTTTTCGGGTGAAGGAATTTGATTGCTTCGATGCGCATAACTATGTCCTTGAATGCTAAATTCAGAAGTTGTTCGGCTTTTCCATGGCAATCAAACTGCCGAGAGTTAAAACTATCTCGCCGTTTATGCTCGCGTGGCCGGAGAAAATGAAGCCGTTATCCAGCTCCTTCCCGACCTCGGCGTAGAGCTGGAGGCAGCAGCCCATGGGTATGGAACGCATTACGCTGACGTCGTTGATGGCGCCCAAGAGAATTTCCGGTGGAGCCTGATCGGACCTGCTCAAGTTGAACAACGCGATCGCGATTTGCCCAATCGACTCAACGACCAAGCCAACCGGGTACCTTGCTGCGCCCTGCGGCACGAGCATGGGTTCGTAACTCGCTACGTTTTTGACTCCCGATATCCAGCGTCCGGGCTCGAAACCATCGATCCGATCGACCAGGAGATAGGGGTAACGATGCGGCAAGCACTTGATTATTCTTTCAACGGTCATCGCCACCGCGTCGGCGGTCTTTACGGTGTCGATGGGCTCAAGCACGGCGTTCAAAGTACGACTCCTCCATCAACTGCAATAATCTGTCCGGTTATGTAAGACGCATCGTTCGAAGCGAGAAAGCTCACGACTTTCGCGATCTCGTCAGCTTGGCCCATCCGGCGCATACCGACCATACCCTTGATTTTCTTCATTTGCGGCTCGGAAAGCGCAGCGGTCATGTCAGTCTGGATGAAACCCGGAGCCACTGCATTGACTCGGATTCCCATTCCAACGACTTCTTTCGAAAGCGATTTCGTGAATCCGATCAAGCCAGCTTTGGCGGAGGAATAATTCACTTGACCGGAGTTTCCGTGGATTCCGGCCACTGAGGTGATGTTGATGACGCACCCATCGCGTTGCTTCATCATATGAAAAACGACGCCGCGCGTCATGTTAAATACGCCGGTAAGATTCGTATTTATCACATCATCCCAATCCTCTTGGGACATACTCACAATCAATCCGTCGCGGGTAATGCCTGCATTGTTGACGAGCACATGGACCCCTCCCATTGCCTCGATCATTTCTTCGACAAGGGTGGATACACTATGCTCGTTGCGAGCATCGCATTGCTTGGCTAGTACTCTTCGGCCCGGGTATTGAGCCGAAAGTTCGGCAGCAAAGGCTTCCGCAACCTCGCTCCCGCTGTTGTACGTGAATACCACGTTGGCGCCCAGCCGAACGAAGTCGGCGACGATTGCGCGGCCAATACCGCGGCTGCCGCCGCTGATCAACACGGTCTTTTCATGAAACATCGTGAATCCTTGTCGGTTTGAATCAGCGCCGATGAACTTAACTTTCGCCGCGCTGGAGATAAGTCGCGCGCAGTCTGCTTACAACTCGTAACTGAAGGTGCCTCTTACCTTGGCCACACCAGCGCTCGAGACTCGCGCGGATACGGTGATGTTCTTTTCACTTCGCTTGCTGATGTCGGCCTCGATCTCCAAGACATCCCCAGGGCGAACCATATCAAGGTACTGCGTTCTCTTGATGTGAAGCTTCATCGGATGCGTCACTCCGTTTTGATGAACCAATACATCACTCAAATCGAGCATTAGCTGCAGGCTCAGTACGCCAGGGAAAATTGGATTTCCAGCATAGTGACCCAATGCGAATGGTTCGCTCCCGCTGACATATTTTCGCGCAGTTGCATGATCTGTACCACAATTTAATTCTTCCAAAAACACGTTTAACTCCTTGGTGAGTCGGAACACACGCTCATGCTAGTCGCGCCAGCCGAGCAGAGCACCCGCTCTCGATTCGAGCGGACTAGGAGCAAATTAACCCCGCCATCAAATTTCGCGTACGACGCTGCCGAGTTCACTGGCAGTTCGGCTCAACCGCAGCCGCCGGCGTGATCGAACTCGTAGATGGCTCCGGGTTGATTGTCACTGACTAAATCCGTCGATGCGTATGGCTGGCCACCCACGCTGCGCAGGAACAAATTCAAGCGGTCCAACCCCCAAAAGCGATCACGCTTGTGCATGAAATAAGGCACGCCGAAAATATCGTTCCGGTAAATTCTCAGCAGGCATTCGATTCCTTCGTTTCGCACGGCGGGATCCCGATAGGCGAAAGCTACTGCTTGCCCGTCCAGGCCCGCCTCATTGGCAACATCAGCGATCACGGTAGGATCGCTGATGTTTCTACCTTGTTCCCATCGTGCTCGATATACACCATCCACATAGGCGCGCTCGCCGCCTAACTGACGGGCCTTGATATATCCAAGGTGAGCCACTTCCCAGTGCGGTGCTTCGTCGACCGGCCAACGCATTTCGAATCCGAGATCGCGAGCCAGCCTGCGAACATCTTGAAGAATGTAACGATGTTTGGCATCTGTCATCTTCTGGTAAGGAAACTCAGCTTTTTGCGCCATCAAGGCTTCCACACTTTCCGAATCTGGCTCCCAGAACGGGACCCATTCCAGGTCGACGTTTTGCGGCAAATTACGCTGCACCAGCCTAGTAGCAAGCCAGGAGTAAGGACTGCGAAAGGAGAAGTAATAGACGTTGCGCATTGTTTCAAAAACCGTCCGAGGGAAGAATATGGTGTGCTAAACGATGGAATGACTGGTCACGCGCGCTCGTTCTTGATCGCCGCAAGAGAATCGGCATCGATTTCGACCAACGACCAGTCGTGTCGGCTATTGATCACCGCATAACCATGAGTGATGTTGCCGGTGGCGGTGTGAATCAAGCGACCGTCGCGCACGACGTAGCAATCCATGCGGTGTGTGTATGTATATCCCCTGTAAATCTCCTCGAGGGTATAAACCGTATAGATCTTCTCTTCCATGTAGGCTTCTTCGAGAATCTCCACTCGAGCCTGTGGCACGACCGGAATCCATTTCTTGTCATGCAGCATCTGTCGGATCGAAATGCCCCGATCGGCGAGAAACAGATCTTCCACTTCTTCCATTAGGCGCAAGTAGCCTGAATGCTGCATGCGTTCGGTAAAGTGGCAGTAAAAATAAGGGATATGCCATTTCCAGACGAAGACATTCGATGAGCTGGACTTGAGTTGCCGCACCACGTCGTCTTCCGGATTGGTCACGCCGCGCTCGATTGAGAAATCGGCTTTAGCGAGGTCTTGCCTTGAAGGCGCCCGACTGATTCGTTCGACCGTGTAGGGAGCCAACTCCGGGAGCGCCTTGGGAGCGACACTGCGGGTGACCGGGCTATCGTCGAGCTTGAAGACGACAACGACCTTGGCTACTACGGCCTTGAGGCGTTCGCCTTTGCGCTGGATATGCACGTTGACGTTGAAGCGCAATCCGTTGGGGTCGGGCCGCGCGGCGGGCATCACTTCCACTTCGGCCAAATCGTCCATGTGCAGCGCGTGGAGAATTCGCGCGCCGGAATCTACAATCTCAAGGCAAAGCCCGTTTTCTTCGAAGAGGTGGCAGGGGACGAGATTCGCTTGGCGAAAATAGTCGAGAACTCCTTCTTCGACCAAATACATTACATGCTTGAAGCCGATCCAACTGCATATATTCGAACCTTCGAACCTCGGACGCAAAGAGACTTTGCTGACTTTTGGAAGGCTCGAATCGTTGTTAACTGTTTCTTTGGCAATGGCATTCATTTATAACTAGTCCTCAATTGTTGGAGATGAATTTCTGTATCACAGCGGTAATAGCTTCTGGCTGTTCGACCATGCCGAAATGCCCGCAATTTCTTAAAATTTCAAAGCGTGCATTACTCAAACCCTTTTTGAGCGCATGTAGATCGTCCGGGAGAATGGACAGATCGCGATCGCCGCCCAGTACGAGGGTCGGCATCTTCAGCGTATCCAGCTTCAAACCTGGAGTACGGGCATAGAGCTCGTAGAACTCAACCCAGCTGTAAGATCCGTATTTTTCCTTGACTTTGTCGATGAGCATTGTTATAGAAGCCGCGCTCATGCGTTCGGCTCCCGGGCGGATACGGATACTTGCCGCGACAAATGCCTCGAACTCAGACACGAACCGCCTGAACATGTCCCATGTGAAATCCTCGTAGCTCGACTTGTAGTAAGGCGACAGTAGAACCAGCGAATCAATATCGGACCCGGGTTGCCTTTGTAATACATCGAGCAAAGCATTGGCGCCGAACGAATGCGCCAACACGACTTTAGGTCCCGCCGGCAAAGCCGAGAAAACCGGTTCCAACCATTCGCCGGGCTTCGCCTCCAAGCCCCAGTAATAGCCTTGGTCGCAATGCCAGGGCATCGATATTTCGAATCCCCTGCAAAATCCAGGCGCGATCTTCTCCATCACGCCGCGCCATATGTCCGGCGGCTCTACCATGCCGTGTATCGTCACCAATTGCCGCTCAGACTGATCGTTGAAATGAGGAACGACGATTTCCGTAAAGCCGGCGTTGTAGTTTCCGCGCTGATATTGGAAATCCGAGACGCCATGCCCGAGGTTATTGCTGGCCTCTCTCGAATAAGCCAATCCATCGGCTGGGAAGACGTCTCCGGACGGAGGACGGTGGTCTTCTTCAATAGTCGATACGATAGACACGATTGTACTCATCGCCATTTTCTTCATAACAAGAATGCATCGTTTGGATTTTGGATATGCTCATTTACATACGAGTTGGATTGCATCATTCACGCGTATAGCACTGAAATTCGAGTTTAGAGGCGACGTTATCACCGAATTTATGCCCGCATACAAGAACGAAATTCCCGCCTTCACGCTTTTCCTGAATGACGGCGGCGATTTGCAATAGGCCTTCGGCGCCATAGCTCTCTCCAAGGTGCCGAGTGACGTCGATCGAAGCAGCGGTTTCCGGCATCTCCTTGGAGAAACTGTAAGATCCGATCTTACCGAGGGCTCGCGCGCCCCTAGATTCAGCGGCATGACCGGACTCTAAAACCACTGCGACGGCGCCGTTGAACCATTGCGTGGCCGCCTGCGGCAGCGCGCGAACCACGTCGTTATTTACTTCCACGCCGACGACTAGCATGCGGTCCGCGCGACCTGCCCTGATGCAGTTGGCCGCGAGATGCAGCGCATCCAAGCTCGACGTAGCGCCGTTGCACAGCATGAGATTTGGGCCCTGCAAACCATGGCGAATAGCAAGGCTGGAGGCGACAACATTGCTCGATGCATTCGGCAGATCCATCGCGCTTGCCGCGTTCACGTGATCGTTGCGAATCGTGCGCGCTACATTCACCACGGTATCGATATTGCCGAGGTTGCAACTCACCACGACGCCAAATCGCGGCGCTTCGACTTGCTTCTCAGGATCATCTGGCAATTGCGCGTCGATTATCGCCTGCCATCCGGCGCTCATGGCCAGAAGTGTGGCGTGATCCTTATAACGGATGCCTTTCCTGGCAACGCGGATCTTCGGATCGAAGGCGCTCGATATTAGATTCTCGGGGGAAATCGCCGATACAGTGCTGGTATTGGCGCCCGGTAACTCGAGTCCAAGCCCGGTAATCAGTACATCGGGAACACTCTTCATGCCACGACTCCATCTATCATCACCACCGAATTAACACCACCGAAGCCGAATGCGTTGATTTGCGCCAGCTGTAGTTTCTCAATCTTCATTGCTTCTGCGCTGATCTTCATTCCCGAAATCTCGTCGATGGGATCTTCCAAACCGACCGTCGGTGGAATGGTCTTGTGCTCAAGCGCGAGCAAGGCCGTCACCACCCCGACCAGACCGGATGCGCCAGAGGTGTGTCCAGTCATGGATTTCAAACCTGAAAGCACGACCGAATTCGCAGCCGGATCGAATACGGCTGCCAGGGCGGCACCTTCTGTGCTGTCGTTGAGAGAAGTGCCCGTGCCATGGACGAATATCACGTCGACGTCGCTCGGAGTGTTGCCAGAACGCGAATGCGCGTCGCGGATTGCGCGTTCGATACCCGCGCAATCGGGTGCGGTCTCATGAGTCGCATCACAGCTCAACCCGACCGCGCGCAGGCGCGCGAGCGGTTTCGCGCCGCGTTTGCGCGCATGCTCTGCGGTTTCCAAGATCACGGCAGCCGCGCCTTCGCCCATCAGCACGCCTTTTCGATTGCGATCGAAGGATTGCAAGCGCTCCGGGACCATCGGGTTGACGCGGCCGAGCAAACCGTACATCGACTCGGTCAATGTGTCGCATCCTGCCACGCAGGCGATTTCGGCTTGGCCGAGACGCAGCATATCCTCGGCTAGCGCCAGCGTGTAGTTTGATGCCGCGCATGCGTTCGAAACGGTGTATACGGCACCGCTATTGGGCAGGCGCTCGCGCACCTGGGTGCCGAAGTGCAGCTGGTTGAGGAGAATGGGAGAATTCTCGGTAAAGTAGAGTTCGACACTACGAAGTTCGCGCAGACCAGTTCCGACCAGCACCGGGACGTTCATTGTTTCGGAGCCGATTTGAGCTTGATCGACCGCTTCCATGATCGCGTTGCACAACCAACGCGTGGAACGAAATGGTTCTTCGCCATTGACGCGATCGTTGATTTCGTAGGCGTGTCTAGTGTTGAACTTGGACATGTCGTACGACTGTAACTCGCCAACGCCGCTGACGCCGTTGCAGAACGCGGCATAGCACTCGTCCTTGTTGGAGCCTACGCTGGTCACCATGCCAGCACCCGTAATCCAAAGCTCTTGATTCATGCCACGCTCCTGATGAGGACCATGCCGAGGGAACCGCCGTTGTCGATTGCTGTCAGCAAGGCGCAGCTTCCCGGAGGATGATCGCCATCGATGAGACGAGCAAGAAGAACAGCCAATTGAAAAGCGCAAGCGGCGCTCACCGGATTGCCAACGACTTTGTTAAGCCCGATGCGATCGATTCCTGAACCATTCAGATCGGCGAATTTAAGTGCCTCTTGCTCCACGTTTTCGAGCTTTGCATCGAATGCGCTTTGACAAACGATCTTCACCATTTCCGGAGAAACTCCAGAACGATTCAAGGCCGACTTGATGCGAAGCCCCAATAGTTGGGCTTTCTCTTCGTCGTTCGCATTAGCGTTATACGTCGCCAGTTCTGTGCACAGGATTTCAGCTTGCGCTTTTCTTCCTTTAGCATCGGCATTCGTGGCAGTTTCAATCGTGAACATTGCGCAACCTTCCGCGAAGGGTGCATGCGCACGGGCCTCTTCATCGGACGCGACGTGCTGCGCCCATGCGTTTGGTCCAGTGAATTCTTCTACGGCGCCCGCCAGCACCAAATCGGTATAGCCTTGGCGCAGTGCGGTGATCGAGAAACGAAGCGCAGAGATTCCGGAAAGATGACCCGCGGAAACGGTAACGTTAGGCCCGCGGCATCCGTGCCAGATAGCTGTTTGGCCCGCCGCACAGTTCATCACCGTGTTAGGAAATAGGGCCGGATTGACGTAGTCGGGACGATCGTAGCGCAGTGTTTCCCGTGTGAATCCGCTAATGCTACGAAGACTGCCCTGGCTGCTTCCTAGCACGACGCTGGCGCCGCCGTGCTCGCTTTCCTTGATGTTGTCTTTCAACAGTTTGTCCACCGTGGCGATACTCAGCCCCGTTAAACGATCGAATAAGCGTGTGCCTTTCTTGCCCAATATCGAAGCGATATCGAACGATGCTGCGACGCGCGCCTGATTGGTGGGCGCGGTTTCATCGCTCGGCAAAAGAGAATCCAATTCGCTTTCTAGATTATTGCCGCCCGCAATGCCGGCGAGAAAGGCATCTTTGCCGATGCCATATGGGCTTATGCAATTCCAACCAGTTATGACCAATGCGCTCATGACAACACTCCGGAGTCGACTTTGCCGTACACCAAAATCGCGTTGTTGCCGCCAAAGGCGAAGCCATTGTTTTGGACAATACGCAGATCGGCCGGACGCGAGGTGTTGGGCACGCAGTCCACGGGACAGGCGGGATCGGTCTCCGTGTGATTGATCGTCGGCGGCAAGAACCCGTTATGAATAGCGCTTGCGCAGGCAACGGAGGCTATTGCGCTAGCGGCGCCCATCGTGTGGCCCAGCATCGATTTAATCGAGCTCACCGGTGGGCGAAGTTGCCCGAAGACATCGCAAATTGCACCAACTTCGGTAGTATCGTTCGCCATAGTTCCTGTACCGTGCGCGCAAATATAGTCGACTTGCTCCGATTTGATGTTCGCATTGGAATGTGCGATTCGGATGCATTCCGCGATGCTTTCGCGATTAGGCGAAACCATATGATTGGCGTCGCAGTTCAGTCCATAGCCGAGCACTTCGGCGTAGATTCGCGCACCGCGCGCGACCGCACTCTCTAAACGCTCAAGCAGCAGTATGCCGGCGCCTTCTCCCGTAAGAATACCTTGACGATGCTTATCGAAAGGCTGGCAGCTTGTCGGGGCGATCGTCCCTAATCGATGGAAACCCGCGTATGTTTTTCTGCACATCGAATCCGCACCGCCGCAAAAGGCGTATTGCACTTCACCAGAGCGCAGAAGGTCGAATGCGTAGCCGATGGCATAATTGCCCGCTGCGCATGCAGTCGAAAAGGTCATTGCTTCGCCGCCCAAGGCGAATTCCTGCGCCACGGTGACGGCCATACGGTTGGCGGGAGCTTGTCTCACCAATTCCGGATCCAACTTATCGAGGCCGTTTCGAGTCCACTGGGCCGCCAGTTGATCCAGTACTTGCGATTCGCCGTCAGTCGTCCCGATCGAAACCAAAGTCCCGCCATGACGCAGCTTATCTTCATCCAAGCCAGCATCTAGCATCGCCATGCGCGCGGCCGCAACAGAAAATTGACTGCTACGCCCAACTCCGTGAGGGCTCAGTCGCGTGAACCATGGCACCGGGTCGAATTCACGCACCTCGCATCCGACTGGGCTTTCATAACCCGTCGTATCGAACACTTGAATCGGCGATGCACCACTACGCCCTTCGCGTAGCGAAGCAGTGAAAGCGTCGATACCAAGGCCGATGCTAGACACTACGCCTAGCCCGGTAATCACGACTCTGGTTCTTTCTGTATCACTCATCGAAATCGCCCGGTAGTAATTGTTTAGTAAAAGTTCGGCATGAAAAACGCTGTGCGCTTTCTTCCGAAAGCGCCTTCGCATTGGTGCTTGATTTCTACCGCTCTCCGCTTAGCATATGAGAGCGGTATTAAGCATTAGGCTTCCCAGCCCGCCGCGTTACGGACCACGCCGTACACACCGTCCAAATTTACCATCTTGACCATTTCGGCCTGGGGGATCTTCACACTAAAAGTCTTCTCCAGGGTCGCCAAGATCTCAATCGCTCGCAGGGAATCCGCGCCATGCTCTTCCTTGAATAAACTCGTTTGAGTCACTTCTTCGTGCTCAAGCTCAAGAATATCGCAGACCAGATCCTTGATTTCGGCCAGGCGCCCTTCGTTTTCAGTCATTGTCGTGCTCATGTTTTTTCCTATTTGGCTGGGGTAAGTGTAAACATAACGATATGTCCTAAGTTACTCTGTGCTAGAACTATGCCTTGATGCTTATTGGCAATTAGCCATAGCAACTGCATTAACGGCAACAACGTGTGCTTTGCAGCAAAGATCGTATTTTTCTTTGATAGATCATGCACTGGGACAGTCACACAATGTTGCAGTTGAGTCTGCATGCGCTGAGCCAGTTCGGTACAATGGGAGAGCAGCCAAACGGCTGAACCCGGTACGCACTTCTGGCGAAGCTTAGCAATGACCCATTCTCCAAGCGCATGATCCGTTGGCGCATGGAAATCCAAGTCTATTGCCTCTATTGTAGCGAGCGCGGGGCCAGAGGCTTCCCGGCTGTTTTCGAGAAATAATACCGCTGCACCTCCGTTTACATGATCGCTTTCAAGGCTATCCTCGACTGCTCCCGCCATGACCGCAGCAAGTCGATGCCGACGTAGCAACCGGTCGGCGACATAGATCGACTCTAGCCCTGCCAGATGGGGATTCGTCAGCGTCATATTCGGTCCGGTGTATCCGAAGCGCATGGCGACATGACTAGCAGGCAGATTCACGGCGGTATTCGGCGCCTCTATGGCATTGAGGGCATTGGCTCCTTGCGATAGAACGATCCTGTTCACTTCGCGTCGTACCCAGTAATCCGCCTCATTTGTTCCGACGACAATACCCGTGCGATCCTTCAAATCCTTGTGACGATCATCCACCGTGCCGACGGCTCTGCCTGCTGCGGCTAGCAGATAACGACTCGCATTGGATAGATATTTATGACCTCGTTTGCCCAGATAATGGTTTGCGTCAAACCAAGAGTCAGACACGCTCGATCGAGCTTGCATCAACGGATCGGTGAAACACTCCCAGTGGTTCCAGCCTGGCGCAACCCAACCGGCCGCGGTGATGGCAAGAGTCATAGGCCGGCCTCAAGCACTAAAGACACATGGTTTCCGCCAAAAGCATAGGCGTTAACCAGACCATACCCTGCTTTAACCGGCAGACTCATGTTTGGAATACACAAATCGAAACTCGAGTCGAGTGCTCCGCCTGAGCCCGGTGGAACTTGTTGGTGGTGAAGCATTAATGCAAGCGTGAGTGTCGAGAATGCGCCCGCACCGCCACTGGTGTGTCCAATTTTGCTCTTCAAGGGAAACATTGGAATCATAGGAAGGCGATCGCCGAAAAGCTTGCGCAGCATTGCGTACTCTGCTTCATCGTTGGCGCGCGTGCCGGTTCCATGCGGAACGATCAAGGTGATCGCTTCTGGGTCGATACCCGCCTGTGCGAGTGCACCGCGTGCCGCTGCCGCGATCTGAGTTCCATCGGGGCGTGGCGCGGTCGGGTGATGGGCATCGCAAGCCAGACCTATGCCGCTCAGTCGGGCGTAAGCTCGTTCGCTGCCCTCTGGCGCGGACATTCGCAACACTAAAGCGGCGGCGCCATCACCCAACACAGTACCAGCTCGCGATTCTTCAAATGGACGACAATGGCTGGGGTCCAAAGCTTGTAACCTATTGAAAGTGGCGAGAGTGGTGCGGGAGACCGACTCCACGCCGCAGACTATTGCCGCTTCAACATTGCCGTCTTCCAAGAGCTCAGAAGCGATTGAAAATGCCGCAGCACTTGCAGAGCATGCGGTGCTTACCGTCACCACCGGCCCATTGAATCCAAAATGCTGCCCGAGACGGGCGGCCAGAGAATATGCGTTTGGGGTATCGTCAGTGCCGGCGCTGAAATTGTGACGCTCGAACAATTCGATATCGCCAGCGCCTGTGCCCAGCACAAGCGCGACACGCTGTTTTTTCAAATCAAGTTTGGCATCCGCAAGCGCATCACGCACTGCCCGCATAGCGAAAGTGAAGGCTTGACTCTCGCTATTCAATTGCGATTCGTCAGTGCTGTTTTCGCTCAGATAGAACCGTGAATTGGCGATTTGTTCGTCTGGAAAACCCAAATCGACGGGTTGTTCCGAACCAAAAGCTAAGCGCTCCCAAAACTCGTCCACGTCAGATCCCAATGGGGAGACTAAGCCCAAGCCTGTGATATATAAAGGCCGCATCACATCAATTCCTTGCTGAATAGCGAGCTTGGCCTTAGTGCGGCGCTTATTCGCTTGACACTCATTAAAGCCTTACCATTACAGACAACGCTTCCGCTAATAACGGCGGCGTCCTCGCTTGCAACTTCCAGATTGGCCTCTAAGTCGAGTAAATCACCCGGATAAGCACAATCATAGACACTGACTTCGGAAAACGATCCGAACATCACCATGTGCTTATCACTTCGCAGTTGTGGCCAACGATCGCGCAGCAAAATGCCAGCGGCCTGCGCCAGGGCCTCAATCAGCAATCCGTGAGGGTAAGCGAAATCTTCTGGTTTCGGAGTCGCCGGAAGGTCATGATAGAAGTAATCGTTGAGCGAAATAGCCTTTTGCGCGTGAACTTTAACTCCGGTTTCGAGATTCGCCACACGATCTACGAGAAGCATGGGATAGCGCTGCGGCATCCAAAGATGTATTTTTTCAGCTTCAATTTGCATGTGCTATCTCGAATTCCATTCCCACTCTCCGCAATGCGAAAATCCATTAGTGTCAGCACAATCAAACGCAGGGTTCCCTCTGAACAGAACGCGCCCAAAAGTAGTTAGAGCGACGTCCAGTCCCAAAACATACGTTTTCGCGGCTCTAAGAGCCGCGCGCCAACCATGCAATGATCTGTTTTGTTATCTTCAATTTGTATGCATCGCCTTAAAATCCATTTTAGCCGTCGCAATGGGCCGGTTCGTTACGACTTCCAGGCTCAAACGCAAAGTTCCCTCTACCCAAGACACGGTGGCGCATTTCAAAGCGATTTTCGTCTCCGGAAACACGGGGTGATGAAAATTGACGCGCTGGATTTTAGTTAATGCCAGCTTGACACCCGAGGCAGCAGCATGCTTTTGCACAGCCAGACGCATTCGCTCAACGAGGAGCGCACCTGGGTAGATCGGAAAATGAGGATAGTGTCCAGCGAAAACTGGGTCTTTCGAATCGATGAACTGCTCGACATGGAAGTCACATGCAAGTTGCGCACTGCGCTCCAAACATTCCATATTTTCCATTTTCAGTCCCCATTAAAATCCATTGATTACTTCCCCAGCTAAATGCGATCCCTTGCTTCCTGTCTATAGCTTAGTCCGAAATTGTTGCAAAATGCTTACAGAAAAGAAATCAGACTCACGTGGCGTATCCTACTACACAGTGTATCGACATTTCAAGCCCGAAGGGAATCGCCCCGGGCTCACTATTGATCCGGCACGATTATATTTGAACTCTTCGTGTTCTGAAATTGTCAGATTTGGAATGGACAGAGAAGACGCAAGGCATCAGTCGCTGGATAGGTTGCACGAGCGACGTAAGCAGGTGATCCGGTTGCATCGCCAAGAACATGGCGTGATGCCGATTGTCGAATTGACAGGGCTGTCTTACCCGACGGTACGCAGCACAATTGATCGTTATCAATCAGGCGGTCTGACAGGCATCAAGCCCAGCCGACGCGGCAAAGCCGCCGGCTGCGGCCGTTTGCTCAGCGAGGCGCAGGAGTGGGACATCCAGCGGATCATCTGCGATAAGCGGCCCGAGCAGTTGAAGATGGATTTTGCGCTGTGGAATCGGGCGGCGGTGATGCAGTTGATCGAGCGGGAATGTGGAGTGAATTCAACCACCAAGTGCAACAGTTATGCGACGAGTTGTAGCGGGCTGAAATAGCCATGTCGTTTCCTCGGTCGAGTGTTGAGTTTGTGGCTGACAGCGTTGGATTGAGCTTGCGTCAAGTCGGCCATCGAGTTGCCCTTGGGCCAGTACTGGCGCAGCAATCCTTTGGCGTTCTCATTCGTTCCCCGTTCCCATGGGTGCTAAGGCCGGGCGAAGTAGATCGTCACTCCGGTTGCGATCTCCACTTTTCGATAGGCATGAAATTCGGTGCCGTTGTCGGCTGTGATCGTCAACACCGGCAACGGTGAACGCCGAATCGCTCGGAGTAACGCTCTGTTGACCGACTTGACGGTTTTATCTGGCACTTTCTCCACCAACAAAACACCGGTCACACGCTCCACCAGCGTCACAACGCAGGCCTTCTCTCCGCTGGCGCCTTGTACCGTATCCAGCTCCCAGTGACCCACTTCCTGGCGTTCCTCTACCGCCGCGGGTCGCTCGTCAATCATCCGCTTGCCCTGCATCCGCCCTCGGCGTTCCACGCCATAGTGACGCTTGCGTC
>JANLVT010000020.1:0-21326 GCA_031364125.1 Lysobacterales bacterium | reverse complement strand
CTGGCTTTTGGAAAGCATGGATTTTGCGCCTGTCGGTCCGGTGCTGCGCTGAGAGCCAGGCGACGCCCTTTCCGGACCTTTATTCCCCCCCAGCCACCACGAACTCCCGGATCATCAACCGATCCGCGCTCGAGATATTCTCGAACAGCACACCGGTCAGGTAGCCGTCGTCGCCAATATGCACGTGGCAGACCCGCGCCACGGCGACCACATAGGACAGTTGTGCGTCCGGCCCCATCGAAAACTCCAGGCTGACCAAGTCGCCGATTGAGCCCACCGCTTCCTCGGACCGTACCAGGGAGCCATCGGCACTCAGGTCGAGCAGGGTAACGGCCTGGGTCGCCTTGCTGGCGATGCCGGTTACCGATGCAGGCAGGGAGGTCCGGATGCGGATCGAGTTGCGCACCTTGCGCGCTTCCACGCTGTCGGGAAACGACAACACCGCGTAGGCAAAAGCCGGCTCGCGAAAGGTGAAGTCGAAGGCCTGGATCACCTTCGAGGTGAAATAGAAATCGTACTGGCCGGTAAAGCCGCGGATGATGAACGTCTCGCCGGCCTTCATGCCGGTCTTGATGCTGAAGGTGCCGACCGGCACGACCATCAGGCACTTTTCATCGATCACGCCCAGGAACTGCGCCTCGTAGTTGGGCGAGTTCTTTTCCATGCGCTGGGTCTGCAGGAACATGCCCGGGCGCAACTTCAGCGTCTTCAGGCTGACCTGGTTGAATTCTGGAGCCACCGGATTACTGGCCATCGTCCCTCCGCGCAGCGCATGGCGAACCGCGGACAAGCCGGCTCCCACGGGATTGTGCGCCCTCACGCGTGAGACGGGAATCCGTAGATGCCGAAGTCGCCTGACAGAGCTTGGCGACAACTGGCGGTTTCCCGCAGCGTCCCGGCCGGGCTAGCATGGCGCACTTGCCGACAGGAACCATCGTGGCCAAATCCAAAGTTGCCTATGTTTGCGCCGACTGCGGCGCCAGCTTCAACAAATGGCAAGGACAATGCAGCGAATGCGAGGCCTGGAACACCTTGTCGGAGTTCGTGGTCGAACCCGCGACGGCGGCGGGCAAGCCGGCCGTGCGCAATACCGGTTACGCCGGCGCCATCGATGCGCCGCGCATCACCGCGCTCAAGAAGGTCAGCCAGACCGCTGAAGTCCGGGTGTCTACCGGCATCGGTGAACTCGACCGTGTGTTGGGCGGTGGCCTGGTCGAAGGCTCGGTGGTGCTGGTCGGCGGCGACCCGGGCATCGGCAAGTCGACCCTGCTGCTGCAGGCGCTGGCGGCGATGGGCGGCCGGTTTCCGGCGCTGTATGTCACCGGCGAAGAAAGCCTGTCGCAGGTGGCGGGCCGCGCGATGCGGCTCGGGCTGCCGCTGGATGGGCTGGATGCGTTGGCGGAAACGGGCGTGGAAAAAATCCTGGCGCTGGCGGCGGAGGCCAAGCCGCGCCTGATCGTTGCGGACTCCATCCAGACATTGTGGTCGGAACAGCTCACCGCCGCCCCCGGCTCGGTCAGCCAGGTTCGCGAGTGTGCTGCGCGCCTCGTGAGGTTTGCCAAGGAAACGGGCACCAGCGTCTTCCTGGTCGGCCACGTGACCAAGGACGGCGGCATTGCCGGCCCGCGCGTACTCGAGCACATGGTGGACGCCGTACTTTATTTCGAAGGTGAAAGCGGCAGTCGCTTCCGCATCCTGCGCGCCTTCAAGAATCGCTTCGGTGCCGTCAACGAACTGGGCGTGTTCGCGATGTCGGACAAGGGCCTGCGCGAAGTACCCAACCCCTCGGCCATTTTCCTGTCCGGCTCGCAGGGCCCCACCCCTGGCAGCGTGGTGATGGTGACGCGCGAAGGCACGCGCCCCCTGCTGGTGGAAGTGCAGGCGCTGGTGGACCACAGCCCCCTGTCCAATCCGCGCCGCGTCACCGTCGGCCTGGAACAGAATCGGCTGGCGATGTTGCTGGCCGTATTGCATCGGCATGGTTCGGTCGGCGTCTTCGACCAGGATGTATTCGTCAACGTCGTCGGTGGCATCCGCGTGCAGGAAACCGCCGCCGATCTGCCGGTGCTGCTGGCGGTGCTGTCGTCGCTGCGCGACCGGCCGCTGGCCGAGAAGACCATCGCATTCGGCGAGATTGGTCTTTCCGGCGAGATCCGCCCGGTGCCCAACGGCGAGGAGCGGCTGAAGGAAGCCGCGACCCACGGCTTCAAGCGCGCGATCGTGCCCAGGGCCAACGCGCCCAAGGCCGGCGCGTACAAGGGCATGGAAGTGATCGCGGTCGAGCGGCTTGCCGATGCGCTGGAAGCCGCCGCCGAGTGATCCTGTCCGGGAAGCGGACATCCGCTGCCGATGTGTTCTTCTGGTTCTTCTTGCTGGAGCATCGTCGATGAAAGGCCTGTTCGCTGCTGTCCGTTCACTGTTCGGCGGGCGTTCCACCCAGCCAGGCATGACCCGCGCCGAATTCACCGAAGAAGTCGCGCGCCGCGTCCGGATCGCGGCCCCCGAGGTCGATGTCCAGGTTGCGGGCGAGCTGGAACTCGGCATCAACGCCACCGCCGACGGCGGCAACCGTGCGTTCCTCGACAATGCCTATCAGATGTATCTCGGCGCATCGGAGCGCGACCGCGACGGTCTGATCGACCGCTTCGTGCGCTCGTTCGCCGAGGCGACGAAGGGACTGGAACGAAGCCGCGACGCGATCATCCCGATCGTCAAGGATCGCGGCTGGCTGGAGGAGATCCGCGAATCGATGCGGCGGATGGGCAGCGAGAAGGTGCAGGACAACCTGTACGAAGACCTCAACAACAATCTTGTGGTGGTCTACGCCATCGACACGCCCAGCAATATCGCCTACCTCAATCCGGACGAACTCGAAGGCCTGGGCGTGCAGCGCGAAGACCTGCGCGCACTGGCGGTGCGCAACCTGCGCGGCCTGCTGCCGGGCATCGAGGTGCATCGCGGCGACTTGGTGAACATGGTCACCGCCGATGGCAATTACGAAGCCTCGCTGCTGCTGTTCGCCGATCTGTGGGAACGCGAGCGCGACAGACTGCGCGGCGAACCGGTCGCTGCCGTGCCCGCGCGCGACCTGCTGCTGTTCGCCGATTCCGCCAATGCCGACGCCATCGCCCAGCTGAGGCAACTGGCCGCGAAGATGCGCGCCGAAGCGAGCTACGCGCTGACCGACCGGCTGTTCGTGCTGCGCGAAGGGCAGTGGCAGCCGTTCTGAACCCCGCGGCGTGGGCTGTGCGAACGCTTTCGGCCCGAATCGATAAAATCGCCCCATGCACGAAATCCCACCGCTCCACGACGACATGCTGCCGCCCGACGACGACATGCCCGCTGCGCCCGCTGCACCGGGCAAGCGCCGTCGGCCGGAGCCGACGCCGGCCCAGCGCGCGCTGGGTCTGCTGGTCCGTCGCGAACATTCGCGCAAGGAACTGGCCCGCAAACTGACCGCGCGCGGCATTGAAGCCGAAGACGCGCAGGCCGCGGTCGAGCGGATGACCGCCGAAGGCTGGCAGGACGACGCTCGTTTCGCCGAACTGCTGGTCCGCAGCCGGGCGAACAACGGTTACGGCCCGCTGCGGATTCGCGCCGAGCTGGGCATGCACGGCCTGGACCGCGATACCGTGGTTGCCGCGATGGACTCCTACGATGGCAACTGGACCGAAAACGCCCGCGATCTGGCCCGGCGCCGGTTTCCCGGCCGGCTGGACGACCGCGCGATCCAGCGCAAGGCCGCCGATTTCCTGCTGCGCCGCGGCTTCAGCGGCGATCAGGTCCGCGCGGCGGTGCGGCTGGACGACGACGAGTTCTGATCGGCCTGTAGGAGCGGCGGGAGCCGCGTTTGGCTGCAGGCTTTAAACAGCCGAATGGCTGGACAAATCTTTCCGAGGCCAATCGCGGCTCCCGCCGGTCCTACATGGCGGAATCGCAGCTTGAAGCCGCGTCCGGCGCCCACCGCCTGTTAATCTAGCCAGTCCTGGGTTGTTCGCTCGATTCCGCGCCGGCTAAGTGCTGCGCCTGCGGTGTGCGAGCTGCGCCCGTCACACTGCCGACGCCATGACCACCACAGCCACGCTCTCCACATCGAAGATCCGCCAGGACTTCCTCGAATTCTTCCGCTCGAAGGGCCACACCGTGGTGCCATCGAGCCCGCTGGTGCCGGGCAACGACCCGACCCTGCTGTTCACCAACGCCGGCATGGTCCAGTTCAAGGACGTGTTCCTGGGTGCCGAGAAGCGCAGCTACACCCGCGCCGTATCCAGCCAGCGCTGCGTGCGCGCCGGCGGCAAGCACAACGATCTCGATCAGGTCGGTTACACAGCGCGGCACCACACGTTTTTCGAAATGCTGGGCAATTTCAGCTTCGGCGACTACTTCAAGCGCGACGCCATCGCCTACGCCTGGGAGCTGCTGACCGGCGTGTGGGGGCTGCCCAAAGACAAGCTGCTGGTCACGATCTATCACACCGATGACGAAGCCTTCGACATCTGGCACAAGGAGATCGGGCTGCCGGCCGACCGCATCATCCGCATCGGCGACAACAAGGGTGCGCCCTACGCGTCGGACAATTTCTGGCAGATGGCCGACACCGGCCCGTGCGGCCCGTGTACCGAGATCTTCTACGACCACGGCGCGCATATCGCCGGCGGGCCGCCGGGTTCGCCCGACGAGGACGGCGATCGTTACATCGAAATCTGGAACAATGTGTTCATGCAGTTCGACCGTCAGCCCGACGGCACGCTGCTGCCGCTGCCGGCGCCATGCGTGGACACCGGCATGGGCCTCGAGCGCCTCGCCGCAGTGCTGCAGCACGTGCACAGCAACTACGAGATCGACCTGTTCCAGCATCTGATCAAGGCCGCAGCCGCGATCACGAATACGACCGACCTCGAACACAAATCGCTGCGCGTGATCGCCGATCACACCCGCGCCTGCAGCTTCCTGATCGTCGATGGCGTGCTGCCCAGCAACGAAGGCCGCGGCTATGTGCTGCGGCGGATCATCCGTCGCGCGATCCGTCATCTGTGGAAGCTCGGCGCACTGAGCGCCGAGGGCAATTTCTGGCGCATGTTGCAGCCGCTGATCGATGTGATGGGCGATGCCTATCCGGAACTGACCGAGAAACGTGCGCTGATCGAACGCGCGCTCAAGGCCGAAGAAGCCGCGTTCGCGCAGACGCTCGACGCCGGCATGATGCGTCTCGAAGGCTATCTGTCGCAGGGCAGCGGTGCGATCGACGGCGAACAGTTGTTCCTGCTGCACGATACCTATGGTTGTCCGCCGGATCTGATCCTCGACATCCTGCGCGAGAAGGGCCTGCCGGAACTGCCGGCCGTAGTGACTGCCGACTACGACCGTTTGATGGAAGAGCAGCGCGAGCAGTCGCGCAAGGGCGGCAAATTCGGCGGTGGCGTTGCACTCCCGGCCGAATTGATCGCCCAGCTGTCGCCGACCGAATTCCTCGGCTACGACGGTCTGGTGGCTGGCGGTCTGGAGGTCGTCGCGATCCTCAAGGACGGCAAGCCGGTCGACCGCATCGAGGCCGGAGATCAGGCCATCGTCCTGCTCGACAAGAGCGCGTTCTATGCCGAATCCGGCGGTCAGGTCGGCGACACCGGCCGGTTGACGGAGGAGGGCGTGCTGTTCGAGATATCCGACACCCAGAAGCTGGCTGGCCAGTTCTTCGGCCACGTCGGTAATTTGACGGTCGGCACGCTGAAGCGCGGCGATCATGTGATGGGTCATGTCGATCAGGATCGCCGCCGTGCGGTTGTGCTCAATCACAGCGCCACCCACTTGCTGCACGCGGCCCTGCGCGGTGTGCTCGGCACCCATGTGACCCAGAAGGGCTCGCTGGTGGCCCCGGATCGCCTGCGCTTCGATTTCGCGCATTTCCAGGCGCTGACCGCAGCCGAACTGGCCGAGATCGAGCGCCGGGTCAACGCCGAGATCCGCGCCAACAGCGAAGCCGAAATCCGCCATATGGGCATGCAGGAAGCGCTGGATTTCGGCGCGATGGCGCTGTTCGGCGAAAAATACGGCGAAAACGTGCGCGTATTGCGCATGGGCGACACGTCCACCGAACTGTGCGGCGGCACCCACGTTGGCCGCACCGGCGATATCGGCCTGTTCAAGATCGTCTCCGAGGGCGGTATCCAGGCCGGCGTGCGCCGGATCGAGGCCGTGACCGGGCAGGGCGCGCTGGACTACATCGCCAGCGAGCAGCGCCGTCTGGACGAGGCCGCCGAGCTGCTGGGCGGCAATCCCGCCGAGATCGGCGATAAATTGCGGGCGCTGCTGGACCGCCAGAAGAAGCTGGAACGCGAGCTGGAAGGCCTGAAAGCCAAGGCCGCGAACGCCGCAGTGGCGGATCTGGCGGCCTCTGCGGTCGATGTCGGCGGGATCCGGGTGCTGGCTGCCCGGGTCGAAGGTCTCGACGCCAAGGCCCTGCGCGACGCTGTCGATGGCTTGAAACAGCAACTTCGCGATGCTGTGGTAGTGCTGGCCGGGGCAGTGGATGGTAAAGTTGCCCTCATTGCGGGCGTGAGCGGCGCAGCTCTTGGGCGAATCAAGGCCGGAGAACTGCTGGGGCACGTGGCCGGTCAGATCGGGGGCAAAGGCGGTGGCCGCCCCGACATGGCGCAAGGGGGCGGAGACGACGTTCCCCAACTAGGCATGGCTTTGGACGGCGTTCGGGATTGGGTGGAAGGGCGACTGCGACCTGAAGCATGACTTCAGGCGCTTTCCGTATTTGCGCCGATCCGGTTATTCTTACCTACTTGCGTTCGCGACCAGGTTCCATCCCCGCTTGATTCGGTCGCGAAGCCAACGACAGGGTACCGATGAGGGGACATCGGCCAATGGAGACATGCAATGCTTATTTTGACTCGCCGGGTTGGCGAAACTCTGATGATCGGCGACGAGGTCACCGTCACTGTGCTCGGAGTGAAAGGCAACCAGGTGCGTATTGGCATTACGGCCCCGAAAGACGTGGCCGTGCATCGCGAAGAGATTTATCAGCGCATCCAGCGCGGTGAAACCGGTCGCGGCCCGAATTCGGGTTTGCCGCAGGACGACTGAGCCGTTATCCTTTCACCACGCGCACAACGCGTCGACGGAGAGTTGCCCGAGAGGCCGAAGGGGCTCCCCTGCTAAGGGAGTATGGGGTCAAAAGCTCCATCGAGGGTTCGAATCCCTCACTCTCCGCCATTTGTTGCCCATGATTCCATCGCGCACGATCCGATCGCGCGACAGAATGATCCGCAGCGTGGCGTAACGTCGACAGCGAAGGATTCGATGCATCGAATTCAGCGCAAGGATTGACCAAGTCGATCAGGATTGGCACAATTCCGCTCCTGCAACACAGCTGCAAAAAGATGTCATGCAACAGCGCGCCCGTAGCTCAGTTGGATAGAGCACCAGGCTACGAACTTGGGGGTCGGGAGTTCGAATCTCTCCGGGCGCACCATCTACCGAAAAAACCGGCACTCGTTGCCGGTTTTTTTATTGTTTGTGGAAAGCCGGCACTTGTTGCCGGCTTTTTTATTGTCTGCATGGCACGGCGTACTTCGGTTCATGGGTGAAACGGTGAAACGCGATCTTCGCAACGCCGCCATCACATCAAGTCGGGAACGCTTCGATCCGCACGTGCAGCTACTGTCCCGGCGAGAGCAACGCGAGACACGGAACGAATCCAACGTCGCTGCGACAGAAAGTCTGCGCCCGTGCGCGGCTCAATCGAGGAACTGAAGCCTTGCCAGCTCCGCGTACAGCCCGCCTTCCGCCAGCAGCGCCTCATGCGTGCCTTCGGCCACGATCCGGCCGCGGTCCATCACCACGATACGGTCGGCCTTGAGAATGGTGGCAAGGCGATGCGCGATGACCAGCGTCGTACGTCCGCGCATCAGGTTTTCCAGCGCGTGCTGCACCGCGCGCTCGCTCTGCGCGTCGAGCGCCGAGGTGGCTTCGTCCAGCAGTAGGATCGGTGCGTCCTTGAGCAGCGCACGGGCGATGGCGATGCGCTGCTGCTGACCGCCGGAGAGACGCACGCCGCGTTCGCCGAGTTCCTCGTCGTAGCCTTTCGGCAGTTCGCTCAGGAATTCGTGCGCTTCGGCCGAGCCCGCCGCAGCTTCGACTTCGGCGTCGGTCGCTTCCAGTCGGCCGTAGCGTATGTTCTCGCGCGCGCTGGTCGCGAACAGCGTCGGCTGCTGCGGCACCAGCGCGATGCGTTCGCGCAGTTCGACCGGATCGCATTCGCGGAGATCGACGCCGTCGACCGCGATCTTCCCGCCCTGCGGGTCGTGGAAGCGCAACAGCAGCGAAAACACCGTGCTCTTGCCGGCGCCGGACGGCCCGACCAGGGCCACGGTCTCGCCCGGCGTCACGCGTAGCTGGAAATCCTCCAGCGCAGGCAGATCCGGGCGCATCGGATAGTGGAAGCTCACCGCGTCCAGCGCGATCTCGCCGCGCAGCGGCTGCGGTAGTCGCGTCGGGTGCGCGGGCGCGACGATCCCCGCGGTTTCCTGCATCAGCTCGCCGATCCGGCTCATGCCGCCGGCCGCGCGCTGCAGTTCGTTCCAGGTTTCGGTGAGCGCGGCGACCGAGCCGCCGGCGAAGATCGCATACAGCACGAACTGGATCAGGGTGCCGGCGGTCATCCGGCCGGCCAGCACGTCGTGCGCGCCCGACCACAGCACCAGGGTGATCGCGCCGAAGAACAGCACGATGACGGTCGCGGTCATCATCGACTGCGCGCCGATCCGCTTCAGCGCGGTGCGCACCGCCACCTGCACCGCGCTGTCGAAACGTCCGCGTTCGTACGATTCGCGCCCGTGCGCCTGCACGGTGCGCACCGCGCCGAGGGTTTCGGTGGCGAGCGTATTGGCGTCGGCGATGCGGTCCTGGCTGTTGCGCGAGATATTCTGAAGATAGTGCGCGCCGATCATCACCGGCAGCACCGCCAGCGGGATGCCGACCAGCGCCCACGCCGCGAGCCGCGGGCTGGTCGCGAACAACATCACCAGCGCGCCGATCAGGGTGATCGTGCTGCGCAGCGCCACCGACATGCTGCTGCCGACCACATTGCGCACCAGTTCGACATCGGCGGTAAGCCGCGAGACCAGTTCGCCGCTGCGGTTGCGATCATGGAAACCGAGGTCGAGTCCGATCAGGTGGGCGTACAGTTTTTCGCGCAGATCGGCGACCACGCGTTCGCCCAGCAGCGAGACGAAAAAGAACCGTGCGGCGGTGCCCAGCGCCAGCACCAGCGCGACGGCGAACATCAGCAGGAAGGCGCGATCGATGTCGCTGCCGCTGCTGCTGCGGAAACCTTCGTCGATCATGGTCTTGATCGCGAGCGGCAGGCTGAGCGATGCGGCCGACGAGATCGCCAGCGCCAGCAGCCAGGCGACCAGCAGCGGCCGATGCGTGCGGACGAATGGCCAGAGTGTGCGCAAGCTGCCGATGGGGGCTTTGGGCGGGTTCGGATCTGGGGAGCTCATGCTGCAGCCGGTAGGAGAGGGAGGTGGTCGGACCATCACACCTCGCCGGGAACGCCCGGGAAGACGTCGCGTTCAGCCAAGCGCTGCGAACCGCACCTGGTCACGGGTGGCGTCGCGCAGGCGGGTTTTCAAGTCGTCGATGCGATCCGCGGGCAGGCGCACGCGCAGATTGACGCCGTCGGCGTCGAAGGATTCGGCGTATTTGCTCGCACCCGCCGCGTTGAGGGCCGCGTGGGCATCGCCGAGGTGCGCGAAGGGGCAGGCGAATTCGAGTTCGGCGTAGGCGATCAGCGGACGCTTGTCGGCGCGACGCAGGCATTCGGCCGCGGCGCCGCCGTACGCGCGCACCAGGCCGCCGGCGCCGAGTTTGATGCCGCCGTACCAGCGGGTGACCACTACCAGCACCTGGTCGCAACCCTGGCCGTCGATGGCGGCGAGGATCGGACGGCCGGCAGTGCCCGCGGGTTCGCCGTCGTCGCTGGAGCGGTACTGATCGCCGACTCGCCACGCCCAGCAGTTGTGGGTCGCGGCGGGGTCGCTCAGCGGTGCGAGTGCGGCCTGCGCCGCGTCGGCGGAATCGACCGCCAGCGCCTGGGCGAGGAAGCGGCTGTGTTTGACTTCGATGACGTGCGCCGCGGGCGCGGTGAGGGTATGCAGCGGCGCCGCCATGGTGAGGGGCGCCGCGGTCAGGGCGCGGGCGGCGGCAGCGTCGCCGCCAGCTTGCGCAGGTCTTCCGGCAGTTCGATGTCGGGATAACGGCGGCGGAACTCCTGCAGCCCACTGCGCGCGGTATCGGTGTCGCCTTTCGCGATGTGGGCGCGGATGCGCTGCAGCCAAGCCTGACGGAATTCCGGCGAATCCGCCGACACCGGCGGCCGGTCGTCGTAGCCGCTGTCGCGAGCCTTGTCGCGGGCCTTGCGTTCTTCCGCGTCACCTTCGACGTTGCCGAAGGCGTCGCGCATGCGTTCTCTCGATGCGGGCGGCTGCGGTGCGCTTGCCGCGCGACTGGGGCTGGCAGCGGCTGGCGGCGAAGACTTGGCCGCCTGCGCGGCCTGCTCGCGGCGCTCGTTGAGCGGTGTGCGGGTGTATTCGGCGGCGCCGGTCGCGCGTTCGCGCTGGATGCGCGATCCGGTGACGGTAACCTCGTCCAAGCTGTCGTCTGCGGCCGGACTGCCACCGATGGCCGCCGCGACAGGTGCCGGCGGCGCTGGCGGCGGTGGTGCTTCAGCCATCACGCTCTGCGGCGCAGCGGCATCGGCGGCGAACTCGGGTTCGCGTGGTGCGGAGGCGGCTTTCGCGGCGGGCGCTTGAGCCATATCGACGCGGCGCGCGAGCGCGTCCGTTGCATCCAACGGAGGTGGCGGAGGCGGCGTTCGCTGCATAGGCGCTTCCAGGATCACCGCTTCGGTCGCCTCTTCATGGAAGACCGCAGCGGGTACGGTGGCGGCTTCCGAATGCGTGTCGCCGTCGATCTGCAGGCGCCAGCCGATGCCGGCGGCCAGCACGACCGATGCGGCCAGACCGAAACCCACCGGCCAGCGCGGCGCGGGCTTGCGCGGACGCAACGGCGAGACTTTCGGGTCGGTGGATGGTTCGACGGGTAATTCGGCGGTTGCTGCTGCGGGTGCGGCGTTTTCGGACACCGCGGCGCGCGCCGCGGCCAGGATCATCGCATCGAGCGCAGCCGCGGGTTCGCGCACGCCGCCCAGGCGCGCGAGGCGCTGGGCAAGGTCGCGTTCTTCCGCGTTGAAGGGTTCGCTCGGGCGGCTCATTGATTCAGTCTCTGGCGGAGTTTATCCATCGCGTAACGCAGCCGGGATTTCACCGTTTCCCGGCCGACGCCGGTCATTTCGCCTATTTCCTCCAGGCTCAGCTCTTGTTCCAGCCGCAGCAGAACCACCTCGCGCTGTTCTTCCGGCAATTCGTCCAGCGCTATCTGCAGCCGGCGGCGTTCCTCGAATTCCGACAGCTGACGTTCCGGCGTGTCGTGGTCCGGCATGCGTTCGGTGCGTTCGTCGGCGTCGGCGGGCGCCGGCGGACGGTGCTGCAGCGAGCGCCAGTGGTCGGTGAGGCGGTTGTGCGCGATCCGGTACAGCCAGGTGGAAAACGCCGCGTCGGGCTTCCAGTTCTGGCGGGCGGTGATCACCCGCTGCCACACGTCCTGGAAGAATTCGTCGGCCAGCGCGCCGTTGCCGTGCAGTTGCCGGGCCAGGAAGCGGTAGAGCTTGCCGCGATGGCGGTGATAGAGGCGCTCGAACGCAGCCGCATCGCCCGCCGCATAGGCGAGCATGAGGCTTTCGTCGCTGACCTCTGCCACATCATTCATGTGCATCAGGTTAAGGGTTGCGGTGCGCTTCGTGAAGCCTGTCGCGTTTTGCAGCCTGGACAGGCGCGTCCTGGCAGCGTTTTTCCCGGTGGGGCAAGGCATCGATTGGCGAAGCGTGAGGGTCATGGCGGCAGGACCGGTCCGGGCGACGACGGCCGCGAGGCTGCCGTCGCGCACGGAATCAGTCGGCGATCATCCCGACCTGCGGGGCATCGCCGGCGGTGAGGCGACGCGCGCTGTCTATCAGTTCGATGAACTCGGCCCGCTGCCGCCACGGATCGTTGCCGGTGGTCTGGCGCGCGGCGCGGGCGATGTCTTCCCACGTCCACTGCTCCAGATGCTTGCCGCCGCGCAGCCCGTCGGCGTAGGCGGCGACCGTGGCGGCGAAGCGCAGCGTCGGGCTGGCGGTGCTGCGCAGTTCGCTTTTCAGCACCGGGCGTTCGATCAGCCGGCTGGTGTCTTCGCCGGGACGTTTGTAGCGCAGGCGCAAATGCGCCAGTTCGCCGGTCGCGATGCCTTTCGTCGCTTTGGGCTTGTCGTCGCCGTAGCGCAGCGCGGGCAGGCGTTCGGCGCCTGAGCCGACCAGAGTGATCTCGTAGAGGGCAGTCACCTCATGGCCCGCACCGATGTCGCCGGCGTCGACCTTGTCGTTGGCGAAATCCTCGCGACGCAGCATGCGATTTTCGTAGCCGATCAGACGGTATTCCGCCACCTTCGCCGGGTTGAATTCGATCTGGATCTTCACGTCCTTGGCGATGGTGAGCAGGGTTGACTGCATTTCCTGCACCAGCACCTTGCGCGCTTCCTGCAGTGTGTCGATGTAGGCGTGGTTGCCGTCGCCCACGTCGGCCAGACGTTCGGCCATCGCATCGTTGTAGTTGCCGCGACCGAAGCCGAGCGTGGTCAGCGCGATGCCGTGCTTGCGCTGATCGCCGACCAGGGTTTCCAGGGTTTTCTGGCTGGTGGTGCCGACATTGAAATCGCCGTCGGTGGCCAGGATCACCCGGTTCACGCCGTTCTTGACGTAGGCCTGTTTCGCCATCGCATAGGCCAACTGGATGCCGGCGCCGCCGTTGGTGCTGCCGCCAGCGCCGAGGTTGTCCAGCGCGGCGAGGATCTTGTCGCGCTGGTCGCCGGGCGTGGGTTCCAGCACCAGACCGGCCGAGCCGGCGTAGACCACCATCGACACCCGGTCCTGCGGCCGCAGTTGTTCGACCAGTTGCGCGAAGGATTGCTTCAGCAGCGGCAGTTTGTTCTCGTCGCTCATCGAGCCGGAGGTGTCAATCAGGAACACCAGATTCGCCGGCGGCAGTTCGGCCTTCGGCACGTCGTAGCCCTTGATGCCGATCATCAGCAACTGGCGCTTGCCGTTCCACGGCGCCTGCGCCAGTTCGGTGGTGACCCGGAAGGGCGTGTTCAGCGATGTCGGCGCGGCATGGCCGTAATCGAAGTAATTGATCATTTCCTCCGCGCGTACCGCATCGGCCGGCGGGCGCTGGCCGTTGCGCAGCAGACTGCGGACGTTGGCGTAGCTGCCGGTGTCGACGTCGATCGAGAACGTGGACACCGGTTCTTCGCTGGCGCGGCGGACCGGATTTTCGTCGCGGGTTTCGTATTTTTCGGTATTGGCGAGCCCGTCCATCGGCATCGGTTCCGACGGCGCGATCATCATCGGCGCCGGGGGCGGAGGCGGTGCGGCCGGCGCGAACGCATGACCGCCCGAGCTATTGCCGACGGCGCGTTTGGCGACTTCCTGCTGCGATCGCGACAGGCGCGAACCGGTGACGACGACCTTGTCGACTTCCTCGCGGGCGGCTGCGGCATCGGCGACCGGCGCGGCTTCGGCGAGGACTTCGGTATCCGCTGCGCGGGCATCGACGACCTGCGGTTTGCCGCGCGGCGCATCGACGCGGGTGCCGGCCTTGGATTCGTCCAGCGTGGTCGTGCGCTGGCAGCCGGCCAGCGCGAGCGCGCAGAGCACAGCGGCGGTGAGGGCGTGTCTGGTGAAGGTGCCGGTGAATGGGCGGGACAGGGGGCGGGCGGCGGTGCGGTGCATGGCGGGTCTCCGTGAGTGGGCAGACCTGCAAACGCGCCATGTGCCGGTGTGGGGTTGATGGTGTTCGGTACGACTTGCGGTCCGTTGCCATCGAGCACTGCGCAATCCTTCCATAGGGTGCGCTTGAGCGCACCGTTCCCACCGGAGCGCCGGGCTGAACGGTGCGCTCAAGCGCACCCTATGACGTTATCGGCGACGGTGATGCATCGTCGGGATATCGTTAGCCATGGCGCGAAAAAAGAACGTACGGCTTTCGCCATCCGTCCGTGTCGCGGCTTCAAAACACGGAAGCGGTCAGAAGCGGTAATCCACCTTGGCGTAGAAGTACGAACCGTTGATGCCGAAGGGCAGGGTTTCCCAGCCGTAGACGAAGCCCAACTGCGGGAACGGGAAGGCGTTGACCGCATCCCTCCGCTCATGGCCATCGCCCATGACGTGTCCCGTCAACGACGATGCCCTCGGAAATCCGAGGGCATCGTGGGGCTACGAACGCTCAAGCGGGTTTCGACGCCGGCTTCGAAGCCGGGTCATTGTCGCCAGGCTCAGAACTTCCAGCCCACGCGCACGTATCCGAAGCCGCCATTGAAGCCGTACGGCGTATGGACCGGATAGGCGGCACCGGCCACCGCTCTGCCCCATGGATTATCGTCCGGCACCTTGTCGAACAGGTTCTGCGCGCCGACGTTGATGAACATGCCGGAGGCGAATTTCCAGCCGATCTCCGCATCCATTGTCACCGCGCTGTCACCATCGATCGGCAGGCCGCCGTCGTCGAGGTGGTCCTCGAAGAACGAGCCGTAGTAGTTCACGCGCAGATTGGCGTGGAACACCTGGCGCTGGTGGTTGATGCTGAAGTAGCCCTTGGTGCTGGGCAACGATTCCTCCAGCTTCTTGATCCGGATCGGGGTGATGATGCCGGGGGTGAAGTCGTCCACCTCGGTCTTGTTCCAGTTGGCCGCCAGCGAGTAGGTGGTCTTGCCGCCGAAGTGCTCGCTGTCGTAGCTGGTCACCACGTCGATACCGGTGGTGGTGGTATCGAAGTCGTTGACGAAGAACTGCACCTCGCTGATCGATGCCGCTTCCGGATATCCGGCCGCGACCAATGCCGCGCGATCCGCGGGGGTCACCGTGAAGAAGGTGCTGAGGGCGATGCGGTCTTCGGTCTTGATCTGGTACCAGTCGACCGTGGCCAGCCAGCCGCCGCTATTCCAGACCAGGCCCAGCGAGGCGTTCTTCGATTCTTCGGGCGTCAGCGGCTCGGCACCGTAGAACTGGGCGATCGCGTTGTTCGGCGACAGTACCGCGGTGTCGCGCAGCTGGCCGGCGATGAAGGACGTGGTCACCTGCTCGGCGTTGGCCTGGCCCGGGGTGGGCGCGCGGAAGCCGGTGCTGACCGCACCACGCACGGCGAACGTGTCGGTAAAGTCGTAACGACCGGTCAGCTTCCAGTTGGTGGTGCCGCCGAAGTCGCTGAAGTCTTCGTGACGCACCGCCGCGGCCAGCAGGAACTGGTCGGTGAAGCGGGCTTCGACGTCGGCGTACACCGCCCAGTTGTCGCGGCTGTTGCTGCCGGCCGTGCGCGGATTGAAGCCGTTGAAGCCGTTGGAGCCGAGGGAGAAGCCCTGCGGAACCAGCGGCCCGATCGCGAACGAGGACGGATCGCCGGCACGGATCTCGAACTCTTCCTTGCGCCATTCCGCACCCATCGCCAGGCTCAGCGGCCCGCCGGTCAAGCCGATCTCGAAGTCATGACTGATGTCGAAGTTGAACGTGGTCTCGGTCTGGGTGTTGCCGCCGGGAGCGAACTCGTTGTTGCCCGGCTGGTTGGGCCCAAGTGAGGCGTTGACCGTGTTGAGCATGTAGAAGTTGATTTCGTTCTTGCCGTGGCTGCCGCTCAGGTCCCAGTACCAATCTTCACCCCACGCGCCCTTCAAGCCAAGCACCAGCGACTGGTCTTCCATCCTCCCGCCGAACTGCGGGGTGAAGCCGCCGGGGAACTGCCTCAGGAAGGTGAAGCACTCCGCCGGCAGCGCGTTGACCGCAGCGGCAACGCCCGCGTACGGCAGCAGGTTGCCGCTGCCATCGCGCAGGGCAATGGTCGGGCAGGTCACTGCGTTGGCGGTATTCAGATCGCCGATCAACAGGGTGTTGCCGCCGTCGTTCGAGAACACACCGCTGCGCGTGGTCGGATTGCGGTAGTAGAAGCCGCCTTCGACGTCGCGCTTGGCATAGTTGCCGAAGCCGTAGAAGCTGACGTTCTCGCCGTCGATGCCGAAGTTGGCGATGAACTTCATGTCCTCATGGACCTCGGGCGAACCCCAGATCTGCGCCGGATTGCGCACGCCCGGATAGCCGGCGGCCGCGACGGCTGCGGCATCGTCGCGCTGCACGCTGCGCGAGGTCGGGTCGGCGCTGCGCCATTCGGCGGTCAGGGTAGCGAAGCCGTTCGGCGTCAGCGGCAGGCCGACCTGGGCGCCGTACTGCTGGGTGAAGCCGTCGCCTTCGTAATGTTCGCCGGCGAACACTTCCACGGCGCCGCCGTGGTCCGATCTCTTCAGGCCGAAGTTGATCACGCCGGCAATGGCGTCGGAGCCGTACTGCGCGGCCGCGCCGTCGCGCAGGACTTCCACCTGCTCAAGCGCCATCGACGGGAACACCGAGATGTCCGGGCCCTGCGCGCCGTCGGACAGGCCGTGGCCGAGGAAGGTGATGACCGCGGCGCGGTGGCGGCGTTTGCCGTTGACCAGCACCAGGGTGTTGTCCGGCGGCAGGCCGCGCAGGTTGGCCGGACGCACCAGGGTGGCGGCGTCGTCGATCGGGATGGTGCTGACGTTGAACGAGGGCACCAGCGTGCGCATCTTGTCCAGCAGGTCGACCGAGGGCTGGTTGTGGAATTCCTCGCCGCCTAAGATGTCGATCGCCACCGCCGAACTGGCTTCGGAACGGGGCTTCGTGCGCGAGCCCAGCACCGACACCGTGTCCAAGGTTCCGGCTTCCGGCTCGGCGGGTGCGTCCTGGGCCATGGCGGGCATGGCGACAGCCACTGCGAGGGCGAGAGCGGTGAACGAGGGTGCGACGCGACATTGGCGTCTGTTGATCGTCGTATAAGACATGGATCCTCCTGAGTCCTTGCGAAATGTGGAAAGCGGAATGTGCTCGACACTCCCCTGAGCGTCCCACCAGCCGGCGATGGCCTGGCGGCAGGATGGTATTCATAACATTTTTTTAGCATTTCGGCCGGTTCGGACGTGAAATATGCAACGCAGTTCGCGCCGGCAGTCACGCTTCCGGCGATGGCAGCGCAGGAGTACGCTGGCCCGACCCACAGGGGGAGGCGACAACGATGAGCACCACCGAGGCCGCGACCATGGATACCCACGATGCCGGTCCATCGCCGGGTGCGGGAATGCCTGGCACCCAGACCGGCGCCCAGACGCCCCAGGACGGGCCGCACCGCCGCCTGGCACGGATGGCCGGCGAGTGGGAGGGGATCTACCGGCTGTGGTTCGAGCGCGACATGCTTGCGGCGGAGTCCAGCCAGCGCGGCAGCATCCGCGCGGTGCTGGGCGGGCGCTTCCTGTTGCATGAATACAGTTGGGAATTCGATGCCCGCAGCTACGCGGGCGTGGCGCTGTACGGCTATCACATCGACGAGCGGCGCTGGGAATGCGCGTGGGTCGACAGCTTCCACAGCGGCAGTTCGATCGTCTTCTCGCACAGCGTGGGCGAGACCGAGCCGGCGCACTTCGCCGTGCTCGGCAGCTACGGCGACGGCCAGACGCCGCCCGGACCGCGCTGGGGCTGGCGGACCGAGATCGAGCAGCCGGACGACGACCGCCTGGTCATCGTGATGACCAATATCTCGCCCGACGGCGAAGAGGCCAAGGCGGTGGAAGTGGAGTACACCCGCGTGCGTCCTATCGTCCAGCACCCGATCGTATAGCTCCGACTCGGCGTTGCGATCGCTACCAGCGATCGGGCAGCACGGTATCGTCCGGCATCGGCGTCATCCCCACGCGCAGCAGATAGCGGCGTTTGCCTTCGCGGCCGAAATATTTCAGATACAGCATCAACAGCTCGCCCTGCAGCGCTTTGGCGTCGTCATCGTTGAGGCGCAGGTCGGAAAACCAGCCTTCGATGATCGCCGGCGCGTCGGGATCGAAATAGTTGTAGAACGCGTCCTCGCCTGTTGCCGGCGCGATCAGCAGGCGGTCGTCCGCCTCGCGGCTGATGCGCACGCCCCACTGGCGGTTTCGGTCGCTGAGCGTGCGCGCCAGGGCGTGCAGATACATCGGCTGCAGCGACTGTGACCACTGGTCGATCATCGATTCCAGATTTTCCAGCGACGTGGACGCCAGCGGCACGAAGAAGGCGTCGGCGGTCGCGCGATACAGCTGGACCGCGCGGCCACGCTGGCGCTGGCTGCCTGCGGGCTGCAGCAGGCCGAGCTGCTGCAGGCGCTCGATCCGGTACGCCATCGCATTGAGCTTCACGCCGTGCTCGGCAGCCACCTCGCTGGCCGAGCGGGCGCGGCCGATGAAGGGATAGATGAACACCGCCTTGAACGGGTTGGACAGGTAATCCGCCGCCTCGGCATCGTGTACGGTCAAAGACGGCTGAACGGCGATGGCGCTGGTCGAATTCCGCTGTTTCATTTGAAGTGACTCCCGGGGCAGGCTTGAGCCTACGGTGCACCCCCGCGCACCGCATCCCCCATTCGTCCGGAGTGTCTCTATGCTGCGTCGCGATCTTCTGCGCTTCCTCGCCGCCGGTTCGGCCGTGTCCGTCATCGGTTGCGCGCGTTCGGCCCCGGTGCCGGCATCGGCGCGCTCGCTGCCCGCCGATGTCCGCCCGTATCGGCTACCGCCTGCGCCGAAGCCGGTGGTGTTGCCGAACCCGTCGGGCACGTTTCCGCTGGTGCCCAAGGCGCCGCGGTTCCCGTACTTCGATGATCGCGACGCGGTGATCCGCGATGCGCGCGGCATTTCCGAGGCCTTCGAGCGCTATATCAAGGCGTGGTTCGACGGCCGGGTGCCGGCGGAGATCCCGCGTGAGTTCCTGCCCAAAGGCATGAACGAGACCGACTACCCGTCGGCGCGGTTGGTCCGCGCCGAGGACATCGATGTCGCCAGTCAATGGTCGATCCGGCCCGCGCGCCCGATCAGCCGCGCCGGTTTCGTCGGCTTCTTCCCGGACCCGAACTGCAGCTATCTGGTGGTGCCGGCGATGTATCTGCCGTTCGGCTCCCGTGTGGTGATCGAGGGCGAATTTCCGCATGCGCGGTTTTTCGATGTGCAGGTCACGCCAAGTTTTCAGCCTGAGCTGTATCACTACGACGGCGGTGTCGGCGTGGCCGAAGTGCCGCTGGTCGATGCCGACATCGAGCACTTGCCCGGGCACGTCAATCCGTTCCGGGTCGGCGCCGACCGCAACAGTAAACGCCGCGGGTATCGCGTGGAGCTGGACATGGCGATCGGCGACCCGGTCGCACTCAACGCTGCGTTTCGGCCGCCGCATTTTCGCGCGCCCGGCAATCGCCGCGTCGGCGCTGGTCTGCAATACCAGGGCGCCTGGGGCGCGCCGGGGTCGAACGGCCATCGCCGCGGGCTGTGGGATACCGGCCAGCTCTGGCTGCGCTACTACGCCCCCGATGATGTGGAAGACCCGTATGCCGGCGTCGCGCTGCCGCGCGTGCGTTACGAACTGCCTGACGGGCGCGGCTTTTTCGTGCAGTTCGACACCGACAACTTCAACGCTCGCGCCAATCGCGTCGTCGCGATTCCCGATGAGCCGCCAGAGGAACCCATCGCCGACATGCTGCAGGGGCCGTCAATGGGCTGGTTCAAGCAGACCGGTATTTTTCGCGGCGTGGTCGGCGGCATCGCACTGGGCACCCGCTGGGGCGGCGGCGACTATGTGCGTGCGCTTGATCGCGGCGTCGCCGGTCGCGGCAGCGATCTGCCGGCACCCTCGAACTACGAGCAGTCGGCCACGTCGGCCACGTACATCGATTACCTGGTACGCAGCATGTGCCTGGGCGCGCGCAAAGTGGTGGTACTGGCCGGGCGGCTGCCTACGCTGCCGAAGACCCGCGGCGGCAGCGCGCGGATGACCGCCGCGCAGGCGCGCTACTGGTCGCTGGTGGGTTATGCGGTGCCGAGCGGCTGGGATTTCATCAAGGCCTTCGACAAGAACGCGGTGATCGGCTCCGCCGTGCATGCGGTGATGGACGAAGAACTGGTGCTGGACGGCAAACGCCGCTACCTCATCGTGCTGTCGCGGCCCGCCGACCGCCCGCGCAATGCCACCGCCGCCAACGGCATCACGTGGGTGGACTGGGGCCCGAGCGCCCACGTCTCGTGGACACTGCGCTGGCTCACCGTCGGCCCCGAATGGACCGATGCCAACGCGCCCACCCCGCAGCGCCTCGGCAGCAAAGGCGACTACTGGGAACAGGATTTCGACCCGAACGCGATCAGCCGCAACCACCACGACGGCCTGCTCGGCGATCAACTGCCGCGCGTGCATTATCTGGATGCGGAAGCGTTTGAGGCGTTGGGCGGTGAGGTGACGTGGGAGTCGTTGCCGGTGTGGGTGTGATTGCACTCGCGATCGTTTGCGGATGGATGCAGCGTTCTGCAGGCCCGCAGGTGTGATCGCGTCAGCCGCCTATGCCGAACATGCTGGCGAAACGCTGCCACCTAGTGGGTGGTCTGCAGACGTCGCGTTCGGTGTTGGGGTTGATTACGGCTGCCATCTGCAATTCTTCATTGGTCAGGCGGCTGAGGTCGGTCTTTCGTGGTGGGGCGTTGATGTTAACGTTGAGGGTGTCGCGGCAGATCGTGTCGATCAGTTTCTGGTGAGGTAGTGGTGAATTCAACCACCAAGTGCAACAGTTATGCGACGAGTTGTAGCGGGCTGAAACAGCCATGTCGTTTCCTCGGTCGAGTGTTGAGTTTGTGGCTGACAGCGTTGCATTGAGCTTGCGTCAAGTCGGCCATCGAGTTGCCTTTGGGCCTGTACTGGCGCAGCAATCCTTTGGCGTTCTCATTCGTTCCCCGTTCCCATGGGTGGTAAGGCCGGGCGAAGTAGATCGTCACTCCTGTTGCGATCTCCACTTTTCGATAGGCATGAAATTCGGTGCCGTTGTCGGCTGTGATCGTCAACACCGGCAACGGTGAACGCCGAATCGCTCGGAGTAACGCTCTGTTGACCGACTTGACGGTTTTATCTGGCACTTTATCCACCAACAAAACACCGGTCACACGCTCCACCAGCGTCACAACGCATGCCGTCTCTCCGCTGGCGCCTTGTACCGTATCCAGCTCCCAGTGACCCACTTCCTGGCGTTCCTCTACCGCCGCGGGTCGCTCGTCAATCATCCGCTTGCCCTGCATCCGCCCTCGGCGTTCCACGCCATAGTGACGCTTGCGTC
>JANLVT010000036.1:0-11709 GCA_031364125.1 Lysobacterales bacterium | reverse complement strand
CCGGTTGTCGTTAAATCCCACACCCCCCAATCGCAAGCCCCCTTCCCCCGGTGGTGTACTTTCCTTGGCCTTGCGCGACTACCGGCGATCAAACTGTTTCTGGGGATTTTTTTTGGAGGGCGTCAAGCCCCGACAAACCACCGCAGCCCCCTCAGGAAATCGAATTCTTCCCACTCGACCCCATCCCGCACGCCACCGTACGGGGCAGCCCGCGCGCCCGCTGCTAGAATCCCGACTCTAAACCGAATGCCCCCCACAGGATGCGGCCACGCGGCCGCCGCGGAGCCCAACGCATGAGCTGGTTGAACGAACTGCTGCAGAACGACCCCGACCCCACCGAGACCCGCGAATGGGTCGAGTCGCTCAAGGCGGTCATCGACGCCGACGGCGCCGGGCGCGCCCACCAGCTGCTGCAGGGCATGGTCGAACTGACCCGCCGCGCCGGCGCACATCTGCCGTTCGCGCCCACCACCGAATACATCAACACCATCCCCGCGCATCTGGAACCGCAGGTCCCGGGCGACCAGCACATGGAATGGCGGATCCGCTCGATCATCCGCTGGAACGCGATGGCCATGGTGGTCCGCGCCAACCGCAAGCCCGGCGACCTCGGCGGCCACATCGCCAGCTTCGCCAGCTCGGCCACGCTCTACGACGTGGGCTTCAACCACTTCTGGCGCGCGCCCAGCGACAGCCACCCCGGCGATCTCATCGCCGTCCAGGGCCACAGCTCGCCCGGCATCTACGCCCGGTCGTTCCTCGAAGGCCGCTTCAGCGAATCGCAGCTCGACCACTTCCGCATGGAAGTCGACGGCCGCGGCGTGAGTTCCTATCCGCATCCGTGGCTGATGCCCGATTTCTGGCAGGCGCCCACCGTGTCGATGGGCCTCGGCCCGATCAGCGCGATCTACCAGGCGCGCAACTGGAAATACCTCGAAGGCCGCGGCCTGATGCCGAAGTCCGACCGCAAGGTCTGGGCCTTCCTCGGCGACGGCGAGACCGACGAGCCCGAAAGCCTCGGCGCCATCTCGGTCGCCGGCCGCGAAGGCCTGGACAACCTGGTCTTCGTCGTCAACTGCAACCTGCAGCGCCTGGACGGCCCGGTGCGCGGCAACGGCAAGATCATCCAGGAACTGGAAGGCGTGTTCCGCGGCGCCGGCTGGAACGTGATCAAGACCGTCTGGGGAAGCTACTGGGATCCGTTGCTGGCCAAGGACAGCACCGGCCAGCTCAAGCGGCTGATGATGGAAACCGTCGACGGCGAATACCAGAACTGCAAGGCTTTCGGCGGCGCCTACACGCGCGAGCATTTCTTCGGCAAATACCCCGAAACCGCCGCACTCGTCGCCAACATGAGCGACGACGACATCTACCGCCTCAACCGCGGCGGCCACGACCCGCACAAGGTCTACGCCGCGTACCAGAATGCGATCGACACCAAGGGCATGCCCACGGTGATCCTCGCCAAGACGGTGAAGGGCTACGGCATGGGCGCGTCGGGCGAATCGCTCAACCCCACCCACCAGACCAAGAAGCTCGACGACGACGCGGTGCGCACCTTCCGCGACCGCTTCAAGATCCCGGTCACCGACGACCAGCTGAAGGACGGCGCGGTGCCGTTCTATCACCCCGGCCCGAAATCGCCGGAAGTCGAATACATGCTGGAGCGTCGCCGCGCGCTGGGCGGCTCGCTGCCGCAGCGCCGCCGCACCTCCACGCAGACGCTGGAAGCGCCGAAGCTCGAAGTCTTCGACCGCCTGCTCAAGAGCAGCGGCGACCGCGAGATCAGCACCACCATGGCTTTCGTGCAGGCGCTGAACGTGATCCTGCGCGACAAGGCCGTCGGCCCGCGCTGCGTGCCCATCGTCGCCGACGAAGCCCGCACCTTCGGCATGGAAGGCCTGTTCCGCCAGCTCGGCATCTACGCGCCGCAGGGCCAGAAATACAAGCCTGTGGATCGCGACCAGCTGATGTATTACCGCGAGGACGCCGCCGGCCAGGTGCTGGAAGAAGGCATCACCGAATGCGGCGCGTTCTCGTCGTGGATGGCCGCGGCCACCAGCTACAGCACCAACGACCTGCCGATGCTGCCGTTCTACATCTTCTATTCGATGTTCGGCTTCCAGCGCATCGGCGACAGCGCCTGGCAGGCCGCCGACATGCGCGCGCGCGGCTTCCTGCTGGGCGCCACCGCCGGCCGCACCACGCTCAACGGCGAAGGCCTGCAGCACGAGGACGGCCACTCGCACCTGCTGTCGGGCGCCATCCCGAACTGCAAATCCTACGACCCCACCTTCGGCTTCGAGGTCGCGGTGGTCCTGCAGCACGGCATGCAGCGCATGCTCACCGAGCAGCAGGACGAGTACTACTACCTCACCCTGATGAACGAGAACTACGCCCACCCGGAGATGCCCGAAGGCGCCGCCGACGGCATCATCAAGGGCATGTACCTGCTCAAGGACGCCGGCAAGCCGAAGAAGGGCGAACTGCGCGTGCAACTGCTGGGCAGCGGCACGATTCTGCGCGAAGCCATTGCCGCTGCGGAGTTGTTGGACAAGGATTTTGGTGTGACCAGCGATATCTGGTCATGCCCGAGTTTTACCGAGCTGCGTCGCGATGGGTTTGATGCTGAGCGGTGGAACCGGTTGAATCCTGAGGCGAAGGCGCCGCGTAAGGCGTATGTCGCTGAGCTGCTGGAAGGCCGTCAGGGGCCTGCGGTTGCTGCGACCGATTATGTGCGTGCGTTTGCGGATCAGATCAGAGCGTTCGTGCCGATGCGGTATACCGTGCTGGGCACGGATGGGTTTGGGCGCAGCGATACGCGTGCGAATTTGCGTAGGCATTTTGAGGTGGATCGGTATTACATCGCCCACGCCGCCATCGATGCGCTGGCGAAGGAAGGGAAGATGACTGGGAAAGATGTGAGCCGGGCGATTAAGCTTTATAAGCTCGACACTGATAAACCCAACCCGCAAGTCGCTTGACTGCATACGTGAAGGAAGCTGGTAGCAAAAGGATTTTTATAATGACCGACGATGCAACGATAGTTCATATTTCTGATCTGCATTTCGGGAACGAAAACGCTGTCTGGAAACCGATGGAAATGGCAGACACGCTTACGACGTTCTTACAAGGATTGTCTTCTAATAGATACTTAGTAATTTCCGGAGACGTAACGTATCGTGGAAACATTAAAGGATACACCGACTGCAAACAAGCCTTGCTCAAGGTCATCGACTCCGGCGCCGTGGATAGGAAAAACATTATTCTCTGCCCCGGAAACCACGATTTATGCCCAGAAACAAACGGTGAAAAAACCTTAAAGGGCTTCAGATTCTTCGACGAGTGGTCAAGCGCTGTCAGAAGCGACAACAGACTTCTCTTCTCCAAGAGATCTGCAGTAATGCTCGAAACTGACCATATTTCTTTCTTGTGCGTGAACACATCGCATCATTTCAATCATGAGTTTGGACTGATTGATGTGAAGGGCATAGAAGAATGCATCTCGACGCTGGCTCTATCTGTGAGCAAAAAAAAGAAACGGGTCGCCGTTGCACACCATCATTTCATACCTGTATTAGAGGCCGACACATCTACCGTTAGAAACGCGTATCACTGTCTAGAGTTATTAATCAAACATGATTTCTCCCTTCTCGCGCACGGGCATCAGCACGCAATGCTGCAGATGCGGGTTGACTCCAAAAACCTCCTAATTTCAGGAGTTGGCTCTTATGGTTTCAGTCAACCGAGATACATTAACAGTTTTGCCACCTATATCCTATCAGACACACAACCCATCAAAGTCGAAAGATATGGACTGACAGCCGACGTGTCGAATAATGTCGTCCGCATTCACCATTTATGAATTCAACCATTCACCCAGCGCGAACAATTTGAATGAACAGTTTGCTGTACGACAAGCATAAAGAGGCCCTAGCGGAGATCGCCGAAAATGGCGGCGTAGCCTACAACTGGCTGTTTAATTTTGAGATACCCGTCATCGAGCTAGGCAATATTTCAATCGAAGACCAGAAAGAGAACGCACGACAATGGAGAAGCGTCAGCCCTCCGGATAATTTTTATTTCAGCCATGCCCAGTATTACAAAGATGGAATTGCGCACATCATTCGCGAGCTCAAGAAAAAACCATCCAGTAATCGAGCACTGTATTCGTTGATGAATCAAGAAAACATAAGCGAATCTGACGATCTTCCAATACCATCTTTCTTGACCATGCAATGTCAGATATCAAACCAAGTGCTTATGGCTACATGCTGTTTTAGGGCGCTTGAGGTTGATACATTTCTAAAAATAAATTTGGAAGAAATTCGCCAGAATCTCGCTGAGATCACGGACCAATTTCCTGGAATAAGCAAGATCAACTTGACGATATTTTCCTTCAAAGCCTACATCCAACGTGATTTTCATCCTCTAATTAAACCAAAAATAGAATATCTGAAAGACGATCAGATTCTCGTTCTTTTGCAACAGAAGAATGGCCTAAGCAACTTGGTCGACCTTGTCTCTGAGGCAAAAGGTGCCATATCCATTGTTCCAGCCACCCGTTTCATTGACCTTAAACGAATTTTGAGCAACGCATGTGAGAATGGTAATTTAATCGATCCGGAGATCATATCCAGGTCGGAAACTATATACCGATACTTGGAGGAATGCATACACGCAGCCAGCAATTTGATGCGAGAACGACAACAAGGGTCGTTCGGTGAAAAAATCGACGTATCGACGATTTCTTATATGAATGCCCTTGAAAATCTAGTCCAAAAAATGCAGAGGTGAAATCTGATGGAACTTCGCGAACTAATGGCACTGCAGACAGAGTTTGATCGCAGCCATCATGCCAACCGTCCCTTCTATGTGGATATCACGAAAGATAACCTTGGCGACCTGGAGCACCTTGTGGTCTGTCTTGTGGGGGAAATTGGTGAGTTCGCCAACCTTCTGAAGAAAGTTGTCAGGGGCGATTTCGACTACGCTTCCGCATCGGCCCCGATGAAGGACGAGATTGCGGATATATTCATTTATCTTCTAAAGATTTCAGCGCAAACTGGAATTGATCTTGAAGCCGAATTTCTCCGAAAGCTTGAAGCAAACAAATCGAGATTCTCTTCATCGGGAGTGATTGATTGATCGTCCTTTCAGGAAATATCCCTTCGATCGCTTACTTGCGCCTCCTTGAGGTAGCGACAGATGGTTTTTGCGACGTCACTCCATCAAGGGTTGGAGATACATTCGATCTAGGCTGTGTATGTGTGGAACTTGACCACGGCCAGCGTTTGTTTCCGATTCCTTCTCGTGCATTAAACCCTGCTTTCGCACTGGTTGAAGCATGCTGGGTGGTCTGTGGGCGAAATGATCTCTCTACACTGCAGGACATTTTGCCGCACTATGGCATATTCTCTGATGACGAGCACACTTTGAACGGAGCCTATGGGCACCGGATGAAGACTTTTTTTGGCATCGATCAGATAAATGCGGTCATCGATACGCTGCGGCGCGATCCTTATTCGCGTCGCCAAGTAATTTCTTTATATGCCCCCAGCGATCTGACAAAAGCGTCTAAAGACATACCCTGCAACACCCAAATGATCGTGAGGATTGCGGAAGACCGTCTTGAGATAACGGTCATCAATAGATCTAACGATCTATGGCTTGGCGTTCCCTATAACTGGTTCGTTTTCAGCGTCATCCAGGAACTGATTGCTAGGGAACTGAACATCAAACCAGGGATTCAACGACATTTCAGCACCGGCATGCATCTTTATTGCAAGGATGCTGACTCTGCAAGGAATCTCTTAAAAAACACGGCAGAATCGGATCTGCATCTTGTCGAAGATTCGGTGAGCGGGTTCGACTACGGGTCGCTACTCGAAAGTGCAGAAGAAATTTCTGTTGGCAGCTATGGGAAGATCAAAGATAAGAATCTGCAAGCTTTCTTCTCGCTTTATGATGAGTACAGAAAAAAAAGAAGGAGCGGTCAACGCGTTATTGAAAAGTGTGAGTCTAGCGACTTACTTCAGTTGATGCTCGCTCAATGGATTTCGGCATTCCAACCAAACCGTAAGGCAGGGCCGTAACTCGTAAGGCGGGCTTGAGCCCGCCCTACGGATGACTGCTGACGTAACTCGTAAGGCGGGCTTGAACCCGTAAGGCGGGTCAATTTTTCTCGTAACGCGTAAGGTGGACTCGTAGGGTGGCGGTGAGCGCAGCGAACCCCACCTTCGACGAAGACCCGATCTTCATGGCAGCCGGGGACGCATCGAAGACGACGCTGACTCACCCTGACATTGTCGCCGCCCCGATGTCCATGGGTGGGGTTCGCTCCGCTCACCGCCACCCTACGACACCTGCAAAACGACCGCGGCAATGCCTCGATCACAATGTGGTTCATACCGGCCTGCACGCGCGCATGTTCTCCGATGCCAACGTCGGTCGATCCTGGACACCGAGCCACGGGGTCAGGTTCACTTCTCTTGAAGTGAACCTGACCCCGTGTGATGGAAACTGTCGTTGACATGGGTAGCATGATCACTTTCACTCCCATTACCAGACGCCGTTTTTTTTCGACTGCACCGCAGCACGAGACCCATATGGACAAGAAAGTCGTCGATCAAGCGCACCAAACTCTGGCGCAATGTTCTGCGCTGCGGGATATCGATGATGCGAGTGAGCTGAGGAAAGCGCTCGCTTCGATGCTCGAGCGAATGGAGCGCGACTTCGCAGATCTGACCCAAGAGACGGATGCGCCCGCTAGCAATGAGGATCTGGAGGTCTCGCGGCTGTACGCACGCGCGGCGCGTGACTTCAGCGCCATGCAGGCCGAGCTTGCCATCGTCCGTCGTGCGTTGAGCGATCGCGCGCACATGTTGCGAACGCTCCGCGGAATCGGACACGACATAGACAGCACCAAGCAACACCTCACGCTGGTGGGTGCGATGGATCAGGCGCTGCAAAATCTGCTACTGCTTATGCAGTACGACACAATGGATCGCGTGGAAATCGATGTGCTCAATGGGTTTCAACTGTCCTGCGGCAGTGCAAATTACGGACGCTTCTACTTCGCGCCACCGAAGGAAAACAACCCGTAAGGCGGGTCAATTTTTCTCGTAGGGCGGGTCTTGTACCCGCCTTTTGAATGAAACAACGGCTTCGTATCCGCAAAGTGCCGATACGTCCCACGTCGCCGGAAACGAAGCCATCGCTCGACAATCTAACCACGGGGTCAGGTTCACTTCTTTTGAAGTGAGCCTGACCCCGTGGTTAGAGATCCCGGAACCCGGGATCTCGGGGCAAGCCAAAGGAAAAATGCATGCTTTCGCCGGCTGCGATGACAGGTATACTCGCCCCCAAGCGCCAACGGACTGAAGCGGTCCCGCAATGGGGCTGGTTGGTCAACGATCTCGCTCTGTTGCGTTGAAATCCCATTGCGCTACGCCCTCAGGGCTTGTCGGACTATGAAGCGGCACCGGCGAGCTGTTAGCGCTTGCTTCGGACGGAATTGAATGTGCCAGCGCCTCGCCAGGACGGCAATTGTCAGCGCGAGGGTTATTTCAATGATTGCGGGGTTGATAAATGGCAACACGAATTTTGGGTAAGCAAGCAGTGGTCATCGGTGCTGGGATCGCAGGCCTGACGGCTGCACGGGCGCTGGCAGATCATTTTGAACAAGTGACTGTATTGGAGCGCGATAGACTGCCGACGACTGCCGCTCATCGCGCAGGCACGCCGCAAGCACGTCACGTGCATGGACTGATGACCGGTGGATTGATAGCGCTATCAGAGCTATTTTCGGACTTTCAATTTCTCTTAGAGAGTGCTGGTGCGGTGCCTATGCGTAGTGGCTTGGATCTTCGCATCGAGCGCCCGGGCTTCGATCCCTTTCCTATGCGTGATTTGAAGATTCGCAACTTTGCGATATCGCGCTCAACGCTTGAGTTCACGTTGCGACAGTGTGTACTCAAGCACGCTAATATCAGTCTGCAGTCGGACTGCCGAGTGACTGGGATCGTGACTAGCGCAGATGGGGCGGTTGTTGAAGGCGTGAATTTTCACGGTGCGGACAGAGTTACGCAGATGCTGCCGGCCAATTTGGTCATCGATGCCTCGGGAAGAGGCGCGCTCACGCTTGCTGTATTGAAATCAACGGGACGAACGACCCCGACGGAGACCACCATTGGTGTTGACCTCGGTTACTCCACAGCCATTTATGAAATTCCTGACGACGCTCCGCGCGACTGGAAAGGCGTAATGACTTTCCCGCTGATGCCACAGAGCAGCCGCGGCGGGCTGTTACTGCCGCTTGAAGGCCAGCGCTGGATGTTGGGCTTGGGTGGGCGAGGCGATGACAAACCGCCAGGCGACGAAGCTGGCTTTCTTGACTACGCACGGCAACTGCGCACTCCGACAATATACAACGCGATTCGTGATGCGACGCGGATTGGCGAGATCGCGCGCTATGTGTTCCCGCAAAGTATGCGTCGACATTTCGAGCTGATTCAAGGATGGCCGCGCGGGCTAATTCCTATGGGTGATTCGATTTGCCAATTCAATCCTATTTACGGTCAAGGGATGAGCGTGGCTGCACAGCAGGCAGTGTTGCTGCGGCGCCTGCTTGCACAATCCAAGGGCGGAAGCGATCCACTTGCTATGTTGGCGCCCACTTTCTTTGCGGAGGTGAATACTCTGCTGGATACACCATGGATGATGGCCGCGATCCCTGATTTCATTTTTCCTACGACCGTCGGACAGCGCCCATCGGATCTACAGCGCAACTTGAAGTTCGCAGCAGCCCTCACGCGGCTTGCAGCACGAAAACCCGACGTGCACAAGTTAATGGTCGAGGTACAGAATCTGGTTAAACCTCGCAGCGTCTATCGCCGCCCCATGTTCATGTCCAGAATACTGTTGGAGATGGTAAGAGGCTCCTGATATTTAAGCGTTGAACTTCAGGTTTCATCCGATGAACTGAGCGGCGCGATGTTGCTTGCGGATAAACAAATCGTCGGCCAAGCAAAACCACCCGCCGCATAAATCAAGGCGCATTTGCCCGCTGGCGTTGGCGATAACCCACAACCCGTAAGGCGGGTCAATTTTTCTCGTAGGGCGGGCGGATTCACTCACGAAGTGCAACACCCGCCTATTGAATGAAACAACGGCTTCGTATCCGCGAAGTGCCGATACGTTCCACGTCGCCGGAAAGGAAGCCATCGCCCGACAATCGGCGGGTGCAAGACCCGCCCTACGTATTATCGCTGTTGTAACCCGCATCTTGACCCGCTACGACCCCCGGGGTCAGGTTCACTTCTCTTGAAGTGAACCTGACCCCGTGTGCTGCAAATCCTACGATCCGACATTCGGCTTCGAGGTCGCGGTGGTCCTGCAGCACGGCATGCAGCGCATGCTCACCGAGCAGCAGGACGAGTACTACTACCTCACCCTGATGAACGAGAACTACGCCCACCCGGAGCCCCGGGGTCAGGTTCACCTCTCTTGAAGCGAGTAGCCCGGGTAAGGCCAAAGGCCGCACCCAGGGCTTTTAAACTCACACCGCGACGCACACTCCATCGCTTGCGTTTTCCCGGGTGCGCGCGTTGCGCTTACCCGGGCTACGGGTTACGGGTTCTTGTGCGAGCAAGTAGCCGACACCCACCATTCGGATCAACCCGACATACCGATGGCCGTTTCAAAGACAGGCCTGACCAAACTCGCCTTCGACACTCAGCGCATCGCCCGACCTCACGGCATAGTGCATCGTGGGTGCCCCCTCCCCAGCCGCTTACCGCGACGATCGCTGGACCGTGGATCGCACACGCCGATACACTATTGGCCTTGCTCGCAGCCTGGGGAATGCCGATGTTCGAGTGGATCGCAATGCCTGAAGCCTGGATCGCGCTGGCGACACTGATCGCCCTCGAAGTGGTCCTCGGCGTCGACAACATCATCTTCATTTCGATCCTGGCCGGAAAGCTGCCCGAACACCAGCGCGCGAAGGCGCGACAGCTGGGGATCGCGGTCGCCGCGATCAGCCGCTTGGCGCTGCTGTTCGCGATCGCCTGGATCGTCTCGCTCACCGCACCGGTGTTTTCGTTGTTCTCCATCGAGTTTTCGTGGCGCGACTTGATCCTGATCGGCGGCGGTCTGTTCCTGATCTACAAATCGGTGAACGAAATGCACGCCAAGCTGGAAGGCGAGGACAATGCGACCGGCAAGACCGTGCAGGCCAGTTTCGCTGCGGTGATCCTGCAGATCATGATCCTGGACATGGTGTTCGCGCTCGACTCGATCATCACCGCAATCGGCATGACCGATCACGTCAGCGTCATGGTCGTCGCGATCCTGGTCGCGACCGCTGTGATGATATTGCTGGCGAAGTACATCCACGAGTTCGTGCAACGCCACCCAACGGTGAAGCTGCTCGCACTGTCCTTCCTGATCCTGATCGGCGTGGTCCTCATCGCCGACGGCTTCGGTCAGCCTGTACCGAAGGGTTATATCTACTTCTCGATGGCGTTCGCGGTCTTCGTCGAACTGCTCAATATCCGCTTCCGCAAAGTCAGCGCGCCGGTCGCGCTGCACGCGCAGATCGTCGAGGACGTGCAGGCGAGCAAGTGAAGCGGACGGATCGATACAGCAAGTAATGCGTAAGGTGGACTCGTAGGGTGGCGGTGAGCGCAGCGAACCCCACTTTCGAAACAAAAACCAGAAAAAACCAGGACACCCACCATTCAGATCATTGCAGCATACAAATGGCCGCTTCCCTGACAGACCTCACCAACCTCGCCTCCCGCGCTCGGCGCATCGGCTGGTGGAACGGAATAGTGGGTGCCTCCATCCTGGCCTGCTGATCAGATTCGCGCGTTCGTGCCGATGCGGTATAAGGTGTTGGGGACGGATGGGTTTGGGCGCTCGGACACCCGTTCCAACCTGGGCCGCCACTTCGAGGTGGACCGCTACTACATCGCGCACGCCAACATCGCCGCGCTGGCCGCCGAGGGTAAGATGAACCCGAAGGACGTCGCCCGCGCGATCAAGGCGTTCAACATCGATGCCGAGAAGGGCAACCCGATCGGCGCCTGAGGAAGAGATCCCAATGCCCAAGACCACGTTGATCTTCGCCGCACTGCTGATCGCCCTCGGCGTCGGCGCCTTCTCGATCTCCTCCAGCCGCACGGCTATGCTCCCGGCCTACGTGGGCATCGCGCTCGCGGCCCTGGCCGGCCTGTCGCTGGCCTTCGAGGGCGCCCGCCGGCACCTGATGCACTTCGCCGCGGTGGTAGCCCTGCTCGGCGCGCTCGCACCGGCGGCGGCACTGGTGATCCGCGCTGCGCGGATGAGCCCGCTGGCTCTCGGCGTCAATGTCGGGATGCTGATGCTGTCCGCAGCGCTGCTCGCGCTGATGGTGCGCTCCTTCATCGCCGCCCGGCGCGCGGGCACCATCGCTCCGCGCTAACCCGTAAGCCGGGTTGAAACCCGCCCGACAAATCACCGTCGTTGTAACCCGTAAGGCGGGTGAATCTTCACCGACCCCCGGAGTCAACGCGTAAGGTGGACTCGTAGGGTGGCGGTGAGCGCAGCGAACCCCACCTTCAACGAAGACCCAATCGTCATGGCAACCAGGGACGCATCGAAGACGACGCTGACTCGCCCTGACATTGTCGCCGCCCCGATGTCCATGGGTGGGGTTCGCTGCGC
>JANLVT010000028.1:0-27074 GCA_031364125.1 Lysobacterales bacterium | reverse complement strand
GTGGAGGCATCCTTGAGATACCACCCTTGAGTATTCTGATAGCTAACTCGCATCAGTTATCCTGATGGAGGACACTGTCTGGTGGGTAGTTTGACTGGGGCGGTCGCCTCCTAAAAAGTAACGGAGGCTTACAAAGTTCGGCTCAGAAGGGTTGGAAATCCTTCGTAGAGTATAATGGCATAAGCCGGACTGACTGTAAGACAGACAAGTCAAACAGAGTCGAAAGACGGTCATAGTGATCCGGTGGTCCCGTGTGGAAGGGCCATCGCTCAACGAATAAAAGGTACGCTGGGGATAACAGGCTGATACTGCCCAAGAGTCCATATCGACGGCAGTGTTTGGCACCTCGATGTCGGCTCATCACATCCTGGGGCTGTAGCAGGTCCCAAGGGTATGGCTGTTCGCCATTTAAAGTGGTACGCGAGCTGGGTTCAGAACGTCGTGAGACAGTTCGGTCCCTATCTGTCGTGGGCGTTGGAGATTTGAGAGGGGCTGCTCCTAGTACGAGAGGACCGGAGTGGACGAACCTCTGGTGTTCCGGTTGTCACGCCAGTGGCACTGCCGGGTAGCTACGTTCGGAAGCGATAACCGCTGAAAGCATCTAAGCGGGAAGCGCGCCTCAAGATGAGATCTCCCGGGACACAAGTCCCCTAAAGGAACCATCAAGACTAGGTGGTTGATAGGCAGGGTGTGTAAGCGTAGTAATGCGTTGAGCTAACCTGTACTAATGATCCGTGTGGCTTGACCATATAACCTCAAGTTGCCTTAGTGCTTCGAAAAGAAGCGACCTCGACGACACGTCGACATTCGCACCAAAACATCGTTACGTCCCAAGACCCAATGAGAGCGTGAGCGCTGCTCTATGCAATTCATCGCATAGTTCTGGCGACCCTCCACCCTCTCCCTGGTGATAATAGCTGCGTGGAACCACCCGATCCCATACCGAACTCGGAAGTGAAACGCGCATGCGCCGATGGTAGTGTGCATTTAGCATGCGAGAGTAGGTCATCGCCAGGGTCTTTACCCAAAACCCCGCAGCTACGGCTGCGGGGTTTTTCTTTGCGTTTCAGTGACCTGGATATTGCTCGACTGGAATTCGCCTTGACTTTGGGATGTCCTTCGAGAACCCTAGCCACATTCGCCCTTTAGTGGCTGCGTTGCAAAGGAGATGGTCATGCCCGATCGCAAAAATGAGCAGACTCCGGAGCACGGTACCGGCGATCCGCCAGCCACTCCTCCGTTAACCTTCAGGACGCCATTGTTCGGCGGCACCTTGAACACGACTGCTCGCGAATCTTCGCCCGGAAGCTACTTGGGAAACGCCGATTATCTGTTCAATAACGGCGACCTCCTTGGAGCGCACCTGAAGCTGGATACTTCCCCGACATTCTCGATAGGTCAGTACGGGCTGAATGGTCGTTTTTACCTGGATGGTGGGCATACGTTCAAGTTCGATGCCCAAGCGTTGTCGCCTTCAGATACGCTGAAGTTCAATACTGGTCTGCAGTTTGCGAATGGCAATCTTTTGAATGCGGATTGGATGCGCACACCGAGCGGTCAGCTTTATGGCGCCGACAGCGCGTTCAGACTCGGCAAGGACGGCAACGGCACCGCGGGTTTCCGCGTCGACGAGCCTGCCGGCACCGCGAGCTTCGACACGAAATTAAAGTTCAATCCCGATTTCAGCCTCAACGCCGATTGGAACCCAGCCGCCGCCGGGCAGATCTACGGCGCCGACAGCGCGTTCAAACTCGGCAAGGACGGCAACGGCACCGCGAACTTCCGCGTTGACGAACCGGCCGGTACGGCGAGCTTCGATACGAAATTGAAGTTCAACCCCGACTTCAGCCTCAACGCCGATTGGAATCGATCGGCTGACGGGCAGATCTACGGTGCCGACAGCGCGTTCAAACTCGGCAAGGACGGCAACGGCACCGCGAACTTCCGCGTCGACGAACCTGCCGGTACGGCGAGCTTCGATACGAAATTGAAGTTCAACCCCGATTTCAGCCTCAGCGCCGATTGGAACCGGACGGTCACCGGGCAGATCTACGGCGCCGACAGCGTGTTCAAACTCGGCAAGGACGGCAACGGCACCGCGGGTTTCAGGATCGATGAGCCGAACGGCACATCGATGTTCAACGCCAGGCTCAAGTTCGACGAGAATTTCCGCCTCAATGCCGATTACACCAATACGAAAGACGGCAGCATCTACGGCGCCGACGCCGCTTTCAAGCTCGGCAAGGATGGTTCGGGAACAGCGGCATTCCGCATCGACGAGCCCGCCAATACTGCGTCGGGCAAAATGTCTCTGCAGTTCGGCAATGGCGACTTGTTGAATTTCGATCTCGCCAAGACCCCCAACGGCAGCATCTATGGTGCGGACGGCGCATTCAGTATCGGCGCCAATGGCAAAGCCACCGGAAGTTTCAGGATCGATGAGCCGAACCAGAGTTCGCTCTACAAACTCGGCGCGAGCTTCGACAACGGCAATGCCTTCAATGCGCAGTTGATGTCGGATCGTCTCGGCACCAGGCTCGGACTCGATGGCAAGTTCGGTTTCGACAAGGGCGCCGGTTCGGTCGTGCTGGACGGCAAGTTCGGTCCTCGTACAGATCTGGGCGCGTCCATCAATTACAGGAACCAGAATCTGGAATACAGCGGTCACATTCGCGCGAACGACGAATTCGGGCCATTCAAGGTTTCGGAATTCGGGGCGAAAGTTTCGACAACCGGTGACGAACGCGTCAAGTTCAGCGCCGAAGCGGGATATCGCCCCGAGAACAACGAGTATTACGGGAAAGTCGGTCTCACGATCCAGTTGGGTGGAGGATCGAAACGATCGCGCCCGATCACCCTCGCCGAGACGCCGGAATTCGATGCAGGCCGTTCGGTGGACGATGCCGTCGCTAACTACCGCGAAAAACAAGCGACGCCGTTACGCCTCGAAAACAAGGTGCTATACGACCAAGCCACGGCTGGCGTCGAAAAACTCAACGCCAGTGGCGCGAAATTGCCGGTGAGCGAGACCGCTGCAAGTCTGGCCGTGCTGGCGAAACAGAACGGCATGCAGAACATACAGTACGTGGCGTTGGGGAACCCGACGTCCGGAGGTCAGCAGAATCTGTTCATCGGCGACGGCGATCCGTCCAGCCCGTCGGCGCGCAAAGCGTTCATCGACAAGAACGAGGCGGCAAGCGCGCCGATGCAGGGCAACCTGCGGAAAATGGCCGAGAGCCCGACGCAGCTGGAGAATCCGCAAGCGTCGATCGATCCGCAAACTGCGACAGCCGCGAAACGCGGCTCGATGTAGTCGAGCCGCCAACGTCACACCGCCTGCTGTCGATCAGAGAGACATCGTCGAAACGACGAAGCCCGCTCATGTTCGCTAGTGGACTTTGTCGCTTCCGCAGGCAAAAAGACCCGCGAAAAGGTGTCAAACCAGCAGCTTGCGTGCCTTCACCGCGGCGCAGGCGATCAGGCCGAAACCCAGCAGCCAGAACGCGTCGATCGGCGAGCCGGTGAGATATTGCTCGGTCGAAACCAGATAGTTGTAGAGCACGTTGCCCACGAAATAGCAGAGGATGCCGGCAACGGCGAACCACCACGAGGCAGCGACGGTGCCGCCGCGGAACGAACTGGCGGTAAGCAGGGTCACGGCGAGCAGGATCGGATCGAATGCGAAATATCCGAACGATGTGAGTTTCAGCGGGATGTCGGGATCGGCCATGCCTTCCGCGTTCGCGCGAAATGCGATGAAGCCGGACACCAGGAGACCGGCGAGCGCGAGCACCTTGCCCCACAGCGGCACTTCCAGTCCGGCCGAACGCTTGAACAGCAACAGGCCGATGGTGATCAGCGGGCCGGTCAACAGGTAGCCGATGTCGGAGAAATAGGGGAAAGGCGTGTCTTCGCCGTTGTGGAGCAGCGGGTACGAAGCGAATACGGCGGCGGCGATGCCCCATGCGAGTATGCCGCCTGCGATCGCGCCCCAGACTTTGCCGAGCGCGCTTTCGCCGGGGAAGGCGCGCATCGTGGAGAAGCAGATCAGTGCGGAATAAATGACGATGACGACTTGGCAGGCGTTGGAGTAGTAAAGGCGCATGGTCTCGTCGACGCCGAGCAGCGGCATGGCGAGCAGTGCGGCGATGGCGAGCAACCAGAGCGCCAGGAGAATGCGGTTTGCCGACATGAAACGACTCCAGTGTTGGTAATGGATCGAGTAACCGATACGCACTGATCCTAAGACCGGGGATCAGCGTCGACGCTGCAGGTGATCCGACGCGAGTCGGTCGTACAGTGGTCTGAACAGGGCTTCGGCCTTCGAGCTACCGAGCATGATGCCGCATTGCTTCTGGCATAAAAGCAGGAATCCGGTGGGGTTTTCCGCAGGCGGATGCACCTTGGCGAATTCGTCGATCTTCTTGCGCGTGCCGACGCCGAACAGCGGTTCGAGCAGACGCTGGGCCTCTGCGGCGATATCGATCTGCGGTTGTGCGACGGCCGGAAATTCGGTGCTGGTCGCAGTGGCGTGCATCGCGGATTCGGGCGACGGCGGTGCCGGCGTTGGTACCGGGACGGATGGCGGCGGTGCCGCATGCAAAACCGTGATCAGCGTGCCGAGATCGATCTCGATCAAAGCCGGATTCGGATGTACCTGATCCATCTGCAGTGAGGCGATCTTGACAAGTTTCAGGCCGAGAATGTCATCGACTGCCGCCTGCGGCGCGAGTTGCCGATGGTCGATATAGGCGCGGACGCCGTGATCGACCAGAACCGAACCCGTACGCATCGTGATTCCGTCGGAGTCGACGTAATAAAACGATACCTTCGCGCTCGCTCGATTATCCGCGAGCGATTGCAACACGCGACTCAGCTCTTGCATATCCGCCATTGTTCCCCCTTTTGCCTGCATTCCCTCAGACTTGTGTGGGTCGATGCGACGAACGGATCTTCCGAATGGAGACCCACTTTCGCATAAATAAGCGTGGTGCGCAGCCAGTGACGTCCGATTGAAGCGAAACGGCCGGACTTCACGAATCCCGTATCTCAAAGATTCTGATAGTTCGGTCCGGCGCCGCCCTCCGGCGTCACCCAATCGATGATCTGGTACGGATCCTTGATGTCGCAGGTTTTGCAGTGTACGCAGTTGGCGGCGTTGATCTGCAGCCGTTTGCCGCTGGGGTTGTCGGAAGTGCGATCGTCGACGATTTCGTAAACGCCCGCCGGGCAGAACCGGATGCAGGGGTTGCCGTATTCCTCAGCGCAGGCGGTCACGCAGATCGAGGTATCGCGCACGCGCAGATGCACCGGCTGATCTTCATCGTGTTCGGTCGCGGCGAAATAAACGGACGCGAGCCGGTCGCGCGGCGCCAACGTGCGGTCGACATAATCGCGCTTCGGCTGTTCGTGCGTGCCGAGCTTGTCGAGCGACGACCAGTCCGCCTTGTTCTTCAGCGTCCAGGGAGACACGCCGCCGGTCACCGTTTCCCATGCGGCATTGAGCATGCCGAACCACAGGCCGCGTTTGAACCCCGGTTTGATGTTACGGACCTTCTTCAACTCGGCCATCGCATCGGAGGCGCGCAGCTTCGCGTCGAAACCGTCCGGCGCCAGCGATGTCGCAACCAGATGTTCGGCGGCGAGCATGCCGGAACGGATGGCCTGGTGGGTGCCTTTGACCTTGGGCACGTTGAGCAGCCCGGCGGTGTCGCCTATCAGCAGCGCGCCCGGCATTTCGACCTTAGGCAGCGATTGCCAGCCGCCGGTGACGATGGCGCGCGCGCCCGCGGACACCAAGTTGCCGCCTTCGAGCAGCGGCTTGATCATCGGATGATTCTTCCATTGCTGGAAGGCTTCCCACGGTTTGTAGTCCGGATCCTTGTAATCGAGGCCGCTGACATAGCCCAGCGCAATCCGGCCTTTGTCCAGGTGATACAGGAAGCTGCCGCCGTAAGTGTGGTTGTCTGCCGGCCAGCCGAAGCTGTGGACGATCTTGCCGGGCGTGACCCTGTCCTCGGGCACCTGCCACAGTTCCTTGATGCCGATCGAATAGCCCTGCGGGTCGCTGTCCGCGTCCAGCTTGAAGCGCTGGATCAGGCGCTTGGTCAGATGTCCGCGTGCCCCCTCGGCGAGCACGGTGACCTTGGCGTGGATGTCGATGCCCGCGGTGAAGCCGGGTTTGTGCGTGCCGTCCTTCGCCACACCCATGTCGCCGATGCGCACGCCGATGACCTTGCCATCCGCATCATGCAGCGTCTCCGCGGCGGCGAAGCCCGGATAGATCTCCACGCCCAACGCCTCGGCCTGCGGCGCCAGCCAAGCGCACATCGCCCCGAGCGAGACGATCACGTTGCCGTGGTTGTTCATCCCCGGTGGCACCGGCAGCTTGCGGCCGCCGGTCTTGCTGAGCAGCCAGAATTCGTCGTCGGTGGCCGGCACGCAGATCGGCGGCGGGTTGTCGCGCCAGTTCGGCAGCAATTTGTCGAGCGGGCCGGTTTCGATCACCGCGCCAGACAGGATCTGCGCGCCGATGATCGATGATTTCTCGATCACGCAGACGCTGATCGCAGGATCCAACTGCTTCAGCCGGATCGCGAACGCCAGGCCCGCGGGGCCGGCGCCGACGGCGACGACGTCGTACTCCATCACGTCGCGCTCCACCTCGGGAGGCCTGATGTCGGCAAACACGGCGGCGGCATATGCGGTGTCGGTCATTCGGCTGCTCCAGCAAAGATCATGGGATGCTCCAAGAGTATGGATTTTCCGGGTTTGCGGTGGCCGGGGCAAATCGGCAGCATGTTCGGATGCTTTTCTCGAATGGATTGCAGCGCATCGACCTACCCGGCGCCGAGCTGTGGCTGGATCGCGCGTGGCTGCCGGCGGGGGTAGCCGACGCGCTGCTGGTCGCGCTTCGCGAGCATGTGCCGTGGGAGACCCACCGCATCCGCATGTTCGGCCGTGAGGTGGATTCGCCGCGATTGAGCTGTTGGATCGGCGATCCGGGGACGGCCTATACCTATTCGCGTACCCGTTTCGCCCCCCGGGCATGGCCGGGGGCGCTAGTGCCGATACGCGAGCGGCTGCGCGACGCGCTGGGTGAGGACTTCAACAGTGTCCTCGCCAACCGCTACCGCGACGGCCGCGACCGCATGGGCTGGCACAGCGACGATGAGCCTGAGCTCGGGCCGCAGCCGGTGATCGCGTCGGTCAGTCTCGGCGCGACCCGGCGTTTCGCGCTGAAACCACGCGGGGAAGGCACACCGCTCAGCCTGGAATTGCCGCACGGCAGCCTGCTGGTGATGCGCGGCGATACCCAGGCCCATTACCGGCATGCACTGCCCGGAACTGCGCGCCCGGTCGCGGAGCGGATCAACCTGACGTTCCGGCGGATCCTGCAGGTCGGATGAGACGGCCGTGCATAAGCCATTGATTTAACAGGACGGCTAGGTGAGCGGCCAATCCCCAATCAGGTTTCGTGCGTACCTGAGCTTGTGCCCAAGCTCCTGAAATCGCTACAATCGCCGGTTCACACACATCAGTCGGACGGCCTTTGGCCGCCGGGAGCACTATGGCCCGCATCACCGTAGAAGATTGTCTGCAAGTCGTCGACAACCGTTTCGAGCTCGTCATGATGGCCGCCAAGCGCGCGCGCCAGCTCGCCAACGGCGTCGAGCCGCAGATCGACAACAGCGAGGCCAACGACAAGCCGACCGTACTCGCGCTGCGCGAAATCGCCGCCCGCCGCATCGACAACACCTATATCGATGCCGTCGAGAAAGCCGAGCGCGAGCGCAAGGAACGCGAAGCCCTCGAATGGGCCGCCGCTGAAGTGGTCGCCGATGACGACCTGTCCAAGGCCGACGATCTCTGAGACAGGGCGCGCGGAAGCGCCGGAATCATCATCGTCGCGGACCGTCGATCCATCGGCACCGCATCGTGCAGATTCCATGATTTCGGATATTTCGAAACCCCGCTTCGGCGGGGTTTCTTTGTTTGCGGGCACGGAGAAATCACGACGCGAACCCCGCTGCGGCTCCGCTTTCCGATGCCACGCTCCCCATTCCCACTACCAGCGTTTCCCCTTAGTCTGACGGGATGAGTCAACTTGAGCCGATCATCGCCGGTCCTACGCCTGCGCCCGCTGCGGAATTGCCGGATTACGTCCGCGCGCTGCAAGCGGCGGCCGACTATCTGCCCGAGGATCAGCGCGCGACCCTGATCCGCGCCTGGCGCGTCGGCGCCGGTGCCCACGCCGGCCAGATGCGCAAATCCGGCGAGCCCTACATCACCCATCCGGTGGCCGCCGCCACGGTGCTGGCCGAGCAGGGCGTCGACATCGAAACCCTGGTCGCGGCGGTGCTTCACGACACGATCGAAGACACGCCGCTGACGCGCGACGAGATCGCGGCCGATTTCGGCGTGACCGTCGCCGAACTGGTCGAAGGCGTCACCAAGCTGGACAAGCTGCAGTTCCAGGATCGCCAGGAAGCCGCCGCGGAAAGTTTCCGCAAGATGATGCTGGCGATGGCGCGCGACCTGCGCGTGATCCTGATCAAACTCGCCGACCGTCTGCACAACATGCGCACGCTGGGTGCGCAAAGCGCCGAGGCGCGCACCCGCATCGCCCGCGAGACGCTGGAGATCTACGCGCCTATCGCGCAGCGGCTGGGCATGAACCTGATGAAGGCCGAACTGCAGGATCTGGGTTTCCGCGCGCTGCATCCGTGGCGTCATGCGGTGCTGGCGCGGCGCATCCGCACGCAGCCGGTGGTGCGGCGCGAGGCGTTGGCCAAGATCGAAGCGCAGTTCGCGCAGCGGTTGAGCAAGGAAGGCTTCCAGTTCCGTCTGGTCGGTCGGGTCAAATCGCCGTGGAGCATCTATACGAAGATGCGCGCCGAGGGCAAGACCTTCACCCAGATGATGGACATGTTCGGTTTCCGGCTGGTCGTGCCTTCGGTGCCCGAGTGCTATCACGCGCTGGGCGTGGTGCATGCGGTGTTCAAGCCGGTCGACGGCCGTTTCCGCGACTTTATTGCGATTCCCAAGGCCAACGGTTACCAGTCGTTGCACACGGTCTTGTTCGGGCCCTACGGTTCGCCGATCGAAGTGCAGATCCGCACCGAGGAAATGGACCTCATCGCCGAACGCGGCATCGCCGCGCACTGGTCATACAAACATGGCGGTGAGGCCAGCGGCGCGCAGAACCGCGCGCAGTCGTGGGTGGCGAACCTGATCGAATCGCAGCGTGCGACGGGCTCGTCGCTGGAGTTCCTGGAAAACGTCAAGATCGATCTGTTTCCCGACGAGGTGTATCTGTTCACGCCGAAGGGCGACATCATGGCCTTGCCGCGCAATGCAACGACTCTCGACTTCGCCTACGGCGTGCATACCGATGTCGGCAACCAGGCGGTCGCCGCGCGCGTCGACAAGAAGCTGGTGCCGCTGCGCACCAAGCTCAGCAGCGGCCAGAGCGTGGAAGTCATCACCGCGAAATCCGCGGCGCCCAAGCCGCAGTGGCTGGAATTTGTGGTCACCGGCAAAGCGCGCACGGCGATCCGCCATCAGCTCAAGCAGCTGGAACACGAGGATGCCGTGCAGTTGGGACATCGCATGCTGGACCGCGCGCTGGAAGGGATGCACACCTCGTTGGACCGCGTGCCGTCAGCGCGGCTGGAAGCCTATCTGGTCGACCATCGTTACCCGCGGCTGGAGGCGCTGCTGGCCGATATCGCGCTGGGCAACCGCATGCCGACGCAGGTCGCGCAGGTGCTGGCGCATCGCGTACCCGACAAGAGCGATGGCGTGAATCTGGCGATGGGGGTCGCGCTGCACGGCGAGAAGATCCTCATCACCGGCGCCGAGCGCGGCGTGGTCACGTTCGCGAACTGTTGCATGCCGATTCCGGGCGACGATGTGATGGGTTACCACACCACCGGTCGCGGCATCGTGGTGCACCGGATTGATTGCGCCAACGTCGTCGAGTACCGAAAATCGCCGGAACGCTGGGTCTCTATCGGCTGGGATCGCCAGGTGAGCGGCGATTTCCAGGTGATGCTGCGCGTGGAAGTGGAAAACCGGCCCGGCGTGCTCGCGCAGGTCGCGGCGGCCATCGCCCAGGCCGATTCCAATATCGATTCGGTCGAATACCTGGACCGAGACAAGAACATCGCGGTGATCCGTTTCGGCATCGAAGTGAGCGATCGCACGCACCTGGCCGATGTGATCCGCCGCGTGCGCCGCCTCGTCGCGGTGCATGGCGTGCAGCGGATGTGATGCGCGTCCGCGGAACGCGATCGATCCGGATCTGATTCGCTCTGGATCGACGCGGCCGATGTCCTTGTCCGCCAAGCGATGACCGCATCCCGCCCCCGGCGCTACACTAGACGCCCATGCGGTCCGACACGTTCGCGCGCCTGAGTCCTTCGGTTTGCCGTCGCGTCGGTCCTTCCGCCCCCGATCTCGAACGAGCGAAGCCTCATGCCCCGCGAACCGATCCACTCCCAAGACGCTCCCGCCGCCATCGGCCCGTATTCGCAGGCCACGCGCGCCGGTGGCATGGTGTTCCTCTCCGGCCAGATTCCGCTGGATCCGCATTCCGGCCTGATCGTCGAAGGCGACATCTCCGAACAGGCGCGACAGGCATTCGCGAATCTGCGCGCGGTCTGCGAAGCCGCCGGCGGTTCGTTCGACGATATCGTCCGCGTCGGCCTGTATCTGACCGATCTGAGCGAATTCTCGGCAGTGAACGCGGCGATGCAAGCGGTGTTCGATGCGCCGTATCCCGCGCGCTCCACCATCGAAGTGTCGGCGCTGCCGCGCGGCGCGAAATTCGAGGTCGACGCGATCATGGTGCTGCGCTGATCCTGATCGTCAGGCCGTGCACGGTCGCGACACGCACGGTTCGCACCAAGCACGTGCGCGCCGTGAATGATCCAGCCCGCGTCATCGCGCATGCCCAGTCGCAACCCGATCGATGATATCGCCGCGCAGCCGCTGACCCGGCTCAGCGGTGTCGGCGATGTCGTCGCCGAAAAGCTCGCCGCGCGCGGTCTTGTGACACTGCAGGACCTGTGGTTCCATCTGCCGCGGCAATACGAGGACCGCACCGAACTCACGCCGATCCGCATGCTGCAGCCGGGTCTGCCGGCGCAGGTCGAGGGCACGGTCGAAGCGGTCGAGCGCAGCTTCCGCGGCCGACCGATGCTGCGTGTCGCCATCGGCGACGGTTCTTATTCGACGCTGGTGCTGCGCTTCTTCCATTTCCGTTCGCAGCAGATCGCGCAGTTCGCGTACGGCACGCGGGTGCGCGTGTACGGCACGCCGCGTCCCGGTCAGCAGGGCCTGGAGATCGTGCATCCGAGCTATCGCGTGCTTGGCGCCGCCGATGAGCTTGCGCTCAGCGATCGACTCGATCCGATCTATCCCGCCATCGAAGGCATCGGTCCGGCGGTGCTGCGCAAGCTCATCGCCCAGGCGCTGCAGCGCCTGCCGGACGACAGCGCGCTCGAACTCCTGCCGGTTGAAGTACTGGCCCGCGAATCGCTGTGCGCGGGAATGCCGTCGCTGCGCGACGCACTGATGACGCTGCACCGTCCGCCGCAGGGCAGCGATCTGCAAGCGCTGCTGGCGGGCACGCATCCGGCACAGCGCAGACTCGCGCTGGAAGAACTTCTCGCCCATCACCTGAGCCTGCGGAGGCAGCGCATCGCGATGCAGGCGCACACTGCGCCCGCGCTGCGCGGCGGCAAGCGCGTGACCGCATTGCGCAAGGCGCTGCCGTTCGCGTTGACCAAGGCGCAGCAGCGCGTCTTCGTGGAGATCCGCGACGATCTCGCCAAGCCGGTGCCGATGCTGCGGCTGGTGCAGGGCGATGTCGGCAGCGGCAAGACCGTGGTCGCGGCGATGGCGGCGATGCTGGCGATCGAACAGGGTCATCAGGCCGCACTGATGGCGCCGACCGAACTGCTGGCCGAACAGCATCTCGCGAACCTCCGCGGCTGGCTGGAGCCGCTGGGTGTGCGCGTGGTCTGGCTGGCCGGCAAAGTCACCGGCAAGGCGCGCGAGGCAGTGCTGGCCGAGATCGCCAACGGCGCGGCGCAGCTGGTCGTCGGTACCCACGCGCTGATGCAGGAAGGCGTCGCGTTCCGCGATCTGGCGCTGGCCATCGTCGACGAACAACATCGTTTCGGCGTGCATCAACGGCTCGCACTGCGCGACAAGGGCAGCGCCGGGAGCAATGTGCCGCATCAGCTGGTGATGACAGCGACGCCCATCCCGCGCACGCTGGCGATGGCCGCGTATGCCGACCTGGATGTTTCCGCGATCGACGAACTGCCGCCTGGGCGCACGCCGGTGCAGACCGTCGTGCTGAGCGCTGAGCGTCGCCCGGAGTTGATCGAACGCATCCGCGGCGCCTGCGCCGAAGGCCGGCAAGCGTATTGGGTCTGCACCCTGATCGACGACAGCGATGAAGTCGTCGCCCAGGCCGCGCAAAGCACGTTCGAGGCGTTGACGCAGCAGCTTCCGGAACTGCTGATCGCGCTGGTGCACGGCCGGCTGAAGGCGGGCGAGAAACAGAAGACGATGGCCGCGTTCAAGGCCGGCGAGGTGCAACTGCTGGTGGCGACGACGGTGATCGAAGTCGGCGTCGACGTGCCCAACGCATCGCTGATGATCATCGAGAACGCCGAGCGCCTGGGCCTCGCGCAGTTGCACCAGCTGCGCGGGCGAGTGGGGCGCGGCAGCACCGCGTCGAGCTGCGTGCTGCTGTACCAGGCGCCTCTGTCGCAGATGGCGCGGCAGCGGTTGGCGACCATGCGCGAAACCAACGACGGTTTCGTGATCGCCGAGCGCGACCTGCAACTGCGCGGCCCGGGCGAACTGCTGGGCACGCGTCAGACCGGTCTTGCGGCGTTCCGCATCGCCGACCTCGCCCGCGATGCCGCGCTGTTGCCCACCGTGCAGCGGATCGGCGAAGCGCTGATGACGGCATCGCCCGAACTGGCCGAACGCATCACCCAACGCTGGATCGGCGGCGCCGCGCGTTACGCCAGCGCCTGAGAGCCTGTTCAAACTCTCACGATCAAGCCTGTAGAGCGGCCTTCAGGCCGCTGAAACCGGTGCGGGTGTTTGAGCAGCGGCCTGACGGCCGCTCTACGTGGGGTGACACGCGTTTTCGCGGTTGCCATCGCTGGAGGGCGGAGATTTCAAACAGGTTCTGAGTCATTTCAGGTCGATTGCTCGTCGCCCGCGCCCGGTGTCGGGCAATAGATGTCGTGCAATGTCTGGATGATTTTGTGGACCGGACCGTCGGCCACCGAGTAATAGACGTTCTGCGATTCGCGCCGCGTCTGCACCCAGCCGCCTTCGCGCAGCACCGCCAGATGCTGCGACAGCGCCGACTGGCTCAGCGCCACTTCGTCGTTGATCTCGCCCACGGTGCGCTCGCCGTCGATCAGCAGGCACATCACCCGCAGCCGCTGCGGGTTCGACAGCGCTTTCAGCAGGTCTGCGGCCTGTTCGGCCTGCGCCTGCATCTTCGCGCCCATCGGCATCGCCGCGGGCTTCTTTTCCGACGCGCTGGCCATGCTCAGGCACCCTCCACGGCGCCGCCGGCATCCAGCCACTGCGTGTAGCCGCCGGCCAGCGACAGCGGGCGATCGAAACCCAGCCGCTGCAGCGCCTCCGCCGCAAGCGCCGAGCGCCCGCCGGTGCGGCAATACAGGATCACCGGTTCGCGGCGGTGCGAGAGATTCGGATCGGTACTGAAATTCAGCGCCTGATGGCCGTCGACCTGGAATTCCAGCACCCCGCGCGGGATGTTCACCGCGCCGGGCACCCGGCCGGCGGCGAATTCCTCGGGCTCGCGCACGTCGATGACGGGCACGCCGTCGGCCTGCAGGGCGCGCAGGCGTTCGCTGTCGATTTCCTCGATCACGGCCCGCGCTTGGGCGACCAGATCCTGGGCGGTGTAGTGCATTGCGGTCTCCTGATGATAGTTGACAGTCTAGCAAACTCTAATTAAGATAAATCTAAATTAGAATTAAATCAAGTTAACCGGGAGGCATCATGAGCAGCATCGTCGTGATCGGAGCGGGTCTGGCGGGGATGAGCGCGGCGTACGAACTGCGCGAATTACTTGGAAAAGGGCAGGCGATCACGGTGATCGGCGATGGCGACCGCTTCAGCTTCACCCCGTCCAACCCCTGGGTGGCGGTGGGCTGGCGCAAACCCGGCGAGATCACCCTGAAGGCCGGCGAGCATCTGGCGAGGAAAGGCATCGTCTTCCGCGACGACGGCGTGTCCCGCATCGACGCCGATGCCCATCGCATCCACACCGGCAGCGGCGAAGCAATCGACTACGACTATCTGTTGATCTGCACCGGTCCCAAGCTCGCGTTCGACGAAGTGCCGGGCAGCGGCCCGCACGGCGGCCACACGCAGTCGGTCTGCACAACCCCGCACGCACTGCGCGCCTGGGATGCCTATCAGGAATTCCTGAAGACGCCGGGCCCGATCGTGGTCGGTGCCATGGCCGGCGCGAGCTGTTTCGGGCCTGCCTACGAATTCGCGATGATCCTCGATGCCGACCTGCGCAAGCGCAAGCTGCGCGACAAGGTGCCGATGACCTTCGTCACCAGCGAACCGTACATCGGCCACATGGGGCTGGGCGGCGTGGGCGATTCCAAGGGAATGATGGAATCGGAAATGCGCCAGCGTCATATCAAATGGATCACCAACGCCAAGGTCGCGGACGTGCAGGCGGGCGAGATGCACGTCGTCGAACACAACGACAGCGGACAGCCCGTGAAAGAACACGCGCTGCCGTTCGCGTATTCGATGATGCTGCCGGCGTTCCGCGGCGTGGATGCGGTGGCGGCGGTCGAAAACCTCTGCAATCCGCGCGGTTTCGTGCTGGTGGACTCGCATCAGCGCAGTCCGAAATATCCGAGGATCTTCGCCGCCGGCGTGTGCGTGGCGATCCCGCCCGTGGAGGTCACGCCGATTCCCACCGGCGCGCCGAAGACCGGCTTCATGATCGAATCGATGGTCACCACCATCGTCCGCAACATCGCGGCCGAGCTCAAGGGCGAGCCCGCGACCTTCGAGGGCACGTGGAACGCGGTCTGCCTCGCCGACATGGGCGACACCGGCATGGCCTTCGTCGCGCTGCCGCAGATTCCGCCGCGCAACGTCACCTGGACGAAATCGGGGAAGTGGGTGCATCTGGCCAAGGTCGCCTTCGAAAAATACTTCCTCTACAAGATGCGCAACGGCACCAGCGAGCCGATCTACGAAAAATACGTGCTGAGTGCGCTGGGCATCGACCGGCTGAAATGACGCTTGAAACGTGATCCACCCACCGCACTGGAGCAATGACATGAACATGAACCTCGACCGTGCCGTCATGGCCTTCGCCGGCACGATGATCCTGATCAGCCTGGCGCTCACGCATTTCGTTTCCCCGTGGTGGTAGGTGTTCACCGCCTTCATCGGCCTGAATCTGGTGCAGGCCAGCTTCACCGGGTTCTGCCCGGCGGCCATCCTCTTCAAGAAAATGGGTGTGGGTGGCGGATGCGCCCTCAAATGAAATCCCCGGCGCGCGCGCTCATCGCCGCGGCGCTGACGCTGTCGCTGGCCGCGTGCGGCGGCGATGACGTCGCACGCGACAACGCGCCGCTGCCGAAGCTGGACACCCATGTCGTCGCTGCCGGCGATGCGCAGGCCGGGCGCAGTCGGGACGGCGTGGTCGAAGCGGTGCGCGAAGCGGCGCTGTCGGCGCAGACCAGCGGCCGGGTGACGGCGGTGGAGGTCGATGTGAACGATCGCGTCGTCGCCGGACAGATATTGCTGCGGCTGTCTGTGGTGGAGCAGCAGGCGGGCGTGGATGCCGCGCGTGCGCAGCTGCGCGCCGCGGAAGCTTCCGCAATCGAGGCCGAGCGCAACTACCAGCGCTTCGCATCGCTGTCGAAGGACAACTACGTGTCCCGCGCGCAGCTCGATCAGACGCGCGCCGCGCGCGATGCCGCCAACGCCGCGCGCGATGCCGCGCGCGCGCAACTGTCGGCTGCGGGGCAGGGCGCCGATTACACGATCGTGCGCGCGCCTTATGCGGGCATCGTCGCCGCGCGTCGCGTCGAGCCGGGAGAAGCGGTCGTGCCGGGGCAGCCGTTGTTGACGGTGTATGCGCCCGACGATCTGCGCATCGAAGTGCAGGTACCGCAGTCCGAAGCCGACGCGATCCGCGCCCAGCCCGGTGCCCGCGTCGTCTTCGACGACGGCGTGTCCGTGGATGCGCGTCAGGTCGTCGTTTATCCGGCCGCGGATCCGCTGAGCCACAGCGTGACCGTGCGCGTGCTGTTGCCGCAGATGGCGACGCCGGTCGCGCCGGGCACGACCGCGAAAGTCGTGTTTCCGATCAACGTCGGGATCCACAGCGGGATCCACAGCGGGATCCACAGCGGCGATGCGGCGCTGCGCGTGCCCGAAAAGGCGATCGTGCGTCGCGGCGAGCTCACCGGTGTCTACGTGCTGAAGGACGGCACGCTGATCCTGCGCCAACTGCGTCCCGGCGCGCGCGAAGGCGACAGCGTCGAAGTCTTGGCCGGTCTGCGCGCGGGCGATGTCGTCGCCCTCGACCCGGAGGCCGCACTGCAGGCGCTGATCGAACAACGCGTCGCACAGCGCGATGCCGGCGGTGCCGGCCATGAGTGAGGCAGCATCGCCGCGGCTCGGTTTCTCCGGTCGCATCGCCAGCGCGTTCCAGGCCAATCCGCTGACGCCGATCCTCGCGTTGATGGGGCTGATCTTGGGTCTGGTCGCAGTCATGATCACGCCACGCGAGGAAGAGCCGCAGATCGACGTGACCATGGCGAACGTGTTCGTACCGTTTCCCGGCGCGAGCGCGCGCGATGTCGAACAACTCGTGAGTTATCCGCTGGAACAAACCCTGTTGGAAATCGAAGGCGTCAAACACGTCTATTCGATCAGCCGGCCCGGGATGGCGGTATTGACGGTCGAATACACCGTCGGCGTGCAGCGCCAGCCGGCGATCGTGCGCCTCTACAACCAGGTCTTTTCGAACGCGGACTGGATGCCGCAGGGCGTCGGTGTCGGCCAGCCTTTGATCAAACCCAAGGGCATCGACGATGTGCCGGTGATGGCACTGACGCTGTGGTCGGACGATCCGTCGACCGGCATCGAATCGCTGGCGGCGGTCGCGCGGACGCTCGAAACCGACATCAAGCGCATCCCGGGCACGCGCGATGTCTACACCATCGGCCCACCGGATCGCGTGGTCGCGGTGACGCTGGATCCCACCCGCCTGGCGGCATTCGGACTGACCGTCGGCGAGATCGCGCAATCCCTGCAGGCCGCGAACGTGGTGCGGCACGTCGGCGAGCGCGTCGGCGGCGACAAGGCCACGCCGGTGACCGCAGGCCGCTTTCTGGCGGGTCGCGACGAGGTGGCCGAACTCATCCTCGGCGTCCACGACGGCAAGCCGGTGATGCTGTCGGATGTCGCCGACGTGCGCGCCGGCATCGACGTGCCCGCCAGCTATGTCTGGCACGGCGCGCCTGCGGGCATGGCCGGGCCGAAGGCGGGCATCGCGCCCGCGCTGACCATCGCCATCGCTAAGAAGCCCGGCAGCAACGCCGCCGACATCACCGCGTCGGTCGCGGAACGCATCGAGCGACTGCGCGGCGAACTGATCCCCGACGGCATGCATGTCGATGTCGTTCGCGACTACGGCCAGACCGCGACCGACAAGGCGCAGAAGCTGATCCAGAAGCTGTTCTTCGCCACGATGTCGGTCGTGCTGCTGGTGCTGTTTGCGCTGGGCAGGCGCGAGGCGCTGGTGGTGGGTGCGGCGGTGGTGCTGACCCTCGCGCTGACCCTGTTCGCCTCATGGGCGATGGGCTTCACGCTCAACCGCGTGTCGCTGTTCGCGCTGATCTTCTCGATCGGCATCCTCGTCGACGACGCCATCGTCGTGGTCGAGAACATCCACCGGCACATGGCGCGCGGCGGCAAGACCCTGCGCGAGGCCATTCCGCCGGCGGTCGACGAAGTCGGCGGGCCGACCATCCTCGCCACGTTCACGGTGATCGCGGCGCTGCTGCCGATGGCCTTCGTCAGCGGCCTGATGGGGCCGTACATGCGGCCGATTCCCATCAACGCATCCGCCGGCATGGTGATTTCGCTCGCGGTGGCCCTGGTCGTCACGCCATGGCTGTCGCTCAAACTGCTCAAGCCGCATGCGGCGCATGCCGACAACGGCGATTCGCGTCTGCGTCGTTTGTTCTCCAAGGCGATGACGCCATTCCTGGGCAGTGAGGATGTCGCGAACGATCATGTCGCCAACGACCGTGCGCCGCGCCGTCGTCGCTGGCTGTTCGGCGGGATGGTCGCGCTTGTGCTGGCGTCCGCAAGCCTCGCCGTGTTCCAGCTGGTCGTGCTGAAGATGCTGCCGTTCGACAACAAGTCGGAGGTGCAGATCGTCGTCGACATGCCCGAAGGCAGCACGCTGGAAACCACCAACGCGCTGCTGGGCGACCTGGCCATCGCGGTGTCGGCATTCCCGGAAGTGCTGAGTTTCCAGGGGTATGCGGGCACGTCCGCGCCGATCAATTTCAACGGACTGGTGCGCCAGTATTTCCTGCGCAGCGGCGCCAATGTCGGCGACCTGCAGGTGAATCTGGTCGACAAGCATCATCGCGACCGCAAGAGCCACGACATCGCCCGCGCGATGCGGCCGAAGCTGGCGGCGATCGGCCAGCGTTACGGCGCATCGGTAAAAGTGGTGGAAGTGCCGCCGGGTCCGCCGGTGCTGTCGCCGCTGGTGGCGGAAGTCTACGGGCCGGACTACGCGCACAGCCGCGAAGTCGCCCTGGCGCTGGCGAAGCGCTTCCGCGGGACCGAGGGCATCGTCGACATCGATACCACGGTCGAAGCGCCGTCGCCGCGCGAAGTGCTGGTCGTTGATCGCGAACGCGCGACGCGGCTCGGCGTCGATCAATCCACCATCGCCAGCACCTTGGCCGCGGCGGTCGGCGGCTACGACGCGACGTACGTGCAGGACGGCGCGTCGCGTTATCCCAAGCCGGTGAGGCTGCGCACGCCGATCGCCGATCAGGTCGGGCTCGACCGCCTGCTCTCGCTGTCGGTGAAGGGCGGCCAGGGGCAGACGGTGGCCTTGTCGGAGCTGGTGGACGTGGTGCGCGCGCCGTGGGACGGCGCGATCCATCACAAGGATCTGCTGCCGGTGGTGTACGTGATGGGCGACGAGGCCGGCGAACTCGACAGTCCGCTGTACGGGATGTTCGATGTCGTCGGTCAGGTGTCCGACAACGCGATCGAAGGCCGCAGGCTGTCGCAGTTCTTCATCCGCCAGCCTGCCGATACCGCCGGTTATGCCGTCAAGTGGGACGGCGAGTGGCAGATCACCTACGAAACCTTCCGCGACATGGGCATCGCCTACGCGGCGGGCCTGGTGTTGATCTATCTGTTGATCGTGGCGCAGTTCCGCAGCTACGTGGTGCCGCTGATCATCATGGCGCCGATTCCGATGACCGTGATCGGCGTGATGCCGGGCCATGCGCTGCTCGGCGCGCAGTTCACCGCGACATCGATGATCGGCATGATCGCGCTGGCCGGCATCATCGTGCGCAATTCCATCCTGCTGGTGGACTTCATCAATCAGGCCGTGGCGGAAGGGCGGGCGATCGGCGATGCGGTGATCGAGGCCTGTGCGGTGCGCGCGCAGCCGATCGTGTTGACCGCGGCGGCAGCGATGCTGGGCGCGTTCTTCATTCTCGACGATCCGATCTTCAACGGACTCGCGGTGTCGCTGATCTTCGGCATCCTGGTCAGCACGGTCTTGACGCTGGTGGTCATCCCGCTGCTGTATTACGTTCTGTTGAACCGCAACGCCGCGAAAGACATGACGCCATGACCGATTCCGCCAAAACCGACTCCCCCGACATCCGCATCCTGCTGGAGCAGGAAGGCCCCTATGCGTTCAAGATCGATTTCGAAGGCACCGACCTGGAGGCCCTGCATACCGATGAACCCGCGCCGCTGGGCGCGGGCGCCGGTCCGAATCCCTCCGCGATCCTGCTGACCAGCATCGTCAATTGCCTGGGCGCCAGCCTGCTGTTCGCGTTGCGCAAATTCAGGAACGACCCCGGCCCGATCCGCGCCGAGATCGTCGCTCGCAAGGAACGCAACGCCGAGGGCCGCTGGCGGATCCCGCGTGCCGAGGTCGTCATCCATCTGTCCGACAAGGCCGCCGATCTCGAGCACTTCGACCGGGTGATCGCCCAGTTCGAACAGTTCTGCGTCGTCACCCAGAGCGTGCGCGACGGCGTGGATGTCGCCGTGCGCATCGTCGATGCCGACGGTGTGTCGCATACGCCGGGCGCGTGATGCCGGGGCAGTGATCCTGGGGCGAGTGATGCCGATGGACTGGCGCTCGCACGGTCATGCCGGTTTCCGGCTCCGTGCCGCGACAATCTCGAAACGAGTCCGGGCCTTGGCTTGTGGAGCTGCCACCCACATCCTGTCCGTATCGGCGCCGCACGTGCGCCGCCACGCTGCGGCCATTGCCGTGGCCTCCGAGGGTTGACGCCATGTCCAACGCAGACGCCAGTGTCCGCATCGCCTGTCCTGCCTGTCATGCGCTCAATCGCGTCCCTGCCGCGCGCCTCGGCGATGCGCCGGTCTGCGGGCGCTGCAAGGTGCCATTGTTCTCCGCGCATCCGCTCGCGCTGGATGTCGATGGCTTCGAGCGTCATGTCGTGCAGTCCGATCTGCCGGTGCTGGTCGATTTCTGGGCGCCCTGGTGCCAGCCCTGCCTGATGATGGCGCCGCATTTCGAAACGGCGGCGGGCGAGCTGGAGCCCGACTTCCGGCTCGCCAAGGTCGACACGCAGGCGCATTCCGCACTCGGCGCGCGCTTCTCCATCCGCAGCATTCCGACCCTCGTGCTGTTTCGCGGCGGGCGCGAAATCGCGCGGCATTCCGGCGCAATGGGCGCCGCCGACATCGCCCGCTGGGCGCGCATGCACGCGCGTTGAGCCCTACGTCCCGTCATTCCGGAGAGATGCCCATGTCCCGACTTCCGCTGCGTGTTTTTCTGCTCGCCCTTGCCGCCGTGGCATTGCCGGCGATGGTCCTCAGCGCATGGGGTTCCGCAACGGAAGACGCCCCGGTATCCGCGACCGGATCCGATGCCGCCGTCGCCACCACGTCCGGCGTTGCGTTGCTGCGCCCGCGCGACGGTCTGGTGGTCGCAGGCCAGCCGGCGACCGGCGATTGGGCCGCGCTCGCCGCATCCGGCATCCGCACCGTGGTCAATCTGCGTCCGCAGGCCGAACTGCAGGGCCGCGATCAGCGTGCCGAGGTCGCCGCTGCCGGCATGCGTTACGTCGAACTACCCGTCTCGGGCGCCGCCGACATCACGCCCGAGAATGCGGAGGCGCTGTCCAGGCTGCTTGCGCAGGCCGATGGTCCGGTGCTGGTGCATTGCGCCAGCGGCAATCGCGTCGGCGGCCTGCTGGCGGTGACGATGGCCCAGAGCGGCATGCCGGTGTCCGCCGCGCTGGACTTCGGGCGCAGCGCCGGCATGAAATCGATCGAGGGACGCACGCGCGAAGTCATCGAACAGATGCAGGCGCAGCGCTGCGTCGCCGCGCGCGAAGACGGCGATCCGTCGCAGTGTCCCGCGGGCGGCTGAACCGGCGCGAGGCCGGTCGGCTCACAGTCGGTCGATCGGCAGTTTCAGATAGCGCACGCCGTTGCCCTCGGGCTCCGGCAGCCGGCCCGCACGGATGTTGACCTGCACCGAAGGCAGCAGCAGCACGGGCATCGGCAGCGTCGCGTCGCGCGCGGTGCGCAAGGCGACGAAAGCGTCTTCGTCGATGCCGTCGCGCACGTGGATATTGCCCGTCTTCTGCGCGGCGATGGTGCTTTCGCAGGCGTAATCGCGGCCGCCCGGCGCGTAGTCGTGGCACACGAATACGCGGGCGTCGCCAGGCAGCGCGAACAGGCGCTGGATCGAACGATAGAGCGTATGCGCGTCGCCGCCGGGGAAATCGCAGCGCGCGGTGCCGCCGTCGGGCATGAAGATCGAATCGCCGACGAACAGCGCATCGCCGATGCGGTAGGCCACGCTGTCGCTGGTGTGGCCCGGCACGGCGACGACCTCGGCTTCGAGGTCGCCGATCGCGAAACGTTCGCCGTCGGCGAACAGGTGATCGAACTGCGAGCCGTCGGCCGGGAAATGTTCGCCCAGATTGAAGATCGGCCGGAACGTCTTCTGCACCGTGCGGATGCCTTCGCCGATCGCGAGCACCGCATCGGCGAACTGCGATTTCAGCCAGTGGCCGGCGCTGAGATGATCGGCGTGCGCATGGGTTTCGAGGATCCAGCGCACGTCGAATCCATGCGCGCGGACGTGATCGACCAGCGCCTGCGCCGACGTGGTCGCGGTGCGGCCCGATCTGGCGTCGAAGTCGAGCACCGGATCGACGATGGCGGCGCGACGCGTCGCGGGGTCGGACACGACATAGCTCCAGGTGCAGCTGTCGGCGTGGAAGAACGGCGTGATGAGCGCGTTCATGGCGGGCTCCTGAGTGGTCGGCATGATCGCCAGTATGATCGCCGACATGATCGGATCCCGCGATTCTATCGCCGCTGCCAGTCGTCATCGCGGCACGCAGTGATCGCACCGTGCCGCGACAGCCGGCATAATCGGCCGATGACGAAAAAACTTCCGCTGCTGATCGACACCGACCCGGGCGTGGACGACGCGCTCGCCCTGCTGATGGCCTTCGACTCGCCGCATCACGAGGTGGTCGCGCTGACCATCGCCGCCGGCAACGTCGGCCTGCGCCACACCGTCGCCAATGCGCTGAAACTTTGCGAAGTGGCCGGCGTGGACGTGCCGGTGTACGCCGGCTGCGATGCGCCGCTGCTGCATCCCGCGCCCGATGCCTCGTACGTCCACGGCCGCGACGGTTTCGGCGATATCGACTATCCGCCGGCGGCGAAACAGGCCGAGGGCGAACACGCTGCGCTGGCGATGATCCGCCTGTCGCACGCGCATGCGGGCTCGCTGGTGGTGTGCATGCTTGGGCCGCTGACCAATCTTGCGGTGGCGCTCAAGCTCGATCCAACCCTGCCGCAGCGGGTCGGCCGGATGGTGGTGATGGGCGGCGCGGTCACGGGGCAGGGCAACACCACGCCGATGGCCGAGTTCAACATCGGTTTCGACCCCGAGGCCGCGCATCTGGTGTTCGATGCTTTCGCTGCGGCCGGCAAGGTGGTCGAAGTCGCGGACTGGGAGGCGGTGATCCGCCACGGCTTCCTGCATACCGACGTCGAGCGCTGGCTGCAGGCCGATCATCCCCGCGCGAAGTTCTACGAAGCGATCTCGCGCAACACCCGGGAGTGGTCCGCGGGCTTGCGCGGCGAGCGCTGGCACGCCGCTGACGCCCTCGCCATGGCCCTGCTGGTGGCGCCCGAAGGCGTGCGCGAACGGGCACTCCGGCCGCTGCGGGTGGAACTGACCGGGGCCGAGACCCGCGGCGCGACCGTGGTGGACTGGAACCGTCGCAGCGGGCGCCCGGACAACGCCGAGATCCTGATGGCCTACGACCAGGCGGCCTTCGAGGCATTGATCCGCAAGGCTTTGGGTGCGGACTGAGGCCTCCGGTCGGCGGAGCCGCAGCCGGTGCGATCCAATGCTTGAGTCATGGCGGGGGAGGCCGCTATAATGCCCGGCTTTCCGCTCAACTCTGGTGCCGCCATGAAGGCCGACATCCATCCCGAATACCGTCAGGTCGTGTTCCAGGACGTGACCTCCGAGTTCAAGATCCTCACCCGCTCGACCCTTGGCAGCAAGGAAAGCGTGAAGTGGGAAGACGGCAACGAATATCCGCTGATCAAGGTCGATATCTCGTCCGCGTCGCACCCGTTCTATACGGGTCACCACAAGCTCATCGACACCAGCGGTCGCGTCGACAAGTTCCGCAAGCGTTACGGCAAGTAATCGCGTCTACGCGAACCGGTCCGCTTTCGACGCGGACCTCACGTTCGCGCCGCGTACCGTATGCATTCCGCAAAGGCCGCCACCAGGCGGCCTTTGTCGTGTCCGCGCATCGCGCACGCGTGCTTATTCGACCAAAGTCCAGAGCCGGTGCTCGAATCGCGTTGTGCAATAATCCATGACTGTCGCGACTTCGGTTGCGGCTTCCTTCTCCGAGCGTTCAGCAGCCCGTCCGCGGGCCAATGTTCACGTCATTCAAGTTTCATGGGAGTGCGCCGTGTCTCAACCGGATTCTTCTGCTGTCAAACCGACGGCCCCCGCAGCCCTCAGCCAGGTCACGGTGACCGCTGGCGAAAAGTCGGTCATCCTGCCGGTCCACACCGGCACCCTCGGCAATTCCTGCGTCGATATCGCCAAGCTGCCGAAGGAAACCGGGCTGTTCACCTACGACTCGGGCTTCATGGCCACCGCGTCGTGCCGCTCGGCCATCACCTATATCGATGGCGACAACGGCGTGCTGATGTATCGCGGCTACCCGATCGAGCAGCTGTCCGAGCACTCCAGCTTCCTGGAAGTCGCGTATCTGCTCATGAACGGCGAACTGCCGAACCAGCAGGAATCCGCGAAGTTCGAGCATGAGGTCACGCATCACACGATGATGCACGAAGCGTTCCGCACCTTCCTGTTCGGCTTCCGTCACGACGCCCATCCGATGGCGATGCTGGTCGGCATGCTGGGCTCGATGGCGAGCTTCTATCACAACGAACTCGACCTCGAGGATCCGGAACAGCGCCGCATGGCCGCGATCCGCCTGATCGCGAAAGTGCCGACGATCGCGGCCGCGTGCTATCGCTATTCCATCGGTTGGCCGATCCGGTATCCGAAGAACAATCTCGAATACGTCACCCGCTTCCTGCACATGATGAAGGAAGTGCCGAGCGAGCCGCTGGAACTCAGCCCGATGGCCGCCAAGGCCATGGATCTGCTGTTCATCCTGCACGCCGACCATGAGCAGAACGCGTCCACCTCCACGGTGCGTCTGGTCGGCTCCACCGGCGCCAACCCGTATGCGTGCGTCGCCGCCGGCGTTGCCGCGCTGTGGGGCCCTGCGCACGGCGGCGCCAACGAAGCCGTGCTGAAGATGCTGGAAGAGATCGGCCGCCCGGAGAACGTGCAGTCGGCGATCGACAAGGCCAAGAACAAGGAATCGGGCTTCCGCCTGATGGGCTTCGGCCATCGCGTCTACAAGAACTTCGACCCGCGCGCCAAGATCATCCGCGAGATGTGCCACAAGGTGCTGGCCGAATTGGGCGTCAACGATCCGCTGCTGGAAGTGGCGATGCGCCTGGAAGAGGCGGCGCTGAAGGACGAATACTTCGTGCAGCGCAAGCTCTACCCGAACGTCGATTTCTACTCGGGCATCATCTACAAGGCGCTGGGCATCCCGACCGAAATGTTCACGGTCATGTTCGCCATCGCCCGCACCGCCGGCTGGGTCGCGCACTGGCTGGAACAGCAGACCGATCCGGAAGCCAAGATCGGCCGTCCGCGTCAGATCTACACCGGTTACGACGCGCGCGATTACGTGCCTGCCGACAAGCGCTGACCGGACCCGCGTCACGGATCGTATCCACCCCGCCTCACGGCGGGGTTTTTTGTGGCCGTGCGGTCAACCGCGCCCCCGCTCGCGCGTTACGCGACATCGGTGGCGCCTGCCATTGCCGCGCGCAAAGGAATTCCGATGAACCCGATGATCGTCATATCCCTGTACCCGTCCCGATGGGCGTCCCGTTGTCTGCGATGGTGCGCGTCGATATCGCTGCTGTTGTGCGCCTGTGCCACGGCGCAGGCGCAGAGTGGCTGCACCCCGGTGGCGTTGACATCGGGAACCTCGAGCAAAGACATCTGTTATGGCACCGCGAGCTGGCGCGAACCGACGCTCGGCGGGATCTGGTTGCAGCAGCGGTTCGATTTCTATCGTGCGCCGGGAGCGAGCGGCACCACGCTCGCGCCGTTGATCGTCTGGGCGCATCCGAATGGCGGCAGCAAATCGATCGCGCCCGGTTCGGGGGCCGACAACGCACTGCTCAAGCCCGCCTTGGCGGCGGGGTTTTCGTTCGCTTCGGTGGAGTTCCGTCATCCGGTGGTCAACGAAAACGAGGCGGATTCGCCGACCAACCCCGGCGTTCCGCACTACGACCTGGCGCGTGCGCTGCAATTCATTCGCGCGAATGCCTCCGCGTTGGGCATCGATCGCCGCAATGTCTTCGTGGTCGGCGGTTCGCGTGGCACGTTGTCGCTGTGGACCGTGCTGCAGAACGATATGGCGATTCCGACCAGCCCGGATCCGGTCGCGCGCCAATCGACGCGGGCGAATGCGGTGTTCGCTTACAACGCCCAAACCACTTACGACGGCCGCGAATTCGCCGATCTGTTCCTGGTCGAAGCGGATCGTCCGGCGTACAAGGCGGCGTGGCAGGCGCGACATCCGAAATACGCGCAGTTCGGCAGTTCGATACAAAGCGCCAGTGCAGACGACCCTCCGGTGATGCTGCGCTACGACCAGGCGTTCGTGGGGCGACTGGTCACGCAGCAGGAATTGGCCGGCGTCGATTTTGTGCACTATCCGGACTTCGGACTGGCGATATGCGCGGCGTATCGCCTTGCCGGGATCGGTACGCGCTGTACGGTGGAAGCCGATCCCCGATTCGACGGGGTGGAGCAGGGCTACAACGGATACGTCGAGTTTTTCCGCCAGCATCTTCGCGGACTCGCGAAGCCGGTCTTGCCGGCCGTCCTGTTCGTGCCATCGGTCTCGCACATGCAAAGTGCGGACCGTCCGGCCACAGCGACTGTGCCGAGTCAGCCGATGCGGTCGCCCTAGCAGGCTGCTGAAATACCTGCGGCAGCAGGTTTTCAGTGGCGTGTTAACGCAGCCATGGATGGCTGCGCCGGCGAAACAAGCGCGTAAGCGATTGATTCGCCGTGAGCACGTCCGGACATGTGCCGGACGTGCGAACTG
>JANLVT010000027.1:0-12354 GCA_031364125.1 Lysobacterales bacterium | reverse complement strand
TAACAGGTTGCTGAAATACCTCCGTCCAGGAGGTATTTCAGTTCGCACGTCCGGCACATGTCCGGACGTGCTCACGGCGAATCAATCGCTTACGCGCTTGCTTCGCCGGCGCAGCCATCCATGGCTGCGTTAACAGGCCACTGAAAACCTGCTAACGCAGGTATTTCAGCAGCCTGCTAAGAAGAATCTTGACCAGCCTTCGGCTGTTAGAAGCCCGCAGCCCGTCGCGACTTGCGTCGCTCCCACAAACATCTGCCCCGCTCAGGCTTTTCGTTTTGCCGCGATGATTACGCCACCCGCGACCCGTCCGGGTTGTGTTCGATCATCCACAGCCCGGCCCAGAGTTTGAGATCGAGTTCGTAGCCTTCGCTCTGCTTCTGCATCAGCCACGCCGGCGCCTGCGCGCGCGGCACCGCATGCACGAGGATGTCCTCGTTGTCCACGCCGCCGCCGTCGCCCACCTTGACCAGATCGCGGGCGCGGACGAAGGCGATGCGTTCGTTGCTCATGCCCGACGACGTGGGGCCGATCAGCAGCACGTCGACCTTGTTCGGATGCCAGCCGGTTTCCTCGGCAAGCTCGCGGCGCGCGGCGTCTTCCAGCGAATCGTGGCCGTGATCGTCGCCGACCAGGCCGGCCGGCATCTCGATGGTGCGCGCGCCCAGCGGCACCCGGTACTGCTCGACGAACAGCACTTCGTTCTGCGGCGTCACCGCTATCACGATCACCGCCATGCCACCGGCATGATGGCTCCGTTCGCAGGATTCCCATTGGCCGATCTTCACCAGTCGCAGCCACTTGCCTTCGTACAGCACTTCGCGGGGTTCGGTCATGCGGTCCTCGGTTCTTGATTTTCCGTAGAGCGGTCTTCAGGCCGCTGGTTTTTGATTGTTCCGGTTGAAATCATCCGGTTGAAATCATGCAGAGCAGCGGCCTGAAGGCCGCTCTACAGGGCTTCGTTATATGTCGTTGGCCTGCGGCGCATGGTCGGCGAAATCCAGACCGCCGGCCGCGTAGATGCGCCTGCGCGTCATCGGCCCGAACCGCAGCGTTTCGCAGACCGCGCCGAGCGAAGACGCTTTGCCAGGATTGCGTTCGAAGCGCGGCGCGGCGTCGCCCAGCGGCACGTCGCAGGCGATCGTGGTGAGCGTGCGGAACAGCAGCGCGTTGTCGCGATGCTCGCGCAGTTTCGCGGCGGCTTGCGCGGCGCCGCGCAAGCGCAGGAACGGCACTTCCTCGACCCGCCGCAGCAGACTGTCGAGATCGCCGAAATGCGCGAGCAGGATCGCCGCGGTCTTGGCGCCGATGCCGGGCACGCCGGGAATGTTGTCGACGGCGTCGCCGCTGAGCGCGAGATAGTCGGCGATCTGGTGCGCTTCCACCCCATGGCGCGCGCGGACGCCATGCGCGCCCCAGCGCTGGTTGCGAGCGTAATCCCACTGTTCGTCGCCGATGTGCAGCAACTGCGACAGATCCTTGTCGGCGGACAGGATGATGCCGCGGTGCCCTGCAGCGCGCGCCTGTAACAGCGCGCTGCCGATCAGATCGTCGGCTTCGTATTCGGGATGGCCCAGCACGCTCAGTCCCAGTGCAACGCACAGCGCGCGGCAGTGCGCGAACTGGCGTTTCAGTTCTTCCGGCGCGGGTTCGCGATTGGCCTTGTAGGCAGGATACAGGCGGTTGCGGAAGCAGGAATCCAGCGCTTCGTCGAACGCGACCACAATATGCTTCGGCCGCTCGCGTTCGAGGATGTCCAGCAGGAAACGCGCGAAGCCCTGCACCGCGTTGGTCGGCCAGCCGTCGGTATCGCGGAATTCGTCGGGCATGGTGTGCCAGGCGCGGAACACGTAGATGCTGGCGTCGATCAGATAGAGCGGCGCCGGTTCCGGGCGCGCTTCGACCGCAAGGTCGCGGTCGAGGATGTCGTCGATGTCGTCTCCGTCGCCGCGAACGCTCATCCCGGCGCCCAGTCGGTCAGCATCGCGGCGGGGTCGGGGCGCTCGCGTTCCGGCGCGTCCATCTGCGCGGTGCCGATATGGATGAAACCGGCGACGGTCTCGTCCGCGCCGATGCCCAGCGCCGCGCGGATCTCCGGGTCGTAAGCGGCCCAGCCGGTCAGCCACTGCGCGCCGAAGCCCATCGCCTGCGCGGCCTGCAGCAGTGCGAAACAGACGCAGCCGGCGGTCAGCAGGCGCTCCTGTTCGGGAATCTTCTCGTCCGGGCCAAGGGTGGCCACGACCGTGACGATGACCGGGGCGTACGAAAAGCGATGCCGGTCCTTTTCGATCACGCTGTCGGACGCATCCGGATCGCGTGCCCGGCTGCGTTCGGCAAGCAACGCTCCTAAAGCGTGACGCGAATCACCTTCCACCCTCAAAAACCTGAACGGCGTCCGCTTTCCGTGATCCGGCACCCGCACGGCCGATTCCAGCATCCGCAAGAGCGTAGGCTGGTCCGGTCCCGGCATGCCGAGTTGTCGGCTCGGGATAGAGCGTCGGCTGTCGAGCGTTTGTAATGCGTTGCTTGGATGATTTGCGAGTAAGGTCACAGACTGTCCCGTACGGTTTGAATGATCGTAGCGTCCGGGACCATGCGGCTGATTCCAGATGGTCCATTCTCCCCCGAAAAGCCCCCGAAACTCCTCCCCCGAGACGATCCGCATGGACGATAACAGCCGGTTTTTTCCTGGCCGCTCGCCATTGACGCGCCAGAGTGCCGAAAAAGTCTTCGAATCGGTCCGTCGCGATTCGGTGACGGCGCTGTCGGGCGTGCTCGCCGGCTTCTGGGGCGATATCGAAGAACAGGTGCGCCTGGCCGCCATCGCCAGCCACGACAACAGCGCCATCTACGACGACCGCATCGCGATCCGTCTGCTCAACCAGCGCGCGCTGGAACTGGCCAACCGCTACCGCGACGCCCTCGAGAACGCATTCGACCGCTGGCGCAACCCGCGCCCGCGCGCGGTCGACAACAAGAGCATGAGCTTGATGTCCGAGGCCCAGCTCGAAATCCATCTGTCCGGCCAGCAGATCGTGGAACTGCTGGAACACCAGTTGATGCACCCGCTGCAGTTGCTGCACGACCGCCTGGATGCGCTGGCCACCGCGCTGGGCCTGCCGCGGCAGGCGCCGGAAACCAATCCGCTGCGCCCGGATGTCCCGGTCGATGCCTTCGTGAAACTGTTCACCGGCGACGATCTCACGCCCGAACTGCGCAGACTGATCTTCCTGCAGCTGGAAAAGCGGCTGTCCAAGTCGCTCGACGACCTCTACACCAAAACCAATGTCGCCCTGGATCACGGCTTCCTGCCGCGCGAAGAACAGGCGCACCCGCAGGCCCCGGGCATGCCGCCGCCGGCTGCCGACTGGTCGCCCGACGGCGGGCTGGTCGAGCCGCGCAACCCGCAGCCGCAGGGCCACGCCGCGCAAGGTCATGCTTCACAAGGTCATGCTTCGCAGGGTCACGCTTCACAGGGTCATGCTTCACAGGGTCATGCTTCGCAGGGTCATGCTTCGCAGGGCGACCAAGCGCCCAACACGCCTTGGGATTACAGCGGCGGCCAGTCCGCAGCCGGCGGTCAGCCTGCGGCGGGCGGCATGCTGTCCGACGGCAACCGGCCGCTGCGCTACCGCGAAACCGTACATCAGCAATTGCGTGCCTGGCGCCAGAGCGTGCTGCGCCGGGGTTCTGGGGCCACTTCGGCCTCCGACGAAGGCGCTGCACCGCCGCCGTCCACCGGTCTGAACGGCGTCCGCGTCCTTGCGCCTCAGGAGCTGCTGGGCATCGCCACGATGCTGCAGGGCGACGACCCCGCGCCGTACGTCCGCGCCCTCGTCGGCGACGACAGCCGTCCGCTGTCGGCGGTGATCCGCGACCAGATCGTCAGCGGCTCGCGCCAGCTCGGCTACGACCCCACCCAGACCCGCTTCAATGAAATGGACGAGGATGCGATCGATCTGGTCGGCATCCTGCTGCAGACCCTGGCGAGCAGTCACGCCACGCTGAGCCGTTCGCGCGCGCTCTACGGCCGGCTGGTGCCGCCGTATCTCAAACTCGCGCTCAGCGACGACAGCCTGTTCGATCAGCGCGGCCATCCCGGCCGCAAGCTGCTCGAAGCGCTGAGCGAAGCCTGCGAAGGCAATACCGGCGATTCCCCGCAGGACCAGCAGACCTTGACCCACGCCGAACTGGCGGTGGGCCGGGTAGTCGAGGAGTATCGCGACGACAAGGCGATCTTCGAGTTCGCCGCCAGCGAGCTGCGCGATCACCTCGATCAGCAGAAGAAGATGCGCGATGTGGCCGAACAGCGCGCCGCCGATACCGTCAGTGGCCGCGAGCGGCTGCAGCACGCGCGCCGCGCCGTGGACGAACTGCTGGACGCGCGTCTCAGTCAGCGCCCGCTCACCGCGGGCATCGCCGAATTCCTCAGCGGCCACTGGCGCCATCACCTAGTCCAGACCTGGCTGCGCGAAGGCCCGAGTTCCGCCCAGTACCTCTCGGCGCTGTCGATCGGCGAGGGCCTGATGCAGGCGGACGCCGACGCCGCCCGCGCCGAGGGCGGCCGGGTCGCCGACAAGATTCTCGAACTGCAGGCGCCGCTGGGTCGCTGCTATGTGAGCTGTGGGCTGGACGCGACCGCCGCGCGCGACTCGCTGGCCAAGATCGTCAGCGCGCTGGCCTTCCCCGATCAGCCGCGCGGGCTGCATCCGGTGTCGGCTGAGGAGGCTCCGGCCGAGCCCAACGATGCCGCGAACTGGGGTGGCCTGCGGGTGGTCGGCGGGACCGAGAGCGTCGAACACGATCCGGCGATGGCCGCGCGCATGCGTCGCCTGCGGGTAGGCCAGAGCCTTCGTCTGATCGAAGAGGATGGCCGCGAGACGCCGTCGCGCATCGCCTGGGTCAGCCCGTTGACCTCGCGCTTCCTGATCGTGAATCGTCGCGGCCAGCGCAAGCTGGTGGTCAGCCCGGAAGAACTCGCGGCGCTGGTCGGCAAGGGCCGGATCGTGCTGCGCTCCTCCGAAGCCCCGTTCGATGAAGCCATGCGCGACATGTGGCAACAGCTCAGCCAGACGCGCGCCGCCGCGACGTCCTGACGCCGCCCGACCGGGTTTTCCTTCGGCAGCCACGGGGTATCCGTGGCGGCCTTTCTGTTTCGATCTTTCCGCGCTGTCGTCGGCATGTCCTGATCACGATGCGGCATTGCCCTGCGCGCCCGGTGGCTCCACGACAACCTGCTAGGATGCCGGCAACCGAAGCGGATTGATGGAGACCGGCAAAGATGACGGAGACAGCGGCTGACACGTCTGGGCATGCGACAGCGAAAGTGATCATCGGTGCGGTGCGCGAAACCGCACCCGGGGAGCGGCGTGTGGCGCTCACGCCGGAAACCTGCAAGAAGCTCGCGGCGGCCGGCGCGGTGGTGCGCATCGAACGTGGGCTCGGCGATGGCGCGCATGCGCTGGACGCCGCCTATGCCGATGTCGGCGCCGAGATCGTCGACGGCGCCGATACGGTGCTGGCGTCCGCCGATATCGTGGTCTGCGTGCAGCCGCCGTCGGCCCAGGCCATCGCCGGCATGAAGCCGGGCGCGGTGCTGGTCGGCATGCTGCAGCCGCAGGGCGATGCTGCCCGCACCGAAGCGCTGCAGGCCCGCGGCATCATCGCCTTCCCGCTGGAACGCCTGCCGCGCACCACCCGCGCCCAGGCCATGGATATCCTCAGCTCGCAGGCCGGCATGGCCGGCTACAAGGCGATGCTGATCGCGGCGCAGCTGGCGCCGCGCTTTTTCCCGATGCTCACCACCGCCGCCGGCACCATCCGTCCGTCGAAGGTGCTGGTGATCGGCGCCGGTGTCGCCGGCTTGCAGGCCATCGCTACGGCCAAGCGTCTCGGCGCGCAGGTCGAAGGCTTCGACGTGCGCCCGGAAACCCGCGAACAGATCGAATCGCTCGGCGGCAAGTTCCTCGATCTCGGCGTCAGCGCCGCTGGCGAGGGCGGCTACGCCCGCCAGCTCACCGAGGAGGAGCGCGCGCTGCAGCAGCAGCGGCTCGCCGATCACCTGAAGAATATCGACGTGATCGTCGCCACCGCCGCCGTGCCGGGCCGCCCCGCGCCGAAGATCGTCAGCGCCGCGATGGTCGCCGGGATGAAGCCCGGCAGCGTCATCGTCGATCTTGCCGCCGAAACCGGCGGCAACTGCGAACTCACCCGGCCGGGCGACAACGTCGTCCACGGCGGTGTGACCGTGTCCGGCCCGCTGAATCTCGCCAGCAGCGGCGCGATGCACGCCAGCGACATGTTCGCGCGCAACGTCTTCAACTTCGTCTCGCTGCTGCTCAACAAGGACGGCTCGCTGCATTTCGACTGGAACGACGAACTGCTGGCGAAGACGGTCTGGCCGGAGCGCAGTTCGGCCTGACCTACCCTTGTTCCGCTCCAACCCCTGTTCCGCTCAAACCCCAATCATGAACGCCACTATCGAAGGCGGATGTGATTTTCGACTTCTTTGAGTCTATAGTTGGCTATAAGTAGTCTTGGGTTTTTGAGTATGGCCGACAAAGAAAAAGCGAGTTACAGATCTGGCAAAACGGGGAAATTCGTTGCCGAGTTTGCCGTGGGCAAAAAAGATAAAGCTAAAGTGCAGGTCGTCGGTGGCCGGTATGTTGTAGGTGAGCCGGTAACGGCGCAGCCAGGGCGTATTTATTCAACAAATGCGACAGATCTGATTAGTCATTATCGGCATGATTTGCGTTCTGCAGATTTGCGTCGGCGCGTCCAAATCGAACGAGAAGGAGTGCCGCATGACGTGGTCAAGGAACTGATCGTAGAGTTGGGTACGTCAGCTGCCGAATTTCAGCAAATGGTAGGTATACCAAAAGCCACGTTTACGAAAAAGATCGCGCATAAAGAGCTCTTCTCGGGAGTGAGCGGTCAATCAGTTGTTGGCTTGATGGAGTTGATTAACCGAGTTGAGGACATGCTTGACCCTCAGAATCCCGAAGTCGACAACTTCGATGTCGAAGCTTGGGTGGGCCGTTGGATCCGCGTGCCGCAGCCTGCGCTGGGAGGCGAAACACCTGCCAATCTGATGGATACGCCATCAGGGCGCCAGTCGGTGATGCGCGTTCTTGGGGCGATCGAGAGCGGTGCTTATCTGTGAGACTTTGGAGAATATCCTCGGCAGGTAAATCTTATGCTCCGGATGACATGTCCGGAAAAGGCGCCGCAATGAACCCGGGCCGCTGGAATGATTCGGGGCAGGAAGTCGTCTACGCATCGCCAAACCTGGCGCTTGCGGTGCTGGAGACGGCTGCGCATATCGACGACAAGGGGCTGCCTTTGAATCGTTATCTTGTGCGGATCGAGATTCCGGCGGCCATCTGGAAAAAACGTATCCGGCTGGCGCCGGAGAAACTCTCGGTGGGATGGGATTCGGTCCCGCATGGGTCCGTATCTATTCGTGCGGGTTCGGCGTGGTATGCCTCCGGGGCAACGGCACTGCTCGAAATTCCATCGGTAATCGTGCCAGAGCTGAGCAATATCCTGATCAATGCCAAGCACTCGGATTCAGTCTCCATCACCGCCGAGGCGGTCAGGCGATTCGACTACAATGCCCTGTTCCGGCGATGAGCGATGAGCTACGCTCAGTGGGACGCACGTATCACTGAGCGCAGAGAGCCGTGATTGCCCAACCGATCCAGACCTATCCTTTCCGCGCGTTGCCATGGCTGCGCCGCTCTGCGGCGGTCCTGGCGCTGTGCATGGCCAGCGCCTGTGCGCAGTTTCCCGGGCCGGCGGCCGCCACGTCGTCGGGGGCTGCCGCGAAAGAAACAGCTGCGTTTTTCGGGCGCTGGGCCTACGCCCAATCCTGCGGCTGGCAGCATTCGGCGCATCTCGAATTAAAGACCACAGCCGAGGGCATCCGCGGCACTTGGAGCGATGGCACCCGCGTTCGCGGCGAAGCTGGCGAACTCTCCGGCGAGTATCGGGACGGCAAGATTTTTTTGCGTTTCTGCCGTGACGACGTTGCGGAAAGCGACCCGGAAGCCTGCCCTGATTTCCGCGCAGAAGATGCGTATGTCGTGCGCGAGGCCGGAAATTTGATTTGGTATCGAGCGTCTGGCGCGGATTCTTACCGGCGGTATCTCGAACTGTCTCCGGTGATCGCCGGACAGGACATTCCGAAAGATGACCATTGTCCCGAAGAAGATTGACGGGCAGGATCGACGAGGAGCCAGCGCCATGACCGAACCCTTCGACGTACAACAAACGAATGCCCAACGGGCCGCCCAAGCGCCGCGTCCCACGGCGCTGACCGATGCCGAACTGCATGCGGTGTCCTATTTCGCCATCGGCGTGGGCTCGGAGGGCAGCATCGGCGGCCGCGACGTGTCCAATCGGCTGTCGTTCGCCGGCAACACCACGAACGGCGTCATGTCGCCGGTGGGCAACAGCGGTTTCTCGATCGGGACATTGCAGACCGATCTGGGCCAGCATCCCGAGGTCGCGCGCACCCTGGTCGGCGCGTATCAGGACTGGGCGCGCACCAATCATCCCGAGTGGGTGCTCGACGCGAACCAGCAGACCCGGACGGTTGCCGATCTCAGCCGCACCGGCGACACCATCCGCGCGCAGGGCGGGCGCGAGATGGACGCCACGGTGAAGTCGCATCTCGACCAGTTCCTGCGCTCCGACGAAGGCATCCGCTACATCCACGACAACGACGCCACCCAGGCGAACAAGTTGATGCGCGACGTCTACACGCCGCTGCGCGAAACCGACCTGTACCGCAACGCCACGCCCGATGACCAAGTGCGGATCGCGGCCATCGTCGGCAAGGCCTACAACCAGAGCGAAGTCTGGGGCGGGCGGATTCTCGACCGCATCGAATCCGGCCAGTACCGCAGCGTCGCCGACGTGAGCAACGGCGTCGGCGGCCTGATCCGCGGCGATCAGGACTACATGCAGACCGGCCGCGACGCCGCAGTGCAGGGCGCCGAAGTGGTGAATGCCTTGCGCAATACGCACGCGCAGAATCCGTTGAATGCGACCTGGAACAATGTGTTGGCCGGCAATCCGCTGGTCGATCCGACCCGGCTTGATCAGGACGCGGCGCGGCCGAATCTGCCGCACGAATACGCAACGGTGAAGGATCTGTTCCTGCAGAAAGGCGAATCGCCCGCGTTCATCCAGGCGCTGGACCGCGGTTCCACCTCGATGCACGGCCGCACCGATCGCCAGGGCGCATTCAACGACGACGGCCTGTACGCCGCCGGCAACAATTTCGTGGTCTGGGACCGCAACGGCGCCGGCCACGCGCAGATCGACGGGCAATGGCGCGATGTGCAGCGCGACCAGCTGCTACGCACCCAGAATCCCGACCGCACCGTGGATCTTTCGGTGAACGAGAACGGCCGGCAGACGCCGTTGATGCATGTCGATCCGCACGCCGCGAACGCGCTGCGCGCGGAAGCGCCCGCGACGGTTGCGCCTGCGGCAGTCGCGCCTGCGGCGCCTGTAACAGAACCAGGCCAGCCGCAGATCCGGGGCGATGCGACGCAGCCCTTGCCGGAGCGGACGCAGCCTGTCGTGGCCCTGGCCGCCGCCGCGCCCTTGCAGGAGAACGGCAGCGGACCGATGCTGCAGACGCCGCAGAAACAGAAAGAGATGGACATGACGCCCGCCGAACGCGATCTGTTCGCGCGCGCGATGACGCTCGTCCAGAACAAGGCCGGCATGACCGAGCAGGACGCGAGGAAAGTGGCGACCGACGTGATCATCACCACCCGCACTACGCCTGGATTGTCGGAGAAGCCCGAATACATGGACGTCAAGAACGGTCATGTGATGATCGCCGAGAAAGTCGGCAAAGAGCCTATTTTCAACGGCTACGTGAATGTCGATCAGTCGCGCAACCAGACCCCGGATCAGCTGCAGGACAAGGTCGCGGCGCAGAACATGAATCAGGAGCGGCAACTGCAGGAACGCCAGGTCCGCGACGCCGGCAAGGATCCCAAACCGATGATGCAGGCCGCCGAAGACCGGCTCAGCAACGGCGCGCCGTTCTCGCGTTCCATCTGACGCGCGTCACCTGTTCCGCATGCGACAACGGCGCCTTTCGGCGCCGTTGTCGCATTAAGTCCTCTGTCATCCCGAACGCCCGCGTAGCGGGTGGAGGGATCTGCTTATGTTGCACCGTCGACTACAGGCAGATCCCTCCTCAGGTTTCGTCTTCGTTCGGGATGACAAAAATTTCCAGACCAGCAATTTCGAATAGGCTGTGGGGCGCGGTTACTTCGCCGGTGCCGCCGACTGCTTCTTCGCCGCCATCATCGCCTCGCGCGCGGCGCGGAACGGGTTGCCGGCGTACCAGTTCGGCCAGGTGTCGCCGTTGGCGAGCGCGGCGCCGACGTCGTAGACCGCGGTCAGGTCTTCCATCGTGCCGTCGAATTTCCAGGTTTTCGGGTCGTACTCGTCGCCGGGCTTGTGGTAGCGGTTTTCGTTGTAGTCCTTGCCCGCGGCTTCGCCGGCGGCGGTGCCGCCTTCGATCAGATCGGTGCCGCCGTCGGTATACAGCGCCGGCACGCCGGCCTTGGCGAAGTTGAAGTGATCGGAGCGGAAGTAATAACCACCGGCCGGATTCGATTCCTCCACCAGCGTGCGCCCCTGTTTGCCGGCGATCGGCTTGAGCAGATCCTCCAGTTCCGAATTGCCCATGCCGACGACGGTGAAATCGCGGCTGCGGCCGACGACGCTCATCGCATCGAGATTGATCACGCCGACGGTGCGGTCCAGCGGCACGCTGGGATGCGCGACGTAGTATTTCGAACCCAGCAGGCCGGACTCTTCCAGCGTCACCGCGGCGAACAGCACCGAGCGCTTCGGCGGATTCTTCGCGAACTGTTCCGCGATTTCCAGGATGCCGGCGACGCCGGTCGCGTTGTCGACCGCGCCGTTGTAGATGTTGTCGCCGGCTTGATCCGCATGCTTGCCAAGATGGTCCCAGTGCGCCATGTAGACGATGGTGTCGTCCGGCGCCGTGGTGCCCGGCAGCAGCGCCAGCACGTTGCGCGATTCCTTCTCGGCGGTGGTGCTTTTCAGGGTGACGCTGGCCTTTGCAGGCAGCGGCACGGCCTTGAAACCGCGCTTGTTGGCGGCCGCACGCAGCGCGTCGAGGTCCAAGCCGGCGTCGGCGAACAGCGCCTTCGCCTGCTCGCCGGTGATCCAGCCCTGCAGCGGCACGCGCGGCGCCGGGTCGTCGGCGGCGCGAAGGTCGTACTGCGCGCCCGACCACGAGTTCTTGACCACGTCCCAGCCGTAGGACGCGCCTTCGGTGTCGTGGATGATCAGCGCCGCCGCCGCGCCCTTGCGCCCGGCTTCCTCGAATTTGTAGGTCCAGCGCCCGTAATAGGTCATGCGCTTGCCGTTGAACAGCGTCTCGTCCTTGGCGTGAAAGCCCGGGTCGTTGACGAACATCACCACGGTCTTGCCCTTCACGTCGACGCCCGCGTAGTCGTTCCACTTCTGCTCCGGCGCATCCACGCCGTAGCCCACGAACACCAGATCGCTGGCGTCGACCTTCACTTCCGCCTGACCGGTACGCGTGCCGATCACCATATCGGTGCCGAACTTCAGCGTGCGCGGCGTGCCCTTCACGTCGATCGTCATCGACGTCGATTCGTCGGCGGTGGTTTCCATCATCGGCACGGTCTGGAAATAGCTGTCGCCGTTGCCGGGCTTCAGACCCATTCGCTCGAACTGGGCCTTGAGATATTCGACGGTTTTTTCTTCGCCGGGCGTGCCGGGGGCGCGGCCTTCGAATTCATCGGACGCCAGCACGCGCACGTGCTCGGCGAAATCGGCCGGGTCGATGGCGTCCTTGAATGCGAACGCGGCGGGTTTGGCGGGTTCGGCTGCAGCAGGCTGCGGTGCGGCGGGCGCTTCGGCCTCGCGCTGGCAGGCGGCGAGGGCCGCGGTGGCCGCGAGGGTCAGCAGCAGAACTTTCGAGGACAGGATTTGCGGAGAACAGCGCATCGGAGGCTTCCAGACAAAACGGAAGCCGCGAGTGTACGACGCCCCCGGCTGCCTGGGCGTCTGCCGGAGGGCGGGCGTCGGCGCAATCTTTTCTCCTCCCCTTGCGCGCAGCGCAGGGGGAGGTTGGGAGGGGGTGCTTTCGCGAGAGGCTTGCACTCCATGCCGGGTGTCGGGCGACACTGAACCTGCCCCCTTAAACCGGACGCCAGGAAGCGATACTTTCATCGCACCCTGGAGGTTCTTATGCAAGGCATTACCCGTCGTCGCTACACAGACGATTTCAAAGCTCAGGCAATCCTGTTGGCCGAGTCGCTCGGCCCA
>JANLVT010000054.1:0-78576 GCA_031364125.1 Lysobacterales bacterium | reverse complement strand
AAAACCCCCTTCGCCCCGGCCCCCGCGGGGGCCCTGCGGTCTATTGGGTGCCCGCGCCTAAAAACTGTACCCGGGCGTGCGCCGGGACGACGGGATGTTCGATCCCTGCCACGCGCCCTTGATCTTCGACGATGCAGACATCCACAACTCCCGAACCCATCATCAAAGTCCGCGGGCTGCGCAATCAGTTCGGCGAGCAGGTGGTGCATGAGAACCTCGATCTCGACGTGCGCCGCGGCGAGATCATCGGCGTGGTCGGCGGTTCGGGCAGCGGCAAGTCGGTGTTGATGCGTTCGATCATCGGCCTGCGCGAACCCGACGATGGCGAGATCGAGATCCTCGGCGTCGACGGCCGCTCGCGCGATGCCGAAGATCGCCTGCACATCGAGCGCAGCACCGGCGTGCTGTTCCAGGACGGCGCGCTGTTCTCCTCGCTGACCGTCGGCGAAAACGTGCAGGTACCGCTGAAGGAACATCATCCCGAGCTTCCCGAATCGCTGCTGTACGAGCTGGCGCTGCTGAAGGTGAAACTCGCCGGGTTGCCGCCGGACGCGCTGGACAAACTGCCGTCGCAGCTGTCGGGCGGCATGCGCAAACGCGCCGGTCTTGCGCGCGCGCTCGCGCTGGATCCGCCGCTGCTGTTCCTCGACGAACCCACCGCCGGCCTCGACCCCATCGGCGCCGCGGCGTTCGATCACCTCACCCGCACCCTGCAACAGGCGCTCGGCCTCACCGTATTCCTGATCACCCACGACCTCGACACCCTGTACGCGATCTGCGACCGTGTCGCGGTGCTGTCCGACAAGCGCGTGATCGCGGTGGCGCCGATCGCGGAGATCGAACGTTTCGATCATCCCTGGGTGCAGGAGTATTTCAACGGTCCGCGCGGACGCGCCGCGCGCGACAGCCAACGCAGTTTCGTCAAGAGCGATTGATATGGAAACCCGTGCCAACTATGTGCTGATCGGCGCCTTCACCCTGATTGTCGCGGCGTTCCTGCTGCTGTTCGGGCTGTGGGCGGCGAAATACACCTCCGAGAAGGACTGGCGGTATTTCAACGTCATCTTCGATGAAGCCGTGACCGGCCTTACCGAGGGCGGCAGCGTGCAGTACAACGGCATCAGCGTGGGCACGGTCGACACGCTGAGCCTGGCGCCGGACGATCCGCGCAAGGTCATCGCCAAGGTGAAGCTGCGCGCGAGCACGCCGGTGAAGGTCGATACCCACGCCAAGCTGTCGTTCACCGGCCTGACCGGCACGGCGTTCATCCAGCTCACTGGCGGCAGCCCGGATGCGGCGTTGCTGGCCGGCACCGATGATGAAGTACCGACGATCCTCACCGAATCTTCGGCGCTGCAGAACATCGCCGAAACCGCGAACAAACTGGTGGCACGGCTGGACAAGGTGCTGAGCGACGAGAACATCAACAACATCGCGAAGACGCTGGAGAATCTGGAAAACGCCACCGGCGCGATCTCCGATCAGCGCGCCGACCTGGGCGCGCTGATCACCAATGCGCGCATCTCCAGCGAAAAACTCGCGAGCACCCTCGACACCACCAACAACGCGGTCAATTCCATCGACCGCGAACTGGTGCAGAAACTGCCGCAGCTCATCGCCAAGCTGGACAGCACGCTCAGCCGCATGGACTCCGCAGCCAACAACGCCGACCAGCTGATCGGCGAGAACCGCGGCGCGATCAACAGTTTCACCCAGGACGGCCTGAGCCAGCTGGGCCCAACGATGGAAGAACTGCGGGCGCTGGTACGCGACCTGCGCAAGATCAGCGCGCGCTTCGAAGACAACCCGGCCGGCTATGTGCTGGGCCGCCAGAAACCCAGGGAGTTCGAGCCGAAATGAGCCGCCTTTCCGCACGAATGCTGTCCGCCCGCACGCGCCGCGCCCTGCGCATCGCCGCGCTCGCCGTCGCGACCGCCGCGCTCGCTGGCTGCGGGATCCTGCCGAAGCAGGAAACGCTGGCGCTGTACGATCCGACGCCGCAGCGCAGCGCAACACTGGACGCTGCGAATGCCGCAGCGGCGCAAGTGGACTGGCAACTGCAGATCGCGCGCCCGTACGCGGACACCATGCACGACTCCGCGCGCATCCTTGTGCGCCCGCAGCCCGGCGAACTGCAGGTCTACAAGGGCGCGGCGTGGGTGCAGCCTGCGCCGGATATCGTGCAGGACATTTTGCTGCGCGCATTCACCGACAGCGGCCGCTTGGCCGGTGTCGGTCGACGCGGCGACGGCGTGAGCGCGCGCTACCAGTTGCTGCTCGACCTGCGCCGCTTCGAATCGGATTACGAAAACGCGAACGGCGGCGGCGCCACGCCGAACGTGCGGATCGAACTCGGCGCCCGCCTCGTTCACAACGCCGAGAACCGCGTGGTCGCCAGCCGCGTGTTCGACATCGCCACGCCCGCCGACGGCACCGATGTCGCGCAGATCAACCGCGCGTTCCAGCGCGGGCTCGGCGATGCGACGACCCAGCTGATCGACTGGACGCTGAGCGAAGGGCAACGTGACTCAGTGCGCAGGCGTTGAGGTGCGTAGACCGATCCAATCGCCCAGCGCTTCCAGCACGTTCGGTGAGATCGTCTCGTAGATCTGCGCATCCTGCGAAGATGAGCCGGTCTTTCATGTCTGAAGTACGTTGTTGATGTGCAGGAGGTCCAGAATCGTGAAATCGCGATCTTCTGCCCTGCTTGGATCTGCATTGCAGCCGCGAGATCCTCAGGTACGGCAACCTAGAGATTTTTTTCGACCCGAGCACACACAGTAACGTCGCGGCGACTTTCACCGCGACGCACACACTATCTAAATTACATCGAACGGACTGCTTTTTGAGTCATTTCCGGGTCGGGAAGAGTCTGTGCAAGTTGCATATTCTGCTGCGGCTGCGACCGGGTCATTTGCTCAGACACTTTATTGAAATCGCCCGCTTCTGCGGGGGGGACCAGCAAGTTGACGCCTGCAGGGCCTTGGCCCTGAGACACGATCAGCCCCTTCGTGCCCTCCATCACGCTGATAGGCTCATTCTGCTTGAACGCGGGCGATTGGCTAATCGTTTGCACCGCCAGTGCGGCAGCATCGAGCTTGTTGGGAATGTTCGTGTTCTCGACCCCCGACATCGCCTGCTTCAACAATTTGTTGATCGCATCATTGCCCTCGACGAGCGTTAGAGAAGGCGTCGTCGCTGTGGCCCCTTGCAGCTGTTGTTTGTCGACTTGGAGCGGGGCTCCATCGTTCTTGTAAATGTCGTTTTTGTAGACGGTGTCATTCGACTTAGAAACCAGAGATGCATCGACGCTAGGCGGCTTGCTTGCGATGTTATCAATGAGCGTCGGAGAAGATGTCGTCGCTGTGGCCGCTTGCAGTTGTTTTTTGTCGACCTGGAGTGGGGTTCCATCGTTAATGCCGTTGCGCATCGACGAGGCTACGACATTGCCATCGTCGAGTTCCGCTCTCTTGGTGCCATAGCCATAAGCGAGATTGTGGAAATGCTCCTGGACTTTGGCCTGGATGATCTTGATGTGAGTCGGACTATCCTGGGTGTTACCGTGGTTTCCGACTCCATTGAGGAAGGAGTTCCCAGCCAACTCATAGTTTCGCGTGTTCCCACTCTTACCATTGATGTATTCACCGTTGCCCAACGCCATGGCAGCGACAACATCGCGTCTGGGATGAAAGTGAGTGTGTTCGAAAGTGATGCCATCAGCTCGGACCTGGTCGCTTACCCGCGACGTGCTTTCCGCTCCGTGGTTGTTGTAGGCAGGGGTTGACAATGTCACCAAATGGATACCACCGTTGATCCCGCGCTGCTTCAACCCTTCCGAGATATCGCCGGCGGCCTGCAACGCAACATTCCCGCCGTGGCTGAACCCGACCGGCGTGATGATGAGCGGCTTGGTGCGATCGATGGTGCCATTACGGATCCCTTCGTCGACTAGACCCAATACGTGATCAGTCAGCATGCCCGCAGCTTTCTTGCGATCCCATTCCTGGTTGCCCTCCCAGTTCAGATCCCTGCCCACGAAGCCGCTGTCAACTTTCCACGAAAAACTGGTGTCGGTGGTGACCGTGTTACCGGACGTGATCTTTTCGATGGACTCGCCGATGCGCCGGGTCACTTCGGCGACGTTGGATGGTTCATTGGCGGTGCCATGCACCCCGACCACGAGAACCTGCATCTTGCTCGAATAAGGCTGATCCTGGTGGTTTGCATTGCTCGCCATCAACTGCGGCTTTGCATCATTTTGCGACATTACGTTCAAATCAGGCTTGGTAGCAATCGACATCGTCGTTTTCCTCAGGAACCAGAACAGTGGATTGACCTAGCAGACAGCTCAACGACCGTCCTCCAGGTCGGTTCGAAACTGTTGCCTTACTTCAGGCCATTGCGCCCGAACTTTGGCGCGCATGCGCTTGCGAACACACTGCCCTTTTGACGCCCAGTGCCGGACGATGTCCTTTGGATCGGTTCTCGGAAATCTCTCGTTTTTTTTTCCTTGGCGAATCAAGCGATTGCGCATCATGTGCATCGTCGGCGACGCGCCAGGCCGCAGAGTGTCTATAGGCGCTTGGCGCCTACAACGCGATGGCTGTCACAGTGTCGCGCACGAGCAAACCAGCTCGAACGCCGGCCAACGAGAGTGCGAAGGCTGCGAAGCGGGCTCTATCTACCCGCAGCCTTACGGGCAAGACGCTGTTCGAATAATTCCTCCTGCGCCCAAGGCGGCAGTACCGGGCCGCAGTCGCCGCGCCCGGCGGTGGCGCACAGGCGCCAGCGCAGCAGATGCACGCCGGTGCGCAGGGTCGGGCCGGCGCCGTCGCGGGCGGCGATCGGCTCGACGATCTGCAGCGCGCGCTGCAGGCGCTGTGGATCCGCGCCTGGCATCGCGGTGGCATGGCGTGCGAACAGGGCCAGCGATTCGGCCTCCTGCCTGGTCAATGCAGGCGTCGCGAGCAAGGCATCGATGCGCGGACGCAGCGTGGGCCAGGCGCGCCCGGGTTCGCCTCCGAGCTGGTACAGCCTCGCCTGGCCGAGCAAGCCGAAATCGCCGCGGGTCGCCTGGGACGCGCGGTCGTAGGGTTTTTCCCGACACAGTTTCAGCATCAGCTGGCCGCGATCAGGGCGGCGCGCTTCGGCGAACAGCCACGCCAACAGGCATGGGTGGCCCTCGGCCAGATCGAAGTTCTCGCGCTCCATCGCATCCGCGGCGGCCACGGCGAGCGGCAGTTCGTCGCGGGCGAAATGCGCTTCGACCCGGAGGGTCAGATTCCACAGCTGCGCGTGCGCCTGCGTCGCGCCGGCGCGCTCCAACGCCGCCACGCCGTCGAGCATTTCCTTGTACTGCAGGCCGAAGCGGATTTCGTTGAGGACGACCTGCGCGTCCTGGATGCCCATCGCCGGGGTATAAGCCGTCTCGATCAATGCGCGAATCCGCTGCAGATGCGAACGCCACGCCTCCGGGCGGTCGCGGTCGAGCGTCGCCAGCATGTGCAGCGTCGCGATCTCGCCGCGCAGCGTGCCGACGGTACGCGCCTGGTCCGCGAGCGCCAGCAGCACCCTGCGGCGCGCCGCTGTTTCCGCACCCGGCGCGACCTGCATAAGCCGCATCACATAGGTGCGATGATCGATCGCCAGACGGGCGCTGCCCAGCGCTTCCACGGCATCGGCGGTGGCCATGCCCATCTTCACACCGGCTTCGATCCGGCCCTCGCGCATCGCCATCGTCGTGCGCTGGGCCTCGAAATTCAATCGCGACAATTCCCAGCCGGCGTCTGCAACGACCCGCTGCGCCTGCGCGATCCGGTCTTCCGCCTCGGCCAGCTCGCCGAGGCGGACATGCGCGCGGATGGCGATGATTTCATCGAAACTCCATTGCCGCGCGCCCTTGGGTCGATTCTGTGCGGCCGCGATATCGCGCAGCACTTCGCGCATGTCCAGGCGCTTGAACTGCGCCAACCGACTGGCCCGCGCGCACAGTGGGGGCGTGAGTCTGTCGGGCGCAAGCTGCACAAGCAGGAACTGCATGTCGCAGCGCTGCGCGACATTCAGCGCTGCATCCGGGCGGACGCGCTCGATCAGGGCCAGCGCCTCGCGTCCTCTGCCCTGGTCGTACAGCGCCACCGCCATCGCGACCATCACCGCCGCGCTCGATGGATCGCGCGCCAGCGCACGACGGTATTCGACCAGTGCGCGCTGATGATCGAACAGCGCATCGGCGGTCAGTGCGGAAATCAATGCGTCTTCGGCACGCGTCGGTTTTTTCGCGGCCGGCGCCAGCACAGCGTCGAGCATCTGTCGCACCTCGCCGGCCAGCGCGCTTCCAGAACCATGGAAATGCCTGCGCGTGACATCCGCGCCGTCACGCAGGCTCAATTGGGCGACGACTTCTCCCGCTGCGCCAGGGGCGACCTCGACCTGGAGATGCGGTCCGGCGAACGGATTGCGACGCTGCGGCCGATCGAAGGTGATCGCCGTACCGTCGCGCAGATAAGCGCTTTCCATCGCAGTGCGCAGCACCGGCTCGCGTACCCAGTTCAATGCATTCGGCGCGATGACGGCGACGGTCATCTCGACCTCCGGCTGCAATACGATGCGCACCGGCGCAGCGCGTTTCGACGGCCACGCCAGGAAACCGATCAGCGCGATCAGGGCCAGCGCAGCGCCGATGCCTGCGATGCGCCGGAAACGAAGGCGCGAATGCGAAAGCGGCGAATTCTCGCGGGCCCTCGATGAATCATTATCGGGAGCCGCTTGCGAACCGGATACCCCGGGCGATGGCGAGTCCTCCTCCGTCGGCTGTGCGGCCGCATCATCATCGATCAGCCACGCGTCCTCCGGCACGGCCAGCAGATAACCCCGCTTCGCCAGAGTCTGCAGCACGTCCTTGCCGCGATCGCCGAGGGCTTTCCGGATCTGCCAGATGCAGTGACTGATCGCAGCATCCTCGACCACCCGCCCGGCCCAGACGTCGTCGAGAATCTGCTCGCGGCCCACGACCTCGTTCGCATGCCGGCAAAGCAGCAACAGCAACGATTCCGCTCGCGGGAGCAACTTGCCTTGTTCGTCATCGGCAATGACCGTGCCGCGCTGCAGGTCGATGCGCCAGGGGCCGAGACTCAATCGCTGCGACCGCTTGTTGCCCGAAGCGCCAGTCATTGATCGTTGTTCGTGATGAAATCCAGCCAAGTCTAGCGCAGCGATGCGGCCTGCAAGCCGGACTCACATGCTTCCCGGCCGTGCCGTCGCCCACCCGCACCGGCGTGCCGCCCGACAGCCATGCGGAAACGACAAACCCGCCTTGCGACGGGTTTGTCGTGCATCCGACCGTGGGGGATCGGCTTTATACGCTCATCGGTTTGCGATCCTGCCGTTCGGTGGGCTGCGCCACTGCGACCTGCGGGTTCTGCTGCGGTTGCGCCGCCATCTGCTACGCCATCGACGGCCCGCTCTGCTTGCGCTGCTGATCCTGTTCCTGCGCCTGGCTGTGACTGGCCATCATCGCGGGGGCGTTGTCGATCGCCGCCGCATACTTCTGCACCACTTCCTCGGCGGGTTTGTTGGCCAGCGCCATGTCCACCGGCGCAACGCGCGCGGCCGGATCGGTCTTCTCGCGATCGGTCACGAAGGCGGTCTGTCCGTTCTGGCTGAAGGCCACGTCCTGGATGGTGTTGAAGCGGTTCTCCGCGGCCACGCCGGCCACACCGGCGACCATGCTGGGGTTGAGGTTTTCCTGCGGCACATCCGGCACGGCGCGATGCAGCGCCGCGGACGCCTGCTGGACCATCGGATTGTTGTTGAACTCCTGCCAGTTGACGTTCGCAACGGGTGTGCCGGGGGCGATGCCCGCAACCTGGATATCGGTTTCGGCGCTGCTGCGCTGCTGCGCGGGCGCGAGGCCGTTGAACCGCTGACGCATGACCTCGGCGACGGTATCCATCATCTCCGGCACGTTCTGCACCGCGCCGTGATTGGCGAGGCCATTGAGGCCGAAAGGCGCATTGTTGAAGTTGTAATTACGGGTGATCCCAGTGTCGTAGTTCGCATTTGCCGCCGCCAGGCGAATCACGCCGTCGCCCGGGGTATTGAAATGCGTGTGCGCGAACTGCACGCCGTCGGCCTGGACCGCGTTGCGCGCGGTATCCGGATTTTCCGGGCCCCAGGTGTAGGCGGGCGTGGACAGCGTAGTCAGGTGGATCGCGGATTCGATACCGCGCTGCTTGAGACCCTCGGAAATGTTGTCAGCCGCGAGGATCGACACATTGCCGCCGTGGCTGAAGCCCACCAGGTTGATGGTCAACGGCTTGTTCGGATCGAGCGTGCCGCGCTCGACGGCATTATCGACCTGCTGCAGGACGTGGGCGGCCAGACGTTCGGATGCGATCTCGCGATCGTTCGTGCCGTTCATCTGGTGGGCGGTGCCCGGGACCGGCGTGGTGACCATTACCGGCACGCTGCCGTAGACAGGGTCGTAAGTGTCGACGGTCTGGGTGGTGTGGCGCGCACGCCAGTCGAAACCGTTGTCCCAGAGATTGGCGCCTTCTGTCGTGGTGCCGACCTGTGCGCTGATCCGGCGAGTGACGTCGCGGACGTTGTCCGGCGTGTTGTTGGTGCCATGCACGCCGAAGGTGAAGATCTGTGCGTCTTTGCTGTAAGGATCCGACATGGGGGAGGTGTCCTTTTGAAAGGCGTCGCGGCAAAAGCCGGCGGAACGCGTGAGAGATCAAGCCATCGAGCGGCCGGACTGCTTCTGGCTGAGATCCTGGTCCTGGTTCTGCGCGACGGTCGGGTTGTTCTGGGTCGTGTCCAGTGCGACCGCCGCTTTCTGCCAAGCCTGATCGAACGGCTTGTCGGCCACCGCCATGTCGACAGGAACGATCTTTGCCGCAGGGTCGGATTTGTCGCGGTCGACGAGGAATGCGGTCTGCTGATCGTTGCTGAACGCGACGTCGCGCACCGTGGACATCTTGTTGGCCGCGGCCGCTTCGGTCAGACCGGCGACGAGGCTCGGGTTCTGGTTTTCCTGCGCCACGTCCGGCACCGCGCGCGCCAGCGCCGCCGAAACCTGCTGCGCGGTGGGATTGTTGTTGATGCCATCCCACTGGCTGGCACCGTTGGTCGCGGCAGGCGTCGCCGGGGTCGCGCCCGCGACTTGAATGTCGCCGCCGGCATCCGAGCGTGTCTGTGCGGGCGCCAGGCCGTTGAAACGCTGGCGCATGACCCCGGAGATCGCATCCATGTGCGCCTGGCTGTCCTGCGGCGCGCCATGATTGGCGACGCCGTTGAAGGTGCTGACGCCCTCCATGTTGAAGTTGCGGGTGGGCGCGTTGTCGTAATTCGAATTGCCGATCGCGGCGCGGATCACGCCGTCGCCGGCCACCGAGAAATGGGTGTGATTGAAGCTCACCCCGTTGGCCTGTACGCCGGCCCTGGCGGTGTCGGGACTCTCGGCGCCGCGGGTGTAGGCGGGCGTCGACAGCGTGGTGATGTGGATCGACGAATCCAATCCGCGTTCGCGCAAGCCTGCGGCGATGTTGTCCGACGCCAGCAGGGCCACATTGCCGCCATGGCTGAAGCCGACCAGATTGACGGTCAGAGCCTTCTCGCGATCGAGCGTACCGGCCTCCAGCGCACGATCGACCTGGCGCAACACGTAGTTCGACAGATCCTGCGACGACGCCTCGCGCTCGCGAGTGCCATTGGTGGTGCCGGAACGGTTCTGCCAGGAAAAACCGCTGTCGAAGAGGTTGGCGCCATCGGTGGTTTCGCCGACGGCCGCGCTGACGCGACGGGTCACCTCGCGCACATTGTCCGGGCCATTGTTGGTGCCGTGCACGCCGAAAGTGAAGATCTGTGCGTCTTTGCTGTAGGGGTCTGACATTGTGAGGATCCTTTCTGTCTGCGATGCGCGAAGCGCGATGGGCGCGGACCGCAGCCACAGGTCCGTGCGGCGCCTGTGTGGCATGCGCGGCCGGACAAATCCTCTCGACGGGCTTCCGAAAATCTCTTGAATTTATTCTTCATCCGAATCAACCACTTGGCGAAATCACCGCGATAGGTCGCGATGCCCGCCGCGCAGGTCGCCGCAGCGTACAGAGACAGCGTTCGCAGAAACCTCCGGACGGTACGTCAGGGCAGCGCGGGCCGGGATTCGACCAGCCGCACCGCAAACCGGTCTTCGGCCGCCCATTCGGGCAGCGCAAGCGCCGGGCAACCGCCGTCGACAGCCGTTTCGCACAGCGTGCCGCGCAGCAGTTCGGCGCCCAGACGCAGGCCGGGACCGGCGCCATCGAGCGCCGCCACCCGGTCGACCACCCTGCGCGCCGCCTGCAGCCGGCGTGGATCGGCGCCCGGCAGGCCCACCGCGTGACGCGTCATCAATGCCAGCGCCTCGGCTTCCTGGCGGCTGGGTTCGCGAATGGCCAACAGCGCATCGACCCGCGGCCGCAGCAGGCGCCAGGCACCCGCGGATTCGCCGTCGAGCACGCGCTGGCGCACCGCGGCGATCAGACCGAAGTCGGTCTGCTCCGGACTGCGCATGCCGTCGTTGCAGCGTTCCAGATAGGCGTTGGCGCGATTGCGGCGGCGCGCTTCGGTCAGCACCCAGGCGTAGAAGCACGGATTGGGCGATGCGGTGATGTCCAGCCCGGCGCGCTCCATCGCGTCGATGCCCGCGACCGCGGCGCCGATCTCGTCGCGCCAGAAATGCGATTCGACCTGCAGATACAGCGCCCAGGCCAACGCGCGCGGGTGCGGATGCGGCGCCTGCTGCAGCGTGCGGACTTCGGCCAGTCCTTCCATATAGTGCCGCGCGCCGACCACCTCGGCGGCCACGAAATACGGATGCAGGCTGTTGCCGCCGTCCAGGCGCGCGTCGCGGATGCGCTGACGCGCGCGGTCGAGGTGGTCGCGCCAGGCCGCGGGGCGATCGCGATCGATTCGCGCCAGCAGCAGCAGCGCCTCGATTTCCGCGCGCAGATGACCGGACGCGCGCGCCTGTTGGACGATCGCAGCGAGCTGCGTGCGGCGCATGGCCAGCGCCGGCCCGGGGACGATCGGCTCGGCGCGCTGCACCCACACCCGGCTTTCCGCCGCCAATGCGGAATCGCCCAGACGCGCGAAGCCTTCGGCGATCAGTGTCTGGGCCTCTGCCGCGGCCTTGCGCTCGCCGCGATGCATGTGCAGCGGGCCGAGATTGGCGCCCAGGCGCAGCGCGGCATGCGGCCACCCGGCGCGCTCGGCGATGGTCCGCGCGCGCTCGATCTCGTATTTCGCGCGCTCCAGTTCCTGCAGCCGCAGCAGCGCGAGGATCAGCGCGTCCTCCTGCTCCAGCCATTCGCCCGCGCCGGCGGGCTGCGCGTACAGCCGTTCGATCTGGCGCAAGGCATCCCGCAGCTGCAGTCGTTCGACGCGCGCGACCATAGCGGCACGCGGACATGGGTTGCGGCCCAGACGATCGGGCGCGATCCGCGCCAGCAGACGATCGATGCGGCAGCGACGGACGGCATCGGTTTCGACCGCTTTGGTTTCGACAGCCGGTTCGAGCGGTCGCGCCGCTGCGCGCGCTTCATCCGCGCGCCCCTGGTCGAACAGCAGGCCGGCCAGCGCGATCCGCGCATCGGTCATCCGCCCGTCCAGAGTCAGCGCGCGCTGGAATTCCAGCAGCGCAGTGGCGCGATCGAAGCGGGCCTCGGCCAGCCGACCGGCGACATAGGCATCGGTGGCGGGGCCGGGCGAACGGGTCGGCGCGGGCAGATGTCGACTCAACAGAGCCTGCAGCGCATCGGGCAGTCCGACGGCCGGGCCGCGATAGTGCTCGCGGATGCGCGCGCGCCCCTGCACCAGCGTCAACTCCGCTTCCAGCGTCTGCCGGTCGGCGCGGTCGATGCGCACCTGCAGGTGCGGACCGCGGAACGGGTTCTGGATCTGCGCACGCTGGAACACCACCACATCCACATCGCGCAGATGCGCCTGTTCGATGGTCTTGCGCAGCAGCGTTTCGCGCAGCCACGCGAGGGACGGCGGCGCCACCACCGCCGAGCTCATCTCGAACTGCGGATCCAGCGCGATGCCGCCCTGCGCCTGCATCCACCGCCACGCCGGGATCGCCGCAACCGCCATCGACACCACCAACGCAACGGCGAGCGCGGGACGCCACCCGCGACGGCGCGATGCAGGCGCGGCGTGCGACGCGACGGCCGGCGAATCGGTTCCGGAAGACTCGCGTGCATCCGTCGTGGGCTCGGGCACGGACACCGCAGCCGGCACTACCGCGGGTGCCGTGCGGATCCAGGCCTCGTCCGGCACCACCAGCACATAGCCGCGCTTGCTTCGGGTCTGCAGGATGTCCTTGCCCGCCGGGCCGAGAGCGCGGCGGATCTGCCAGACACCATTGGTGATGGCGGCATCCTCCACCACCCGTCCGGCCCACACCGTTTCGAGGATTTCCTCGCGCGACACCAGGGTGTTGGCGCGCCGCGACAGCAACAGCAGCAACGCTTCAGCGCGCGGCGTGAGGCCGCTCGCCCCCTGCTCGCCGGACACCGCACCGTGATCCAGATCGATCACCAGCGAGCCCAGCCTGAACCCGGTGAACACGGACGCAGTGCCCAATCCCATCAGTTCATCCCATGGTGGCATTGGCTTGAGTCTAGAGTGTCCCGGACCCGTTTACATGTGCGTTACACATCCCGCGCCGGCAGCCGGTAGGGAGCCAGGCAGCGCGGCGATCGGGCGACGACGACGCCCAAACCGCAAGGGGCGCGCCGAAGCGCGCCCCTCATTCCATGCCACATCAACGGGACATCGACGCGATGCCCACCACCTTCATTATGTCGCGGGCGGCGGCGGCGGCGGACGCTTGCCGCGGCGCGCGTTGTTCCAACGGCGCAGCCCGTACACGCCCACACCGACGGCCACCCACAGCGGCCACACCTGCAGCAGCGCCAGCAGCAGATCCATCAGGCCGTACCAGCCGACGCGCAGCGCGCTGAACAGGCGCCAGAAGAACCCGGGGCTGTGCTTCTCGAACACCGCTTCGACATCGACCATCTCGGTCTGGCGGATCTTCGACAGCTGGTACAGGGTGAGATGGATGGTGCTGAAGGCGACCCGGTCCTCGAATTCCTTCTGCTGGATCAGGGCTTCGTCGCGTTGCAGCTTGGAGCCGGTGCGCGCGGCGATGACCTCGGCCTTGCGGTCGAGGCGGTCGCCCGACTGCAGCGCCTGTCCAAGCTCCAGCTGCGCCTGCTGTTCGCGCTGGTAGGCGAGCTGCTGGCGCAGCATCTGGAACTGCGCGTCGGCCGCGTCGAAACCGCGCTGGTCGAGGAATTCCATCTGCGACGCGATCGCGCGCAGGAAGGCCTGGGTCTTGTCGCTGGGCACGCGCACGGTGAGCGTGCCGCGCACCGTGTATTCGGCGAGTTCGAGCAGCTTGCCGTCGCCGGCCGGGCGGCGCTGCACGCTGAGCGTCTGCGCGACGATGTCGTTGTCGACCACGAAACCGCCCTGCTGCGCGGCGACATCCTCGATCGCCAGCGCCGAGGTGTACACATCCTTGACCCGGAACTGCGCCTGCGCGGTGCGGATGAATTTGCGCTGGCCGTCGTCGAAGGTGGCGGCGTTGGAACTGACCTGCGCGGCGTCGACGGTGGTGCGGGTGTCGACCTGCGCTTCGCGCTGCAGGCTGTCGCTGGCGGGGGCCATCTCCGCGACGGCATCGGCGGCCGCTTCCTGCGGCATCGGCGCGGACGCGGGCATCGCACCGCCCGTGGCTTTCTCGGCGCTGCGCTCCATCGCCACCGAATCGGATGCGGCGCTTTCGGCGGCGTCGTTCTGTTTGCTGCAGGCGGCGATGGTCAACGACAGCACGGCCGTCAGACCACAGACGAACAGGTTCGAGCGGATGGAACGCATGGTGATTCCCCGGTGATCGATCAGTGATTAGGCCCGGTCGCGGCAGGATGGCGGCGCGCGATGGGCAGTGCGCGTGATCAGAACGTACCGGATCGGATCACGGGGTTAGTCGAAAGCGGCCACGGCCTGATGTAACCGGCGTCACCAACGACCGGCGTCAGCCCGACGTCCAAGCGAATGTGCGTAGGCTGGCGCTGAGCGTAGCGAAGCCCAGCGCCCGCGATCCTCCGATGCGCGGTCATCCTGCTGCGTACGAAGCTGGGCTTCGCTGCGCTCAGCGCCAGCCTACGCCGCTACGCTCAGCGCCGGCCTGCACTGGATTTTCTAACGGATTTTTTTCAGCGTTCCAGAATCGCAACCACGCCCATGCCGCCGGCGGTGCAGATCGAGATCAGGCAGCGGCCGCCGCCGCGTTCCTTCAGCTGTTTGGCGGCGGTGGCGACGACGCGCGCGCCGGTGGCGGCGAACGGATGGCCTGCGGCCAGCGAGGAACCGACCGGATTGATCTTCGCCGGATCGATGCTGCCCAGCGGCGCGTCCAGGCCGAGGCGGTTCTTGCAGTAATCGGCGCTTTCCCAGGCGCGCAGCGTGCACAGCACCTGAGCGGCGAAGGCTTCGTGGATTTCGTAGATGTCGAAATCCTGCAGCGTGAGATTGTTGCGCTTGAGCATTTCGGCCACCGCGACCGCGGGCGCGATCAGCAAGCCTTCGCCGTGGACGAAATCGACCGCCGCCACGTGCGCGTCGCGGATGTGGCACAGCACTTCGTGCCCATGCTGCGCGGCCCATTCGTCGGAAGCGATGAGGCAGGCCGAGGCGCCGTCGGTCAGCGGCGTGGAATTGCCGGCGGTCAGCGTGCCGCGGCCGGAGGTCCTGTCGAACGCCGGTTTCAGCGATGCGAGTTTTTCCAGCGAAGAATCCGCACGCAGGATGTTGTCGCGCGAGACGCCGCGAAAACCCACCACCAGATCGTCGAAAAACCCGCGCTCGTAGGCGGCGGCCAGCTTGTGGTGCGACGACACCGCCCACGCGTCCTGCGACTCGCGGTCGATCTTCCACTCCTTGGCCATGTCCTCGCAGTGCTCGCCCATCGACTTGCCGGTGCGCGGCTCGCCCACGCCGGGCAGCTCCGGCTTCAGCTCCTTGAACGAGAAGCCGTTGGTGAAGCGCGCCAGCTTGTCCATCGTGGTTCTGGCTGCGGCCGCCGACAGCAGCCGGCGGCGGAATGCCTGGCCGTAGACGATCGGCACATCGGAGGTAGTGTCGGAACCGCCGCCGATGCCGACCTCGATCTGGCCAGTGGAAATCTTGTTGGCGACGGTAATGATGGTGTCCAGCGACGTACCGCAGGCGCGCTGCAGGGTAATGCCCGGCGTCCGCGGCGACAGGCCGGACGACAGCGTGGCTTCGCGGCCGATGTTCCAGTCGCTGCTGTGCTTGAGCACCGCGCCCATCGCCACTTCGCCCAGCTGCTGGCCGTGCAGACCGAATTTCTCGACCACCGCGCCGAGGGTCCGGACCGACATTCCGAGGTTGCCGACATCGGTGTAGGCCGTGTTCTGGCGGCAGAAGGGAATGCGGGCGCCGCCCAGAACGGCGACGGGACGACCATGCAGCATCGGACACCTCGTGGGGGATTGGTCCGCAGGCGCAGGCGCGCGGCGGCGGGAGAGATAATGTGCGAGTGTAACGCCGCAACATGGCCCGGCCAACGAGACGATGAGCGCAAATCCGCACGATCCGCAGAGAAATCCCCCACGCATGGTTGTGCGCGGCGCGCTGGCGCTGGAACTGGTGCCGGGCACCCAACCCGGCCGCGCCGCGCTGGGCCAGACCGATGCCGGCGCACTGGCGGGTCTGGTGGGGCGCGATCTGGCCACGTTCGCGGCCGACTCGGCCGGCCTGGATCTGGTCTTCGCCGGTGCGCACTACGACCCCGCAGAAGTCCTGCGCCCGGGCTGGCCGATGCACCGGCGGCTCGAAGAACTGCATACGCGCGCACCACGATCGGAAGGCACGCAAGCGGAAGGCGCGCGAGTCATCGCCTTCGGCGCCGACGACCGCGGCATGGTGCCGCAGCCGCTGCGCGCCGAGCCGGAACTGCACGGCGGGGCGCTGCGAGTGGTGCCGTTCCTGCTGGTCGGCAAGGCTGAACAGGCCGCTGCGGTCGCCGCCGAGTTCGAACACGCCCTGCTGGAGCGCGGCATGGCCAAGGCCGACACCGCGCTGCTGGCGCAGGACGCGTTCGACGCGAAGATCGAGCACGCGCGCTATCTCACCGTCCACGACCTCGCCGCGATGATGGCGCTGCAGTATCGCCACGTCGGTCTGGACGCGCTGTGGCCGCTGCTGGAAACCGCGCTACTGGCGCCGGAACAGGACGCCTGGCTGGATGCGCCACCGGAACCGCTGCTGCGCTACGTCGACGGCGCCGTGCGCGCCGCCGGTTTCGATCGCAGCGGCTGGCAGCGCCGCTATGCCGCGGATGAGCTGGACCTGGCGCGCATCGATCGCGGCTTCGCGCATTTCCAGGCGCGCCAGCGGCAGCTGACCGCCATTCTCAAAGTCCATGGACTTGATGTGCATTCCGTGCCCTGCCCCGCGGATCAGGATCCGCGCGCGCTGCTGGGCTGAGCCGGCGTCGCATCGCCGGCTTCACATCGCGATCTGGATCACCCCGCAGCCCACACGCGCGCCGGAATTGCCGGCCGGCTGGCTGCTGTAATCGTCGGGGCCGGCGTGCACCACCAGCGCGCGGCCGAGGATGTCGTTCGACGCACCGCTGCCCAGAGTGACGCCCATCAATCGCAGGTCGACGCGGGCCACGCCGCTGGCGTTGGAGGTGAGGTTGTCCATGTCGCCAAGGTGATGCACCGGCGTGCCGGCGCGGCCGTGCGCGGACGAAGACGGATTGAAATGGCCGCCGGCGCTGCTGCCGTCGGCGGCACTGCAGTCGCCGCGTTCGTGGATGTGGATGGCGTGGGTGCCGCCGCGGCCCAGACCGCCGAGTTCACCTTCGATGCGCACGCCGCCATCGACGGCGGTGATCGCCAGCCTGCCGCTGACCAGACTGGCCGAAGCCGGCGCGAGATTGGCCTGCGCGCGCTGCACGCGATGCTGCGGCTGCGTGGGTGCAACGGGTTTCGGCGGCGGCGCGCTGCCGCAGGCGGCGAGCGAGGCGGCGAGGATAGAGACCATGAGAATGCGGGTCGGCGTCATGTGGGCAATTCCTGCGATGCGGGGAGGTCGATCATAAACGCCGCTGGATGAGCGGATTGCCACCTGCAGGAAACGCTTCGTCCGGATCATGCATCCGGAACGATCGTTCAGCGCCTGTCTGCCGATCAAATCAAATCCGTAGAGCGGCCTTGATGCTGCTGCTTCCGATACGCAACCGTTTCGTTTTCGTCAGCCGTGGGCACGGCCCTGATGTCGTCGCTGGTCGTGTTCTGCCTGGGCCGGCCTGAAGGCCGCTCTACGGGGATGCAACGCTTTCGGGATGACATGCTTCTCTGCGTTGCCGTTGCAAAAGCTATTAGGATTCGAACAGGCATTTACACCGGCTTGCGCGATTTGCGTCCCGATCCCAGCTTGCGGGTCAGCGTGTTGCGGCCCAGGCCCAGTTTCGCCGCAGCGTCGGAGCGGTGGCCGCCGGTATGCGCCAGCGCGGCATCGAACAGCGCCCTGTCGAACATCACCCGGGCTTCGGCGTTGAGATCGACGCTGCCCGCGTCCAGCCGCGCGCGCGCCCACGCGCCCAGTGCGGCTTCCCAGTCCGAGGACAGCGATGACGACAACGCATTCACCGCGGACGCCGCATCGACGAACACGTCATCCACATCCGCCGCCGCGATCACATCGCCCGGCGCCAGCGCGGCCAGTCGCCAGCACAGGTTTTCGAGTTCGCGCACGTTGCCCGGCCAGTCGTGCGCGAGCATCCGCTGCAGCGCCGCCGGGGCGAAGCGTTTTGCGGGAGCGTCGAATTTCAGCGCCGCCGCACGCAGGAAGCGTTCGGCCAGCCGCGGGATGTCGTCGCGCCGCGCGCGCAGCGGCGGCAGCTGCAGCCGCACCACGTCGAGGCGATGCAGCAGGTCGGCGCGGAAGCGGCCCTGTGCGGCCAGCGCGCTGAGGTTCTGATGGGTCGCGGCGATCACCCGCACATCGACGCGGATCAGCTCGCGGCCGCCGACGCGGAAGAATTCGTTCTCGGCCAGCACCCGCAGCAGGCGGGTCTGCAGCGGCAGCGGCATGTCGCCGATTTCGTCGAGAAAAAGCGTTCCGCCGTCGGCCTGCTCGAAGCGGCCGACGTGGCGGCGCGCGGCGCCGGTGAAGGCGCCGGCTTCGTGGCCGAACAGCTCGCTTTCCAGCAGTTCTGACGGAATCGCCGCGGTGTTCAGCGCGACGAACGGTTTGCGCGCGCGCGGCGATTCCCGATGCAGTGCGCGCGCCACCAGCTCCTTGCCGGTGCCGGTTTCGCCGGTCACCAGTACGCCCAGCGGCGCCTGCGCCAAACGGCCGATGGCGCGGAACAGCGCCTGCATCGCGGGCGTGTCGCCGACCAGCGCATCGCCGACGGTCGCATCGATCGCGGGCGCCTGTTCGACCGACTGCGCATCGCCGCGGCGCGCGCGGCCGGGCGCCAGCGCCTGCGCGGCCAGCGCGACCGCAGCGTCGAGATCGAAGGGTTTCGACAGGAATTCATGCGCGCCGCCGCGGAACGCGCCTGCGGTGCTGGCGATGTCGGTGTAGGCGCTCATCACGATCACCGGCAGTTGCGGGTGCTTCGCCTTGATCGCGTCCAGCAGCACCAGCCCGTCGTCGCCGGGCATGCGTACATCGGTGAACAGCAGCTCCGGCGGCGTTCGGCCGGCGATCGCATCCAGCACGCTGCGCGCGGAATCGAAGGCGGTGACCTCGTAACCCGCTTCGCGTAGCGCGGTGGCCAGCACGAAGCGCACCGAGCGGTCGTCGTCGACCACCCAGACCGCAGCGCTGTCATGAAGCGGAGTTTCATGCGCCATCGTTGTGGACCTTCATCGATTCCGGATCGTCGTGCGGATGCAGCGGCGCGAACGGCAGCACCACGGTGAACACGGTGTGGCCGGGCCGCGAGCGGTAGCTCAGCGAACCGCGATGTTCGCGCGCGACCTGCTGCGCCAGCGCCAGGCCCAGGCCGGTGCCTTCGGCACGGCCGCTGACCAGCGGCAGGAACACCTGCTCCGCCAGCGCCTCGGGTACGCCGCGGCCGTCGTCGGCGATCTCCAGCCGCAACGCGCGAGCATGCGCCATGTCGCCGATGCGCACGCGGTGCTCCACGCGGGTGCGCAGGCTCACGTTGGCCGCGCCGGCTTCGATGGCATTGCGCACCAGATTCCACAGCGCCTGCGTCAAACGGTCGGCGTCGCCGGGCAATTCCGGCAGCGATGGGTCGTAATCGCGAATCAGTTTCACCGCCCAGCCGGCATCGCTTTCCGCCAATCGCAGCACGCGTTCCAGCACCCCATGGATGTTCAGCGGCTCGTGCGCGCGCGCCGGCTGCGGCGACAGCAGCCGGTCGATGAGTTCGGTCAGCCGCGCGACTTCGGATTCGATCAGTTCGGTGAGTTCGCGCGCCTCATCGCTCTCGACGCGGCGGGCCAGCAGTTGCGCCGCACCCTTCAGCCCGGCCAAGGGATTGCGCAGCTCATGCGCCAGACCCTTCAGCGCCGCCGACAGTGCCGACGGCAGCACCGACGCCGGATCCTCGCCTGGAAATTCGTCGACCGGATGCGCCTCGATCCACCAGCCGCCGTCCGCGCGCTGCGACAGCAGGGCGTCGGCATACGGCCGGTTCTCGCTGCCCGGGAACCCGAAATGCAGCCGCCGCAGCCGGATCTGCTCGCCGGCCGGCGGCTCGGCCAGCATCCGCGCCAGCCGCTGGCCTTCCACTTCGAACGCCGCCAGCGGCACCCCCGCCAACCGCCGCTGGCTCACGCCCAGCCAGCGCGCGAACGCCAGATTGCCGCCCGCCACCCGCCCCGCGGCGTCGCACCAGGCGATGGGCGTGGTCAGGGCGTCGAAGGAAGCGGTGTCGAGTGTGGCGATGGGGCTGGGGTCGGCGGACATTGCACCAATCTAGTGCAAGCTCGCCGGGAGTGCGAGCGGGAATGGAGCGACGCGCGTTCCCTTGAATGCGTTACGCCTTGCCGCCCGCCTTGCCGGCGAACGCCGTGAACCCGCTGACGAACTCAGCCACCAGCTTGCGCGTGGCTTCATCCGTCAATTCGCCATCCGCGTCCAGCAGCGTGCGCACGCGCGACACCTGCAGGCGTCCGCCCGACCAGAACTGCACGCCCAGCGTACGCACCACCGGCAGCCACGCGTTCTGCGCCAGGATCGTGCCGAAACCGCCCGGCGATGCGCCGATCACCGCGAACGGCCGCCCGCAGAACACTCTGCCGATGTCGTCGCCGGGACGCTACAGCCAGTCGATCGCGTTCTTGAACACGCCCGGGATGCCGTTGTTGTATTCCGGCGTACACAGCAGCACGCCCTCGCTGGCGACGATCTTTTTCTTCAATGCGATCACCGCAGCGGGCAGGCCATCGCGCGCTTCAAGATCGCCGTCGTAGACCGGCATGCCGTGCAGCGTGGATCATACAAAGCACCTCACGCTATGGCGCACCTGTTATGCCATAGCATTTCATACATTGCAGTACAATATACTGTTTCAAAAGATACTTCGAAGCAGCCGACAAAAGCTTCTGCTTCAATAGCTTGCCCTCGTTCTTGTCCCGTATCATACGGGCAATTTTTCAAACTCCCAAGGAGGGTCCATGTCTAGGGCGCGCACGATTGAAGTTGCGGCATTCATTGCCGCAACCGACAAAGACGGCCGGGTCGACCCCACCCGCTACGAGGCCGAGCGCCTCATCCTAGAAAATCAGCGCATTGGTGGCATCGATGCCGATGCGCTAGCCCGTGCTATTCCCGCATCGTCGGCATTCGAGCGTAATCGGGACGGACTCTTACGAACCATCAATGCAAGGCTCGATACTCCACTCGAACAGAAACGGTTTGCCGAAGCGCTCGATACCGCAAACATTAGCGATGGATTTATTGAGCGGAAGCTTGAACAAGACGGCGAAGTGATTGGCGGCACCTACGACGACGCAAAAGCTTGGGGGAAAGAATTTCTTAACAGCGCCGATGAATCCGTGACCAAGAAAATGTCTTGGTCGTATCAACGCGCTCAGGATATTGAGAACAATCCGAATGCCACAGAGTTCCAAAAACAATCAGCGGGATTAGCGCGCGAGGTCGTAGGAAAAGCACAACAAGTCTACGGGCAATCTACGGGCGCATACGTTCATGGCCTAGACATGCTCGATGACTTTGTAGATCTCGGCAAAATGGGCTATCGGTTTACAACCGATGAGAACTATCGTGACCTTATCATTTCCACGGCAAAGCTCTATGCCGCGGAAACAATGGACGATCCGAAAAAGCCACTGCGCGATCTTCGGAATGCAGCGGCCGAGGCGCTCGATAATTGGGAGAAGGAGTATAAGCAGGCAAAAGCAGAGGGGCGCGAACGGCAATTCTTAGGCGAAACTGAGGGTGCGGTCGGGGTTGAACTCGTTGCCACTCTCATTCCTGTTTCCAAAGCGGGAAAGCTCGGGAAGGTAGCGAACGCAATCGATTCCGCAACACCTGATGCTCTTAACGAAGCTACCGAACTCGCTTCAGATGCGAATCGCGCATTGCGCCATGCGGAAGAGCCGCCGACACCGCATGCTGGCGAAACACTTGGCGAAGCTTCAGCACGGAGCGATCGTGCTGTCGAAGCAGCAGGCGACGTTCTGCGCTCGGAAATACGAGTCTTTCGTGATGCGGGCAAGCTCGATGAATTGATCGAAGCCGCACACAAGACAGGAAATGTAGAAGGCTTCTTGAGAGTTGGTGAACTTGCGCCAAGCGAACTGACCGAAATTTTGAAACGCGATCCGTCAATGTTCGCAGGAAAAATCGGTTTCAAAGAAGCCCTAGACATAAGCACAAATGGAGTCGATCTCACTAAGATGACAAACCGACAGATCGGTGACATCGGCGAGGCAATCTACACCTACGATCTCATAAAAGATGGTCACACGGACATCGTGGCAGTAAAAAATAACAGTGGACACGGGATTGACTTGGTGTCTCGCAACAAAGCCGGCGACCTAGAATTCACCGAGATCAAAACTTCAATACAGGGCAAGGCAAAGAGTCAGGGGGGCGACCCTGAAGACTTCATTACAAGTCGCCTTGATCGCGCGATTGGTCAGAATGGTCATTGGGCCGAACACAATACGATGCCAGGACTCAAAGAAACTTCTGAACGCATGCGTGAAGAGATATTTGATTCAGATGGCCAAATAGGAAAAATAAATGCCAAATGGGTTCAAATCAACCTCAGTAAGTCTCCGGGCTCCAGTAAGCTCGACGTAGACAAGGCCGTTGACGATTGGGTGAAGCCAGAACCAAAAAAACAAAGCCTTCTTGAATCGTTCAGGCAAGATGAGCAAGCAGCCCATCGTCTCGCTACTATCAAAGGTCGAGAAAAAGGGCTCGACGATAAACATGCAGGGAACCTGGCTGCACAAGGTCTTCTTGCCTACAAGCAAGACAAGTTCGTAACGAACCCTGATGACATTGGAATTTATGGCGAACGACTTTTCATCACATCTTTTCCTCATGGAAAGGATCGGGAACCAAATTTCCATGTCAGTGTGGACGTAGCTAGCGCTTCTCAGAAACCCGCAGAAGAAACCTTGCAACAATTTGCCAAGCTCGATCAGCAACAAGCGCAAGAGAGCATCGTCCAGCAACAATCGCAGCAACAAGACGGCCAAGATGGCCCCAAAGGTCCAACCATCGGGCCGAGGATTGCATGATGAAAAAACTACAATGGCATCCGTCACTGAAGAAAACGTTTAAGGCGTGCGATGTTTGGTGGCAATCAAACATGGTCAAGCGAGATGAACTTGGTAGGTGGCTCTCTGTTCTTGAAGACGATTTATCGAGGAAAGATGATCGGTTCAAGACTTCTGCTAATACACTCATTCTCTTGTCGCATACGTTCAACATGCAGTCATGCATTCTAAGTGACGCCGGCGATCTTGATAGCTTAGCTTCTTCATTGCGCAATGGAGTCGCGTTCCGCTCACTGGACTTTCTGAAAATTGCTTCGAGAACCCACAACTCCGATAAAGCAACAGTTCTCACTTCACTCTGGACAAGCATGATGGCAGTCGGCCCCACCATGCTCTCGGATTGGAATCATGGCTCTCTCTCTGCCTACTACTTGATTGCACTCGCCCACAAAGATATGCGAATCAATCATCCATCCATTCGCAAGGATGGCTGGGGTAAAGGCACCAACGATACTTTTTTGGTTACTTTTCTCTCCCAGGCCTATGGCATTCCTACACATTACGAATCCGTAAATCCAATGATTGAACCGTACCAGAAATTACTCGAAATCTGGCGAACAACGAACGAAGCAGCATTTCAACGTGCCATGTCGGATGCGGCCGAGTATCACATCAGTCGTAGTAAAGATGGGACGGAAAGAAATAAGTACGAGTTTGAAAAACCCTTTGATCGTGTCTTTCCAGGCGAATTACTCGCTGTGCAGGCGCTTCGTCGCCGTGAAGGCTTGCCCGAGTTCATGACCGGACACCTCTTGATAGATACACCGTGGTCAATCATCAGCAACTTACCCGGGTGCGAACCCCACCCCTTGGCCGTTAGGTTGGAAGAGAGGTTACGGAGTGAGGACCCTGAGCTGTGGGGCAGAAAAGTCTGACCCACAAGCGCGGCATTGCCTGATGCCGCTTTATTCCCTACCGGCCAATGCTATCCCTTCATCGAGATGATGTATCCCGAAATCGGAATCACATTGCCTGCCCTCGGCTGACCGGAAAAAAACACCATTCGCAATCGTTGTATGTACCTGCCTACGACGATCCCGTGCCTCGCCAATGGCGAGACACGGGCTGCGGAGGTTCGATACCGTCCCGTTGCTGAAGTGTCATCAAGGACTGCAATCCTCATTCCGGATATTTCGGGCAAAGTCCCGATGCTCTGCATCCTCATGACGAGAGGTTGTGGAGCATCGCCACACATCGCAGAGCCGCCGCCCGCAAACGAATCAATCCTTGTCACACGCCTGAAACACCTACAAAAATGCTGCACCGCGACAAATGTCGCCGTGTTGACCCTGTCTATGGGACACGTTAGGGTTAGCCCCGCCTGGGGCGGACCGTACGGGTTCGGATGGCGGTCAAACGGGGCAAGGACGATCAGAATCGCCTCGGCTTCTCGCAAGACACAACCTCATTACAAGGATGCAGATCATGATCAACCGATTCGGCAAGAATGCGCGTGCGTTGCTCTCGACCCTGATTCTGGCAGCCGTCGCGGGGCCGTCGATGGCCAGCACGCTGAACCAGAACGTGTCGTGGACCATCGACCGCGCGGGCACCACCGCGAAGTATCGCGTCGTCGCGTACGGCGATTCCATCTATGCGGGTTACAACGGCTCCACCACCAACGCCGCCAAGTATTCGGCGCCCACGGTCGAAGCCGAATACCTGTCGGCGCTGTGGGGCGCGGACATCGAAAGCATCCGTCGCGCCAAGTCGGGCGCGGTGGCATCGGACGTCTACAACAACAAGATCGTCGCCGAGCGTTCGTACATGCAGGCCGCTTCGACCCGCGTGGTGACCTTCGAGATGTGCGGCAACGACGGCCTGCAGGCGCGCACCGCCTTCAAGGGCCAGACCGGCACCTGCAATTACAACGTGCTGAGCACGGCGGTGGCCAACTGCAAGACGTATCTCGCCGCGGGCATGGACTACATCAACGTCAACGCCTATTCCGGCGTGAAGCTGAAAGTCGTGGCCAATCTGTACTACCCCGGCTACAACGCCGACAACGTGCTGAGCGGGTGCAACGATCCGACCACCGGCGCCAGGGTCAACCTGCGCGACAAGTTCCTGCCGGCGATCGCGCAGATGAACTACTGGACCTGCGAATACGCGCGCCAGAAGGGCTTCAAGTGCGTGGACAGCTTCGCCGAGTACATGGGCGCGGACTACGACACCAACGGTGACGGCCGGATCGATTCGGAGGCACTGAAGTATGTGGCCGGCGAAAGCGAAGCCAGCTATCTGGCCCGCATCACCGGCACGCTGCGTCCGACGCTGCGCGATGCCAACACCCACTTCGTGTCCTCGACGAGCAGCTACGACTACATCCAGTCGGATGATGTCCACCCGACCTACACCGGCGGCACGGTGTCCGCGGGCCTCTTCGGCGGCACCACCGGTACCGGCGCGCCGCGCTACACGTCCTTCGCGGGCGGCAAGAGCCCGATCTGGAACCAGTTCGGTCATGAGCGCATGGGCTGGTCGTTGTCGACCTTCAGCCCGATCGCTCCGTAACGCACGTCAGCGTCGATGGTTGATCGCGACAAACCGCATCCCGCGCCGTCCGCTACGGACGGCGACGGGGTGCGCGTGGTCGAGCGCACGGGTGCCGGAAGGCGCCCGGCGCTGTTGTACAAGGCGCTGGCGCTGGTCATGGTCGGCGCGACGCTGTCCGGCGGCATTTATCTCTTCAACCGCAACAAGGTCTCGGATGCCGGACATGCCGATGCCGCAAACGACACTGCCGACACCCGCATCGCCGACGCTAACGCGAACGGCGCTGCGCACTCCGCGTCGTCCGCAGCGGCCGCCGTGGCGCTTGGTCAGGTGACCGCGCAATCCAACGGCCCGGGCGATCCAACGCCTGATCTGGCCGACGCGCTGTCGGGCATCGTGCGTCGCGGCGAAGAGCCGTCCGGCGCCGAGGTCATCGCCGAGTTGAACAAGGCCGGCATCCATACGGGCATCGGCGCGTTTCCGCCGCCGGGCACCAGCCCGCCGCTGGTGGGACTGGCGGTTCCCGACGATTACGCATTGCCGGAAGGCTATGTCCGCCATTTCCAGGCGACCGACGACGGCCAGCGGATCGAACCGATCCTGATGTTCTCGCCCGACTATCAATTCTTCGATGCGTCCGGCAAACCGATCAAGATCCCGGAGAACCGCGTGGTTCCGCCGGGCATGGCACCGGACGGACTGACAGCGCGGCCGATCAAGATCCCGCCGCCGCTGCAACCGGGGAAACCCTAAATCTGAACGCGATCCTGCGCTCCCACCCCGTCTGGCGCGGACTCGCGGCGGTCGCTGCCAGTGCGGCCCTGCTGGGCCTGTACGCCTCCGGCACGGCGTTCGCCGGCATTCCATTTGTTTATCTGCTGGGCTTCGTCGCGCTGGTGCCGTGGCTGCTCGCGCTGGACGCCACCCGCACCATCGCCGGCGCCGCGTGCAGCGGCCTGGCGATGAGTGTCGGCTTCGTCGTCGCGGTGCTGGCGTGGTTCGGCTTCGCCATCGCCCACTATGCCGAAGCGGACTCCGCAATCGGGTTGCTGATCGTGCTGGCGGCTTCGCCGCTGCTGCAGCCGCAGTTCATCGTCTTCGCGCTGGTGCGCCATCTCGTGGGGCGTCGCCACGGCGCGGTGGTGCGCGCGCTGGCGGGTGCGTCGGCGTGGGTCGCGGCCGAATGGCTGTTCCCGAAACTGCTGGGCGACACGCTCGGCCATGGCCTGTATCCCTCGCACCTGCTGCGCCAGTTCGCCGATGTCGGCGGCGCGGCCGGCATCACCTTTCTGCTGATCCTCGCGAACGAAGCCGTGGCCGCCGCCTTCGTGCGTCGCCGCGACGGCATGCGCGCGATCGCGAAACCGCTGGCGATGGCCGCGTGCGTGGTCATCGCGATGGCAGGCTACGGCGGCGTGCGCCTGTCGATGCTGTCGGCGGCGCCCGCAAGCACCGACAAACCGCTGCGCGTGGGCATGGTGCAGTCGAATATCGTCGACTACGAACGCCTGCGCCGCGAGATGGGCGCATACGAAGTGGTCCGCCACGTGCTCGACACGCATTACGCGATGTCGCGCGAAGCGGTCGAAAAACATCAGGTCGACGCGCTGCTGTGGTCGGAGACCGTCTACCCGACCACCTTCGGAAACCCGAAAAGCGAAGGCGGCGCCGAACTCGACCGCGAGATCCAGGATTTCGTATCCGCCGCGGGCGTGCCGCTGGTGTTCGGCACCTACGATCTGGATGCGGGCGGCGAATACAACGCGGCCGCCTTCCTGCGGCCGCAGGCGGCGCCGCTGGGCTTCTATCGCAAGACCGATCTATTCCTGTTCACCGAATACGTGCCGCAGTGGCTGGACGGACCGACCTTCCGGCGCTGGATGCCGTGGGCCGGCACGTGGACGCGCGGCGACGGCGCGCGCGTGTTCCCGCTGCAGCTGGCGGATGGGCGCGAGATTCCGGTCACGCCGTTGATCTGCCTCGACGACGTGAACAGCCGTCTGGCGATCGACGGCCGACGGCTGGGCGCGCAGGCGATCCTGGGCATGTCCAACGACTCCTGGTTCACCGGACACCCGGCCGGCGCGAATCTGCATCTGGCGGTGGCCGCGTTCCGCAGCATCGAAACCCGGCTGCCGCAGTTGCGCGTGACCAACAACGGCGTCAGCGCGGTCATCGACGCGACCGGCACGGTGGTCGCCAGTACGGCGATGGACGAACAGAAAATCCTGATCGGCGAAGTGCAGACCGGCGAACCGCCCGCAACGCTGATGGTGGCCTGGGGCGACTGGGTCGGTCGCGCGGGTTTCGCGTTCCTCCTGTTGATGGCGCTGTCTGTCGTCGGTGCGGCGCTGACGAAGCGCGCCGCACGCAATGCGGCGCCTTCGGCATCGACAACGACATCGCCGCAAGACTTCAGGGCCGAAGTCGTGCTGCTGTCGCCCGCATGGCGCATCGCAGCGGGTCTGCTGCAGGTGTTCGCCCGCGGCAGTCTGCTGTGGATGGGCGCGGCGCTGCTGTTGCTGGACAACCCGGAAACGAATCGGCTGACGCAGATCTGGACCTTCGCCGCGCTGGTGCTGGCGCCCGAGCTTGCCGCGTGGTGCATCCAGCGCGCCTTCGCCGCGACGCTGCGCATCGAGCGCGACGCGCTGGTGCTGGAGCAGCGCGAACGACGCACCGAGATTCCGGTGAACAACATCGCATCAGCGGCGCTGTGGACGCTGTCTATTCCCGCGACCGGCCTGTGGCTGACGCTCGACTCCGGCCGACGCTGGTCGCAGGGCATCGCGCTGACCGATGCTGCGGCACTGATCGATGCGCTGGTCCGCGCCGGCGCACGGCCGGCGCTGACCGAAACCCTCACCGGCCGCGCGGCGGCCTACATGCGCACGCGTCTGGCCGTGCCCCGCAGGGCGATCGATCGCATCGCGCTGAAGTTCGTGCTGTTCCCGCTGGTGCCCGCCCTGCCCGCCTTCCGCCTGCACCAGCACATCGCCTTCGGCGGCACATTCGGCGAGTACCACACCTTCGGGCTGCAGGCCTACGTCATCGCACTGCTCATCTGGTGGGCCACCTGGGCGATCCATCTGGCGATGTTCGCCGCAGCGCTGCGGGTCGCGATCGAATCGGGCACGTGGCTGTCGCTCGTGCTGCGTCCCGCCAGCGCGATCGACGTGCGCAGGACGCTCGAATTCATCGGCCGACTGGTGTTCTACGTCGGCGTGCCGGCGTGGCTGGCGATCCGCTTCCTAGCTTGATCGCCGATTGAGGCGTTCGGGTGTTGGGGAGACTATTGGTTACACCTCGAAACGGGGTTAACCAAGAGTTAGGCATCAGGACCAACATGATCGCTTCTGCAAGAAAGTTCTTCTATCTCCTACTGCTCTTGCCAGTCATATCGCTGGCCCAGGTTGGCGAAAGTCGTCAGGATCAAGATATCGAGCGCTATCTTTCTGCCGTGCAATTTTCCGCATCTTTTAAGCACGGGATCCTCACGGAAGTTAAGCGGCAGGGACGTTCCAACGACGAGATTGGTCGAATTCTTGCCCTCAGTGAAAATCAACTTATCTCTGCTGTCACTCCGATCTTCAGGGAACACGTTTCGCCACAAGAGGCAAAAGAAATCGCAGATTTTTACGCTTCGGATACGGGCCTTGCGATCACCCGCCAACAGGTAGCAAACATAGGAAATCCTGACCCCCCAATTCGGTTTACTGCCGCGCAGCATGCGGCATACAGGAAGTTTGAACAATCGGCGGGCGGTCGCGCTATCTCTCGCTTGGCTGCTCTGCATCAAACCGATGCATATTGGCAGCAGGTTGGCCAAGCAGTCTCCGCTGCAGCCAAAGAATAAGGCTCATGCCTAACAATTCGTGTATGGAGTCCACACGCAAGTACCGCTCGTCGGGTGTTTGAAGACGCGGTGACTTCGACAGCGAAAACGGTTGCATTCGTGTATCCGGCTTTTCGGTGAACACAACGCGCGTTGCGCGCCGGCTCCAGCCATGATGAAAGTCGCGAAGCGGTACCTATCGTTCAAGTGACCTCGAAGGTCGGAATTGCGGCTGTCCATAGGAACGCCGGGCTTTGCCCGCTTCGGGACCGTGCCCGTTGTCATCAGTCTGCGTCTTCAACAACTCGCGATGGGTGTTGAAGTGGTGGGTGTTGCGGTCAAGCTAGGAGGTCGCGGAGGTCGTGGTCAATGCACCGAAGGCGCCACGCTGAAGTAATCGCTATCGAACGACGTGCCGTTGCGCTCGCGATGCGGCCCTGTGGATCGGCAAAGGCCAGTTTGAAGACATCCCTTGCGAGATCGATCGCGACGGTTGTAGCGTCACATGGCAGCGGACTCCTGAAGGCGGGAGTCCATATCATCATTCAAGCCGATCTCGCATCGTGGCATCGGCCTTGTGCCTACGCTACGCTAGCGCGCGTACGCCGCCCCGCTACAGGGCGGCTTCACTCAAGACTTTAGGTGCGCATGAAAGACTCACGCAAGCTCGAGAACTACAAGCAACACATGGCGGCTCGCGGCGTTAGCGAGTGGAACGCTTTCCCGCCGCTCTGGCAACTGCTCTGGCTGCTCGGCATTACGGTACCGCCGCCTCCTTTCCTCAGCTTTCTGTCGTTAGCCGCTCTCGCGGGTGGCGTGTTTGGCCCGCTATTCGCTTCAGCCGTTTGGCTGTTTGAGAATCGCCGGTACGAGGGCATGTCCGTAGAAGGCGCGCTGTGGATCGCGCTGATCACTGGTGGCGCATTCGGCCTGACCATGGCCGCGTATTACCGGAACATGGGGCGTAAGCACAGGTTAGGCCCATGGTCCACATTCCCAGCTTACTGTCTGCGCACCTAACATTCGTGTATGAACTCCCTACGTAAGCACCGCTCGTCGGTGATCTGAAGACGCGGCGACTGCGACAGAAAAAACGGTTGCATACGTGTATCCGGATTTTCGGTGATCCTACCGCGGGTTGCGCGTGGGTTCGCGCAGGGTCGCGTGCATCTCGACGCCGACACCGGGATTCCCGATGCTTTCCGCGATCTCGCTGCGCAGTCCATCGTGATCGACGGACACATCGCACGCGTGCATCTGTCCGGATGCGCGGACGACAAGGTGCTTCTGATCGCGACAGGTCTCGACAAGCGCGGTCGCGAACAGATCGTACTCCTGCCCGGCGAGGCGAAAGACGCACGCGTTCTCTGGCGATCCGAATGACGATCGATGGCTCGATCAATCGTCACGCCGGACAAGCCGCGCAGCCGATGGAATTTTGTTCATTCCGTTTGCGGCGGCGCACGCTCAATGCGCTCCCCGTCCGGGTATTCAGCCTGTCTTTCGTGATAGAAACACACGCGCGCGCAAGCGCTCAATCCCAACGCAAGGAGCACACACATGATGATCGGTAAAATTCGGCTGTTGTCTTTCGCGGCATTGATGTTCGCGGCAGGTTTGATCCTGGCGCCTGGTCCGGCAGAGGCCTTTCAGCGCACCATCGTGACCGAATGCGAACCCTACGAGCCGTACCTGGGCCACCAGCGATGCACCCGATACCATTACTCCAGCACCGGCACGCTGCTGTACACCACCGTTTATTATGTCGACGAGAACGGGGTGTGGTACCGCATCTAGGCAAGAACGCGGGATCGTTGTCCCGTCGATCGATCCAAGCCGATTCTGCTCGCGGGTCGGCCTGGATCGATGTCAATCCGGACACCGGTCATCCACAGACGGAGTCGCGACATGCTGAAGACCTATCGTGCGAGTGGCCACTGCGGCAAGGTCGTGGTGGAAGCATCGCTGGACCTGGAACAGTCCAGCTCGAACAGTCCAGCTCGAACAGTCCAGCTGGAACAGTCCAGCTAGAACACTCCAGCTATCGATGCAATTGCTCGATCTGTCGCGGCAACCGCTTCTGGCCTGCGGTCGCGATGCCGGAACACTTCCGCATCGTCTCCGGCGAAGACGAACCGACCCGATACGTGTTCGGCCGCGAAAAGAATCACCATTATTTCTGCAGGCACTGCGGCGTGAGCGTGTTCGGCGTCGGCAACGATACGCCGGTCGGCAGGATGTATGGCGTCAATATCGGCTGCCTGGATGAAGTTGCGGAAGACGTGCTGTCGCGCATCCCGATCACGCATGTCGACGGCATGCACGATCGCTGGGAGTCCGCGCCCGAGTTCCCCGGGCACCTGTGAGCGCCCCGGCGATGGCCGGTCGCCGCGCTCGAAGGCGCCATACCCCCACGATCGCCCGGCCTTGACGACCGTGTTCCGGACAAATATGTTATTCGTTACATAAATACCGACCCGTTCCCATGGAATACATCGCCCAGCTCGGACTCGTCGCCCTCGGCAGCCGCATGCGCGCCATCAGCGACCGCCTCTATGCCACCGCCGACGAGGTGTACCGGGCCTCCGGCCTGCAACTGCAGGGGCGCTGGCTGCCGCTGCTGCGCATCCTTCACGACCGCGGGCCGCAGACCGTGGGCGAGATCGCCGAGGCCGTGGGCCAGACCCATTCCGCGGTGAGCCAACTGGCCGACAAACTGACCGATCTGGGCTGGCTGGATGTGGCGATCGACCCCGCCGACAGGCGTCGTCGCCGGCTGGCGCTGACCGCGCATGCCGAAACCGAACTGCGCGCGGCCAAGCCGCTGTGGCGCGCGATCGAGGATCTGTTCACCCGCCACTGTCGCGAACAGGGCATCGACCTGCTGCATACGCTGGCCACGTTCGAGAGCGTGCTGGCGCCCACGCTCGCAGGCGCCATCGTCGAGCGCGCCGCCACCCAGGACCGCTCCGCGCTGCGCATCGTGGCGTTCGATCCGGCATTGCGCGAACACTTCTACCGGCTCAACGAAGCCTGGCTGCGCAAGTATTTCTATGTTGAGGAAATCGACCATCGCGTGCTGTCCAATCCGGAAAACGAAATCATCGCGCGCGGCGGCACCATCCTGTTCGCGATGCTGGGCGACGAGGTGGTCGGCACCTGCGCGCTGATGCCGGAAGCCGACGGCGCGGACACCGAGGCAACGTACGAACTCACCAAGATGGCCGTGGACGAACAGCGCCAGGGTCTGGGCATCGGCCGCGCGCTGATGGAAGCGGCGATCGACGAATTCAGGCGCCGCGACGGCCGCACGCTGTTCCTCGAAACCAACAGCAAGCTCACGCCGGCCGTGCGCCTGTACGAGAGCATGGGCTTCGAGCATCAGCCGTCGATCAAACCCGACTCGCACTACGACCGCGCCGACGTCTACATGGTGTGGCGCGACCCGGCGCAGCCCGCAGGCTGAACGCGCTGCATCGCAGCATCGCGCGCGGAACGCTGCAAACGAATTCATGGCGGGCCGCGGCGCTGACAGGCACCGCACGGCGTGGCAAGGTGCAGCGACCGACGCTGTCGCCCTTCGAGTGTTCCCGGTGAAATCCATCGCCCCACGGCTGCTTTCGAGCACGCTGCTTTCGACCACACTGCTTTCGACCACACTGCTGCTCGGCTTCGCGACGCAGGCCTGCGCGCACACGCCTGCGCCCGGGCAACGCACCCTGACCCTCGAACCCGCCACAGGGCGATGGTGGGACCACGCCACCGTCTACGAGATCTGGCCGCGCTCGTTCAAGGATTCCGACGGCGACGGCAACGGCGACTTCAACGGCATGATCTCGAAGCTCGATTATCTGCAGGACTTCGGCGTCGATGCAATCTGGCTCACGCCGGTGTTCGAAGCGCCGTCGTACCACGGCTACGATTTCCAGGATTTCTACAGCGTCGAACGCGACTACGGCACGATGGCCGACTTCGAGCGTTTCGTCGCCGAATCGCACAAGCGCGACATCAAGGTCATCCTGGATCTGGTGCTGAACCACATTTCCGACAAACATGAGTGGTTCCTCAAGTCCGCGCGCCGCGAACCGGGTTACGAGGATTATTTCGTCTGGCGCGACCAGCGCCCCGAAGGCTGGGGCCAGGCGTGGTCGAACCAGCCGAATCCCGAAGCGGTGTGGCATTGGAACGACACGCGCAAGGCGTATTACTACGCCGCGTTCGGCGGCTCGCAGCCGGACGTGAATCTGAAGAATCCGAAAGTCGTCGACGAACTCGACAAGCTCGCGGCGTTCTGGCTGAAGAAAGGCGTGGACGGCTTCCGCCTCGACGCCGTGCGTTACGCGATCGAGGACGGCCCGCTGTCGCAGCAGGCGGACACGCAGGCCACCATCGACTACTGGACCGGCTTCACGCAGCGCGTCAAAGCCATCAATCCCGACGCCTTGCTGGTCGGCGAGGCCTGGGCCGCGCTGGAAACCACCGGCCGCTACCGCAACGGCGGCCGCGGGCTGGACGCCGGATTCGATTTCGACTTCGGCAATATCGTCATCGATATCCTCAACCCCAACGCCACCCGCCGCGCCGATTTCGGCACGCTCAGCGATACCGACACCGGCAAAAAGCGCGAGAGCCTGTGGGCCAATCTGCAGCAGCGCGCCGCCGCTGCGCCGATGGGTTATTTCTCGCCGTTCCTGACCAATCACGACCAGAACCGCATCATGCACACGCTGGAAGGCGACGCGGCCAAGGCGCGCATTGCCGCGAGCCTGCTGCTGACCTCGCCCGGCACCGCCTATCTGTACTACGGCGAAGAGATCGGTCTGTCGCAGTACGCGACCGGCGAAGACCGCTACCGCCGCGCACCGATGCAGTGGAACGACGACGCCAACGCCGGCTTCAACGCGAGCGGCCGCAACTGGATCGACCAGCGCGCACCGCGCGGGTATCGCGGCGACCAGGGCGCATGGTGGTCGAAATACTGGAAGCAGCAGCGCGGCAAGGGCATCTCGGTCGCCGCACAACAGGCCGATCCGCAATCGCTCTATCACCACTACAAACGCCTGCTCGCGGTGCGTCGCCAGAACCCCAACCTGCAGCAGCCGCAGACCCTGCACTACCATCCCGTCGCCGATGCGAACGTCTGGGTGCTGCAGGCCGGCGGCAGCGGTCGCGACACGTGGGTGGTGATCAACCTCGATCCCGCCAAACCGGCGACCCTCGATGTGCCCGAAGCGCTGCGCGGCGAGCGCGTGGATCAACTCAGCGGAGACAGCAAGACGCTGCGCGAACAGGCGACGCTGGCCCCGGGGCAGACCTGGGTGTTCTGATACGCAGGAGGGGCTTCAGCCCCGGGCTCTTTTGACCATCATCAGGTCCGCGGCCAGGAGCTCGGGCCTGAAGGCCCTCCTACGAAGGCATGCGACGTCTTATCAATCACAGGAATGACGGAATCGGACGATTCCACCGCTTTCGAACCGCGCCGCCCCTGTTTCTCCGCCACCACCGCACCTACACTGCCGACAGCGCCCGGTTCCGGACATCGGCATGACCTATAAAGACACCGTCGCCCCGAATCCGGCGCGCTCATGGATGGCGCATATGTCGGCCGGGCTGGGCATCCTGTCGCTGATGGGCGTGCTGTGTTTCCACTTCCCGGAACTGCTGACCAGCAAGGAATTCCGCGCGACGTATTCGGAAACCCTGGCGCGCAATCTGCTGTTGATCGGCCTGATCGCGGCGTTCGCGATGGGCACGCTCGCGATCCTGCGCAACCGCAATCGGCGCATCGCATTGACCGGGGTGATCTCCGCTGCGCTGGCGGTGCTGCTGGGCGGCGCCACCGTCCACTTCAACGAGATCGAATCCACGCCGTACTCGCTGGGCCTCGACTGGTTCGTGATGTCGCTGTTCTTCTCAACGATCGTGTTCGTGCCGATCGAACGCATGCTGCACGTGCGCAACCAGTCGCCGCTGCGCCCCGAGTGGCGGACGGACCTCGCCTATTATTTCTTCGGCCACATCCTGGTGCAGTTCATCCTGATCGCGGTCACCGCGTCCACCACGACCATGGATGCATTGATCGCCAGCGACAGCGTGAAAGCCGCGATCCAGTCCTGGCCGATCTGGCTGCAATTCATCCTCGCGGTGTTCGTCGCCGATGTCTTCCAGGCCGGACTGCACCGGATCTATCACAACGTGCCGTTCCTCTGGCGCTTCCACGCCGTGCATCACTCCAGCCGGCACATGGACTGGCTGGCGGGCTCGCGCATCCACCTGATCGAAATCCTGCTCACCCGCACAGCAGTGCTGACGCCGCTGGTGGTGCTGGGCTTCTCCGCGCCGGCCATCAACGGCTACGTCATCCTGGTCGGCGTGCAGGCGGTGCTGGCCCACGCCAACCTGCGCATCAATTTCGGCTGGCTGGAATACGTGCTGGTCACGCCGCGCTACCACCACTGGCATCACGCACGGCACGCCGACTACATGGACGTGAACTACGCCATCCACCTGCCGCTGGTCGACATGCTGATGGGCACGTTCAAACGCCCACCCGCGAACACCTGGCCCGACGAATACGGCGTGATGAAACTGGAAACCGTGCCCACCGGCATCGTCGCGCAGACGCTCATGCCGCTGCGCGCGAGGAAGACGTTTGAGGATTTTGTGGGGAAGCCGTAGGGTGGGCCCTGGCCCACCATCACGACATCTCCGTCGCAACGGCAATTGATCGGAGGCAGACGGTCTGCAGATACGAATGCCGAAGGCAGCTTCATTGCCCGAATGGTGGGCCAGGGGCCCACCCTACTTGCTACGCCATCCACCTGCCGCTGGTCGACATGCTGATGGGCACCTTCAAACGCCCGCCCGCGAATACCTGGCCCGAAGAATACGGCGTGATGAAACTGGAAACCGTACCCACAGGCATCATGGCGCAGACGCTCATGCCGTTGGGTACGAAGAAAACGTTCGATGATTTTGTGGGGAAGGAGTAGGGTGGGCCCTGGCCCACCATCACGACATCTCCGTCGCAACGACAATTGATCGGAGGCAGACGGTCTGCAGATACGAATGCCGAAGGCAGTTTCATTGCCCGAATGGTGGGCCAGGGGCCCACCTTAATTGCTGCACAAGAGCGCCATCGCCATCGATACAGTGACCAGCGCCGAGGTTTGGAATGGTTGCGGCAGCGATGGTGACCGCCGCAACTGGCGCAGATCGCTTGCAGAGTCGGAACGTGGTGTAAGAAAAAATGCCAGAAAAAAGTGGGGAGACCTTAGGTCGATGACCCAGCTTACGGTCCGGCACTAGCGCCGGGCGGCGATCGCCACGGCATCCTGCGATTGCGCTGTTTCCTGCGCGAGTGCCGGCTCCTTCGACTGGACACTTTCGCGTGCCTGATCGGAGCGCGACGCATCGGCCCTGCGCAGCCATTCGTCGGGTGACGCTCCCGCAGCCTCCGCGGCCGGCACGGCGATGGCATTGGCATGCGGATCGGGATTGCCGGAGCGCCCCGCGATACACAGCAGCTCGCCGCCCGCGCGATTCAAACCGACGCCAGTGATGTCGCTGAATCCGCGCTCGGTGGCCAGATACGTGGCATAGCCGGCGGCCTGTTGGCGGTCCTGGTCGGGACGCTCACACAATGGCGGTATCTGCGTCGACAGCGCTTGGTCGTACAACTGGCGGGTCTGTGCATGGGCAACTTCTGGACCCGGGCCTTCGGCGCGAGGCGGCGCGTGGTCGGGCATGCGGACAGTCGGCCCGCTGTCCGGATCGAATCGCCTGTTCCCGACCCGGGGCACCTCCAGTTCGCCAAGCCACTGTTCGCGGTCCGCGCTTTCGTAGCGCCGCAACCGGTCGTCGGGACCGACTATGAACAGCGGCACGTCCCGCTGGCCGAATTCCCGTGCGCTGCGGTTCCAGTCGTTCGCCGACGGCAGCATGTTGGCCTTGCGGGTGTCGTTCGGCTCAGCATTGCCGGTCTCGCCGATCGCATACGGATGGTTGTGGACCACGGCCACCACATTGCTCGCACCGCCGGCCGCGCGGATAGCGTCGCCAAGCGGTGCCTGGTCGACATGGCCGGAACTGTACAGTTGTGTGACCCGCAGGGTGTCCCCGTCGCGATACACCACACCCACGGATTCGGCGCGTCTGTGGTCGGCTCGATCCAGGATATCGCGGCCCAGACCCGCGGCCAGTTCCTGGATACGCTCACGTTCCGTCTGTTCCTGCGTCATTTGAATCCCTCCCTTGATCGCATCGCTGCGGCGTGACCGAGCAATACCGCAACAGTGCGCCGCCATGCAACCCCACGCCGACCGGCGGAGGACGCGACGCGGCGATGCAGAGCGAACGGTCGTCGCGACGCCGCGCGTGGCAGCACCACTCTGGGCAAAACGGGCCCTACGGGCTGCCCTTGGTCGACATTCTGATGGGTACCTTCAAACGCCCGCCCGCGAATACCTGACCCGAAAAATACGGCGTGATGAAACTGGAGACCGTGCCCACGGGCATCGTGGCGCAAACATTGATACCGCTGGGTGGGAATAAGACGTTCGAGGATTTTGTCGGGAAACCGTAGGGTGGGCCCTGGCCCACCATCACGACATCTCCGTCGCAACGACAATTGATCGGAGGCAGACGGTCTGCAGATACGAATGCCGAAGGCAGTTTCATTGCCCGAATGGTGGGCCAGGGGCCCACCCTACTTGCTACGGCTTTGCGCTTCAAGTAATGCAAGCATTTTTTATATTATGCTTGCATTCCCCGATGAGTTGCACCTAAAATGCAAGCACTAACCATGTGGATGCTTGCAATGGCTGACCAAGACGTACACGAGACCGAAGAAAAAAACGGCAAGGCAGCAGGCGGGCACGCGCGAGCCGAATCGCTCTCTGCCGAAGAGCGATCCTCTATAGCCTCTGCCGCCGCAAAAAGGCGCTGGGAGGATCGAAGGGCCCGAGACGCGGATCGCGATTCTTTGCCTAAGGTTTTGGAGGGTTACTCCAGCACCCTGGATTTAGCTGGAGCAAAAATTCCTTGCGCCGTAATCGAAGGGCCCGGCGGGATTACTCGCGTATTAAGCGAAAATGGAATTACGCTCGCGCTATTAGGCTCACGCAGCGGCGCGTCAAAACGATTGAAAAAAGCGTTTGGGGAGAGTGGCGAAACATTGCCACTGTTTTTAGCCCCTCGCCAATTACATAAATTCATTACGCCTGACCTCTTGGATGGTCCGCTTAAAGCTATCGATTATTGGGACGGAACCAAAGTCGTACGTGGTTACGATGCTTCAATTCTTCCTGCATCTTGCAATATTTGGCTGGAAGCCAGAGAAAAGGGGGCATTACAAGATCAGCAGTTGGCTAAAGCACAAAAAGCAGAACTCCTAGCGCGAGCTCTCGCTGAAACCGGCATCATTGCACTTGTAGACGAGGCTACTGGATACCAAAAAGTCAGGCCGCAAAATGCTCTTCAGGAGTATTTGAAGAAAATTATCCGCGAACAATTAGCGGCCTGGGTAAAAAGATTTCCTGACGAGTTTTTCGAGAACATCTACAAGCTTCGCGGCTGGACTTGGCCCGGGATGAAAAAGAACCGTTACTCAATTGTTGGCCACTACATCCGTGATCTAGTTTATGACCGTTTGGGCCCTGGAGTTTTGGCTGAGCTTGAACGCAAAAATCCTAAGGATGAAAAAGGCAATCGCAGCAACAAATTGCATCAATGGCTGACTGAAGACATTGGCGATCCAATGCTGGCACAGCACCTATACACGCTAATAATGTTTCAACGGTTAGCGATTAAAAATGGCTATGGATGGCAGCGTTTCGTGCAAATGGTCGATCAAGTGCTGCCGAAAAAAGGCGCTACGTTAGAACTTCCATTTAACGACCCCACCTGACTTAACTACCTTGTGCGAGGAGAACGCGTACACGAACCGCGGCTCGACGAAGAACGGGCTTCGCCATTTGATGGTTTCCTCGGCCTGCAGCGCGGCGCGCTTGAGGATGGCGTCGATCGCGCGCATGTGCGGCTGTCCGGCGCTGGGGGCGGCGCGGATCTAGTCATCGATGATAGTCCGGCGTTGGCGTGCCATCGTATGCACTCCGGATCAGATTGCCCCGGGATGTTGCATCAGCTTTCCGCAAATGACCATCTCCGCAACGATGAGGACGGGACCATGACGCAGTCCGAGGAAAACGAAGACCTCACGCCATCGGCGCGCATCTCATAACGTATCGCCGCACTCGGCGACTGGCGTGGCGAAACCGAAGCGTGGGAAGAAGACGACGCCTTGAGGAAGACGACACCCTGAGGACATCGACCCGCAATCGGGCACAAACACCAGGCGCACGGGCCACAAATCCTGCGCGGAACCGCCCACGCTGCCGCCTCCCAATCTGAACAGAACGACCGGCCCGGGCGGGATTTGCCCGCATCCTGTAGGATGGCCGCAGAAAACGCTGCAATTCGCGCGTTGCGTCCCGAACTCCAGACGGCCCCGCTGCACCTACGGCCCTCGCTTGCATCCGGCTCGCTTCGCTCCCTTTCCTGCGTCCGCACCCCTCCGGGACGACGCCCACCGGGAGCCACCATGCCCACGATTTACGCTTTTCCGTTCGTCTCTGCTGCCAAAGGCACCATCGCGGTCTGTTCTTGAACGCGGTCGCCCGGGAAAAAGAAGTGCATTGCAGCAGTTGCGATGCCCTGTGCTGCCGCCTGACCGTGGTGCTGTTCGAGGAAGACGCCATTCCGGCGCACTTGACCGAGCGCAACGAACAGGGCGTGACGGTGATGGCACGCGATGCCGACGGCTGGTGCGTCGCGCTGAACAACGCGCGGATGAATTGCGGCATCTACGAAACGCGTCCGGCGATCTGTCGCAAGTTCACGATGGCCGGGCCCTACTGCCGCGATGTGCGCGCCGAAGCCAGTCGTGCGCAGCATTCCGTTCCAATCACTCTGGTGCGCTGAGAGGTTCTATCGATGCCCCGCAAGTCAAACGCTCCCGCTAACGCGCCTGCTGACACGGATGCAGCCGCGCCTGCTCCCAAGCAGGCATCCAATCCGGCGCCCGCGCCGTCGACGGCCGCCAAGTCCGGCACCGGCGACATCTTCCGCAAGCCCAAGGAAGACAAACGCAGTGCGCTGACGCACGAAAAGATCGCCGATGATCTGGTCGCCTTCCAGCGCGCAGGCGGCAAGATCGAAGTGCTGGGCAATACCCAGACGCTGAAATCCATCAAGCCGCCGGAAACGCCCGCGGCCGCCGCTTTACGCAAGGATCGCGAAGCCGCCTCGGCGACGCCCGCCGAGTGATCGACACCGCCGCAGAGATGCGGCGGTGCGGTATCCCGATCGAAGTCACGCCGCGCGTGCGCCCATGCCGCGGGGCTCTTCGATCTGCTGCGCGGTCTGCACGCGCTCCTGCTGATTGCGTTCGGCCGAGGCCAGACTCTGCGCCGCCGGCATGTTCTGCGCCTGCGAAATATTGACCGGCATGTTGTGCATCGGCTCGGTGCCGAGGCCGCTGGGTGCATAGGTCCCGACGACATTGCCGTTGTAGATGCCGATGTGATCGACCCGCGGCAGCTGCGACAGCGCGTTGTACGACGCGGCGAGCACGTTGTCGCGCTGCTGGGCGTTCAGGCCCTGCGCGCTGCCGCTGCGGTCGAGGGTCTGTTCGATGCTCTGCATCAGCGAATCGCGCGGCAGCTGGCTGGTGCGCTCGTTCGCGGGCGCGGGCGGCGCGAGCTGCTGTTCGATCGGCGCCTGCTGGCCGCGCGGCTGGGCTTCCTGCGGCGGCTCCGGCTGAGGTCTGCCTTCCTCCTGCGGCTGCTCACCCTGCTGGCCCTGCTGCTGGCCCTGCACCGGCTGCACGCCGGGCGTGGTTTCGGTGAGCACGTACTGCCAGCGGGTCTGGCCGGGGTTGCCCTGCACGGCCTGCGCGAAATCGGTGTAATCGGCGCCGCGGATGGTCTGGCAGCCGGCGGAGTCGGTATTCCCCGCCGAGCCGCGGTGGATCTTGAAGGTGTTGTTCAGCGGCTGCAGGCCGTTGACGTCGTTGGCATCGAAGCGGCCATCGGCGTTGGTATCGCGCTGCACGCCCTGCGGATTGGCGGCCACCGCTTCGGGCGTGGGCCGCAGCGAGAAGTCGTCGGCACCGCCGCCCGGACGCGGATGGGTCGTGGCGAGCATTTCGACGGTGCCCTCGCGCATGCGCCCCAGATCGGCCACGCCGTCGCCATTGGCGTCCACGCCCTCGGTGCGGCGTCGCGCGACGTGGGTGTAGGGTTCTTCGCGGGTGCGGCCCTGGGCGTGGGCGTCGTACTGCGCGGTGGGTTCGGTGGTGGACTGGTTGAACTGCCAGACCTCGGGTTGGCCGCCCGCCGGCGCACGTGCGCCCAGCACGACCAGGCGGTCGTCGTAGACACCGGTGCCGCGACGCGATTCGTCGCCGCGCGTCGCCGGGTCGTCGGTCGCCACCTGGCCGGGCGCATCGCGGGTGGCGGAGTCGACAGTGGAATTCTCCTGCCGCAGACCCAGCACCACGCGTTCGCCGTTGCGCAGCGATTCGCGCGCGGCGTCGTTGCCGCGGGTTTCAACGATGCTGGCGTAGACGTCATAGCGCTGGGTGGCGGTCAGCGCGGTCATTTCCGTTTCGGGCGGGAATCTCGGCGGGCCGCCGGCGGCGCCCAGGCGTTCCATGCCGGCGTGGATCAGGCCGGCGTCGGGGTTGGCCATCGGTTCGGTGCTGCGGATGACATCCTGCTGCAGCCGGCCGATGGCGTCCTGGCCGCGCGACGACACCATGCGGTCGAGCGATTCCTGGATCGCCTGCGGCTGGTCCTGGCGCTGCTGGTCGAGCAGACGCATCGCATCCGCGGCGCGGTTGGCGTTGAGCAGGGCCACCACCTGGTCGGCGCTGGCGCTGACGTCGAAGGGTTCGGTCATGGCGGTTTCCTTATCCTTGAGCTTCGATCTGTCTGTCGATGTGTCCGTGCGGGACGCCGCTCAGGGCGTCGGCGATGCGGGCGCGATGAAGGGATCCGGGTCGCGGTTGAGGCAACTCTGGCCGCTGGGCGAAAAACTGGCGTCGTTTGTGCATGGCCACAGTGCGCGGGGCACGGTGTTGCGCAGGTCGAAACGCTGCCCGTTCCAGACCAGGAACCCGAAGTGCGCGATATGCGCATCCCCGGGATAACCGGCGGAAAACGCGCGGGGATGGTCGCGCGGCAGGCCGCCGCCATCGCCCAGTTCCACGTACAGACGCAGCACCGGCACTTCGGAGAGGCGACTCATGTCCACCGACACCCCGGGATGCGCGCCGGTTTCGTCGTGGACGGCATCGCTTGCGCGGTCGGACGCGCGCAGCAGCGGGTCCTCCGGCAGCACCCGGCGGGTGACGTCGTGGACGCGCTGGCCGTCGAGGCGGTAGGCGGTGAAGCCGAAGCGCGGCGCGGCGCCGGCCTGGATGCGGGCGGCGCCCTGCTCCTCGTCGAAAACGCAGAATTTGCGGCCGACGCGTTCGCCCGGGCCGAGCAAGGCCTTCAGCCCGATGCAGCCGTCGATCTCGCTGCCGGTCTGCAGCAGATAGACGGTGTCCTGCGGGCGCGCACCGGCGAGGGTGCGCACGGTCGCGCTGAAGTACAGGCCGTCGGCTTCGTGCTTGAGGCGCAGGTAGCGGTCCGGCGACCCGTCCGCGCGCGGCACTTCGATGGCTTCGGCGCGCTGCAGCATGCCGCGGCGGGCGGCCAGCGGCAGCCCGGAATCGGCGGTCTTCAGCCCCAGCAGCAGACGTTCGATATCGTCCGGCGCGCGTTCCAGCGGCGACCACGCCACGTCGTACTGCGCCATCGCCAGCGCCGGCCATAGCGCGGCGGCAATGAATGCGGCGGCAATCGGTGCGGCCGATGCGCGGCGATGCCATCCCTGTCTGCGTGTAGCGGTCGTCATCGGCCGGCGTCCTGAACATGTTGACTGGATCATGCTGACCGGATCATGCCACAGCGAAGTGTGCGGGTTTCGACCCGGATCACGGCTGCGGCCGGTGTGGAGGTGCCGAACCGCCCATGCCAAAGCTGGCGGACCGGCTCTACACTTAAACCATGAACAGAATCAATCTCAACAGAACCAGCCCCAACAAACCCAGCCTCGCGCTTGCCGCCCTCATCGCCCTCATGCCCACCGCACTGCCCGTGCTGGCGCTGGACGGCAAATGGACCCCCGGGCAGGTGCTCGACATCGACCCCAAGTGGTTGAAGCAGCAGGGCCTGAAGCTGCCGCCGTCGGCGCTGTGGGACGGCAAGCTCGGGACCGGGCTGCTGACCGGCACGGTGAATATCGCCGGCTGTTCGGGGGCGTTCGTGTCCGATACCCGCCTGATCGTGACCAATCACCACTGCCTGTTCGGGCTGGTGCAGGAACACAGCACGCCGCAGCGCGACCTCATCACCAACGGCTTCCTGGCGCGCAGCCAGGCCGAAGAACTGCCGGGCAGCACGATGCGGGTGGAAATTCCCAGGCGCTTCACGGATGTCACCGCGAAGATCCTGGCGGCGGTGCCGGCCGGCGCCGAGCCGCTGACGCGGCTGCAGGCGATCGACGCCCGCCAGAAGGCGCTGGTCGCCGAATGCCAGCAGCAGCCCGACACCAAGTGCAAGGTCGCGGCCTTCGACGACGGCGTGACCTACACGCTGATCGAATCGATCGAGCTGCGCGACATCCGTCTGGTGTACGCGCCGCCGCGCGCCATCGGCGAGTTCGGCGGCGAGGTGGACAACTGGTCGTGGCCGCGGCACACCGGCGATTTCGCCATCGCCCGCGCCTGGGTGGGCGCGGACGGTCGCCCCGCCGAACGCGCGAACGGCAACCGCCCGTACGCGCCGGAATTCTTCTTCCCGATCTCGAAGCGCGGCCTGGACGAGGGCGATTTCGTGATGGTGCTGGGCTACCCGGGCATCACCTACCGGTCGCTGATTGCCGAGGAAATGCGCGAGCGCCGCGAGCGCTTCTTCGTGCGCCGCGAAGACGTGTTCGGCGAGTGGATTTCGCATCTGGAACGCAGCAGCACCGACGACGCGCAGGGAAAGATTGCGGTCGCGGCGAATCTCAAGGGCATCCTCAACCGCTTCAAGAACGCGCAGGGCCAGATCGCCGGGCTGGACCGCGGGCGGATGGTGGACAACCAGCGCAAGCAGGACGACGCCGTGGCCGCGTGGGCCGCGCAGCATCCCGAACACGCCGCGGCGGTGGCCGCGCGCGACGCGCTGCGCACGCTGCTCGCGGAGCGCGAACGCACCTGGGAGCGCGATTTCCTGCTGAATCTGGTGCCGATGGGCGCCGAAACCGTGGCCGGCGGCATTCCGCCGCTGCCGAAGAGTCTGTATTACAGCGCCAGCCTCGCCCACAACGCGCACGAACGCGCGAAACCGGATGCGATGCGCGCATCGGGCTACACCGAAGCCGAGCAGTCGAAGCTGCGCGAACGTCTGCGCCGCGAACAGAGCAACTACTTCGCCGCCGCCGACCAGCGTGTGTTCGCGGCGCTGGTGCGTCGCGCGCTGGCGCTGCCGCAGGACCAGCGCATCGCCGCGGTCGACGCGCGCTTCGGCGGGCTGTCGCCTGAGCGGATCGATGCCGCCATCGCCGACATGTACAAGGCCTCGCCGCTGCTCGACCCGGCTACGCGCGACGCGATGCTGGGCGAAACCATCGACGCGCTGACTGCGCGCAAGGATCCGCTGCTGGACTTCGGCATCGCCTGGAACCGCGACCTGCGCGCATTGCGCGAACGCGAGCGCGACTGGAACGCGCGCAGCGCGATTCATCGCCCGGTGTGGCGGCGCGCGGTGGCGGCTGCGGCGGGCAAGCCCATTGCGCCGGACGCCAACGGCACGCTGCGCATCAGCTTCGCGCACGTGCAGGGCTACGCGCCGCGCGACGGCGTGCGCTACACGCCGTTCACCACACTGGCCGGGGTGCTGGAAAAAGACACCGGCAAGCCGCCCTTCGAAGTGCCGGCGACGGTCCGCGACGCCGCGCAGCGCGCGGGCGCGATGCGGGTGAACTTCCTCGCCGACGGCGACACCAGCGGCGGCAACTCCGGCAGCCCGGTGATCGACGGCCGCGGCGCGCTGGTCGGCCTCAACTTCGACCGGATGTGGGAAAACGTCGCCGGCGACTTCGGCTTCAATCCCGCGGTGTCGCGCAACATCAGCGTCGATATCCGCTATCTGCTGTGGCTGCTGAAGGACGTGGAACATGCCGACGGCCTGCTGCGCGAGCTGGGCACCGGCGTGGATTGACCCGATATGATCGCTCCGCGACCGCCCGGCACTCGCCCGGGCAGATTCGGACGGGGCGGTGGCATCGATTCGACACCATGGACCGGTGATGTGCGTACAGCGCCGACGGACCGGTGATGCGCACACAAGGCCGATGGATCGGCCGATCGCCGCTTCCGCAGGCGTTTCACCGGTTTCATGCAGCACTGCACGGGCAACGACGCTATGAATCTCACCGATCTGATCAATCGGCGCGCATCGGTGGAAAAACCCGAGCTGGAGGCGCTCGCCGCGGCGCTGTGGCCGAAACTCGAACGCTTGGCCGCGCATCAGTTGCAGGGCCGCCGCGGCCTGACCCTGCAGGCCTCGGATCTGGCGCAGGACGCCTACATCGCGCTGATGCACGAGTTCCCCGGGCGATTCAACAACCGCGAACATTTCTACGCGCTGGCGGCGCGGATCGTGCGCAACATCGTGGTCGACTACATGCGCCGGCGCAGCGCCGACAAGCGCGGCAGCGGGCTGCCGTTCGAGCGTCTGGACAAGATCGAGAACGAGGTGGCGGCGCCGATCGACGACACCGTGGACTGGATCGCGGTGGACGCGGCGCTCACGGTACTGTCGCAGCATCACGAAGCCGCCGCGCAGGTGGTCGAACTGAAATTCTTCGCCGGCCTGACCAACGAACAGATCGCCGAAGCGATGGGGCTCTCGCGCGCGACCGTGATCCGTCATTACCGGTACGCGCGGGCCTGGCTGATCGATCACTTCGGCGCGGAGCCCGGCGCCGATGGTTGAGCGCACGGAAGACGAGACGACCAGGGACGGCGGCGGCGAAGACGTTGCCATCGACGAGGCGCAACTGTTCGAAACGCTGTGCGAACTGGAGCCCGAGGCGCAGGCGCAGCGACTGATCGAACTGGACCGTACGCATCACGGGCTGTCGTCGCGGCTGCGGCGCCTGCTGGCGATCGACGAAGCCTACGGCACCCACACCGCGCGCAGCGTGATGGCCACGGAGCTGCCCGATCCCTTGGGCGACATCAGCGACATCGGCGCGTTCCGGCTGGTGCGCCAGATCGGCCGCGGCGGCATGGGCGTGGTGTATCTGGCCGAACGGCGCAGCGGCTTCGAACAGCAGGTCGCGATCAAGATCATGCCGCGCTTCGCGATCGACGATGCCAGCCGCGAACGCTTCGCACAGGAGCGCAGGATCCTTGCGCAGCTGCGCCATCCGAACATCTGCAGCATCCTGGACGGTGGGGAACTTGCCGACGGCACGCCGTGGCTGGCGATGGAATACGTGCCGGGCGAAAGCCTGTGCGCATGGTGCGCGCGCCATCGCAGCGACGCGCGCGAGCGGATCGCGCTGTTCCTGCAACTGTGCGATGCGGTGCAGTACGCGCACCGCAATCTGGTCATCCATCGCGATCTGAAAGACAGCAATGTGATGATCGACGAGCGCGGCGCGGCGAAGCTGCTGGATTTCGGCATCGCCAAGTCGCTGGCGGCGATGGCCGACGCCGGCCACACCGCGGCGCAGGACCGCTTCTTTTCGCCGATGACCGCGGCGCCGGAACAGCTGCGCGGCGAACGCGCCACGGTGGCGGTCGACGTCTACGCGCTGGGCGCGCTGCTGCACCAACTGCTGTGCGGCGTGCTGCCGTTCGAACGGCCGCAGCGCGACCCCACCGAACTGCAGCGCGCGATCCTGGACACCGTGCCGCCGCGGATGAGCGACGTGCTGGCGCGCGAGCGCGTCGCCGCGTCGACGACGACGGGCGCGCTGCCGGCGCCGTCGATCGGTCCGCAGGCGCTGCGCGGCGAACTCGACGCGATCGTGGCGCACTGCCTGCGCAAGGACGCGTCCGAACGCTACGCCGAGGTCGGCGATCTGGCGCGCGATCTGCGCGCCTGGCTGTCCGGCCATCCGATCTCGATTTCGAGCAACGACCGGCTGTATCGGGTCGGGAAATTCCTGCGCCGCAACCGGGTGGGCGCGGCCGTGGTCGCGCTGGCGGCGGGCAGCGTGCTGATCGCGCTGGCGATCACGCTGTGGCAGGCTTCGGAACTGCGCGCCCAGCGCGACGCGGCGCAGCAGGCGCGGGCGCGCTCGGAGAGTGATCGCGATCGCGCCCGCGCCGTCGCGTCGTTCATGCGCGGCACCTTCGAGCAGGCCGATCCGGGCAACGCAGCGGCGGGCGGCCTGCTGGCGCGCGAGCTGATCGAACAGGGCAAGCGCCGGCTCGGCGAACTGGACGGACAGAAGGACGTGCAGGCCGAACAGGCGCTGCTGCTGGCCGAGATCGACGCCGGCATGGGCCTGCTGCGCGAAAGCGACGCGACCTTCCGCGCGCATGCGCCGGCGATCGACGCGCTGTCCGCGGTCGACCCGGACGTGCGCTGGCGCGCAAGCCTGCTGCGGTTCTCCAATCGACGCGAACTCGTCGCGGACGGTCCGCAGCTGGATGCCGAACTCGCGGCGCTGAAGCGGCTCGCCGACACTCCGGAAGCGCATGTGCAGGTGGCGCGCCAGGAAGAACGTCTGGCCGTGCGCCGCTCGCAGTTCGGCCGCGCCGCGGAGATCCTGGAAGACGCATGGCGAAGGCATTCCGCCGCGCTGGACGAACCCTCGAAGCTGCGGCTCCGGATCAACCTCGGCGAAGCGCTGTTGAACGCCGATCGCGCCGACGATGCGCGCCAGCTCTGCGGAGAGATCGACCGCGACGCTTTGCGCGGACACGATCCCGCGCTGCAGATCCTCGCGCTGGCGCTGATCGTGCGCGAACTGGACGCACGCGTGCGTGATGAGAGCGGCGGAGAAGAGAGCGGCGACGAAGCGACGCGCCAGGCCAATCGCGCGTCCTTGATCCAGGCCATCGGCGCCCGGCAGGCAGCGGCCGAACGGCTCTACGGCAGCGATTCGATCCAGGCGGCCAGCGCGTACGTCTGGTCCGTGGGCATCGCCACCGATCCGCAGCGGCAGGAGACGCTGATGCAGAAGGCCTACGCCATCCAGCGGGCGAAGCTGCCGCCGATATCCTCGGCGCGCGCGCGCGCCGAGTTCGTCATGGCCCATTACTACCTGGATCTGCGCGATCGGCCCGATCAGGCCGAGCCGCATCTGGCGCAGGCGGTGGCGACCGGCCGCAGGGTGTCGTCGCGCGCGCACGCCGACGTGGTCAAGTTCGAACTGCAATGGGCGCGGACCCTCAACGCGCTGGGCCGGCATCGCATCTGCCTGGAGCAGTTGGCCGCGCCGCCGGGCAACCCCGAAGACATCAAGGACGCGGGCCGGCTGAGCGAGCTGCACCTGGAACTGGCCAAGGCCGCGGTCGCGCTGGGGCAGCCCGCGCAGGCCCGGGCGGAGATCGCCATCGTCGAGGCGCTGTGGCGACGGCTGGGAAAGCCGCTTCCGAGCAGGCCCGCCGAGGCGCTGCGCGCGGTCGAGCGCTCGCTGGCGGCGGCCGGCGACGGTTGATGATCCGCTCCGACCGCGGATTGCGCTCTACCCAACAGGCGCAAGCCGGCCTCACTTCACGTCCCGGAAGGGCAAGCCGCCGCGCCGCGGCAAGATCAAGCACGCAGGGAATGCGCCACTCACCATCGACAAGACCATGCCATTCCCCCGGAGAGCTTCATGATCAGACGACTCGTTCCCCTCGCGCTGTTGGCCGCCTGGATACCACAGGCCCAGGCGTTCCCGCCCTGCCCCGTGCAACCGATGGATTATGGGCCGCCCCTCGGAGAGGTCGCTGAATCGAGCACCACGGCATCGGCCACCGACAGGTCAGCTACCGACAGCGCCGAACCGTGGTTCAGGGCGACTTACGCGTTGGTCGGCGATCCGATCGTCATCGGCCAGATCGCACCGGAGCGTGCGATCGGGCCCACCGTCGATCCCAACACCGGAAAATGCCGCGACCGCGACGGACTGCCGGTGCTCGATTCCTACACGTCGCGGGGCGTACTCCAGCTCAACCCGCACTACGCACCAGCCAGCGGTTTCGGCGTGATCGATCTGCCTTATCTGCCGGAAGTCGCCACCGATGGCCTGAGCGTCGAGTACCTGCTGCGCTTCACGGTCGACAACGAGTTACTGCCTAGCCCGACCGACTGGCTGGACGTGGTGCAACTGGATTTCTTCCGCAACGGATCGGCCGGCATGAAGTATTCGCAGGCGATAACGAGCATCTACCGGGTGCGCAAGGTCCAGCGCGTCAGCAGCGACGCGCGCATCGAAATCATCGAGTCCCGCGCGGCTTCGCCCAACATCGCCATCCGACCGATCGACCGCGTGGTCGCCGTGATTCCGCTGCCGGGCAGCCAACGGGAGACCCCCATCGGTCTGCGCTGGACCCAGACCGCGACGCGGCCCATCGACAACGGCGCCGAACAGGACCGATATGACATCGATGTCGTCTTCGAAGTGCTCGGTCCGACCGATGAGGTGCTCTACACCGCCCAGTTGCCGCGGCAATGGGCCAGCCTGCTGTCGATGGGGCTGCTCGATTACAACGTCGGCGACGCCTCTGCGTACAAAAAAAACCACGCCATGGAATTCAGCAACATGACGCTCTCGGCGATGCGGCACCACTGAGCGGATCGCAGCAGTCGTCGGCGGATGGCGTCCGCGTCCGGCCTGCCGCCGCGGGCGTACGTCGAAACAGTGCCGGATCGAGAGTATCGGACAGTACGTCAACAGCGCCGGCATTCTGGTGGAATCGGTCTATGCCTACGGCTATGCTCAGCGTGCCGCGCTATGCCAGCGGCCCCTGCGCGTATCGGCCGGCGGGTTCTGTCTGCACTTTCGGCAGCCGCGAACTGTGTCATCTGCCCAGCGGTGCGCAGCTCGAAACCGTGACCGCCTACGGCCGCTATTTCGAATGGGACGGCAGCGGCAACCCCACCGCGAATCACGGGCAGTCGCTGAGCGCCATCCCGCGTCTGCGTTGATGCCCTCGCGCCCGGGCGGCGTTGCTGCCCGGGCGCGATGCAGCGCTTCCGATGCATTCGATCAAGGTGCTCCCGCAGGAGCACCTTTTTCTTTTGGCCCTGCCCTGTGGGCGTCTTGTTTTGGCCCGCCCAGGAAAGCCGCAGCAGATGCAGGAAACCAGGTCGAGGTGCCTTCGATTCATTGCATCAGATGCACGTCGGCAGCGCGCGTAACGCCAAAGCGCTGGACTGTTTTGCGGTGGGCGCGGTTGTTTGATACAAGGGGCGGAAGCAAAAGACGGGGAGCATGCGTCAGCGGCAGGAAGCAGGGGCGGAAGCGGTCGTTGGGGAACGCGCTTCGGAACATCGTGCAGGACGTGGGTTCCGGCATAAAGTTCGACCGGCACGGGATCGCCGTGGTCGAACAGGGTCGCTCAGCGAGCGTATCCCGGCTCATCACTTCCAGCCAACCGCTCCGGCCGACCTGTTGCATCCGCATTCCTGTTCCAAGCGCATTCCTGTTCCAACCGCATTCCTGTTCCATAGTCCTGTTTCAACGCACTCCTGTTTCATCCACATCGACAGGCCGCGAAGCATCGATCGGCGATGGATGCTTCCAGCCTTCCCATCGATTCGACCCAAGCGCGCATGGAGCGGGCATGCCTTCCACTTCGAACGACGCAGCACCGGAACTGTCCACCGACGCAACGTCCGCAACGCCGAAATTCGCGGAAGGCAGCGTCCCGTCGCCGAAGATCGTCTGGATCGACCGCAACGCGGTGATTCATCTGCTGGTACTGGCGATCGCCATCGCCGCCGCCGTCTTCACCGGACGATGGTGGCTGGCGCTGGCGATTCCGCTGGTGTTCCTTGCGATCACCGAGGTCCTGTGTTTCGCCAGCGGCCTGCAGATCTACAGTCATTCGAACCGGGTCCGCCGCGCCTACGAGTGGTTCGACATCCATCTGGACGGCGCTTACGGCAAGGGCCGCGACCTGACCGAGGCCTACTTCGACGGCGACCGCTCCAAACCCTATGCGCAGGCGCTGAGCGACAAGTTCGACAATTTCATCGAACTGCTGGGCCTGCAGCCGGGACATCGGCTGCTGGATGTCGGCTGCGGCTATGGAGACTTCATCGTGCACGCGCGCAGTGATGTGGCAGTTCGGCGGGATCGGTGGGCTGCCGCCAGGCGAACGGCCGGTCACGCCGTGGTGGTTCCTGCTGCAGGCCAAGCCCCATGATCGATGACACATACACAGCCACAAGCTGGTTTCTGTGGGTGGTGGGCGCCGCATTCCTGCTGGGCTCGGCGCTGCCGCTGCTGTTCGTGCCGCTGCGTTGGGGCCGCGCCTTCGGCTGGCGGATCCGCGAGGACGACGGTTTCACGGTCTATCTGGGGCGATGCCTCGGCGCCGTCGCAGTCGTATTGTCGCTGGCGGTGTTTCGAGCCGCGCCCGCGCCTGCGGAACATCTGCAGACGCTCGAAATCCTGCTCGGTGGTGCGGCCGGCCTGCTGCTGGTGCACGTCTGGGGCGCACTGCGCCGTTCGCAGCCCTGGCAGGAAAATGCAGAGATCGCGATGTATCTGATCATCGTCGTGCTTGGCAGCCTGCTTTACAGCCGTCTCCCGGGCGCGATGCTGTGATGCGTCGGCCGTCTTCGAAACAACGCTTCAGGGGAATCCACGCATGACGCTCCGTACTGTTCTGCGCGCACTCGCAACACCGGTCATCTACGCGATGGTGCCGTTCAAGACCTGGGCCTGGACGACGCGCCGGGTCTGGCTGCGCGGCCTGATTCTGGAAGTCACCTCGGCGGTCGATTTCCTGCTGGTCGGCCTGCTGGTGCAGAACAGCGCGCTGATGCTGACCTGGAAGGCGTTCGGCCGCGGCAACTTCTTTTTCGGGCGCGCGCTGATGGTGACCGACCACGCCATCGCAGCGGCAGAGGTGGTGAAACCGCAGCTGCGCGGCAGTCTGTTCATGGGCCTGCCCATCGTCGGCTATGCGCCCAGCACCTTCATGAGCAATGCCGGGCCGATCAGCGTGAGCCAACCGGCGCGCGGCGTCCTGCGCCGGCATCTCGACGATCGCGTGGTGTCGGATGCGCACCGCGCTCCGGACATCGCGCTGCTGCGCAGCGACTGCGCGGACGTGCTGGCCGATTGGGCGGGCGACCCCAAACGCGACACGCTGTGGTCGCTGCGCGGCGCTGCGGCGAGACTGCTGGCCAGAATCCTCGCCGGTGTCGACCTGCCCAAGACCGAGGCCGACGCGGCCACTGCGGCCTATCTGCGGCGTTTCGGCGAACTCTCCGCGTTCTCGTACTACGCGCCGTTCATGCTCAGCCTGCTCGGCACCCATGAAGCGATTCGCCAGGAGGTGTTCCTGCCGCTGAAGCGGCGCGGCATCGATCCGCTGGTCGTGGACATGATCATGTTCGCCGGCATGTTCAGCGTCGGCACCATCGTGATGAAGTGCGTCGAATACACGCGCGTGCACGACGTCGACTACGCGGCGCTGAGCCATCGGGAGCGGCTGGCCTTCGTGATCGAATCGCTGCGGCTGTTTCCGACCGTGTCCACCGTGCACCGGATCGTGGAAGAGACCGAACAGGTCGCGGTAGGCAAGCGGACGATCGCGGTCCTGCCGGGGCGCGAAATCGCCTATCCGTTCGTGTGCATCCATCGCAATGCCGGCGTGTTCGCGGACCCGGAGACGTTCAGGCTCGACCGCCCGGCCGCGGAAGTCGCGCAGATGCTCAGCTGGTCGCGCGGGCCGAACATGTGCCCGGTGCGCGACCTGTCGGTCGTGGTCACCGTGCTCATGCTCGATACGCTGGCCGAATCCGCAGGCGATCTGCGCCGGCTCGACATCTTCAACATCGAATTCTGATGCATACCGAGCAATCCGGAGATGCGCAGCACGGCCTGCCGGACGGCCTGCGGCCCGATCTGAAGCATGACCCGCACGGCGGCTGGCGGCACCGCTGGGACCGCGACTGGCGCGCGCCCACTTCGCTCACCGTGCTGCTGCCCACCGGGGCGCAGGACGGCGCGGTCATGGACACGAAAACGCTGCGGCAGCGGATCGTGGAGCGCGAGCCGGCCATGCTGCGCGATCTCGCCGATGTGGACTGCCTGCATGCGCTCCGCATCGTGGTGGTGCCCGAGGACCACGGACACGGGCCGCGCCTGTTGATCAACAGCGTGTCGGACGATGGCGCGCGCGTGCATCGCGCGCGGGTCGCACAGGTGCTGTGGCCGCATCTGCACGATCTGGTCGCCGGTGCGCCCGAGGGTGCGGAAGCGCTGGAAGCGCTGCTCGAACGCCATCACCAGCGTGACAACACCCTGTTCCATGCATCGCCCGGGGTATCGCTCGCGCAGATTCGCGAGGAAGCGCGGCTGCGCGCGGTGCTGCGCGCATGGGCGAACGGCATGCGCGCGTCCGGCCGGCTGCAGGCGCTGTCGCTGGAGGACGCGCGGCTTGCCGCACGCGCGCACGTGCTTGCATCGGCAGACGCCACCTGCGCGCGCGGGCCCGCGCCCGCCACCGGCGGACAGTGGCGCCGCCGGGTCGATTTTCTGGCTGCGTTTCTGGTGTTTCCGATGCTGGGCGTGATCGGAAAGGATCTGTGGATCGCCACGCGCGAAGTGCGCTCCACCGCGCAGCGCTGGCTGAGCACGCTGGGATTGGCGGTGTGGTGGCTGTACGCGGCGCCGTTCACCGCACTGGCTTTTCTCGGCGTACGGCTGATGGAGCGCATCGAACCGGATGTGCTGCCGCCGCCTGCCTCCAGCGACAAGCTCGATCTGATCGAAATCGTCGAAGACGGGCGCACCAAGAACGAACTGACGCTGTGGTTCCCCGTCAAACCCACACGCATCGGCCGGCTGCTGATGTGGCTGATCCTGTTCGGCGCAGGGCTGGGCACCCGCCATATCTGGACGCGGGGCACGCTGGCCGGTGCGCAGAACATCCATTTCGCGCGCCTGCTCACCGTGGATGGCGGAACCCGGATGATTTTCATGAGCGACTATGAAGGCAGCTTCGATGCCTACATCAATCATTTCATCGGCGTCGGCGGGCACACCCGCGCGGTGATCCCGATTTCATCGCGCGTCCAGGGCTGCCCGAAAACGCGATGGCTGTACTGGGCCGTCGACATCGTGTCGTTCCGTCAGCGCTGGCGCGACATGGCGCGCAGCTATCAATTGCAGGCGAGCGTGCGCTATGTCGCCTATCCGCTGCTGTCGGCGAACGACATCCTCGCGCATCGTGAGATCCGCGACGGGCTGTTCGCTGCACATCTCTCGCCGCAGGCGCTTGAACGCTGGGCACGCAGGATCTGACCATGCCGACCGACGCGATCGCCCGCACCGTACAGTCCCTGGTGTTCACCGGCTTCGGCACGCTTCCGCACAGCGCGATGCTGCGCCTGCGCGGGATCCACCGCGATTGGCTGCAGCGGGTGCTGCCGCAGCTGACATTTGGCCGCGATGCCCACGAGCTGGGCATTCAACTGCTGCTGACCGCGCGCGGCATGGCCGCACTCGGACTCGCCGCGGAGCAGATCCACGCACTGGGCCGCGAAGTGCGCAACGGCATGACCAGTACGCCGTCCAGGCAGCGCATCGGCGATGTCGGTCCGATGCAGCCCACGGACGCCTGGTGGACCGATCTGGATCACGACGCGATGCTGCTGGTGTACGGCGCGACGGCCGCAGAGCTGATGCCCATGGTGGACGCGCTTGCGCAGGGCGTGGAGATCAGCGGGCAGCGCACCCTGCGCATCCCCACCGGCAGCCGCGAGCCCTTCGGTTTTGTAGACGGCATCACCCGCACGCGCATTGCGCGCGAAGGCGAGGCCCCGGCCGATCAGATCGCCGACGGCGAAGTGCTGCTGGGGCACCGCGACGCCACCGGCGCGATCGCCGATGGCGGCCCGTTCGGCCTGCACGGCTCGCTGGTGGTGGTGCGCGAGCTGGCGCAGGATGTCGAAGCCTTCTGGCAGTTCTGGATGCACGCCGCAGGCGACGACGTGCGGACCGCGCTGCTGCTGGCGTCCAAGGCCGTCGGCCGATGGCCCAACGGCATGCCGCTCAAGCCCGGCGACACGCAGGAGCCGGCGCTGGTGGAAGAGCAGTTGCACTGGCGCTCGTTCGCCGACGATCCCGAGGGCGACGGCTGCCCGTTCGGCGCGCATGTCCGCCGCGCCAACCCCCGCGACACGCTGATCCCCGATGCCGCGTTGTCGCGCGAGATCTCCGCATTGCATGCGCTGATCCGGCGCGGGCGCATATTCGGCCCGGACGCACCCAATGCGTGGTACCCGCCTCCACTGCGCGCGGCCATGCGCGCGGATGCAGGCACGAATGCAAACGCTGAGGCCGGAACCGGCGCCGATACCACCGCGGCGGGAGGCGTCGATGCCGATGTCGATGTCGATGTCGATCAGGAGCGTGGACTGATGTTCATCGGCCTGTGTACCGACCTGCGGCGCCAGTTCGAATTCATCATGCAGAACTGGCTGCTGGCGCCCAAACACGCCGGCCTGTACAACGAGGTCGACCCGCTGTTGGCGCACACCGGCACCTCGCGCGATTTCAGCCTGCCGACCGGAGGGTTCTGCCGGCATCTGAACCCCGTGGGCGGATGGATCGCCCCGCGCGGCGGCGGTTATTACCTGATGCCCGCCCGCGATGCGCTGGAAACCCTGCTGCAAACCCCGCCCGCGCAGCCGGAGCCGCCCGCGGCCACATGAGCGCATCGGCGCAACAGGCGGACCGGTTACGGCCTGATCCTCCCGCGCGGGATATTCCGCTTTAGCAGACTGCTGAAATACCTGCGGTAGCAGGTTTTCAGTGGCGTGTTAACGCAGCCATGGATGGCTGCGCCGGCGGAGCAAGCGCGTAAGCGATTGATTAGCCGTGAGCACGTCCGGACATGTGCCGGACGTGCGAACTGAAATACCTCCTGGACGGAGGTATTTCAGCAACCTGTTAGAGATGTGGATCCACGCACGGATCCACCGGCGCACTGAGCGCTGTCCCCTCGCATCCAGGAAACTTCCCATGATCCGAAACATCGTATTTCCATCGCTGCTCCTGCTCGGCGCGCTGCTGTTCGGCGGCCGTGCCCAAGCCCAGCAGATTCCCGAGGGCCCGTTCCAGAGCGTGCAGGGCCTGGTCCAGGCCCTGGCAGCAGTTCGATCCTGCGGGCGCTGGCTACGCTTATGTCGACGGCAGTCTCGTGTTCCGGCGTTACGGCTTCGGTCCGGCCGCCTCTGGCTACTACTTCGTCTGCCCGCAGGACGCACTCATCAAACTGAACTGCCCGGCGGAAGGGCCGTTCCGGAGCGCGCAGGCCATCATCGACTACTGGCACCAGGCCGATCCGTGGGGTGCGACCTAGCTTTACCTCAACGGCCAGCTGATCGAACAGCGGATGGGCTTCGGTCCGGCCAACACGCAGTACTACGTCACCTGCAACAACCGCCCGGGCGGTGGCTTCATGACCAATTGCAGTCTCTGAACGCTCATCCGAACGCAAGACGGCGCCGGAAACTCCGGCGCCGTCGGTTGTTGCGATAACACCTGCCGAGAATCGCCGCAGCGACGATACTCAGTGCTCGTAAGCCGCTTCGCCGTGCGAAGCGATATCCAGACCTTCACGCTCGGCTTCTTCGTTGACGCGCAGACCGATGGTGTATTTCACCAGCGTGAACGCGATCAGCGAGACGATGCCCGACAGCGCAACCGTTATCAGCACGCCCTGCAGCTGGATCCAGACCTGCGAGGCGATGCTGTAATCGGCCAGCGCGGTTTCGGTCACGTAATCCCAGATGCCTGCGCCGCCCAGCGAAGGCGCCGCGAACACGCCGGTGAGCAGCGCACCGGTGATGCCGCCGACACCGTGTACGCCAAAGACGTCCAGGCTGTCGTCGGCGCGCAGCAGCTTCTTCAACCCGTTCACGCCCCAGAAGGACACCACACCGGCGATGGCGCCGATGGCGAGCGCGCCCATCAGCCCGACCAGACCCGCCGCCGGGGTGATCGCGACCAGGCCCGCGACCGCGCCCGAAGCGCCGCCCAGCATCGACGGTTTGCCGCGCGCCAGCCATTCCACCGCGCTCCAGCTCAGCACGGCGGCGGCGGTGGCCAGGAAGGTGTTGGCGAACGCGAGCGCGGCCACGCCGTTGGCTTCCAGCGCAGAGCCGGCGTTGAAGCCGAACCAGCCGAACCACAGGATCGAAGCGCCGACCATCGTCTGCGTCAGGTTGTGCGGACGGATCGCTTCACGGCGATAGCCCAGACGCGGACCGATCACGTACGCGCCGACCAGACCGGCGATGGCGGCATTGATGTGCACCACCGTGCCGCCCGCGAAATCGAGCGCGCCCTTGGCCCACAGGAAGCCGGACTTCGCGAGCACCCCGTCGACCGCCTCGGTGCTGGTGAACGCATCGGGGCCCGGAAAGAACCACACCATGTGCGCCATCGGCACATAGGCGAAGGTGAACCAGATCACCGTGAACAGCAGCAGGCCGGCGAACTTCACGCGTTCGGCGAACGCACCGACGATCAGCGCGCAGGTGATGCAGGCGAACGCGCCCTGGAACACGAAGAACGCGAGCTCCGGGATATACACGCCCTTGGTGAAGGTGGCGGCCATCGCACCGTTGAGCCCTTCGCCGAACAGACGCGCACCGCCGCCGATGAAGGCGTTGTTTTCGGTGAACGCGAGGCTGTAACCGTAGATCACCCACAGCACCGCGACCAGCGAGAACACCACCATGCACTGCATCAGGATCGACAGCACGTTCTTGCTGCGCACCAGACCGCCGTAGAACAGCGCGAGTCCCGGCAGTGTCATGAAAATCACCAGCGCCGAACACACCAGGATCCACGCGGTATCGCCCTTGTTGGCGACCGGTGCGGGTGCGGCGGCGGGTTCGGCGGGTGCGGGTTCGGCGACGGCGGCAGCGGTGGTGTCTGCAGCCGTTTCCGCAGGTGCGGCTGTCGCCTCCGCTGTCGTCGTTTCGCTGGTGGCTTCCGTTGTTGCTTCCGTTGTTGCTTCCGTTGTCTCTGCCGCCGTTGCTTCGGTGGCGGGCTCAGCGGTTGCGGTCGTTGCGGTGGCTTCAGTGGCCGGCGTCGATTGCGCGGCGACGGTCAACGTTGCGCCGAAGGTCATCGCGCCGACGAGCAGCGCCAGCAAGGCAGTACGGGTTAGCGACCCGGACAGAAATCCAGTTTTCATGGGACATGTCTCCGAGTGAGGGTTAGAGCGCGTCCGCGCCGACTTCGCCGGTGCGGATGCGGATGACCTGTTCCAGCGCGGTGACGAAGATCTTGCCGTCGCCGATCTTGCCGGTGCCCGCGGATTGCTGGATCGCTTCGATCGCCGCGTCGAGCCGATCGCTCGCCACCGCAACCTCGACCTTGATCTTGGGCAGGAAATCGACGACGTACTCCGCGCCGCGATACAACTCGGTATGTCCCTTCTGTCGACCGAAACCCTTGACTTCGGTGACGGTGATTCCGGAGACGCCCATTTCCGACAAGGCTTCGCGCACCTCGTCGAGCTTGAACGGCCGGATGATGGCGGTAATCAGTTTCATGCGCTCTCCCCGTTGGCGAATATTCGCTGTGGATGACCGCCGGCACCGCAGTGCCGGCGGCCGATGAAGAGAACCGCTACGCATTCCGACGTGGGGAAGGAAGCTGCGTATGCGTTTCCCGTGCCTCTTCTTGCAAAAACCCGAACCGCCGATGCCGCTTCCACGACGGTCGCGCGTTCAGAGCGCGATCGTCATGAACATGCTGTACGGGTCTTCGGCGTAGTCCGCGAACGGACCGCATCGCTCGAAGCCGAAGCGCTCGTACAGCGCCCTCGCCGGTTCGAATACCGCCATCGAACCGGTTTCCAGACTCAGGCGCCGATAACCCCGACGCCTGGCTTCCTGCAGGATGTGGCGCATCAATCGCGTCGCCACGCCCTTGCGCGCGTGCCCCCGCACGGTGCGCATCGATTTGATCTCGCCGTGCGCGGGATCGAGCTCCTTCAGCGCGCCGCAGCCCAACAACTCGGCTGCTTCCCAGGCGCTCCAGAACGTGACCTCCGGACTGCGCAGACCATCGACATCCAGCGCGTGACAACTGTCCGGCGGCGAATGCAGGGCGAGATCCGCCTTGTGCTCGCGCAGCAGCGCGATGATCGCGTCGCCCTGCAGGTCGTCGATACGGATGTCCATCGATCGCCTCACTTCAACCGGATGCAACTCCTCCCCTTGCGCAAAGCGCAGGGGGAGGTCGGGAGGGGGTGCTTTTACCGGCACAAACAACCCCTCCCCAACCCTCCCCTTCGCCTGCGGCGAAAGGGAGGGAGCAAAACCTCGAGCCCTGGATCCGCTCCTCCCCCTGCGCAAAGCGCAGAGGGAGGCCGGGAGGGGGTGCTTTTACCGACGCACTGCAACCCCTCACCAACCCTCCCCTTCGCTTTCAGCGAAAGGGAGGGAGCAAAAAACACTTCGCCTGCGGCGAAAGGAAAGAAAAAAACCTCAGATCGTGTAATACATCTGATATTCCAGCGGATGCGTCGCCGCGCGGAACTTGGTGACTTCCTGCATCTTCAGCGCGATGTAGCCGTCGATGAAGTCGTCGGTGAACACGCCGCCGGTCTTGAGGAACTCGCGGTCCTTGTCCAATGCTTCCAGCGCCTGGTCCAGCGAATGGCAGACGGTGGGGATGTTCTTTTCTTCTTCAGGCGGCAGGTCGTACAGATCCTTGTCGCTCGGCGCACCCGGATCGATCTGGTTCTTGATGCCGTCCAGGCCGGCCATCATCAGCGCGGCGAAGGTCAGGTAGCCGGAGTTCATCGGATCGGGGAAGCGGATCTCGATGCGGCGCGCCTTCGGGTTGGCCACGTACGGAATGCGGCACGATGCGGAGCGATTGCGCGCCGAATAGGCCAGCATCACCGGCGCTTCGAAGCCCGGCACCAGGCGCTTGTACGAATTGGTCGTCGAGTTGGCGAACGCGTTGATCGCGCGCGCATGTTTGAAGATGCCGCCGATGTACCACAGCGCCATCTGCGACAGGCCGCCGTAGCCGTCGCCGGAGAACAGGTTCACGCCGCCCTTGGCCAGCGACTGGTGCACGTGCATGCCGCTGCCGTTGTCGCCGACGATGGGTTTGGGCATGAAGGTCGCGGTCTTGCCGTTGCGGTGCGCGACGTTCTTGATGATGTACTTCATCGTCAGCAGTTCGTCGGCCTTCTGCACCAGCGTGTTGAACTTGGTGCCGATCTCGCACTGGCCGGCGTTCGCGACTTCGTGGTGGTGCACTTCCACTTCGATGCCGACTGCTTCCAGCTCTTTGCACATTTCGGCGCGGATGTCGTGCAGCGAGTCGAGCGGCGCTACCGGGAAGTAGCCGCCCTTCACCATCGGCCGGTAGCCGGTGTTGCCGCCTTCGTATTCGCGGGCCGAGTTCCAGTGCGCTTCCTCGGAATCGATGTGGAAGAAGGTGTGGCCCATTTCATTGGCGAAACGGACGCTGTCGAAGATGAAGAATTCGGGCTCCGGGCCGAAGAAGGCCTGGTCGGCGATACCGCTGGCCTTGAGATAGGCCTCGGCGCGCTTGGCGACGCCGCGCGGATCGCGCGAGTAGGCCTGCATGGTCGCCGGGTCGAGGATGTCGCAGGTCAGGATCAGGGTCGGGTCGGCGGTGAACGGGTCGATGACGGCGGTCGATGCGTCGGGCAGCAGGACCATGTCGGATTCGTTGATGCCTTTCCAGCCGCTGATCGACGAGCCATCGAACATCTTGCCGTCCTCGAACAGCGCGGGCTCGACGATGGATTTCGGGAAGGTGACGTGGTGCTGCACGCCGCGCATGTCGGTGAAGCGCAGGTCCACGAATTCGATCTTGTGGTCCTTGATGAGTTTTTCGACGTGCTCGAGGGACATCTTCGGAAGCTCCGATGGGTTATGAAGGATGTAGTCCTCTTTGCAAGGTGCGTGCCAGCTGCGACCGTCGTTCAAGCCATTGATCCATATAAGACTCGAGATACGCGCCCCGACTCTTTCGCACCAAAATAGTGCGCTTCAATCGTAACGCCCCGTTTTGGCTCAACCGTGATCCCCGGTTCCCGTTACCGTTCGTGGCGAGCGGCGTGTCCAGCGGCGCCGGCACGGCCTTGCCCTAAACTTGCGCCACGCCGGACCGCGGCGGTACGGACCCCGCCATGCGCATTCGCCTGTTCGCCCTGCTGACGCTGTCCCTGCTGTGCGCGCCCGCGCTGGCCCAGAATGCAGGCCACGACACCTGTCTGGTGCTCAGCGGCGGCGGCGCGCGCGGCATGGCGCACATCGGCGTGATCAAGGTGCTGGAGCGCGAGCGCATTCCGGTGGATTGCATCGTCGGCACCAGCATGGGCGCGGTGGTCGGCGGCCTGTACGCCAGCGGTTTGAGCGCGACCGGTATCGAAACCCAACTGCGCGCGCTGGACTGGAACACGATGTTCGTCGACCGCATCGACCGCCGGGCCTTCACCCAGCGCCGCAAGGCCGAGGACCGCAGTTTCCTGGCGAAGGGCGGGTTCGGTCTGCGCGACGGCAAGCTGGGCGTGGCGCCGTCGCTGTTCGAAGGCCAGCGGCTGGCGGTGACGCTGCGATCCGCGCTGTTGCCGGTCGCCAACATCCCGCGTTTCGACGATCTGCCGATTCCATTCCGCGCGATCGGCACAGACCTGGAAACTGGCGAGGCGGTCGAGATGGATCGCGGCGATCTGGTCAACACGGTGCGCGCCAGCATGGCGGTGCCGGGCGCGTTCGCGCCGGTGAGCTACGGCGATCGTTCGCTGATCGACGGCGGCGTGTCCATGAACCTGCCGGTGGAAATCGCGCAGGGCTGGGGCGCGAAGCGGATCATCGCGGTGGATATCGGCGCGCCGCTCAAAAAACGCGAGGAGTTGCTCGACCCCTTCAGCATCACCGACCAGATGGTCACCGCGCTGATGCTCAAGGAAACAAAGCGCCAGCGCGAACGTCTCGGCGCGGGCGATGTGCTGATCATCCCCGAGCTGGGCGACCTGGGGTCCGCCGATTTCACCATGGCGCTCGATCAGGGCGTGCTGCTGGGCGAGCAGGCGACGCAGGCCGCACTGCCGCAATTGCAGTCGCTGCGGGTTTCGCCCGAAGCGTATGCGGCCTGGCGCGACGCGCGGATGGCGAAACTGAGACCGATCGGCGCCATTGATCGCGTCGAACTGCTCAACACCTCGACCATGGACGACGAGGCGCTGCGGACGTATCTCACGACCCAGCCCGGCGACAGCATCGATGCGAAGAAGATTGAGGACGATTTAGGCCAGCTCTACGGCCTCGGCGAATTCTCGCGCGCCTACTACACCGTGACCACCGACGCGGCCGGCAAGACCTTGCTGACCTATGTCGCGCGCAGCCGGCGCTGGGAAGAGGACGGCACGCTGAAGTTCGGCATCTTCATGCAGGACGATTTCGAGGGCGGTGGCGAATATCTGCTCGGCGCGCGCTACGGCAAGCGCGAGCTCAACCGTTTCGGCGGCGATCTGCTGCTGGAAGCGCGGCTGGGCGACAGCAATCGCGCGTTCGCCGAATGGCACCAGCCGCTGCATCTGCAGCGCAGCCTGTTCGTGCGACCGGCGCTGGAATGGGTCGGCGAGAACGAATCGCTGATCGACGACGACAACCTCAGCGGCGATTACCGCTACAACCGCTGGGACGCGCGCGCCGCGCTGGGCGTGAGTCTCGGGCGCTGGGGCGAGGTGTCGGCCGGGCCGTTCCTGCGCCGCAATCATTTCGATCTGCGCAGCGATTCGCTGCCCACCGGCATTCCGCGCACCAGCACCAGCGCCGGCGTCGATCTGGCGCTTACCCTCGACACCCAGGACGACGCCGAATTCCCGGGCCAGGGCTGGTATCTGCAGGCGCGGCACACGCGCTATCTGGCGATGCTCGATGCCGACACCGAAGGGTTCACCAGCCGCGCGAAAGCGTCGTATGCGTTCACCGCGCTGGGCGCGCGCTGGCAAGTCGCCGCGCAGGCGCAGGACCACAGAGGCAGCGCCTACGAGGACGTGGCGCTGCTCGGCGGCCCGCTGCGACTGTCGGGCTACGGTATCGACCGCCTGCGCGGCACAGGTTCGGCGCTGACCACGCTGCAGTTCAGCTATCCGCTGGCGCAGCTGCTGCAATACCCGCTGTTCGTCGGCGGTTCGCTGGAAGCCGGGCAGGTGTGGCGCCGCGGTCAGGCGTGGTCGTTCGACCGCACGATTTTCGGCGGCAGCGTCTACACCGCGCTGGACACGCCGATCGGGCCGATCTACTTCGGCCTGGGCCTGGCCGAAGAGGGCGAAGAGGCGGTGTTCCTGCGCTTGGGACAGCCGCATTGAATCTCCTGCGCTGAAGAATCCGCTGCACCGAATCCGCTACACCGAATCCGCTGCCAAGCGCACGATACAGGGCATGAGCCGGTGCTAACCTGCGCCGGCCACGCAACGGATCGCAGGCGGCCGCTCCTGTTTGCGGCCATGCGCAAGGATCCGCTGCGGGCCGGTACGCGCCCCGCACGGACCGTATCCCCAGTTCGACACCAGGAGTGTCCTATGCGCAGGATCCATGCCTCTCATATTCATGCCCCCCGTTCCTCCCACCGCGCCGCGCTCGGTCTGGCATTGGCGATGAGCACCGCGCTCGCGGCCCCCGCGTTCGCGGCCGACGACCCCAGCCTCACCGTCTCCGCGACGATGCGCCAGGCGCTGCAGCGCGATCTCGGCCTGTCCGCAGGCGCTATCCCCCGCTATCTGGAGACCGAACGCGCGGCGATGCGTCAGCAGGGCGAGGCCCGGCGCAAGCTCGCCGCGAGCTACGCCGGCAGCTGGCTGGAACGCGACGCGACCGGTGAATTCAGACTGGTGATCGCCACCACCCAGCAGAACCGCTCAGCCGCCGTGCGCGCGCTCGGCGCCAACGTCCGCGTGGTGCGCCACAGCCTCGACACGCTGGACACCGCGAAGGCGAAGCTCGACCTGCAGCGCGGCAAAGCCGCCCGCAACCTTGCGGTGCATTCCTGGTTCGTGGACCCGCGCGACAACGCCGTGGTGGTGACCACCGATCCGGGCGCCGAAGCGACCGGCAAGGCGCTGGTCGCGGCCAGCGGCGTGAATCCGGCCCTCGTGCGTTACGTCGCCTCGCCGCAGCGTCCGCAGCCGGTGTACGACATCCGCGGCGGCGACCGCTACAACATTCCGAACAGCTGGTGCTCGATCGGCTTCTCCGTCACCCAGGGCGCGAACACAGGCTTCGTCACCGCCGGCCATTGCGGCGGTGCCGGCACCGCGGTCAGCGGCAGCAACGGCGTGGCCATCGGCAACTTCGCCGGCTCCACCTTCCCGGGCAACGACTACGCGTGGGTGCGCAACACCAGCGCGTCGTGGTCGATCCAACCGCTGGTCAACAACTACAGCGGCGGCACACTCGGCGTGATCGGCGGCCTGGAAGCTCCGCTGGGCGCCGCGATCTGCCGGTCCGGCGCGCGCACCGGCTATCGCTGCGGCACGGTCACCGCCAAGAACGTCACGGTGAATTACAGCGCTGGTCCGACCTACAACATGGTCCGCTCCAGCGCCTGCGTGGGCGGCGGCGATTCCGGCGGTTCGTTCATCACCCCCGGCGGCGAAGCGCAGGGCGTGACCTCCGGCGGACAGCTCAACCCGCAGACCAACGAGAACTGCTCCCTGGCCGCGCCGGTGACCTTCCACCAGCCGCTGCAGCCGATCCTCAACGCCTACGGCCTGACCCTGCAGACGGTGCAGACCTGCGGCCGCATGAATCCCGGACGCGTGCTGCCCAACGGCGGTTCGGTAACCTCCTGCGATGGCCGCTTCACCCTGGTCATCCAGGGCGACGGCCATCTGGTGCTGTACCAGGCCGGCATCGGCGCCATCTGGTACAACAGCGTCTTGGGCAGCGGCCATACGCTGCACATGCAGACCGACGGCCATCTGGTCGTCTACAACGGCGGCGGCCAGCCGGTCTGGTACACCGGCACCAGCGGCAACAACGGCGCGGCCCTGTTCGTGCAGAACGACGGCAACGTGGTGATCTACAACCATCTCAGCCAGCCGCTCTGGCACACCAGCACCGGCGGGCGCTGAACCCCCATCCGCCGAGAATACCCATCGCGCAACACGCGATACCCCCGGCTTGCCGGGGGTATCGTCGTTTAGACGCCGGCTGCCCTCGGCCTGCGCGACGCTCAACCGGGCGCCTTCACCGCTACACTTTGTTTTTTTCCACGAACATCCGCATGACCGACCTGCTCGCCGCCCTGTTGCTCGGCATCATCGAAGGCATCACCGAATTCCTGCCGATCTCCAGCACCGGTCATCTGTTGATCGCCGAGCGCTGGCTGGGCCATCGCAGCGATCTGTTCAACGTCGCGATCCAGGCCGGCGCGATCCTCGCGGTGGTCGCGATCTACCGGCAGCGGCTGTGGAATCTGGTGGTCGGTTTCCGGCAACGGGAGAACTTCGATTACGCGCTCAAGCTCGGCGTCGCGTTCGGCGTGACCGCGATCGGCGGGCTGGTGATGAAGCAGCTCGGCTGGGAGCTGCCCGATGAAGTTCGGCCCATCGCCTGGGCGCTGATCATCGGCGGCGTCTGGATGCTGCTGGCCGAACACTTCGCCGCGAAGCGCGCAGCCGCGTTGGGCGAGCGCACGTCGATCAGCTGGACGGTCGCGATCCTGGTCGGCATCGCCCAGGTCGTGGCCGGTGTGTTCCCCGGCACCTCACGTTCGGGCGCGACGATCTTCGTCGCCCTGCTCGCCGGCACCACCAGCCGCGTGGCCGCCACCGAATTCGCGTTCCTGGTCGGCATCCCGACGATGTTCGCCGCCACCGCCTACGAACTGCTGGACGTGTACAAGGACGGCAGCGCAGCGCACGAAGACTGGACCGCGCTGGCGGTCGCGTTCGTGGCCTCGGCCGTCACCGCGTTCGTCGCGGTGAAATGGCTGCTGGTCTACATCCAGAGCCATCGCTTCACCGCGTTTGCGATCTACCGCTTCGTGCTGGGCGCAGCGCTGTTGATGATGATTCCGGCCGGCGAATGAGCATGCACTGATGAGCATGCACTGATGAGCATGCGCTGATGGGCACAGCCCGATGACCACGACGCCGCCCGACGCCGCCGCACCACGCGGCTCCTGGTTGCGCGACATCGCACCGTCGTCGGTCGCGGCCGGTTTCGTCACCGTGCTGGTCGGCTTCACCAGCTCGGCGGTGATCGTGTTCCAGGCCGCGCAGGCGCTGGGCGCGTCGGAAGCCGAAATCGCGTCGTGGCTGTGGGCGCTGGGCATCGGCATGGGCGTCACCTGCATCGGCCTGTCGCTGCGCTGGCGCATGCCCATCGTCACCGCATGGTCCACGCCCGGCGCGGCGATGCTGATCGCCACCAATGCCGGCGTGCCGCTGTCCGACGCCATCGGCGCGTTCGTGGTGGTCGCGCTGCTGACCGCGCTGGTCGGGTTCAGCGGCGTGTTCGAGCGCGGCATGCGCAAGGTGCCGCTGTCGCTGGCGTCCGGCCTGCTCGCCGGCGTGCTGCTGCGCTTCGGCATGGACGTGTTCGTGTCGCTGCGCACGCAGATGGCGATGACCCTCGTGATGTTCGTCGTGTATCTGTGCGGGCGGCGCTGGTTCCCGCGCTACGCGGTGCTGGCGACGCTGTTGCTGGGCATGGCCATCGCCGGCGCTTCGGGATTGCTGCATCTGGGCGATGTCGAACTGCGCATCGCGCAGCCGGTGTTCACGCTGCCGTCGCTGTCGCTTGCGGCGGTGTTCGGCATCGCGCTGCCGCTGTTCGTGGTGACAATGGCCTCGCAGAACATCCCCGGCATCGCGGTGCTGCGCGCGTCCGGTTATTCGCCTCCGGTGTCGTCGACCATCGGCTGGGTGGGCGCGACCAACGTCCTGCTCGCGCCGTTCGGCGCCTACTCGCTGTGCATGGCGGCGATTACGGCAGCGATCTGCAGCGGCCGCGAGGCGCACCCGGATCCGTCGAAGCGCTACGTGGCGGCGGTGTTCGCGGGCATCTTCTATCTGTTCACCGGCGTGTTCGGCGCCACCGTCGCCGCGCTGTTCGCGGCCTTCCCCAAAGAGCTGGTGATGGCGGTGGCCGGGCTGGCGCTGTTCGGCACCATCGGCAACAGCCTGTCCGCCGCGCTGCGCGAGGACCGCGACCGCGAGGCCGCGCTGATCACCTTCCTGGTGACCGCATCGGGGTTCAGCCTCGGCGGCATCGGCTCGGCGTTCTGGGGACTCATCGCAGGTAGCATCGCCCTGCTGCTGCGGCCGCGCGCGCACTGACGCCATCCCGCCGCCTGCACTGCCACTGACCGCCCTCACACCGAACGCCGGACCAACTGGCACATGCGGTGTATCGTTCGGACCGCCGCTCAATCGTCCGCTCGGCCCCCGTCCCGCACCACCGCACGTTCATGGAAGTCCTTTCGCGGAGCCCGCCTATGACCCGTTCCCAGTCGTTACTGTTGCTGTCGTCCCTGATGCTGTCGCTGGCCATCACCGGCTGCGCACAATCCCCCGCCAACGCCAACGCCAACGCCAACGCTGGTCCCGCGGCCGTCGCGCCAGCACCGTCGTCTTCATCGCCATCGCAGGCCGCCAATGCCATGAATGCCACCCTCGGCGGTTACCACTGGCGCCTGCAGGACGCCACCGACACCCGCGGCCAGCGCATCGCTGCGCTGCTGGCGCGGCCGGAGCTGCCGCTGCAGTTCGATTTCATCGACGGCCGTCTCGGCATCGTCAACGCGTGCAACAGCATCGGCGGCGACGTGAGCCTGGACGGCGATACCGTCCGCGTCGGCACACTGCGCGCGACCAAGATGGCCTGCATGGACGCGGCGGTGATGGCCCTCGACGACGAGATCGGCAAACGGCTGCAGGGTGACGTACGCATCCGCCTGCTCGAAAGCGATCCGCCGCAACTGCTGTGGACCGCCGCCAACGGGGACGTCCTGCGCTTCGTCGGCACGCCCACGCCGGAAACCCGCTACGGCAGCGCCGGCACCACCGTCTTCATGGAAGTCGCCGCACGCACCAAACCCTGCAAACACCCGCTGATGCCGGCACCGCAACAATGCCTGGAAGTGCGCGATGTCCAGTTCGCGGAAGCCCTGCGCATCGGCGAACCCGGCGCATGGCAACTGTTCCACGGCAACATCGATGGCTACAGCCACGAGGACGGCATCCGCACCGTGCTGCGGGTCAAGCGTTTCACCATCGCCAACCCGCCGATGGACGCACCCAGCGTCGGCTATGTGCTCGACACCGTCATCGAATCCGAAATGACCGGCCCGTGATGCCACGTCGCTTTGCCGTTACCGTCACCACGTTTCATCGCCCCGCTTCAGGAGACGCCCCATGTCTGCCCGCAACGTCATGATCGCCGCCGCACTGCTGTTCTCGACCACCGCCTGCGCGTCCGCAAACGGTACCGGCGATTCGCCCGCCGATGCCGCCGCAGTTGCTGCCGCCGATGCGTCGGGCAACGCCGCCGCCGCGGGCGCCGAACGCGAGCGCACCGCCACCTTCAACCGCGACGAACTGGTCAACACCGGCGGCTGGACGCTGCAGTCCGCCACCGCCGCGGACGGCGCCGGCATCGCCGAAGTCCGCGTTGCCGGCGCCGATTTCGAAATGACATTCTCGGGCGGCGACGTCAGCGCCCAGGGCGGCTGCAATCAGCTGAGCGGGAGCTACAAGGCGTCCGGCAAGCGCCTGGAGATGACTCTGAACATCGCCACGCGCATGTCCTGCAGCGACGACAAGAACCTGGCTGACCGCCGTTTCAGCGAACTGATGAGCCAATCGTTCAAGGTCGAACTGCTGCAGCCGCAGCCCTACCGCATGCGCCTGACCAGCGACAGCGGCGACGTGCTGGTGTTCCAGGCCAAACCCATTCCGCTCTGATCGCATCGCGTCAGACGATGCAATGAAGGCAATGCAGGCCACGTCACGCGAGACCTGCACCGCCCCCTGTCAGACCATCCTTGCCGCGTTGCGCGGCGGCTCGTCGGGCCGCGGCTGCATGTCCTGCTGGATAGCGACAGGCGCTAGCGCCGGGGATTGCAGCTCGCGCAAGCGTTCGCTGCTGGCCGCCAGCGTCTGCTGCCCGGCGCTGGCCACATCGGTATAGGCCACGCGTCGCCATTCGGCATCGAGGTTCGGCGTGTCCACGGCGAAGGCGCGCGTGCCCTCGGCGTTGAAGACGACGTGATTGATCTGCGGCAGGCCGGCTTCGACCGCATTGGCGGTGAGGCTGCCTGCCACATTGCGTCCGAAGTCGCCCGGGTCGATGCCTCGCCCGCGCTCGAACGTCTGTATGCGATCCAGTGCGCTGGCGAACATCGTGTGATTGGGATGGCGCGGGTCGTCGAGGCCTGGATCGCGCGGGCTTTGCGTCGGCGCGGCCGTATCGGGCAGCGGCGATTGACGGTTGTCGTTCGCTGGCGACGTCTGGTCGTGCGGCTGCGAAGCGGGCGGCTGCGAAGCAGGCGACTCCACCGCGCGCGACTGCGGGCCGATCACCTGCTCCATGCTCAGATCGAAGCCGCGGGTGCCGCCGCGGACGTCGCGATCGGGGTAATGCTCGGGCACATCGAACAGCACGTTGCTGTGCGGACGGTCGCGCCCCTGCAGGCCGCCGGCCACCACCACGTTGCCGGTCAGGCCTTGTTCCTTGATCACCTCGCTCAAACGCTGGCCTTCGCGTTCGGTGACGCGCACGAAGTTGCCGGCGACCTCGTAGTTGCCGGGCAACAGCAGCGGATCGGGCGCAGTGCTGCCGGCGCCGGCCTTGAGCAGCGCGATGCGACTCAGATCCTCGCCCTTCTCGATGGTTTCGGCCAACCGGTTGTGCACGCTGCCGCCGGGCAACGACGGAAAATACACGGTCACGCCTTCGGGCACGGTAAAGGTCTGCTCGGCGAACGACTTGCCGGTATTGGGGTTGGTACCCGACAGACCTGCATTGCCGCCTATCGCAGTGTATTCGCCGCCGGCGTTGCCGGTCAGGCCATGCTGGGTATGGAAGTTGGGGTCGATCGGCAGCCGCGGCGGGATATTCGACAGGTCCGGCGGATCCGGCTTGGGATAGCGATCGGGCAGATCGAAGGTGATGCCCTGCCAGTGTTCCCGGTTGCCCTGCGACACCGACTGCTGCAGACAGGCGGATACGACGATGTTGCCGCTGAGATCGTGATCTCGGATCAGCTGACTGAGGCGCACGCCCTGCGGGTTGTCGACCGTGATCGGATTGCCCTGGATGTTGATCGTGCCGAACGCCGGCGTGATCAGGATGTCGGGCGCGGTGTCGCCGGTACCGAGCTTGAGCAGGGGCACGCCGGACAGATCGCCGCCGACATCCGCGCGCTGTCCCAGCCGGTCGGTGATGACGCCGCCGGGCAATCCCAGGAAATGCAGGTTCACGCCTTCGGGCACCACGAACGTGTCGCGCTGCACGCTGCTGCCGATCGGGGGAATGACCCGGTCGGTCTCGAGCACGCCGTGCCCGGAGATGGTGGTGTACGTGCCCGCACCGTCGCCGGTCAGATCGTGATGGGTGCTGAAGCGCGGCGTGTAGGCGACGCTCTGGCCGTTGAGATGCGAGGATTCCGGCCTGCGGGCCTGGCGCTCCTCGACGGGTTCGAGCTTGCGCTCCTGCTCGCCGCGTCCGACGCGGACAGTATGGTCGCCGCCGGTGGCCATGACGGTCGCGTTGTCGTGCCCCTCGGTGAGCGAAACCGACCCGGACACCGTGCTGCCGTTCTGGATGCCGCCGGACACTCGCCCGTCCGCAGCCGGCGCCGGATGAGGCGCTGGCTGATCGGCAGGGGCGATGCGGACGCCGTCGACCGTCACGCCGTCGCCACCGCGGCCCATTTCGACGACGTTGCGATCACCTTCGGTCGTTACCGCCGAGTTGCCGTTGCCCATCACCCGCGACACCGAACCTTCGACCGCAGTGTGCGGCACCGGCGACGGCACATCGTTGCCCACCTGCTGGCGCGAATCGGAGCGCCCGTCGATGGTCTGGGTCACGCTGTCGGCGGTAACGTTGCCGCCGAGATTCTGGGTCTGGCGGTTGTTGTCGCCGTCGATCACCGTCTGCCGGCGGTCGCCATTGATGCGCGCCTGGTTGATATCGATCTGCACGTTGTCGTTGCCGACGATCGACTGCACGCCGCCGTTCACGGTGCTGTTGTCGATGCGCACATCGGTGCCGGTTCGGCCCGATGTGCCTGGGTTCTGCAGTTCGATGCGCAGGCCGGGCGCGTCGGTGACCTGCACGTTGCCGTTGGCGTCCGGCACCGCGGTCGCGGCCGTGCCCAGGGTCTCGCGGTTGCCGGACACCTGGACGTTGCCGCTGCCGGAGACGGTCTGGATCGCGCCGGTCGTGCTGTTCTGCATATCCACGCCGATGCTGCTGCCCGCCGGCGCGCTGATCGAGATCGAACCGGTGTTTTCGTTGCGCAGCCGCACGCCCACGTCCGGCGCGTCTTCCGGCGCGGGATTGAGCAGGCGCTGGCCGGGATTGGCCGGCTGCAGCGAACGCAGCGCTTCCATCTGCGACTGCAGCTGGCGCACCGATTCGCCCTGCAGCAGCACGCCGTTCTCGAACGAGCGGCCGTGCTGCAGCATGTCCTGCTGGTTCTGCCAGAGGTAAGCGGTGCCGACGTAGGCCTGCTCGCGGTCGGCGATGATGGCGTTGTAGTGCGGACGCGGCTGCCATGCGGACGCGTCCTCGACCCGCAGGTTGGGCAGCCGCTGCTGGGCGTCGGCCAGCAGTTGCCGCGATTCGGGATCCATCTCGCGGAACTGCACCTGCACGTTCACGCCGGCCTCGGCGCGTTCGATGATCGCGCGCGTGGTCTCGGGATTGCGCAGTTCGCTCACACTCACTGTCAATTCGCGCTCGGCGCCGCGGATCAGGCCGTCCTGGGCGCGGGCGATGTACGGCAGGCGCGCCTCGGGATCGTTGATCAGCACGCCTTCGCGCGCGGCGTTGGCGGTCAGCTCCTGACGGCGGGCGACACTGGCGTCGCCGATCACCGCCTCGTTGAGATAAGCGTTGAAGGCGCGCGCGGCGTCGGGCGGCAGCGGCACGCTGATGTCGGCCTTCTGGCTGGAGCCGTCGATCACCGCGCCGGTACTGAACAACACCTGGTCGTTCACCGCCACGCCCTTGGCGTGGATCACCTCGCGCTGCGCGGGATCGTTGCCGAAGAACTCGACCTGGATCCGGTCGCGCTGGATGATCCGCTGCAATTCGTCGTAACCGTCCTTGCCCTCGAACGAGCGGAAGCTCGGCTCGTAGGCAACGATCCGGATCGGCGCTTCGGGATGCATCTGCCGGAAATCGCTCATCGCGTCCAGCACCTGGCGCGCTTCGCCCTGGTTGTTGAAGGCGATGTTGAACACGGTCAGGCTCGGCGACTGTCCGGCGTCGAGGTTCCCGGCGTTGCGGCGGATGAAATCGGACTGGGTCTGCAGCGACTGCGCGCCCAGCGCGAGCTGGGGGCTGGGAGTGCCGTCCAGATTGCCGAACGCCGGATCGCGCAGCGGCAGGCCGGTCGGCTCGGTCGCGATCGCGCGGTTGCGGGTGTTGGCTTCGCGATGGATGAAGCTGTCGACCTGGAAGCTGTCGTTGAAATCGGGAGAACGCACGTCGACGTAGCGCGGCGCGATGTCGGACGCTTCGATGCGCTGGGTGACCTCGGTGCCGTTGCGGATGCGACCGGTCGCGGTCAGCTCGCCGTTCTCGCCCAAGTTGATTCGATACGCGCCTTCCATCTCGCGGTCGCGAAGCCGCGCCTCGAAACTCATGCCCGGCGTCAGCGGCATGCTGATATCGCCGTTGGGATTCATGGGCAGCATCCGGATCACACCATGGCGCACATCGCCGAAGCGGTACTCGCCGTCCTCGCCCAGGCGCATGCGGATGTCGGTCGCGCGATTCTCGGGCACGAACACGGTGCGCTCGGGATTGTCTGGATCGACCAGCTGGAAACCGCGCCGGTCCACGCCCGGTTGCCAGCCCGGGGACTGCAGCGCCTGGAACCGCAGGGTCTCGCCCTGATAGGTCACCTCGCGGCCGACCGGGGTGACGATCTCGGCGACGCGCGATTCGGGCACCACGATCGTGCGCTCGGCGTTCTGCGGGTCGCGCAGGACATGACCGTTCTCGTTGCTGCCCGCTGTCAGCCAGGGTTCCCGCCCGTACATCACCGCATTGCCGGACTGCGCCAGGGTTTGCGGCGCGGTCGGGCGCATCTCGAACATCGCTTCGGACGGCAGCGCATCCACGCGCTGTCCTTCCGGACGCAACCGCACCCGGCCGTCCTCATCGATGCCCATCACGTCGAAACGCTGCCCATTGGGCGCCACCAGCGGCTCGGGCGCGCGCATGCGCTGCTCACGGTCGATCGCGTGGAAGGGCAGCAGCGGATCGTTCGGCTGCGAGGCCGGCGGCAGCTGGCGTTGATCGGGTGTCAACCGGTCGTTCGGCGGCGGGTCCTGCGGCGGCGCGTTGTTCGGCGGGTCGACGCGGTCCTGCGGCGGAGTTTGCGCCGGCGGCTGGGTATTGTTCGGTGGATCGACACGATCCTGCGGCGGCGTCTGCACCGGCGGCTGTGTGCTGTTCGGCGGGTCGACGCGGTCCTGCGGCGGCGTCTGCACCGGCGGCTGTGTGCTGTTCGGCGGGTCGACGCGATCCTGCGGCGGTGCCTGCACCGGCGGCTGGGTATTGTTCGGCGGGTCGACGCGGTCCTGCGGCGGCGTCTGCACCGGCGGCTGGGTATTGTTCGGCGGGTCGACGCGATCCTGCGGCGGTGTCTGCACCGGCTGTGTCGGGTCGGGCGTCCGGCTGCGGCCGAGGAGTTCGTCGGCGCGGTCTTGGATGCGTTGCATCGCCTGCGGCGAGGTGGCCAGATCGATCACGTACTGCTGCGCCCGCTCGACGCTGCCGTAATCCCAGGCCGGGCTGCCGTCGGCGCTGCGCGCAGGTCCGCGCCCGCCGGCATCCAGCGATTCGCGCAGGGCCTGGGTGTAGGCCGGGCGCGACGGTTCGTCGATGCGCGAGACGGCCGACTGCAGCACGCTGTCGAACGCGCGCTGGTGCAGTGCAGTCATCGACTGCACCTGGCGGCCGTCGGTCAGGTTGCGGACGTAACTCAGCACTTCCGCCGGAGAATCCTTGCCGGCGGCGTCCAGCGACAGCCGCAGCGCGCGGGCATAGGCCGGCTGCACGTTCCGCGGCAGATCGTCGACCAGATCGCTGACGATGGCGGCCGACGCACGATTGTGGACCGCGCGCATCGCCTGGCCGTTGGGTGCGCCGTCGAGATTGTCGATGTACCGCTGCGCCGCGCTCGGATTGCGGATGTTCTCGGCCGCGAAGGTCTGGCGGTAGGCGCGGGCGTAATAACCGTCCACCCCGTCGGGAAAACGATTCGCGGCAGTGTTCACCACGATGTTCATCGCGCGGTTGTGGACCGCCATCGCCGACGGCCCGCCCGGCGCGCCCGCAAGGTTGTCGATGTACTGCTGCGCGCCTTTAGGGTCGAAACGTCCCTGGCCCAGGTAGCCCTGCTCGCTGAGGATGCTGGCCACGCTGCCGCGATATGCGTCGCGCACGTTGTCGGGGATCTGCCGCAACGAATTGTCGACGACGTGGGTCAGTGCGCGCTCGTCCAGCGCGGTGCGGAAGGCGGCCGCGTTCGGGCCATTGAACGCTTCCATGTACCCCATGCGCTGCTGGGGCGTGGTCAGGCCGGCGGCGCGGAAGGTATCGTCCAGCGCGCGCTGATAGGCGAATTCCACCCGGTCGGGATACGCCGAGACCACCTGCTGCTGCATGGTCTGTTGAGCGATCTCGTGGTAACGCCGGGTCACGTCGTGGTTCGGATTGTCGTTCAGCCAGCGCGAGAAAGCGGCGACTTCCTGGGGCGTGTCGTAATTGTTGGCGCGCAGCAGTTGGGTGAAGGCTTCACGGTAGGGCTCGCGGTAATTCGCCGGCAGGCCGCCCACCAACTGATCGGTGAGCGTCGCTGCCTGGGCGCTGGGCGAAGCGGTGGAGGTGCGCGCACGCGCCGGGACGTCGTCGGCGGACAGATCGTTGGCATCGCCGGCTTGCCCTCGCTGGCGCATGACCTGCGGGCCGTCGTCCAGGGCGCGGAGGGCATCGCCGATGTTGTGGACCTCGCCGTTGCGCAGGCGGCGGGCGAGATTGCCGACCGACAGCCCAGCCTCGACCACGTCCGCGGCATCCAGCGCGATGAACGCGACGCGCACGAAGAGGAAGCCCTTGTGATAGTCGTCCAGACTGGCCGCCTGGATCAGCTTTTGGGCCTCGCTCACCTGCTGCTGCAGCGCCTGTGGCACCCGGTCGAGGTTGCGCAGCATGTCCACCGCCTGCCGCCCGGCCTCCACCGGATTGGAGGCGCCCAGGATCAATCCGCGCCCACCGGTGCCGACTTCGTCCAGCACGGCATCCGCAGCGCCGGCGGAGAAGGCCACCGGCCCGCTCTGCCCCTTCAGTGCGTCGAAGACGGTGAACGTGCTTTTGCCGTAGATCTCCTCGACGTGTGCCCGGGTGCGCTCCTTCACCTCGTCGGACAGCGGATCCAGCGTGCTCCGCTGCCAGAAGAACAGCGGATTGTCGCGGTCGCGGATGCCCTCCAGGTACTGGAGGAACTGCGGGCCGTCCATGGTGTTGGCTTTTTCCAGCAGCACCTGGGTGGTGCCCAGGGCGAAGGCCGGGGTGACGAAACCGAAGGGCGCGCGGCCCCGCAGCTCGTCCAGGGTCTCGTTGATCAGTTCGCCGGCACGGCGGTAGCCGGCCTCGCCGCCGTTGCGGTCGCGGACCATCCGCTGGATCAGGATCGCCATGTCGTTGGCGGCGGCCAGATCGCGGTTCTGCTGCTCGGGGTTGTTGAGGTAGGAACCGCCGTACTGATCGGCGATCCAACTGGCGGCTTGCCTTCTCTCTGACATCGCGATCACGGTCCCTGCCCGGCCAGGACGGCGGACCCGTCCCGCACCGCGCCTGCAGTCTAGGAGTGCGGCGACAGATAAAATTGCAGTATCTGTCACGGTTTTTTCGGGCAAGAGGTCGGCGAGAGAAAAACGAGAGATGCATGGCGTCGATCGCAATGCGGCCAGATCTGTCCGTATGGCTGCGATCGATCGTTGCGGCGCCGAATGCCGGAGACGACTTGTGGTCCATCCCCCTCTCGGGTGCTCACCGGCGAATCATGCCGGCCGCGGCGGCTTCGGCGATCCCAGCGGGGGCGCACGGTCGGGGTCCGCCAGGGCTCATCCGCCCTTCCGGCGCCCGCCGGCCCTGCTCAGCCCTTCACTGCGGCGTTGAGCGCATACGTTCCGCAAAGTGCGGTTTCGGCCAGCACGTGCCCGTGCATGGCGCGGAACACATCGGCAGCCGCGAAGGTCGCCGGCAGCGCGAGGCGTTCGATATCCAGCGCGAACAGGCGGAAGAAATAGCGGTGCAGACGCAGGTCGTGACCCGGCGGATATGGGCCGTCATAGCCAAGATAGTCGCCGCCCATCTGCGCGTCCCCGGCGAACCAGCCGGTGTAATCGTTCAATCCGTGGCGCGCGCCCGCGGGGCCGCCAGGCGCCGACTTGCCGCGCGCGGTCACGCTGTCGCTGCAGCTGCCGGCCGCGATCTCATGAACGTCCGCGGGAATGTCGACAAGCACCCAATGTACGAAATCGCCGCGCGGGTGATCGACAGGAATGGGCGTCGCGTCGTCGGCGACCAGCGCGCCGTCGGTGGGCGCATCGGTATCGATGCACAGCAGCGCAAAACTGCGGGTGCCGGCCGGCGCGTCGCTCCACCGCAGATGCGGATTACGGTTGCCGCCGAACCCGTCCGGCGTGCCCATCGCGAATTCGGCGGGAATGCGATGGCGGTGTTCGAAACTGTCGCTGACGATGCGCATGGGGGAACTCCTGAGTCGAGCGGCCCGAGTTGAACCGACTCGTGAAGATAGATCGCGTTGGATGAATTGTCAGGCGGCATTGCCGGCGGTGGCGACCCAGAAGAGCAGTCCACCCATGATCAGCGACGAAACCCCAATCAAAGGCAGGTACCGCAAGGCCCTGGGCACAGCGGACTGCGTAAAGCGATGATGAAGACGCCATGGCATCAGGGCCATGAAGGCGGTGGAGACAACGAGGATCCAGCCGAACGCCGCGAGCGCCGTGGGATAAGCCGAATCGCGCGCGACAAGGAGCATGGCGCCGCCCACCATGAGTCGTGCGGCCAGCTCGGCGTAATGCTTGAATGATGTATCGGCGAAACCCAACAGGAACGCACGTGCTTTTGTCGGACGAGCAAGGGCAATTGCGCCGAGCATCAGGAAGTAGATGGCGACAGCCGCCACGATCGCTCTTGCAACGACGAGAAGCATTGGAGTTCCTTTGGCGTTAATCCGCTTCGCAGCAGGGTGGTGAGCAAGCAAGGTAGGATGGGTTGAGCGCAGCGATACCCATCAAGGAGCAACTGCAGAGCTTCCGCGCTTACGCGCGGGTAACTTTCTTTGTCGCAAAGAAAGTCACCAAAGAAAACTCTCAGTACCGGAGCAAATCTGCCGTCTGCGAAATAGCCGGGATTTTTCGATGCGGCATCCTGCCGCGTCGAAAAACGGCGCACATCGTGTGCGCCGCCCTTCGGGTCTACGATCACGCGTTGATCCATAGGCTCGGAATGATCGTGTGGACGAAATCCATAAGACAGGATTTGTAGCAAGGTAGGATGGGTTGGAGCGTAGCGATACCCATCGAAAAACAACTGCAGAGCTTCCGCGCTTACGCGCGGATAACTTTCTTTGTCACACTGCGCCGCTTGCGGCGCGAACGGCGAAGCCGGTCCGAAGGGCGAGCGCCGCAGGCGCGAGTCAAGAAAGTAACCAAAGAAAACTCTCAATACCTAGGCACATCTGCCGTCGGCGACATGGCCGGGATTTTTCGATGCGGCATCCTGCCGC
>JANLVT010000035.1:0-38109 GCA_031364125.1 Lysobacterales bacterium | reverse complement strand
TCGTGGCCCGCGAGGGAGGATGTTGCGTGGACGTTGATCGGCAAACCCCCGACGTCATGCGTACTGCGCATAACGCCGGGGGGATTTGTGTTGAGTCGATTCACCCTGGAGTTCATTTGCAAATTGTGGGTGTCCTGGTTTGCCTCCTTCCTGGTTTTCGGCCGTTTCTTGGGGGAAAGCGAAACCGCCGTCCGGACCCAACTATTGACCGCGCTGATCGCCTACTTGCTGATGGCCATCGCGCATCGAGCGAGCGGAGCGGTTTGCTCGCTCTGGGAGGCACTGATGACACTACGCGCCAGCCTATTCCAGCGCGAGAAGACCGAAGCAAGTCACTACCAACGCAGTCGCGAGCGAAAACGGGCCGTAGCTGAACGACAGGGGGTGCTGTTTGCTTGAAATTATTCCGGACAGCAGTGCGCGTATGCGGGGATCCAGCGTCTTTAGCTTGTACGAAAAGGCCGGAAGTCACTGGATTTCCGCCTACGCTGGAATGACGAAAATCGGGATGCGGTGCTTAAGTAAGTGCCATTCGGATCAGAGTAAAGTTTCCGATGTGGCGACTAGCCCGGATAACGTAGTCAAATTCAATCGCCCCGCAACAAAATCATGATCGGTTTCAATAACGCCCATAGTCCCTTCGCGGATCGTCACAGTGCCGCTTCGGTACCTGTCAGTGATTGCATATCTCTGACGGGTCTTCAGCGCGCACGATCTGCGTCACCAACACATCAAAGCAGCGCGCAAATTCGCGGGCGATGCGGAAGCGCACCGGGCGGCCAAGTTCGGCGCGCTTGATCGTGGTGAGCGACAGTTGGATGTTGCGCCGCCAGCAGTCGTCGGCGAGATCCTGTTGGCTCATCAGCTTGGCCTGACGCAGTTGGCGGAGCAGGGCGCTGTCGAGCATTACGTGGCCGCGATGCAGGCGTTTGGCGGCGGAAACCGCGGGCGCTTCGACGCTGCCGACGCTTGCGGTTCCGCTGAGCGATAGCGCCTCTGCATCGCAATCGTGGAGGTGCGTGGCGCCGTCCCCGGTATGGGTGTGAGCATGCTGGACGTAGGCGAATTCCATGGATGATTTCCGGGTTGGACGGATCAAGCCATCGCGATCGACGGCGGCAGGATGGCGTCGGGTCTCTGTCCGTTGTGCTGGCTGTGTGCGGCGACCGCGCATGCACGGTCGTGAGCGGTCGAAAGCAGCGGCATGGGCAGAGGCGGCGCCGTGGGTTGCAGCCTGCCCAAGCGGCCATTTCGGTGCCTTCCTGCAACCTTCCAATCGCCAAGTGATTGATACGCAAGGCAATGTGCGGCACTGGCTGCGGTGCACGCGGGTCGCTGCACGCGAGGCCCTTTCGATACCTTCCGGGAACCTTCCGGGAACCTTCCGGCGTGCAAGTGATTGATCGATATGGCGATGCACGATATGCCGCAGTAAGCAAGGCGCGCTGCGCCGTTGCGGGTGAGGCGCTGCTGCGGGACATCTTCATCCCGGGATGCCTGCGTGCGGAGCGACGCCAGTCGTGGCGTATCGATGTCTGCCCCAAGCTACTTGTGATGATTGCTGGCGCATTCGCAGGGCCATCGCCTCACGGCGGCCGAGGCGGTCGGGAAGACATCGCGCATGGGCGAAAACCGCGCGCCTTCAGCTAATGCGGGTCGTCGTCGTCGTCGCCCGCCCGGGGCGGTGCGATGCGATCGGGGCGGCCGTGGCCTCGGATCCGTCACGTCATGGCCCGGTGTCACGGCGTGATCGGGACGATCCAGTAGGGGGAAGGTTTGCCGTCCGATGGCTGATAGATATAGATCTTCACCGCATTTCCATCCGGGAACGGGGTTGCGTACTGCACATCGCAGAGGAAGCAATAGTTGGTGCCTGCAACGACCTGGCTGGCGAATGCGAGCGGCGTGTACTTCGCGCCGAACAGCGGCTGCATGGCGGTCTCGAAGGCATCCTTGGCAAGAGGGGTCAGCGTGAAGTCGAAATTCGACCAGTCGCCGACGAGAACCGGGTTCGACATGAGTGGCTCCTTGTCCGTGGTTGGGGTCGCGATGCCGATGGTCGTCCGGCATCGCGGCAGCCGGACAACGACTGCGCTGCGACCTTGCCGGGATTCGCATGCTTTCGCGGCTACATCGTTGCAGGTCCGGTTCCGGCGGATGGGGGCTTTGCGGACTCATGCCGGTGCCGGGCCGCAGCGCCGCCAGGCGCGATTCGCCGGAAGACGAAGGCCGACCATCGCGGTGGGCCTTCGACGGGCATCAGGTGGTTTTGATCGGGTCGTTGCTGGCCTGCGGGTCGCAGAAAATGGTCATCTTGGGATGCTCTTCATGCGTCAGGTCCACGAAAAGGCCGAAATCGACCACTTGATGGGGGAGCAGACCGATCGTCAAGACCGCCGATTGTCCGTTGTTGTACGTTGCGAACGACATGATTGGCGAGTGTTTTGCCGTCACCCCCGAGGACGCGTAGGTGGTCAAGGTCGCCTGTGATTTATCGCGCGTGTCGTTATGAAGATCGATTTCGACCACGGTCGGGGCGTCGCCGAGAATCACGGCAGCCTTGGAGTACGACCAGATATAGTTCGGGTGGCTCCCGCTGATCTTCAGTTGGATACGCTCAATTCCGGATGACGAGGAATTGCGGTTGTGCAGGTATCTTGACATGTCGGGTGCTTCTCTTCGTGAGGTTGAATGTCGTGGCCGTGATACGCACGGCGACAGGTTTCCGGTAAGTGCCGTTTCGACTGCGGGGGCATCGGGCCGCCACGTCGAGTGTTCCAGATCGCGCTTCGTATTTCAGCGTCTCTGCGGGTTCTCTCCGGTGTTCGTTACGCCACCAATGCCTGGCATGGATGCACCGCTGTGGGCGACGATCGCCATGAAATCAGCCTCGCGATACCCGATGTCCGCCAGCCAGGCGATTTCCGGTTCGACGCGTTCGTGAGCGCCCAGCAGAAGGTGTGCGCTGACCCACGATACGATGACATTCGGATCCCTCGATGTGGCTGCCATCGTTCCGAGCAGGTCGATCGCGCGTTCCCAATCGCTGCGGGCTCCGGCCGTCGACCCGATTCCCGAACGATATCGCCCCCGATGGATCAGGCCTCTCGCGAGCATGGACCTTCCGTGGATGCCGCCCTTCGCATCTTCAGCGGTGCGTTCCAGCCCGACGATCGCCCTGTCCCATTGCGCGCCGACGCCGTCTGTGCGTGGCAGGAAGCGCACGATCGACAGTCGGGCGGCCGCCTCCAGGCGTTGCAATGCCAGCGACGCATCGCCCGATGCCTTCATCTCGCGGATCAGCCTGTCGGCGGTCGATGCGTGCGAGACGCGGCTGCCGGCGTCGTCGCGCATGGCGGCCATTTCGCCGGCTTCGACATGCGCGATCGCGAGATCCCGAAGCCACACCTTGTTGCCGGGCTCGCGAGCGGTCACCGCCGACAATCGGGTGATGCTCTCTTCGATCTGCGCCTGCGCCTCGTCCATGCGTCCGCGGGAGACCGCAAGGCGGCTGCTGAACAGCAGCGATGTCGCAAGTCGTCGCTCCCACACCAGTGCATCGGGGTTGCTCGCCACCAGCGTGCGCAGCATGGCGATCTGTTCGGCGTATCCGGCCGCGGCCTGCTGCAGGCGCCCTTCCGATTCGTCGCCGCTGCTGATCCACGACAGCGTGTCGGCCAGATCGTATCGCAGCGCCTCGTCGTGCGGCCTCGCTGACAGGACGCTGGCTTTGAGCTTGGCCGAGCGTCTGAAGTACGCCAGCGCTTCGCCGATATGTCCCTGATCCCGGGCCACTGCGCCAAGGTTGTTGAGTGCGTACGACAGCTCGATCTGCCAGTCGGTTTTGCGGGGGTCCAGATGGATCAGCTGTTCGCTGGTCTGCAGATAGGTGCGCCAGTGCTTGCGCGCCTCTTCCAGTTGGGCTTGCCGGAAATGGTAGTAGCCCAGCCAATACGCCGAGACGCCGAGTTCGGCGATGGCCTCCGCGGATTGCGGCGTGCGTTCCACCGCGCTGCGTGCGGCCTGGTTGGCGCGCACGAAGGCCGACTTCGCTTCCTTCAGTTTCGCTTCTTCCATCATCACTTCGCCGACCGTGCGCAGTGCGCGGGATCGGTTGATGAGATCTTCCGTGCGCGTTTGCGCTTCGGGCTGGCGCTCCAGTTGAGCCAGCGCCTTGACGCTGATGCCGCCGAGCAGTTTGAGATTGCCGAGCGGACGCAGTTTGTCGGCCAGATCCACCAGCATGAAGTCGGACAGTTGCAGGGCTTCCTCGCGGCGGTGCTCAGCTTCATCGCGCGCCTGCGATGCGATCAGCGCGAATACGGCGGAAATGACCGCGAATACCGCAAGGCTCGCGATCGCGCCTGCGCGCAGCCAGCGTCTGCGCCGATGGAGTTTCGCTGACGCCCGCAGGAACGTGCGTTCATCGGCATTCAGATCGTCGGGCAACTGTCGTGCGGCGTCCAGCGCCTCCTGCAACGGCTGGCCCGGATTGAGAAGATGATCGACCTTGCGGCCTTCTTCCGCCCAGCGTGCGGCCGCGCGGCGCATGCGGGCCTTGGATTGCAGCAGGCGGCGATTGTCCTGGGTCCAGTCGCGCGCGCGCGGCCATTGCCGCAGAAAGGCCTCATGGGTCACCCGGAAGCCGGCTTGGCCGTCGCTCAATTCAGCGATGAACAGGCGGGCGCGGACGAAGGCTTCGGCGAACGCGCCTGCGTTCTCGTCCAGCGCCGACCAGGCGACGCGGCGGGCGCTGACGCTGTCGTTGTCCTGTTGCATCACGATCAACTGCGACAAGACCGTGTGGAGGCTGCGTCTGGCCGCATCGGGCAGGGTTGCGAAGACTTCTTCGGCGCGATGCGCGAGCGCGCCTTCCATGCCGCCGATGTCGCGATAGGCCTCGAATCGCAGTTCGCCGTCGTCGCTTCGGCGTTCGTAAAGCGCCTGCAGAGTGTGCTGCAGCAGCGGCAGCGCATCGGCGTGCGCGTTCGCCGCGTCGCGCAGCACGTCGTCCAGATGCTCCGCGGTCTGCGGGTCTTCCTCGAAGGTCAAGCCCGCCAGCGCGGCGGGGGTGCGGATGATCTGCGCGATCTCGCCGGAACGCGGGGTGAGCACGTCGAAGTGGCCCTCGCCCAATTTGCGTTCGGCGATCTCCGGATACGCTTCGATCAATGCGAGGTAGAAATCGCCGCGGACGATCATCGCCACCATCACGCGAGGGGATTCGCAGAGGTGGTGCAGCGCGCGCGAAAATGCGCTGTCCCGCTCCGGATCGCGGGACCGGGTCGCGACCAGCGCTTCGGCATGGTCGATCAACAACAGCAGATGCGCATGCGGTTGGTCGGCGAGTTCACGCGATGGATGGCGGCGGAACGCATCTTCGATCGTGGCGGTGATCGATTCCGGCGACCGCCGGATCGTTGCGGCGAGATCGGTCGCCGGCCCGGGTGCGAACACCGGTCTATCGCCGAGCGTCCACGTTGACAGCGCTGCGGCGAGATGAGTCATGGCATCGCCGTTTTCGACGGCGGCCAGATCGCAGCGCGCGATCGCCAGCGCACGCAATCCGTCGAATCCCCCTTCCTGGCGCAACAGCGGCAGCGCGCCGGCATTCAGCAATGAGGTCTTGCCGCAGCCGCTGGCGCCGACGATCAACACGAAGCGTCGCTGGTTGTCGAGCTGTTGGCGCATCGCGGCGAGCAGCTCCGCGATGACGCGGCTGCGGCCGAAAAACACGCCGGCATGTTCGCCATCGAACGGGCTGAGGCCGACGTAGGGGCTGGCGCCGCTCCAGGTCGAAGCCTGCACGGCGACGCGACGGTAGTCGTCCGGATAGGAGACTTTGGCGATCAGTCGATAGCCGCGTTTGCGGATGGTTTCGATATAGCGCGGCGATTTCAGGTCGTCGCCGAACACTTTTCGCAGATAGGCGATGGCCTTGTGGACCGGGTTGTCGCCATAGAACGTGCCGCGCCAGACTTCGATCAGCAGTTGCTCGGCGCTGACGACCTCGCCCGCGTGCTCGGCCAGTGCGACCAGCACTTCCATCATCCGCGGTTCGAGCGTGGTCTCGTTGCCGTTTTCCAGCGACACGCTCAGGCATTCGGGCTGCACAAGCATCGCGCCGATGCGGAAGCGCGAATGCGAGGTACGGGTTCTGATCCGGTCCGTATGCTTCTGCATTGGCATCCTGTCCGATGAACGAACGCCGACGGCGTCTGCTTTGCGATACATGATAACCATCGCCGCGCGCATGCGAAGCTATCTCCGCCGCAGAACGGTTCCCGCAACGAACGCCGCGTGGCAGAAGGCCGGCTTGCGCCGGCCTTCCATGTCGAGTCGATGCGGTGTCGAGCGAGCGCGGTCGCGGTCAGCCCTTCGCCGGAGCGACGGACGCCTGCCAGCCGCAGCTTTGTCCTTCGTTCTGCTGCTTCAGCCAAGTCTGCAGCGGGGCGAAGTATTCCAGCACCGCGGAGGCGTCCATCTTTTCGCCGCCGGTGAGTTCCTTCATGGTTTTCTGCCACGGCTGGCTGGAGCCCTTGCCGAGCATCGCCCAATACTTCTGGCCGGCTTCCTTGTTGCCGTAGAAGCTGCATTCGTACAGCGGTCCCTTGTGGCCGGCGGCGTCGCACAGCGACTTGTAGAACTGGAACTGCAGGATGTGCGAGAGGAAGTAGCGTGTGTACGGCGTGTTGCCCGGGACGTGGTACTTCGCGCCCGGGTCGAAGAATTCCTCGCCGCGCGGGCTGACCGGGGCCACGCCCTGGTACTTCGCTTTCAGCTCCCACCACGCCTTGTTGTAGCTGTCGGGTTTGATGGAACCGTCGAACACGCCCCAGCGCCAGCGGTCGATCATCAGGCCGAAGGGCATGAACGACACCTTGGCCAGCGCCATCCGCATCTGCGCGTTGATCAGCGCCTCGTTGCTCTGCTGCTGGGCGTTGACCAGGCCGATCGATTCCAGATATTTCGGGGTCATGCCGAGCACGATGGTGTCGCCGATGGCCTCGTGGAAGCCGTCGTGCGCGCCGGTCTGGAACAGCGGCGGCTGGTTGTTGTAGGCGAGGTAATAATAGATGTGGCCGAGTTCGTGATAGATCGTTGTGAACTCTTCCTCGTTCGGTTTGATGCACATCTTGGTGCGCACGTCGCCGTCCATGGTCATGTCCCAGGCGCTGGCGTGGCAGACTACGTCGCGGTCGCGCGGCTGGATGAACTGGGTCTTCTGCCAGTAGCTTTCAGGCAGTTTCGGCATGCCCAGCGAGACGTAATAATCCTCGGCGCGCTGGGTCATTTTCTTGGCCGTCAGCAATTGGGCTTCGCGCTCGGCTGCGACCAGTTTCTCGGGCGTCGCATCGCCCGTGATCTTCGCCCGCGTCGCGGAGAGATTGCTCTGTCCCCAGCCCTGCAACGCATCGTTGATATCGAGGCTGCCGGCGCCCTGGTACGGTTCCAGCACGTCCCAGAGATTGCCCCAGTCCTGCTGCCACATGTTGCCCATCAGGTGCGCGGGCAGCATGCCGCCGCTCGCCGCGCCCTTGCCCGGGCCGTATTCCGTCTGCAGTTTGGTGCGGGTGTAGCAATGCAGGTCTTCGTAGAGCGGCTTGACCTGGCCCCAGAGCCGATCGGTTTCGGCCGCGATCTCCGCCGGGGTCATGTCGTAGCCCGAACGCCACATCTCGCCGGCGTCGGCGAAGCCCATTTCCCTGGCGCCTTCGTTCACCAGTTCGACGAAGCGGACGTAGTCCTTGCGCATCGGCTGGGAAATGGTGTGCCAGCCCTGCCAGGCGTCGAGCTGTGCCTGATAGTCGCGATTCTTCGCCAGCACTTCGCTGAGTTCGCCCAGGTCGCGGCAGACTTTGCTGTCGCCGGTAGCAGTACAGGATTTGCCGGCGCCGTAGTCGCCTTCCATCTTGCTTGCGATGCGGGTCAGTTCGGCGAGCTTCTCCGGGTCGCTGGGCGGCGGCATCGAGGTGGAGAGCTTGAGCAGCAGGATCGCGCGCGCGCTCTCGGGCGACATCTTCTGGCCTTCGAACTGCTTGGCGGCCTTGATCCATGCATTGAGCTGGCCGAGGAAACGCTCGTTCGCCTTGGCCGCGACCCGCTGGCTGTCGTCGTTGATGTAAGTGGACGACAGCCACTGCGCGGCGGTGAGGTCCGGGTAGGTCGCCTTGATTTCCTTGTTCACTCTGGCGACGAAGGCGTCGGCGTCCTTGTCCGCCTTGATGGCGGCCGCGCGGCCTTGCGTGGAGGAATCGCCCTGCTGCGCATCTTGCTTGCAGGCGCCGAGGGACAGCAGGCCGGCGCCGATGGCGAGGGCCAGTAGGGTGTTGCGATGGTTCACAAGGTGTCTCCAGTGGCCGGTCGGCTGGAAACGGAGGCTAGAGCCCCCGGGCGGGCAGCGCAAGCCGCCGGGGCGGGCGTCCGGCCGGACGGGTCTCGATGCCCATGCGAAACCGGCGGGATGCTCGGGACTGTCCGTATCCGGTCGATATGCCAGGACTCGGCCGCCGATTTTCCGGATTATGTTGTGCGAGTTGGCGCCGGCCTGCGCGCTCACGGATCGACTCGACCGATCGTTCCATTTCCATCCAAAAAGGAGTTTTGCGATGAAGATCAAGACGCTGTTGTTTACCTCCGCGCTTGCGGCAGCCATGGGACTTGGCTTCGGTGTTGCCGAGACATCCGCCGATACGGGCTGCGCCGGGCAGTGCTACGAGCAGAAGCTGGAATGCATGAGCCTGTGTGCCGAGTCGCCTTCGCTTGCCTGCCGCAGTCAGTGCCAAGAGATCTACCAGGACTGCATGGCCAACTGTTCCGTTTGACGCCCGGCTTGCGCGACTCTTGAGAGGGTGTCGCTGGTCCGGCTCAGCGCCGGACCAGCAGTTTGCGGTCTTCGCCGACCAGCCCTGCATCGGCCAGCCATGCCCACGCCGTGTCGGCATCCTGCTGCGCATAGGCGCGCGCCGAGCCCAGCCGGAAGGTGTAGCCCCAGGCGTCCATGTCGGCGTACGCGCGCTCGATCCCGAAGCCGGGCAGGGCGTCGGCCAGCAGCAACTGCAGGCAGCAGGTCGCGTCTTCTTCGAGCTGGCAATCGCTGGCGTCGGTGTGGATCGCGGCGCGGCGTTCGGGCGGCAGCACGATCAGATGTGAGGCTTCGTGCAGCAGCGAATGCAGCGGCGTGTCGCGGCGCGCATGCACGGTATCGGCGATCAGCCCGGCCTCGGGTTCGCCCCAGTAGCTGCCGGGAATCGGTGCGCCGTCGTCGACCAGCGCCAAGTGCAGATCGTAGCGGCCGAGCAGGGTGACGACATCGGCGAGTTCGATCTCGCCGAGGGTGAGGACGCTGGGTTCTGTGGGGGCGGCAGAAGCCGCGATCGCGTCGACGGACATGGTTCATCGCGGCTCGCGCCGCTCCCGCAAAAACGATCAGGGGATGGAAGGACGCCCGTCGGGCAGCGCGACCGAGATGTCGAGCACGTCGTGATCGCCGTCTTTCGCCATCTCTACTCTAACGGCGTCCATATCGACGCTGACGTACTTGCGGATCACTTCCAGCAGCTCGCGCTGCAGCAGCGGCAGGTAATCGGGCGCGCCGCGGCTGCTGCGCTCCTGGGCGACGATGATGCGCAGGCGTTCCTTCGCGACCGAGGCGGTGTTCTTCTTGGGCTTCAGGAAATCGAAGAGAGACATGGGTTCAGCCTCCGAACAGTTTGCTGAAGAAACCCTTCTTCTCGAACTGGGTGAAGCGCATCGGCCGTTCTTCGCCGAGCAGTCGTGCGACCGCATCGTCGTAGGCCTGGCCGGCGTGCGATTCCATGTCCAGGATCACCGGCTCGCCCTTGTTCGACGCGTTCAGCACGTCCGGCGATTCCGGGATCACGCCCACGGTCTTCAGGCCGAGCACGTCTTCGACGTCCTTGATGCTGAGCATTTCGCCGGTTTCCACGCGCGACGGACTGTAGCGAGTGAGCAGCAGGTGTTCCTTCACGCGCTCGCCGTTCTCGGCGCGCTGGGTCTTGGAGGCGAGCAGGCCGAGGATGCGGTCGGAGTCGCGGACGCTGGAGACTTCCGGGTTCACCACCACCACCGCCTGGTCGGCGAAATACATCGCCAGGAACGCGCCTTTCTCGATGCCGGCGGGCGAGTCGCAGAGGATGATGTCGAAGCCGTCGTCGGCCAGATCCTTCAGCACTTTCTCCACGCCTTCCTTGGTCAGCGCGTCCTTGTCGCGGGTCTGCGATGCGGCAAGCAGATATAGGGTCTCGAAGCGTTTGTCCTTGATCAGCGCCTGTTTCAGCGACGCTTCGCCGTGGATGACATTGACGAAGTCGTACACCACCCGGCGTTCGCAGCCCATGATCAGGTCGAGGTTGCGCAGACCGACGTCGAAGTCGATGACCGCGACCTTCTTGCCGCGGCGCGCGAAGCCGCACGCGAGACTGGCGCTGCTGGTGGTCTTGCCGACGCCGCCCTTGCCCGATGTGACTACGATGATTTCAGCCAATGTACTTCTCCCGATGATTTAGCAGGTTGTTGAAAAACGCACATCGTGTGCGTTTTGACTCACCGCATCCATGCGGCTCGCCCCTTCGGGGCCAGCTTAGCTGTTCGCGCCGGCTCCTGCCGGCGCAGTCAAGTCGCAAGTCCGGAGCAAGTCCGGACTTGCTCCCGTTGAATCAATCGCTTGTGTGATTGATTCAACGTTGCAGCCATCCATGGCTGCCCTGGCACGCTGTTTTACAACAGCATGCCAGGCTGCGCGCTCAGGCGAGCGCGGCGATGTGGATCTGTTCGTTATCCAGCCAGATCTGAACGGCCTTGCCGCGCAGTTCGACCGGAAGATCCTCCATGACCTTGTAGTGTCCCGCGATCGCGACGAGTTCGGCGTGGAACTCGCGGCAGAAGATGCGGGCCTTGTCGTTGTCGCGCGCGCCGGCGAGGGCGCGCCCGCGCAGAGCGCCGTAGACGTGAATCGAGCCGTCGGCGATGACTTCGGCGCCCGCGCCGACGGTGTTCAGGATGGTCAGATCGCGCTGCTCGGCGTAGATCTGCTGGCCGGAACGGATCGGCGCGGTCAGCACCATGCCCGGTTCGCCGGCCGCGGCTGGCGCAGCGGCGCTTTTTGCGGGCGCGGCGGCTTTCGCGGGAGCGGCGGAAGCCGCGATGGTTGTTTCAGCGGACAAGCTCGGGGCTGAAGCCCCTCCTACAGAAGGTTCGGCCGGTTCGTACTGCGCGCGGAACTTGGACAGCAGCGGCAGGCCGAGCTCGATCGACAGGCGCTCGTTGTCGCCGCTGCCCCAGGCCAGCGCGACCGGGATCACGCCTGCGGCGCGCAGGGCGTCGAGCAGGGCGCGCGCGGTCGCCGCGTCCGGGGTGCCGGGCAGGGCGCCGAAATCGACGATCATCGCCGCGCGCTCGAACAGTTTCGGCGCGCGCGCGACGCGGTCTCGCATTTCGGCACCCAGGCGTTCGACGTCGAGGGTGCGCACGCGCAGGTTGGCGATGCCGACCTGGCCGATCTTGAGATCGCCGGCCAATTCGTAGTTCACGGGCGTGGCCGCACTCACGCGGCGGTGCCCGCCGCACGCTGCGGACTGGCGCCGATCCGCGATGCCGTGAGCCACAGCACGTCCGGCAGATTGGCGCCATACGTCTCGCGGATCCACGGATAGCTGCAGAGATCCTTCATCAGCATCGCGGCGCGCAGGCCGGTCTCCGGCATCATCTGCTGGCCGACTTCGCGGAAACCGAAACTGCCGTGGAACAGCAGCGCCGGATCGGGCAGGGCCGGATCGCTGACGTTGTCGATGAACACTTCGCAAGCCAGTCGCGGGTAACGCGTTTCCGCGTAGCTTTGGGCGTCGGCGTAGAACGCGCGCCCGACGCCGCCGCCACGGCGGCGGCTGGCCACCACGATGCGGTCGATGTAGAAGAACTCCGGATAGCGTTCCGCGAACCAGCGGAAGTTGCTGCTGTCGTGATCGGCCTGATTGCCCACGCCGATCATGAAGCCGGTGAGGGTGCCGTCGCGCTCGGCCACGCGGAAATATTCGGCGGAGTCGAAGAAATGACGCAGACGGTTCTGGTCGAAAGGCAGAATCGTGGGGCCGGCGGCATTATTGAGGGCAAGGACGGAATCCAGCTCGTGCTCGCGCACGTCGCGGATGACAATCGACATTCCAATGACTCCGGCAGTGGCGTGCGCGGGCGGGAGCCCTGCGTCGGTATGGCGCGAAATTATCGCATGCCCGTCCCGGCCGGGCGAGATTGCGGCGTTTCATCGGTCTGGCTTTATCTGAAGTCTGGCCCGCGATCGCCGCCACCCATGACTTCCGGTGGGGTGCAGTGGCCGGCAGAGCGCCTACACTCCCCTGATGTTCACACGTCTGGATCACAGTCGGCTGCTGCGGTACTCGGGGCTCTTCACCTGGGCGGTGGTCGGCGTGCCGCTGCTGTACACCTGGATCATGCCGATGTTGGCGGATTCGGACGACGATCGCTTCCTGCTGCTGACCATGCCCTGGGAGGGCTGGCTGGCCTACGCCGCTTTCGGCGCCGCCTATGCCTGGCTCACCCGGGGCCTGGGCACGCGCCGGCCGGGACTGTTCGACTACGTGCTGCTGGTGGTGCTGACCCCGGCCGCGATCGGTCTGGGGTACTACAGCGAAAGCGGGCTGGGCAGCGTCCTGCTGATGGTGGCGGCCTGCGCCCTGCCGTGGCTGCTGTCGCTGCGGCTGGGCGTGGCCTGGCTGCTGCTGAGCCAACTGGCGGTCGTTCCGGTGTTCATGCGCCGCGATTTCACCCTCATGGAAGCGGTGATGCAGGCCCTGCTGTATGCCGGATTCGCCGGGTTCGTATACGCCACCAGCCTGGTGGCCCGGCAGCAGGCACAGGCGCGCGAAGAGCAGCGCCGGCTGAATTCCGAACTCCGCGCCACCCGCGCCCTGCTGGCCGAAAGCGTCCGGGTCAACGAGCGCACGCGCATTTCCCGCGAGCTCCACGACCTGCTGGGGCATCACCTGACCGCCCTCAGCCTGAATCTGGAAGTGGCCAACCATCTGGTCGAAGGCAAGGCCCAGGAACACGTTTCCCAGGCCCATACCCTCGCGAAACTGCTGCTCAGCGATGTCCGCGAGGCGGTCAGCCAGATCCGCGAGGACGACGCCATCGACATGGCGGCCACCCTGCTGCCGCTGGCCGACAACGTCCCCGGGCTGCAGATCGAGATGCTGCTGCCGGTGCCGTTCCTGCTGGACGACCCCGAGCGCGCCCATGTCCTGCTGCGCTGCACGCAGGAAATCATCACCAATGTGGTGCGCCATGCCCAGGCCACGACCCTGGACCTGGACTACCGCTGGCACGGCGACGGCGTTCAGGTGGTGGCCCGCGACGACGGCCGCGGCGCCGCCGATGCGCCGGTGGTGGGCAATGGCCTGCGCGGCATGCGCGAACGCCTGGCGGCCTATGGCGGGCAGGTCGAGATCGAAACCCGCCCGGGGCAGGGCTTCTGTCTTACCCTCTATCTGCCGGTCGTTCAGGCGACGGACCGGATGGGACTGCCGCTGAGGCGGGGCCCGGCGCCAACGGGCGACATTCCCGCACCCGGAATCGCGGCATGACCCCTTTCTGCGTCCCTTTTCCCGTGGTTCCCGTATTCCCCAACGACGGTTCGCCGTCCAAATCCGCGAAACGGTCAGGGTGACCGGCGCATTCACGGCTTCATGCAGGAGACGACATGATTCGCGTTTGTCTGGTCGACGATCAGACCCTGGTACGCCAGGGCATCCGTTCCTTGTTGGCCCTCGCCGAGGGCATCGAAGTGGTCGCCGAGGCGTCCGATGGCCGCCAGGCGGTCGAGCTGATCCCGCAGATCAACCCCGATGTCGTCCTGATGGACATGCGGATGCCCGCGATGTCGGGTCTGGAAGCGCTGCAGGCGCTCAGCAAGGTCAATCAACTCCCGCCTACGATCATCCTCACTACATTCGACGACGATCAGCTGGTGCTGGCCGGCATGAAGGCCGGAGCGAAGGGTTATCTGCTCAAGGATGTGTCTCTGGAGCAACTGGTCGGCGCCATCCAGGCGGTGGCGGGCGGCGGTTCGCTGGTGCAGCCGGCGGTCACCCAGCGCCTCCTCTCCGGGCTGGAGCACATGCGCAACGATTTCGTGAGCCTCGACCGCCCGGATCCGCTCACCGACCGCGAAACCGAGATTCTGCGCCTGATGGCCTCGGGCTTCTCCAACAAGGAGATCGCCAATTCGCTGGGCGTGGCCGAAGGCACGATCAAGAATCATGTCTCGAACATTCTTTCCAAACTCGGCGTGCGCGACCGTACCCGTGCCGTCCTGAAGGCCTTCGAGCTGCAGTTGATCTGATCGCGGCTTTTCCTCGCGTGCCCGGTCCGGCGCCGCGCGTCGGCGTTGGCCACCGCACGCGCCGGTGGCGCAGGCGAAGCGGCCTCATCCCCAAGACGCCCGGCCCACGCGACCGTACCTGGCCGTATTTCGATATATCGTCATCGAGGTCGATCCGATCGGATGGCATTCCAGCGGCGGTCGGGCGGCACAGCGGCCATCGCTTTGCGTGTCGACTGTGGCCGTCATCACGGGTCCGGGCAGCCGCCCGCTTCGTCACTTCCGATACGGCCCTCGCTCCGCACCGCCGTTCCCTGTTAGGATTCGGGTCTTGCCCGTCATCAGCGGGTATTGGTCCCGGAGAGCCTCTGTAATGACACGTCTGCTCGAGATTCTGATTTCCCTGGCGATCGTCGCCGCGCTGTTCCTCATCGTCGGCCTTGTGCTGCCGTCCAGCCGTTTCATGGTCGAGAAGATCGAAACGAACCGCAAACTGACCATCGTCTACGACACGCTTAACAATTTCAGCCGTTTCAAGGATTGGAACGCGATCGTGCTGCGCGACCCCAAGATGGAGTCCAGCATTTCCGGGCCCGAATCCGGCGTCGGCGCGGAATTCAAGTACAACTCCGATAACGCGCAGGTGGGTAGCGGCACCTGGAAGATCGTGGAGAGCGTGCCGAACGAACTGGTCGCGATCGCGATCGAGGACGACCGTCAGGGCAAGAACAAGCGCACCGAGTTCAAGCTCAAGCCGACCGGCAAGAACAACCGCAACGTCGAGATCAGCCAGAGCTACAAGGTCGATTATGGTTGGAACCTGTTCGGTCGCTACGCTGGTCTGTACGTGCGCAGCCACGTCGGCGACGACATGAAGTTCGGCTTGGCCAAACTCACCAACATGCTGGCCTCGATCCCGAACATCGACCATGCCGTCTATGGCGACAAGCTGACCGGTCTTGCGGTCGTGCAGGTTCCGGCCGAGCATCTGCTGTTCGTGCCCGCCGGTACGCTTGAATTCAAGGACGAAGTGATCGAGAAGTCGATGGTCGGCAACATGGAGTGGATCAACCGCACCATCGCCGGCAATGGCCTCATCGTCGCCGGTCCGATGCGCATCGTCACCAGCGAGCAGGGTCGCGAAACCTATACCTTCGACGTCGCCGTGCCGGTCCGCAAGGCCGATACCGCCGAAGCCGCCGCCACCGCTACGACCGAGCTGACGGGTTTGAACCTGCAGGGTCCGGTGAAGTACAAGCTGCTGCCGGCGCGTCGCGCGGTCAGCGGCAAGTTCATCGGCTATATCCGCGAGCTCGAGAACGTCCGCAACGCGCTTCGCGCCTGGTCCGGACCGCGCGGGTTCGAAGTCGCCGACCGTCCTTATGAGGTCTACGACAGCGGTATCGATGGCGCGTTCACGGAAGACGGACAATTCACCGCTTACTGGCAGATCAAGTAAGCCGGCGGCTCAAGCCAAGAGGCGCATGTCCGCATCCCTTGAAGTGTTTCCGAAGCGCCGCATTCTGCGGCGCTTCGCGTTTGCGGCTTCACCAAGCGCCGCTCCAACAAGCGCAGTCTCGATCACTACGACCCAGGCGGGAATGCGATGACGATGAAACCGCGCCGCCTGCACCGCATCCTGGCCGCCGCTGGTGGCGTGTTGGCGGCGGCAGGCGTTGGCCTGTCGGCCTATGCCGCGCACGGCGCAGAAGGTGTCGCGCGCGCGAATCTGCAGTCCGCCGCGCTGTTCGCGCTGGCCCATGGCATCGCGCTGGCCGCGCTGTCGCCGCAGACCCCGCGTCGCCTCGGCACGCTCGCGCTGGCGATGCTGCTGCTCGGCGTGCTGCTGTTCTCGGGCTCCCTGGCGGCTGCGCACTTCTTCGGCGCGCCGACGCGGCTTGCGCCGATGGGCGGTTCGATGATCATGCTTGGTTGGTTGCTCTACGCCGTCGACGCGCTCAGACGCTGATCGAGGAACGCATGCCCAGACACACCCGTGGTTTCGACACCCAGGCTGCCTATGAGCATCTCGCCAGGCGCGACCGCAAGCTCGGCACTTGGATGAAACGCATCGGCGCGATTGATCCCGATCCGCGCTGGCGCAAACCTTTCGATCCGGTCGACGCGTTGGCACGGGCGATTCTCTACCAGCAGCTCAGCGGCAAGGCCGCCGCGACGATCGTGGGCCGCGTCGAAACCGCGATCGCCAGCGACCGGTTCCACTGCGACACGCTGGCGCGCTGCGACGACGCGACCATCCGCGCCTGCGGCGTGTCCGGCAACAAACTGCTGGCGCTGCGCGATCTCGCTGTGCGCGAAGCCCGCGGCGAGATTCCGGCCCTGCGGCAGATGTCGACGATGGACAACGACGCCATCGTTAACGCGCTGGTGCCGGTGCGCGGGATCGGCCGCTGGACGGTCGAGATGATGCTGATGTTCCGGCTGGGCCGCGCCGACGTGCTGCCGATCGACGACCTCGGCATCCGCAAGGGCGCGCAGATCGTCGACAAACTCGACGCGACGCTGCCGCCCAAGCGGTTGGCCGAGCGCGGCGAACGCTGGGGGCCGTACCGCACTTATGCCAGCCTGTATCTATGGCGGATCGCGGATTTCGGTGCGGATGCGAAAGCGGTGACGAAGACGTCGACCAAGCGCTCGCAGGATTGATTCCCGCCTGTCGAATCTTGCGCTCAGCGCGGCAGATAGGTTTCCCACAGCCGGTTGCGGAACCGCCGCTGCGGGTCTGTCTTCTCTTTCAGCGCCGCGAACGCTTCCGCCTCCGGATAGGCACGCGAGAACTGTTCCTTCGTCGCATGCAGCCGGTAAGGCAGGTAGTAACGTCCGCCCATGCCCAGTGCGGCATCGATCAATTGTCTGGTCCATCGCGCCGCGTCGGCGTCCGCCCAGCGTGAGGAGCGCTGCTTGTAAAACAGCACGAACGAAAACACTTCGCGCGTCGCCCAGCGCATCAGCGTGGCGGGATCGGCCGGCGAATGGCGGATCGACACATTCAGCGCATTGACCTCGTGCGCGTGCAGGATCCGTCGTAGCAGGTCCGCGAAACCGAGGAAGTTTTCCGCCGGGATGAAGTATTCCTGCAGCAGATAGGTCGAGAACTTGCGTGTGCGCGGTTCCAGCGCATCGGCGTCGAGGCTGGCTTCGCGATTGCGCCAGACCACCGGGCGTTCCTGCAACTGTCGTCGCGTCACTTTGCGCTCGCGTACTGCGTCGCCGTACGGCAGCTCCGACGCCGCCCAGATCAGGCTTTGTTCGCGGCCGTAGTCGCGGTTGGCCGGGATCAGCCGTTCGTCGATGGTCGTCGGCGCGTCGGTGCGCCGCCAGGTGATCGCGAGCGGGTGATCGTAGTCCGGCGGCGCGAGGTCCGCGTTGTGCAGCACCGCGTCGTCGCGATCGATGATGTGCTCGCGGAACCAGGTTGGGTAATCGGCGAGCGCGACGAACGCCGCTTCGCGCGCCATGCGGCCGTTGCGATCCAGCTCCAGTTCGACCTCGGTGATGACGCCCAGCCCGCCGTAGCCGCCGATCGCCGCATGGAACAGCGCCGGCTGCGATTCGCGGTCGAGATCCAGCACGTCGCCGTCCGCGGCGACCATGCGCAGTGCGACGATGCTGTTGGCGATCGGGCCCTTGCCGACGTAGCGGCCGTGGCAATTCACAGACACCGAACCGCCGACGGTGAAATTGCTGTAGCTCTGCATGATCGCGATCGACAGATCGTGCGGATCGATCAGCGTCTGCAGTTCGCGCCAACGCATGCCGGCCTGCACGCGCACGCGGCGCCTGGCGACATCCAGATGCAGCAGCCGGCGCATGCCGCGCATGTCCAGATGCAGCGAATCCGGCCAGGCCGTCTGCCCGCCCATGCTGTAGCGCCCGCCGCCGATCGAGACCGGCGCTTTGGTGCGCGACAGTGCGGCCGATACCGCCTCTGTCGACTGTGGACGCAGGATCGCGGCGACTTCGGTGTCGTCGAGGCGACTCACGTCATCGATGCGATGCGCGTCGTCGCTGCGGCGACACGATGCGGCGGCCGCGACGACGGGCGCAGCGAGCAGCCCGGCGGCGAGGCAACGACGCTGCGGGTCGTGGGTCATGTCAGCAAGTGCGGCGTCGGTGTACGTAAGGTCAGCGCGCGCATCGATCAATGCGCTTGCCAGCACCAATGCCACGGCTCGTAGACGATGCCGTGGGGATTGTCGCGCGGGAAACTCATGACGAAGCCGTGATCGCCGGCCTGCGCCTGCAGCCACGTGAACGCCGCGGTGCGTTCGAATGATTCCTCCGCCGGCGGTTCGCCGGGCGTGCCGATGTCCAGCGCGCGGCCGCTGTGGTGTTCGCTGTAGCCCGGCGCGGCGTTGACCGTGAGGATGTCGGGCACCGGAATTCCACGCGCGCGTTTGCGCTCGAAAATGCCCAGTTGGTAGTCGTGGCTGCGGTAGCCGGAGATCGCGTCCAGCACGATACCGTCGCGCAGCGCGGCGGCATGCAGGCGCGCCCACGCGCGCGCCGCGCCCGGCAGCAGCCACAGCGGGCGGCGGTAGCGGTCAAAACCGGCATGCGCCAGCCAACGGGGCTCGGAGACCAGCGGCAGGCCGCTGCGCGCGCTGTAATCGTCCGCATCCAGCCCAAGCGCATCCAGACGTTCGCACAGCGCGTGCAGCGGCAGCGTTCCGGGTTCGCGCAGGCCGGCGTGCGGTGTGGGCGCGTCGATGGCGTCGATCGCATCGTCGATGCCCGGTTCGCGGCTCCAGTGCGGATCGAGCGCCATCCAGCCCTGCGGCAATTCGGCGGCGAGATAGCGGCCGTCGCGCTTGCGCCGAAGCACCCAGCGCGCGCCCGCGACAATGCGCGCGTCGCGATTGCTGCGCGCGGCCAGCAGCCAGGCCGGCCACGCCTCGATCCGGGCGGTGTTGAGCAAGATGCGGGGCAGGGGACGCATCGGTACAGATTAACGTCGTGGCCTGGGCTTCGCCACGGTCACGCAGCCATCATTTGGGCGTCTGCGCAGCGATCCATGCGGCGACATCGACGATCAGTTCCGGCGCGACGTGTCCGGGCGTCTGGTATTCCTGCAGATTGCCGTCGCCTTCGCCGGGAATCCCGAGATGGTTCAGCGTTTCGTACAGCTTGAAAGTCACCCGCGGGGTGTCGTGGAAGGCCGACTTCCAGCCCTGCCAATCGGCGTCCACCACCTGGATATCGCGCGCGCCCTGCAGGATCAGCATCGGCTGGGCGATGGCTTCGGCTTCGGCGATCGCATCCACCGCTTCGACGCTGCGCCAGTACGCAGGCGACAGGCCCATCGGCGACTGCGCTGCGGTCATTTCGCGGCCTTTGCGCACCGCGCTCACGCTGTCCACCAGGCGCTGTATCGCGCTGTTTTCGCTGTCGCTGACCGTGCCGTCGTTGAGGATGGCCAGACGGCGGTTCTGTTCGATCAGGATGTCCAGCAGCGGCCGCGATGGCGCCGCCAGCAGGATCAGCCCGGCGATCTGCGGATCGCGCGCGCCGATCCGCGGCGCCATCATCGCGCCCTGACTGTGGCCGAGCACAAACACGCGCTTTGCGTCGATGTCCGCTAGCCCGCGCAGCTGCGCTGAGGCGGTCACCGCGTCGTCGGTGGTTTCGAGATCGATGCTGCCGCCGTCGGCGAACTGCTGCGGATGGGCCCGGGTGCGCTTCTCGTAGCGCAGCACCGCGACGCCGCGTTCGGCGAGACCGCGGGCGATGTCGAGCAGCGGCCGGTTCGGGCCGATGGTGCTGTCGCGGTCCTGCGGGCCGGAGCCGTGGACCAGCACGACAGCAGCGAACGGGCCTTTGCCATTCGGCATCGCCAGCGTTGCAGGCAATGCGTTCTCGCCTTCGCCGACCGTGACTTCGGTTTCGCGATAGTTCGCGTCTTCGGGCACCGCTGGTGCGACGGTTGCCGGTTTCGCCGCCTGCGCCGGCCGGATCGCGAAACCCGACACCTTGCGTTCCTTGTCGAAACCGAAGACCGCGGCCAGTTCGCCGCGCTCGTAGCGCAGCGGGATCGTCACCAATACGCCGGTGCCGATGGTCCTCACGTCCGGTTCGCCGCGCGACTGCAGCGCGCCGACCTGGGTGGCGAGTGAGCCTAGGCCCTGCGCCAGCTGTTCCACGCTGACGGCGGCGGACATGGTGGTATCGAAACGGGCGTGCACGGCGGCGAAATCGCCCGCATCCAGCGCATCCAGCATCGCCTGCGCTTCGCGCGCAGGGTCGAAGTCCTGCGTGCTTTCCTGCGCATGCGCGCGCGAGGCCAGCAGCGCGCCGATGCCCAGCAACAGCACCAGCGCGGATATCATCGCCAGCCCGGCCGCGATGCGACTTTGGCCGGGGCGGCGACCGAGCCTGCGCTCGATCTGGTGGATGACATGGATCATGGGCCTTCTCCGGAATCGGTGGTGCTGTCGTTGTCGGGGACAGTGCTGGACGATTTCAGCCGCCCGGCGTTGCGCAGCGCGTCGCGCAGCACGTATTCGATCTGTGCGTTGAGGCTGCGCAGCTCATCGTCGGCCCATCGCTGCGCCGCCGCGAGCACTTCGGCATTGATGCGCAGCGGATAGGCTTTCTTTTCGCTCATGACGGGCGCTCTTGCGTAGGAGCGGCTTGCGCCGCGATCAATACAGCGTGCCGGCATTGATCACCGGCTGGGTCGAGCGCTCGCCGCACAGCACCACCAGCAGATTGCTGACCATCTGCGCCTTGCGCTCTTCGTCCAGATGCACCACGCCGTTCTTCTGCAGCGCTTCCAGGGCCATTTCGACCATGCCCACCGCGCCGGCGACGATTCGCGTGCGCGCGGCGATGATCGCGTTGGCCTGCTGGCGCTGCAGCATCGCCTGGGCGATTTCCGGCGCGTAGGCGAGGTGGCTGATGCGCGAATCCAGCACCTGCACGCCGGCGTCGGTGAGGCGGTCCTGCAGTTCTTCCATCAAATGCTTCGACACTTCGGCGGCGTGGCTGCGCAGCGCGAGCTGGCCGTCCTCGTGCTGGTCGTACGGATAACTGGTGGCCATGGTGCGCACCGCCGATTCCGACTGGATGTGCACGAAGCTTTCGTAATCGTCGACGTTGTAGACCGCTTCGGCGCTGTCCACGACCTGCCAGACGATGACCGCCGCGATCTCGATCGGGCTGCCGTCCAGTTCGTTGACCTTGAGCTTGCTGCTCTCGAAGTTGCGCACGCGCAGCGAGACTTTCTGCTTGCTGTAGAAGGGGTTGTTCCAGCGCAGCCCGCCGTCCTTCACGGTGCCGATGTATCTGCCGAACAGGCTCAACACCGCCGCCTGGTTGGGTTGCACGGTGTACAGACCGCTCAGGCTGAAGATCGCCAGCAGCATGACCAGCATGCCGGCGATGACTTCCGGCAGCGACACGGGTCCATTGGATGCGCCGGTGACGAACAACCAGACGGCGAGGATTGCGGCAGCGAGCACGCCCAGCAGAAAGGGGATGCCGGGGAGCGAGCGGGAAGGATTCTCTTTCATGGCGCGGTCTCGCGTTGGTGGTGAATGATTATTTGATATCAAAAAGATATCAATTAATGCAAGGCAATCCGGACGAACGGTTGGGCGCGCTGAAAAGAATTCCGCAAGTGCCTGATTTACAATGTCCTCTTTCTTTTCGAGCCCGCCCCATGACCAGTCTGTCCGCGCTTGAATTCGGCACCCCGTTGTCGCCCTCCGCCATCCGCGTCCTGTTGCTGGGCTCCGGGGAGCTGGGCAAGGAAGTCGCGATCGAGCTGCAGCGCTTCGGCTGCGAGGTGATCGCCGCCGACCGCTATGCGGATGCCCCGGCGATGCAGGTCGCGCACCGCAGCCACGTGCTGAACATGTTGGACGGCGATGCGCTGCGGGCGCTGATCGCCGAGGAGCGGCCGACGCTGATCGTTCCCGAGATCGAAGCGATCCATACCGAAACCCTGGTGCAACTGGAGCGCGAATTCGCCGAACGCGGCACCCACACCCGGATCGTGCCGACCGCGCGTGCCGCGCGGCTGACGATGGACCGCGAGGGCATCCGCCGGCTTGCCGCCGAAACCCTGGGCCTGCCGACCTCGCCGTACCGCTTTGTCGACACGCTGGACGATTACCGCGCCGCGGTGGCCGCGATCGGCGTGCCCTGCGTGGTGAAACCGGTGATGTCGTCCTCGGGCAAGGGCCAGACTCTGGTGCGCACCGCCGACGACATCGACAAGGCCTGGGCGTACGCGCAGACCGGCGGCCGCGCCGGTGCCGGGCGGGTCATCGTCGAAGGCTTCATCGATTTCGACTACGAAATCACCCTGCTGACCGTGCGCCATGCCGGCGGTACTCATTTCTGCGCGCCCATCGGCCATCTGCAGCGCGACGGCGATTACCGCGAAAGCTGGCAGCCGCAGCCGATGTCGCCGCGTGCGCTGGAAGGCGCCCAGCGGATCGCGAAGCTCATCACCGACGACCTCGGCGGCTGGGGGCTGTTCGGCGTCGAACTGTTCGTGAAGGGCGACGAGGTGTGGTTTTCGGAAGTGTCGCCGCGTCCGCACGATACCGGCCTGGTCACGTTGATCTCGCAGGACCTGAGCGAGTTCGCGCTGCATGCGCGCGCGATTCTGGGGCTGCCCGTGCATGCCGACGCAAGCGGGACGATCCGCCACAATGGCCCGTCGGCATCGTGCGCGGTGCTGGCGCACGGCCACGGCGTGCCGGTGTTCGACGGCGTCGCCGATGCGCTGCGCGCGCCGGTCACCGCGCTGCGGCTGTTCGGCAAACCGATGGTTGAAGGTCATCGCCGCGTCGCGGTCACGCTGGCGCTGGGCGAAGACATCGATGCCGCCCGCGCCACCGCGCGCGATGCCGCGGCGGCTTTGAAGATCACGTTGCGGTAATCGCAAGCCATGTCATCCCGAACGCCTGCGCAGCAGGCGGAGGGATCTGATCCTGAAAAACAGATCCCTCGCTTCGCGTCGGGATGACAGGCATTTAACTCTCCGCGCTTCCTGCTAGGCTCCCTCGACGCATGAGGAGCCATCGATGAACGACACCAACGGCTACGCCGTCTTCTTCTTCCCGCAGGCATTGGAAGCGTTGGGCGATCCGGTTCGACCGTTCCTGCAGGACGGACCGGCGGGGCCGCACGTCGCCTGCACTACCATCGACACCGGCGGCGCCTTCATCGAAATGACCCTCGACGGCCGCACGCCGGAAGGCCGCGAGGTGTCGCTGGAACTGATGGTGCCCAGCAGCATGGTGCGAATGGTGGTCTCGACCCAGAGCGAAGCGATGTTCGGCTTCGGCCTGCGCGACGCGGATCCGTTGCCGGTCGCGCTGCCGGTGCTCGGCCCGACCGCAGAGCCGGCGAACGCGCCTTCGGAAGCCTTGCCGTCTTCGGCCGACGCGGCGATACCCCGGCCGGCCTGACCGTCTTCATATAAGCCCGCTCACTCCATCCGCGGCAGATCGAACACCAGCACCTCGGCATCGATGCCGCCAGACACTTCGACCCGCGGCTCGTCGCGATACAACAGCGCGTCGCCGGCCTTCAGCGCGTGGCCGTTCACCTTCGCCTCGCCGCGCACCACATGCACGTATCCGAGACGGCCTTCGGCCAGATCGAGCGTCGCGCGTTCGTCGCCGTCGAACAGGCCGGCGTACATCCGCGCATCCTGATGGATGCTCACCGAACCCTCGGCGGCGTCCGGGCTCACCACCAGCCGCAGCTGGCCGCGCTTGTCGGCGTCGGTGAAGGTCTGCTGGGCATAGCCCGGCGCCACGCCGGTGCTCGACGGGATGATCCAGATCTGCAGGAAATGCGTGGTGCCATTGGCGTCGTGGTTGTACTCGGAGTGGGTGACGCCGCTGCCGGCGCTCATCCGCTGCACTTCGCCGGGCACGATGCTGGCGGCGTTGCCCATCGAATCCTTGTGGCCCAGTGCGCCTTCGATCACGTAGCTGATGATTTCCATGTCGCGATGACTGTGGGTGCCGAAGCCGCGTCCGGGCTGCACGCGGTCCTCGTTGATCACCCGCAGCGGGCCCCAGTGGACGTGGTTGTCGTCGTGATATCCCGCGAACGAGAAGCTGTGCCAGCTGTCCAGCCAGCCGTGGTTCGCATGGCCGCGTTCGGCGGCGGGGCGCAGGTCGATCATCGCGAGGCTCCGGTGAGGGCACCGGCGCGAGTCGCGCGGTGGTGGGCGGCCTGCAGGGGGCTGACGGCGTTCATTGAATCCTCCCTTGGCGCCGGGGCCGGATGCCGAATGCATCCTCAAGCCAGCGGCGAACGCTGCCTACTTTAGTGATGTTCAAAATTAGAACAATAACTACAAATCGAATCTATTGTTCCAAATAAGGAACGAGAATCGAGATCAATGCGCGGTCGGCATCCGTCGCCTGGCGCTGTGGTTGGCGCGCTGCAGCGGCAGCGGCATGCCCAGCAGATACCCTTGGCCGAACTGGCACCCCTGTTCCACCAGGATTTCGCGCTGACGGTCGGTCTCGATGCCCTCCGCGATCGTGTCGATGCCGAGGGTGAGCGCCATCGCCAGGATCGCGCGCACCAGCGCCAGGCTTTCGGTGCTGGTATCGCCTTCGAGACCGGAAACGAAACTGCGGTCGATCTTGAGGCCCTGGATCGGGAAACGGTGCAGATACGACAGCGCCGAGAACCCGGTGCCGAAGTCGTCGAGCAGGGCGGCGATGCCATGGTGGCGCAGGTCGCGCAGGATGCGCAGCGCGCGCGGCGCGTCCTCGATCAGCGCGACCTCGGTGATCTCGATCCGCAGCCGTCGCGGATCCTGGTCGGCCTCGTCGAGCATGCGCAGCAGGCGGTCGGAGAAATTGTCCGACAGGAAATGCCGCGGCGAGACATTGATCGAAACGTAGTGCCCGGGATATTCGCCCATCGACGACACCACGTGCGCGTACATCAGCCAGTCGACCTGTTCGATCAGGCTGCTGTCCTCGCCCACGCCGATGAACTGGGACGGGTTGAGCATGCCGCGATGTTCGTGATTCCAGCGCACCAGCGCTTCGCAGCCGACCTGTTGGCCGTCCTGCAGCCGCAGGATCGGCTGGAAATGCGGTTCGAACGCATCGTGCATGATCGCCCGGCGCAGGTCCGCTTCCAGGTCCAACAGGCGCATCGCTTCGGCGCGCATCTCCTCGTCGAACAGTTCGCTGCGGTTGCGGCCGCGGCGCTTGGCGCGGTACATCGCGGCGTCCGCATCGCGCAGCAGCTCCTCGCTCTTGCGATAGCGCGGATTCCACAGCGCGATGCCGATGCTGGCCGAGGGAAAGACCTCGCGGCCTTCGATCCACATCGGCTGGCCCAGCACGCGCCGGATGGCGGCGGCGTACTGCTCGGCGGTCTCGGCATCGTCGATGCCTTCGGCGAGGATCGCGAATTCGTCGCCGCCGAGGCGGGCGACGATGTCGTCGCGACCGATCACCTGCGAGATGCGGCGGCTGGCTTCCACCAGCAGCTCGTCGCCGGCGACATGGCCCACGCTGTCGTTGATCAGTTTGAAACGATCGATGTCGAGGAACATCACCGAAAAGGGTCTGCCGCCGGTGGACACGCGTGCGATGGCGTCGTCCAGGCGTTCCTGCAGCTGCGCGCGATTGGACAGACCGGTGAGGCTGTCGTGGCGCGCCTGATGGCGCAGCCGCTGCTCCGCGCGCAGCCGCTCGGCGATCTGTTCGCGCAGCTCGCGGTTGGCGTCGGCCAGTTCCTGGGTGCGGGTCTGCACCCGCGTTTCCAACTCGGCGTGTGCGGTGATCAGCGTGTCCTGCGCGCGTTTGCGCGCCAGCGCGGCATCGATATGGTGGGCGACGAAGGTCAGCAGTTCCTGATCGCGTTCGGTGAAACCGATGCCGGGTGTGTAGCTCTGCACGCCGATCACCCCGAGCACGGTGTCGTCGCGACTCAGCGGTACGCCGAGCCAGCAATGCGCCAGCGGCCCGAAGCTGTTGACCAATCCCTGGGTTTCCAGGGACTGGATGCGCGCCCGGTCGGCGAGCAGCGGTTTGCCGGTATCGATCACGTATTCGGTCAATCCCTTGGCACGCGGCCGGTCGCGGATCTCGCGGATGTCGATCTCATCGGCGACGTAGGGGAATTCGATGAATCCGCCGTCGCTGGTCAGCAGCGCGATATAGAAATTCTTCGCGTACAGCAGTTCCCCGACGATGAAGTGCAGGTCGGCGTAGAAACGATCGAGACTGTCGGCGCTCACCGACAGTTCGGTGATGCGGAACAGCGCCTGCTGGAGTTTCTCGGCACGCTCGCGTTCGACGACTTCCGCCTGCAGCTCGAGGTTCGCGATTTCCAGCGCGTGGGTGCGCTCTTTCACCCGTCGTTCCAGCTCGACCTGCGCGGTCTTGCGGTCGAGTGCGGTCAGGATGTGCTGCGCGACATATTCGAGCAGGGCGCGGTCTTCGGTGCCGTAACGTTGCGCACGCTCGTAATCCTGGACCACGATCGCGCCGCATACCTGGGTGTCGCGCAACAGCGGCACGCCCAGCCAGTCTTCGCTCAACGGGCCGCCGGCGTATTCGCCGTCCTGAATGTTCAACGATTCGATGATCTGGCGTGCAGAGCCGATCAGCGGCCGACAGTGGCGCAGCAGCGCTGCGGTCATGCTGTGCATGTCGTGTTCGACCGCGTACTCGATGTCGGGATTCGGGTCGAACGCGTCGCGGCTATCGGCGAAATAGAGGTAGCGCATGGTTTCGCGCTTGCCGTCGTACTGGACGATATAGAAGTTCTCCGCAGGCATGAGGTCGCCGACCACTTCGTGGATCCGCGCCAGCATGTCGCGCATTTCCAGCCCGGAACCCGCGAGATCGGAGATTTCGTACAGCGCGTGCTGCAGGCGTTTGGATTTCTCCAGCGTCTCGATTTTCGCGTCGGCTTCGGCGAGTTGCAGCGTAGCGACGATGAGGTCGCGCGCCATGGGGAACCAGGAGGTCTGCGCCCAATCGTCGGCCGGCGGAGTCGTGAACGACAGGCCCAGCGTCATGTCGTTGCCGTCGTCGTCGCGGTGGTAATCGAACACCATCTCCAGCGATGCAACGTCCGGCGCCGCGCCGTTGCTGGAATTTCCCTGCTGGTGGGCGAGTACGGCCAGCCGCAGTGCGTCGCTGCCGGAAGCAGTGTGTGTACTGCCGAGACCGAGGCGCGCATGGCGCCATGCGATGGCGACATGCGTACCGTCCGGAAGCGTCTTCAAGAGAGTTTCGGCTGCCGTTCGTACAGCAGCTTCCAGCACTGGAGACCCCCCGACGTCGCCATCTGCCTCGGCACCCGCTTCATGTTTGCCGAGGATCATGAATGGAGCTTATACCCAAAGTTTCGGTTTCTACAACTGCGGTCGTTGTGTTCGCTTCCATTCGCCCGAGCCGGAACGGTGAAACGCAAATATGCGAAAAAAAGCAGGCCGTATCGAAGCCGCGGAACCAGTGCCGCCGCTGCCCGGAGGACGGGGAACGTATACGAAGGTCGTATGTCGGCGAAGTCAGGAGGGTGGTTCGATGCTACAGCGAGCGGCGGATGGGCGCTCAGTCCCCGACGATCAGATCGACCCAGACCAGACGATGGTCCGTCGCGGTGATCGCGGTGTGTTCCGGCGTGCCGGCAGCCGGCCAATGCACGCCGCTGGCGGTCGCGCGCAGTCCCTTAGACGGCAGCAGATAATCCAGGCGCAGATTGCCGACCTTGGGGCCGAAGTCGCCGGTGTCCTCGCGCGGATTGCCGCTATGACTGGCGTTGGCGCCGCCGGTGTCGCGCGCCGAGACGGCGGTGCCTTCGCTGCGCGGCGCGGGCATGCGCAGCGTGCGCGGATGTTCGATCAACTGCCGGATCGCTTCATGGCGGCCATCGCCGTCAATCGGATCGTTGTTGAGATCGCCCGCGATCACGAAACGATGACCGGCGGCCAGACCGCCGCAGCGGCCCTTGTCGTCGCACAGCCAGCGCCGACCGGCATCGTCGTTGTCCAGATATTCGCGCCACAGCCGCAGTTCGTCGGCGTTGCGCGCGCCGTTGCGGTCCTCGGCGCCGTCGAACACCGGCGGGGTCGGGTGCGAGACCAGAAAATGCAGGGCGCCGTGTGGCGTACGCACCGGCACGTCCCAGTGCGATTTCGACGACAGCCGCAGTTGCCGCCAGATCGCATCCGGATAGAAAGACTCCCGCGATTGCGGATCGATCGGCCGTGCGGCGCCCGGCATCGCGCTCCATTTCAGCAACCGGAAGCTGCGCACCTGCGCGGTATCGATGGGATAGCGCGACAGCACCAGCATGCCGTACTGCCCGGGATGCAGACCGTAGCCCCAGGCGTCGTTGCCGCGGTCGCGGCCCTCGCCGCCGACGATGCCGTTGCCGTCGAGATCCAGGCCGCTGGGCACGCCGGTGTTCACCGGTGCGAAATAGCGATACGGATACCGCAGCGCCTGGCCGTCGCTAGTCTGCGCCACTTCCAGATAGTCGCGCTGGAAGAGATCCGCGGCGCGGCCTTCGGCGTCGTAATCGAATTCGTTGAGCAGCACCAGGTCGGGACGCACGCGCTGCAGCACGCTGGCGATGCTGCGTGCGGCGGGATCTCCGGCGTCGAGACGCCGGATCAGCCCGTCGTCGGTGTCGTCGTACAGCGAAACGTTGTACGTCGCGACCCGCAGCGTGGGCGATGCGGCAGAGACAGCGTCCGGATCGCCATGCACGTTGACGCGCACGCAGCCGGCGCATGCGACAGTCAGTGCGGCGGCGAGAAGCCAGCGCGGGATGCGCACGCGTGAGATTGGAAGCGGGGCAGGCACATTCATTGTGGATCGTCTCCGGCGAGTCGCGACCAGCCCTGGCCGTCGAAGGCTTCCAGCGGCTGGTAGCGGCGTTTGTAGGCCATCTTGCGGTGGCCGTCGATCCAGTATCCGAGATACAGATGACGTTTGCCGTCGCGTCGCGCCCAGGCGATCTGCTGCAGGATGGCGAAGGTGCCGAGGCCGCGATCCGTGGCGTCGGGGTCGTAGAAGGTGTAGACGGCCGACATCGCGTCCGCGACGACGTCGGTCACCGCCACCGCCAGCAGATCGCCGGTGCCGTGGGGTTCCCGGGTGCGCAATTCGAGGAAGCGCCCCTGTCCCCAGGTGCTGACCAGGAACTGGTCGAATTCCGCCGCGCCGTGACCGTCCATGCCGCCGCCCGGATGACGCGCATCGAGATAGCGCTGGTACAGCGCGAAGTGTTCGTCGTTGCGCTCGGCCGGCAATACCCGCACTTCGAGATCGGCATTGCGCGCGAGGCAGCGGCGCTGGCTGCGGTCGGGCCGGAATTCGTCCACCGGAATGCGCACCGCCACGCAGGCCTGGCAGCCGCGACAGTGCGGGCGGTAGATCAGATTGCCGGAGCGGCGGAAGCCCCAGCTGAGCGCCATCGGATACATCTGCGCCAGCCGCGGATCGCCGGGATCGAACACCAGATCGCGCGCCTGTCGCTCGGGCCAGTAACCGCAGGCGTGTTCCGAGGTGTGGAACAGGCGCATTGCTTCGTTGGCATCCACGTCGTCGCGGTGCCCGGTGCTCATGCCGATACCCGCAACATGTGCAGCGCCGGCCAATACACCATGGCCGCCAGCAGTCCCGCAGCCGCGCCCGCGACCAGATCCCGCGGCCGATGACGCGACAACCGCAGACGCGACCAGGCGATGCCTGCGGCGAATGTGCAGCACACAGCCAATACGATCCCGCCCAGTGGCCACAGCAGGCCTGCGGCATACACCGCAAAAGCGATATGCAGCGAGAGCTTCCACCAGCGTGCAGTCATCACCGCCACTGCGATGATGCCCGCGGACAATGCAAGCGCGAGCGCCAGATCGGGTGCCGGCAGCGCACGCCACGCCAGCAGTGCACCGAGGCCGATCAGCACCAGCAGAATGCGATTGAGCGAACGTCGCTCGGACTGCTGGCTGGCATCGACGTGCGCCCAGCGGCCGCGCCGCACCTGCCACCACGACCAGCCCATCACGAAGGTCGCGAACAGCGCGAAACCCGCGAATGCGGCCAGCAGCGTCCGCGGATCGCCGCCGCGCAGGGCGGCCGGCAGCATCAACGCCGCCGGCAGCACCAGCAGCGGATGGCCGAGAATCGAAACGGCGCGGGCGAGGCGGTCGCTGGCGGAGGGTGCGGACATGCGGGCAGGATAACCGCCCCCGTTCGCAGGCGCTGCGAACGCGACCGCAAAGGCCGGCTTTAAGCGCATGCGGCGCAATGCCTTCGCTCAGAGCCGACCGGAGGCGATCAATCCGGCGATCAGCCCGCCGAAGCCGCCGATGAGACCGATGGTCGTGCCCAGCCAGCACTGAATGCGTTCGCGTCGGCGCATCTTCGCCGCCAGCACCGGATCGCGTGCGGCTTCCAGCGCGTGGCGGCGCTGCAGGACACGCGGCTGCACCGCGAGCGTCTGGTAGAAGATCACCGTAACGAACGCCAGCATCGCGAGCACGGTGGGCACCCAGCCATCGCTGAAGCGCGACAGCAACAACAGTGCCACCACGAAGAGGATCGATGCCAGGCTGTTGATGATGCCGATGCGGAGCAGGCCCCTGCGTTCCTCTTCGTCGATCGCGCCCTTCAGCTGTTTCCGCAGCCCCAGCCAGATGCCGGCGAAAGCGCCGAGAAGGCCGACTGCGATGCTGCCGCCCGCGCCCAGCGCGACCTTGCCGAGCGTCTTCGCGCCGCCGGCCGCGGCGATGCCGAGGATGCCCGTCGCCGCCGCGGGCGGACTGGCGATGGTCAGCGCGGTGGCGATGATGCTGGTGAACGCGACGCCAGGGGCGCTGCCCGCGGCGAATTCGCCGAAGCGGACCAGCAGATCCTCGCGCAGGCTCTGGCGCGCGCGCGACAGCCGCTTGCGCACCGCCGCGTCCGACAGCCCCAGCAGCAGCGCGACCTGCTGCGAACTCTGGCCTTCGCGGTAGAACAGCAGCAAGACTTCGCGGCTTTCTTCCGGCAGCGCCGAGATCAGTTCTGCCGCGGCGTGTTCGCGCTCGTCTTCGACGAGTTGCTGCATCGGCGTGGGCGACGGATCGGCCGCGAGTTCGATCGCGATGTCAGCGCCTTCGCCGTCGAGCGGCCGATTGCGGTTCGCGCGCAGGTGGTCGCGGGCGAGGTTGCGGGTGATCTGGCGCAGCCACGGCAGGAAACTCGACGGATTCTGCAGGCGCTTGAGGTGCTGCCACGCGCTGAGGAAGGCTTCCTGGGCGATGTCCTCGCTTGCCGGCACGTCGCGGGTGATCGCCAGCGCCACCGCAGTCACGGTGTTCTGGCACGCCGCCACGATCCGGCCGTAGGCGGCGCGGTCGCCGCTGCGCGCTGCGGGCAGCTCCGCGCCGATCAGGGTGTCGATGGCGGATATCGCGTTCAGCCGAAAAGCCCTTCGATGCTCGTGAAAAGCCGTTCGAGGGTCGTGGTAACCAACGCGGCGATGCCTTTGGCGGCGTAATGGCCGTAATGCACGCCCAGATAGAAGATCGCCATCGAACCCACGTACAACAGGCCGGACACCACGATCGCGAGGGGGCCGTAACTCAAGTTGTAGGCCCGGTACCGACCCTTCGCGCCTTTGGGATCGCGTGCGGCGTCGCGCGCCATCATCGGCTGCAACAGGCTGCGGATGCGCAGCAGCGTCCACAGCGAAGCGCACTCCGCCGCGATGGCGGCGGTCATCGCCCAGGCGAAGCTCGGCACCCACCAGGCCACCAGGAACGCGGCCAGCATCACGCTCAAGGTGACGTACAGATACAGGTTGTAGCTGCGCAGGATCGCGTTGCGCTCTTCCAGTGTATCGGCGAACACCAGCAGGTATTTCCGGGTGAGATGCGCGGCGATGGCGCCACCGACCAGCGAGCCCCCGATCACGCCGCCCATGCCCACCACGCCGGCCAGGCCTTTGCCCGCAAGCGCGCCGCCGAGCGTCGCGGTGCCAATGGCGGTGGCGCCCGCCGCGGCGGCCGGTTTGCTGGCCATGCCCAGGGCGCTGATGATCGCCGCTGTGAACGCGGCCGACGGCGCCGAACTGCGCGCGAAATCGCCGAAGCGCTTGAGGATGTCGTCGCGCACCAGTTGCCGTGCACGCGAGAGCCGCTTGCGCGCGGCGGCGTCGCTGATGCCCAGCAGCATCGCCACCTGCTGCGAACTCTGGCCTTCGCGATAGAACAGCAGCAGCGCTTCGCGGCTGTCGTCGGGCAGCGACGAGATCAGTTCGAATGCGGTGGCTTCGCGTTCGTCCTCCAGCAGCTTCTGCATCGGATGCGGGCCGGGATCGGCGGCCATCGCCATCACCAGTTCGGCGTTGGGCCCGTCCAGCGGCTGGTTGCGGTGGGCGCGCAGATGGTCGCGGGCGAGGTTGCGGGTGATCTGGCGCAGCCACGGCAGGAAACTGTCTGGGCTGTGCAGGCGTTCGAGGTGCTGCCAGGCGTTGAGGAACGCCTCCTGGGCGATGTCCTCGCTGGCGGAGACGTCGCGGGTGATCGCCAGCGCCACTGCGGTCACGGTGTTCTGGCAGGCGGCGACGATCCGGCCGTAGGCGCCCTGATCGCCGCTGCGGGCGGCGGGCAACTCGTAGCGGATCAGATCATCGATGGAAAGCGCGGATGCGTTCATGTGCGAAGGAAGACTCGATCGGGAAAGGGTAACCGCTCAGGGACCACCGGTCCGCATACCTCCAAGACCCGGCCCGGGGCCGAATGTGACCGACGGGCGTCAACCGCCGCCATGCCCGGACGTTTCCATGCTCCAAGCGGGCGCGCGACCCGACCCGCACACAACCCGCACACAACCACAGGTACCGTCATGAAAACCATCCTCATCATCGCTCTTGGCCTCGCCGCGACCGGTACGTCCGCCGTGACGTTCGCGCAGACGGCAGCGCAGCCCGCCGGCGATCGGCAGGCCCGCCAGGCCAAGCTCGACACCAACGGCGACGGCGTGATCGATCGCAGCGAAGCGGCCAAGGCGCCGAAGTTCGCCGAGCATTTCGACAAGCTGGACGCGAACAAGGACGGCCGCATCACCGCCGACGAGCGTCCGCAGCGCGGCATGCGCGATGGCAAGGGCGGGCAAGGCGGCCGCATGGCGCAGCTCGATACCAACAAGGACGGCCGATTCAGCCGTGACGAGCTTGCGGGCAAGGAGCGCGTGCTGCAGAACTTCGCAACTATCGACAGCAACGGCGACGGCGCACTGAGCCGTGAAGAAATGCAGGCCCATCACAGGGCGCATCGCGGCGAGCGCGGCGCACCGCGTCAGCCGAAGTAAGCGAGTGCTTGTACTGCCCGCCTTGATGACCGGGGCGGGCAGCGGAATTTCCCGGCAATGATCGTTACGGCACGACCCGCTTCACGTCCCAGTCCAGTCCATCGCGGCGGACTTCGAGCGTTCTGCTCTCCGCTTGCGTCCGGCCATCAGCGGTCGTGGCGATCTCCAGCCGTACCGTGCCGCTGCCTGACCCATCGGTTCGATATTCGCGCACGTGGATCGATAGTGCGGACGCGGTGCCCGCTGCGGTGTTGCAGGCGGATTGCAAAAGGATGCGCGCGCGGTCGCCGGCTTCGAACTGCGCCAGGACCGTCTCCGACGGATCCGCGCCGTCTACGGACAGACAGACGTCTGCGCCTTCGCGGGCGCGCAGTTCCGCCGTCGCCAGCATCGCGGCCAGCGCGCTCGGCACGGCCGCCACGTATGCGCTCTGGGGCGCATCGCTCGGCAACATCATGGTCTGGGCTACCGCGGCCTGCGGTGCGGGCGTCGACGCGACCGATGCCGGCGCTGCGCCTGCCGGCGCCTTCGATGTCGACTTCAGCCAGGTGAACAAGCCCAGGCTGACCGCGATCGTGATGCTGATCAGCAGGCCGGCCTTGATCCGGAACATGCGTCGCTTCGCGGGGTCGTTGGCATCGTCGCGCGCGCTGTGCAGCAGGTCGGTCGACAGATAACTGGTGGGCGAACGGCCGGAATCGAGCAGACCAGCCTCGCGCAGCAATTCGCGTGCCTTCGGCTGGTCCTCGGATCGGACCACCCAGACCGCCGCTGGCGGGTTCTTGTTCGCGGATTCGCGGTAACTGAAGTTGCCGCGGAGACTGCCTTTGAACGTGCGCCCGTTGGTGATGCGGGTGACCACGCCGTGTTCCTGCAGCAGTGCGGCGACCCGTTCGACGTTTTCCAGACGGGGACTGGTGAAGACCTGACGCATGTGTGATCAGCCTTTATGTGTGTTGTCGGCCAGCACGCGGATCATGCCTTCCTGGGCGGTGCTGGCCACGAGGTGACCCTGACGGTCGAAGATCTGGCCGCGCGCCAGCCCGCGGGCGCCCTGCGCGCTGGGGCTGTCGATCGAATACAGCAGCCAGTCGTCGGCGCGGAACGCGCGGTGGAACCACAGCGCGTGATCGAGCGACGCCATCTGCACGTTCGGCTGGTAATAGCTGATGCCGTGCGGAAAGGTCGTGGTGCCCAGCAGATGGAAATCCGAGGCGTAGGCCAGCAGCGCGCGATGCAGTTCCGGCGCGTCGCCGACCGTCTCGCCGAGCTTGAACCAGACCTGCTGGAAGGGCGGACGCTTCGGTGGATTGAGCTCGTCACGCGGATAGATCGGGCGGAATTCGAACGGACCCATGCGGTTCAGCCAGCGCTGCACCTTGCTTGGCAACTGCGCGAGCTTCTCCGCCGTGAGCTTCGGCGTGGGCTCCACGTCCTCGGGCATCGGCACGTTGGGCATCGGCAGTTGATGCTCGGCGCCGGGTTCGGAGATCTGGAACGACGCCGCCATGACGAAGATCGGCTGCCCGTGCTGGATCGCGGTCACCCGGCGTACCGAGAAACTGCCGCCGTCGCGGGTGCGGTCCACGTCGTAGACGATCGGGTGCTCGACATCGCCGGCGCGCAGAAAATAGGCGTGCAGCGAATGCGCGGCGCGCGGGCCCTTGACCGGATCGATGTCCAGCGTCGCCTGCGCGGCCGACAGCGCCTGACCCAGTACCTGGCCGCCGAAGACATACTTCGTTCCGATATCGCGGCTCTGTCCGCGGAACAGATTGTTTTCCAGCCGGTCCAGCGACAGCAGTTCGATCAATTCGGAGACGGGAGAGCTCATGGCCGGGCCGTTCTGGGGACTGCGCGCGATTATAGGCGCTGGGCAGGCGGCTGCCCGACACACATCGTTGCCGCGTCGCCGTCCTCGACGCACGGGAGGCGTGCGAACCTGCGCTCCCCACTGCAGGAGATCGCCATGACCACCGTCATCGCGCCCCGGGTCCACGACCTCGGCGGCTTCGAAGTCCGTCGCGCCGTGCCGTCCATCCAGGCCCGCTGCGTCGGACCGTTCGTGTTCGTCGACCAGATGGGCCCGGCGGTGTTCGCGCCGGGGCAGGGCATCGATGTCCGCCCGCATCCGCACATCGGATTGGCCACGGTTACGTTCCTGTGGGCCGGGCAGATCGGTCACCGCGACACCCTCGGCACCATCCAGGACATCGGCCCGGGCGACGTGAACTGGATGACCGCCGGCCGCGGCATCGCCCATTCCGAACGCACCCCGCAGACGTTGCGCGCGGGCGAGCACCCGCTGCACGGGTTGCAGACTTGGGTGGCGCTGCCGAAATCCGACGAGGAAACTGACCCGGCCTTCCATCATCACCCCGCCGCCACGCTGCCGCGGATCGAACGCGCCGGCGCCTTGCTGCGCATCGTCGCTGGCCGCGGCTACGGCGAGGAGTCGCCGGTGCGCGTGTTCGCGGACACGCTGTATGTCGCGATCGATCTCGAAGCGGATGCCGAAATCGAACTCGACGCCGGCCATCGCGAACGTGCGCTGTATGTGCTGGAAGGCGAGGCGCAGCTGGACGGCGTCGATATCCCGGCGATGCACCTGATCGTGCTCGACGATGGCGTGCATCATCGCCTGCGCGCGAAAACCGCGCTGAAAGCCATGCTGCTCGGCGGCGAACCGCTCGACGGCCCGCGCCACCTGTGGTGGAACTTCGTCTCGTCGTCGAAGGACCGCATCGAACAGGCGAAACAGGATTGGCTGCTCGACCGCTTCGGCCATGTTCCGGGCGAAACCGAGTTCATCCCGCTGCCGGAACGTTGAGGCATGGCAAGAGCGGCCTCAGCCGCGATGCCGGATCAACGATGCGTCGCGCGGCTCACGGAAAACGCCGCCGAAATGCAGATTCGGCGGCGTTGGCGGTAAACGACCTGTTCCGATCCTGCTCCGATGCAGGCATTCAGAATTGACGAATAATGGCGAAGAAAAAGGTGCCTACAGCGTCCGCGTCCTTTTCGATCAACGGACTATCGGCGACTTCATCCGGTAACACGTCGACGTTGACGCCTCCCATACCGATCCACTTCGAGCCGATCGGCACCACAGTGGAGATGCTGAAGTGGGGAACTGTCACCTGTCCGGGTTTGTAATCGACCACGCCACGCGCGACTTCCTTCGGCAACGTGCCGTAGTAGTAGTTTGCGAGGTCTTTGGACATCGCAGTCGCGCCGACACCCGGGATCAACGTGACCGAGCCGACCTGGAAGGGGTACCGGTAGTCCAGCGAGGCTTGATACCCGTCACTGGTGCTGGTGATATCGCCGCGGACATCGAGTTCGAATTCGCCGACGGCTTCGGTGCGGAACGATGCGGACAAGCCCGCGTCCGCGGCGTATTTCCTGTCGTCCAGCAGGTTGCGGTTGATGCCGTTCTGGGCAAGCTCATTCGCGCCCATGTCCTCGACGTCCACGCCATCGCCGCGCACAGCGACGAATCCGCTCAGCGTGAACATCTCGTCGTCGACGATCTTGTAGCCGACCTTGGGACCTTCCACGAAGAACCGTTCGCCTTCGTATCTGATATAGGGGAAAGGTTGCACACGCTTGCTTTCGCCTGCATACAAGGTGCTGCGCGCGGCGACACCCAGGCCCACGCCCCAGCCGTCGCTGGTGTCTTCGCGCTGCTGGGCCTGTGATGCGAACGGCATGATCAGGAGAAGCGAAAGCGCGCCTCCGATAAGAGCGGTCATGTGATGTTGCATGATCTTCCTTGGTGGGGGTGATGAATCAATCGCACATCTACGGGCGATTCCAGTCTTCCTCTGGCACACACTCCGCTGGCGTTGAAAGCCGATTCCCGGGTCGCCGCGGCCGGTGAAGCATAGCGGAGGCGTCTGACGGCCAGCAATAATCGAATGATTATTGGGCATCACGGTTCAGCATGGACTGATGGCGTGGTCGATGATTGTGCCGGTGCGCGCAACGCAGGTTGATCCAGTCAGTGTGGCGCTTATCACACCCGATGTGGATTGACATGAAGTCTGGTCACGGATTCGATGTCAATCCCGGGTATTCGCTGATGGCAGTCAGTTAACGCTGCTGCGTATGTTTGGCGGCGCTGTGATTTGGTCTTCTCCCCCGCGTGCGGGCGAGGATTGAGGTGGGGGCACGCAACATAACAGCGCACAACGCCCTCCACCCAGCCTTCCCCCGCACGCGGGAGAACGAGAAAACAGCCGCATGAGACAAACAATTCGCGTTAACTGGCTGGCATTGGCAGGCTGCTGAAATACCTGCGGCAGCAGGTTTTCAGTGGCCTGTTAACGCAGCCATGGATGGCTGCGCCGGCGAAGCAAGCGCGTAAGCGATTGATTCGCCGTGAGCACGTCCGGACATGTGCCGGACGTGCGAACT
>JANLVT010000034.1:0-49426 GCA_031364125.1 Lysobacterales bacterium | reverse complement strand
TGCGTCTTTTAGCTCCGACGTAACTTGAGTACAAGTTAGTCTCGCTGAAACTTCGTTTTTGCCCAGGGCGGCGTTGTAAAGCCTCGCAATAGTGGAACTATTGCTGCGTTTTACGCCTTGCCCTGAACAAAAATCCATCAGTTTTATTTGTGCCGTCCAGCATGCAACACCACACTAGCCATAAAAAAAGCGGCCAATTCCCGGTTTGGGAATTGGCCGCTTTTTAACTGGCGGTTCTGGTTTCTTGCGCTTTACAGCGTATCGATAAAGCTGCGAAGTTTGTCCGAGCGTGATGGATGCTTGAGCTTGCGAAGCGCCTTGGCTTCGATCTGGCGAATGCGCTCGCGCGTCACGTCGAACTGCTTGCCGACTTCTTCGAGCGTGTGGTCGGTGCTCATCTCGATACCAAAACGCATGCGCAGCACTTTGGCTTCGCGCGGCGTCAGGCTGTCAAGAATATCTTTGACCACATCGCGCAGGCCGGCCTGCATCGCGGCCTCTAACGGTGCGGTGTTGGCGCTGTCCTCAATGAAGTCGCCGAGGTGCGAATCGTCGTCGTCACCAATCGGTGTTTCCATCGAAATGGGTTCCTTCGCGATCTTCATGATCTTGCGAATCTTGTCTTCAGGAATCTCCATCTTCTCGGCCAGCACGCTGGCGTCGGGCTCGAAGCCAAACTCCTGCAAGTGTTGACGCGACAGGCGGTTCATCTTGTTGATGGTCTCGATCATGTGGACCGGAATGCGGATAGTGCGGGCCTGGTCGGCAATGCTGCGGGTAATCGCCTGACGAATCCACCAGGTGGCATAGGTCGAGAATTTATAGCCCCGGCGGTACTCAAACTTGTCCACTGCTTTCATCAGGCCGATGTTGCCTTCCTGGATGAGGTCGAGGAACTGCAGGCCGCGGTTGGTGTACTTCTTGGCGATGGAGATGACGAGGCGCAGGTTGGCTTCGACCATTTCCTTCTTGGCCTTGCGCGCCTTGGCTTCGCCATAGGCCATCGCGCGGCTGATCTCCTTGATGTCGGAGAGATTCAGGTACAGCGCCTGTTCGATGGCGATGGTGGCTTCCTGTTCGGCGATGACCTGTTCCTTGACGTCGCGCAGGCCCGAGGACCACTTCTGCTTGCGCTTCAGCATCTCGTCGACCCAGCCCACGTTGGTCTGGTTGCCTTCCCACGCGCGGATGAAATCCTTGCGCGGCATGCGCGCGATGCGGGTGGAGAGGTCGAGGATGCGGCGTTCGTGCTCCTTCACCTGACCCAGCACTTCGCGCAGCTTGCGGACCAGGGTATCGGTCAGCGGCAGCGGCAGCTTGAGGGTGACGAACAGTTCGGCCATTTCCTCGCGCATCTTGGCGACGGCCTTGTTGGCCGGACCCTGCTTGGCATAGGCCTTCTGGAACTTGAGGTAGCCCTCGGCCAGCGCTTCCATGCGGCGCGCGACTTCGGCCGGATCGGGACCGGTCGGGCCGGCTTCTTCGGCGGCGTCGTCGTCCTCGTCCTCTTCGGCTTCCTCTTCAAGCGCGTCTTCGGCGATTTCGGCGACCGGAATCTCTTCGACCGGTTCCTCGACATCGTTGAAGCCGACGACGATGTCGGCGAGGCGCTTCTTGCCGCCCTTGTGCAGTTCGTATTCTTCGAGCAGCAACTGCACCGACCAGGGGAAGCTGGCCAGCGCCAGCATCATCTGGGTGAGGCCTTCTTCGATGCGTTTGGCGATGGCGATTTCGCCTTCGCGGGTCAGCAGCTCCACGGTGCCCATCTCGCGCATGTACATGCGCACGGGGTCGGTGGTGCGGCCGCCTTCGCCATCGAGCGCGGTCAGCGTGGCCGCGGCCTCTTCGGCGGCGGTATCGTCGACTTCGCGGCCGCCGGTGGCACCGTCGGCGAGCAGGAGGGTATCGACATCGGGCGCAACTTCATGGACCTCGATGCCCATGCCGTTGATCATGCCGATGATGTCTTCGATCTGCTCGGGATCGACAAGATCGTCGGGCAGGTGATCGTTGACCTCGGCATAGGTCAGGTAGCCCTGCTCCAGGCCCTTGCTGATCAGTTGCTTGATGTCGGACTGCGGAGCCTGACGTTCGTTGGCCATGGGCGCCACCGTGAGAAAGTGAACCCGTAATTATAACAGCCCCGGGGCGGGGACTGGGCGTCGGTGTGGGCGGGGCCGGCGCGCGGGTGGTGCGGAAGCATCGGTCGGGAGAACGCACGACCGGGGTCAAGGAGGTTGGATGCGGGCGATGTGGTGCGTGTCGGGCGTCGATTCAAGGCGTCGGCGAGACCGGGAGATGTGTATTCAGCCCTGGAGCCGGTCAAGCGCGAAGGAGAAACGTGACCGGGCCGTCGTTGACCAGGCTCACGACCATATGTGCGCCGAAGCGGCCGGTTTCAACGGCATTCGGATGCTGTTGCCGGCAATAGTCCACCAGTTCGCCGAAAACCCGCTCGGCGTCCGCGGGCGCGGCGGCGGTGCTGAAGCTGGGCCGCAGGCCGGAGCGGGTGTCCGCGGCGAGGGTGAACTGGCTGACCAACAGCAGCCCGCCGCCGGTGTCGGCCAAGGAGAGATTCATCTTGCCGGCGTCATCGGAGAACACCCGGTAGCGGAGCAGGCGGTCGCCGAGTTTCGTGAGTTGCGAGCGGCCGTCGCCGGGCTCCACGCCGATCAGCGCCAGCAGTCCGGGGCCGATAGCGCCCACGGTGTCGCCCTCGACTTCGACCCGGGCTTCGGTGACGCGTTGGATCAGGGCGAGCATGGCGAAAGCCGGGCGAAGGCGGGAACGCGAGCATCCTGGGATCGCGGACGCGGCGCAAGCCGCTTGGATGATGACCTTTTCCATGCGTTGCCGCAGGGGCGGCCCAGTAGACTCCCGATGATGACCGATGTTTTTGCCCGCATTCTCTACTTCATCGCCAGCGCCATCGGGCGTCTGCCGTGGCCGTGGCTGCGCGCGCTGGGCGACGCCATGGCCAGGCTGTGGCTGGGTCGCGGCGGCCGCGAGAGCCGGGTGGCGGGGCGCAATCTCGAAATGGCCTATCCCGAGCTGCTGCCCGGGCAGCGCGAGGGCCTGCAGGGCGAGATCCTGCGGACCACGGCGCGGCAGGCGCTGGAAACCCTGCGCCTGTGGACCCGCCCGCATGCCGAGAATCTGCGGCTGATCCGCGAGACCCAGGGCGAGGCGCTGTTCGATGCGGCCATCGCTTCGGGCAGGGGCGTGATCGTGGCCGCGCCGCACTACGGCAACTGGGAGCTGTTGAATCAATGGCTGGCGTCGCGTACGCCGCTGGCGATCCTGTACCGGCCGCCGGACTCTGCGCTGGGCGAAGCCTTCCTGCGCCGGGTCCGCGCCGATGCCGGCGACCGCGTGACCCAGGTCCGCGCCGAGGCCGCGGGGATCCGCCAGCTGTTCAAGCGCCTGCGCGACGGCGGCGTGGTCGGGATCCTGCCGGACCAGCAGCCGAAAAGCGGCGACGGCGAGTTCGCGCCGTTCTTCGGGGTGCCGGCGTACACCATGTCGCTGCTGCCGCGCCTGGCGGAACGCAGCGGCGCGATCGTCCTGTTCGCCTACTGCGAGCGGGTCGGCGATCTGGCGTTCGCGCTGCGGATCGAACCGGCGCCCGAAGACATCGCGTCCGGCGATACGCTGGTCGCGACCTCGGCCTTGAACGCGGCGGTGGAGCGCATCGCGCGGCGCGATCCGGCACAGTACCAATGGACGTACAAACGCTACACCCTGCAACCGTCGTTGAATCCGTATCACAATCCCTACCGCGACCTGGAAGGCCGCGGTCCCCAGCATCGCCAGACCCCTGATCGCGACCCTCACGATCGCGAATGACCCTCCTGCCGCCCCCCTTCCCCCGACCGATATCGACATGACCGAACCGTTTCCCGAGGCGCTGGACCGCGCCGAGCCCGATCAGGCCGACGCCGCCCCTGGAGGTGCACCCGGCGAAACGTCGGCACCCGCGCCGGATGTCTGGGTCGCCCCGAGCGGCTGGCAGCCGCTGCCGCCGCGCGCCTACCGCGTGTTCCTCTACGTCGCGCTGCTGGTCGCCGTGGTGCCGTGCGCATTCGCCACGCTGATGTTGCGCAGGACGCTGGCGGCGCAGGAGTGGGGATGGATGGCGATCGCGGCGCTGTGGGTGGTGGCGATCGGGTTTGCGGTATGGGTGGCGGGCAAGCGCTATCGCTACACCTTCTGGATGCTGGACGAGGACGGCTTCGCAGTGCGCCGCGGCCGGCTGTGGCAGTGGGAAACCCGGGTGCCGACCTCGCGCGTGCAGCATCTGGATCTCAAGCGCGGGCCGCTGGAACGCGGGCACCGGCTGGCTTCGCTGGTCCTGCACACCGCCGGCACCCGGCTGAGCGCGGTCAGCATTTCCGGCCTGGACGATGCCGACGCCGAGCGGCTGCGCGACCATTTCAGCCATCAGATCGACCGCCAGGACGACGATGACCACGCCTGACATTGCGGTGGCGCCGGGGATCGACGCGCAGCCCGAACGCCGGCTGCATCCGATGTCGTGGCTGTTCGTGCTGATCCAGCAGCTCAAACAGTTCATCCTCCCGATCCTCGCCCTGTTCCTGTTCGGGCGCGGCGACCGCAACGACCTGTGGGGGCTGGTTGCGATCTGCATCCTCGGCGTGGTGTCGATCTGGCAGTACTACACCTACCGGTTCCGCATCGGCGTCGACAGCCTGGAGATCCGCAGCGGCCTGCTGGAACGCAGCCTGCGCCAGATCCCGTTCGCGCGCATCCACAACGTCGGCCTGCACCAGACCCTGCTGCACCGGATCTTCGGCGTGGCCGAGGTGCGGCTGGAGTCGGCCGGCGGCATCAAGCCGGAAGCGGAAATGCGCGTACTGAAGCTCAAGGACGCCTTGGCGCTGGAAGCGCTGGTGCGCCGTCGCGGCCGCGTCGAAGCGGCTGCCGCAACGGCGACGGCCGCCCCGGCGATCCCCGAGTTCGAACTGCTGCACAGCCTGTCGACCGCCGAAGTGGTGCGCGTCGGGCTGATCTCCAACCGCGGCCTGATCGTGGTCGGCGGTGCGTACCTGGCCATGAACCAGTTCGGCGCCGACATGACATCGGACCTGATCGAATCGTGGGGGCGGGCGCTGTTCGGCATGGTCGACAGCTATGGCCGCGGCCACGAAGTGGTGGCGACGCTGTTCCTGATCCTGGTGTTCCTGACGCTGTTGCGCACGCTCTCGGTGCTGATCGCGCTGCTGCAGTATTCCGGCTTCCGGCTGGAGGAGCACGGCCGCCGCCTGACCCTGGAACGCGGCCTGCTGACCCGCATCCGCACCAGCACGCCGCGGCGGCGCATCCAGTCGTGGACGCTGCGCGAGGGCATGCTCCACCGCCTGTTCCGGCGGCGCACGCTGGAAGTGGGCACCGCGGTGCTGGACAACGGCTCGCACGGCCAGCCGCGTTCGCTGCGCGAGATCGCGCCGGTGGCCACGCCGCAGCGCTGCGACGAACTCATCCGCCACCTCGCGCCGCAGGTGCAGTGGCCGCCGCAGACCTGGCACCGCCTGCACCGCTGGACCTTCGCGCGGCTGTTCGTGCCGCAGATGGTGTGGGCGTCGCTGCTGGGCGCGGTCGCGCTGCTAGGCTTCGGCCCGCTGGGTCTGGTGTTCGTCGCGCTGTGGGTGCCCTGGGTGGCCTACATCACCTGGAGGCACGCCACACACGCCGGGTACGCGATCGACGAGCGCATGGTCGCCACCCGCCGCGGCTGGTGGACGCGCGAATGGCGGTTCGCCGAAATCGGCAAGCTGCAGGCGATCCGTTTCGGACAGTCGCCGCTGGAGCGCCGGCTGGGGATGGCCACCCTGTTGCTGGACACCGCCGGCGGCAACGCCCTGGCCGAACCGCTGCGCCTGAACTTCCTGCCGGAGGCCGAGGCGCGCGCGCTGCAGGCGCGACTGGCCCGCGAGATCGCGCGCAATACGCTGCGCTGGTGACCGCATTTTGTAGGAGGGCCTTCAGGCCCGAGCTTTGTGCGGGGACGGGGTAGCGGTAGGAAAAGCTCGGGCCTGAAGGCCCTCCTACAGAAGCTCAGCCTAGACCCCAATACCCCAGCTTCGAGCGGATCTGCAGAGCCCGGAAGCGGCCGCCCAGCGGTTTGCCGCGCAGCGTTCCCAGCCTGCCGGCGATCAGGTCGTCGGTCGCGGCGATCACGCGCTCCGATGCGCGACCGTCGCGATACGGATGGATGGCGTCGGCGTAATCGGCCAACGCCGCGCGTAGCGCATTGCTGGGCGCGAACGCCCGTTCCAGCATCGCCGACAGCTTCGGCGGATCGTCGAAATCGAGCATGTGCGGCTTCGGCGCGCGGTTGCGGAAGGTCACCACCGGTTTGTGCTGGACGACGAATTCCGACACCACCGACGTGGTGTCCGCCACCAGCACGTCGGCGGCGCGCTGCGCGGCCATCAGCTGCTCGGTTTCGACGAATGCGGCGTTCGGCCCGACAAGGCTGCGGTAGCGTTCGAACAGTTCCGGCCCGCATTTCGGATGCAGAGTCAGCAGCCAGTAACGGTCGCCGCGCGCGACTTCGGCGGCGATGGCGTCGAACAGATGCGGCGCGGCGCTGAGGCGTTCGGTGAAGGTGGACGCGAACAGCACCGTCGGCCGCCGGCCCGCAGGCCCGCGCAGCGCGGCGGACGCGCCGCCGTCGTCGCGGAACAGCGGATCGAGCTTCGGCCAGCCGGTTTCGACTACAGCAAAGTGGGGATGTTCGGCGGCCAGCGCGCGGAACGGCGCGGTCGTCGCCGGCCCTTGCGTGCAGTACAGATCGAACAGCCCGCGCACCCGGAAATGGCCGCGGGCGGCGTCGCGCTTCTCCACGTTGAAGCCGTGGAACAGCTGCACTTTCGGGCCGCTGAGGAAGGTCGGCACCCAGTTGGCGGCCGAGAACACTACTCGCGGCCGCAGCGCCACCGCTTCGCGCAGGCCCACGCTGCGCACCGGCGCCGGCAGCCGCGCGCCCGCGGCGCCGTCGACCAGCCAGGCGGACACCCCGTGTCCCGATGCTTGCAGCGCGTCCGCCAACGGTTGCAGGATGGGCAGCGCATAACGCTCGGTCGCGAACAATAGGTATTCCGCCATCAATACGTCTCCGCCCAAGGCACCGCCGATCACAGGCTGCATTATCACGTTCAACGAGGCCGACCGCATCGGCGACTGCCTCGCCTCGCTGGCGTTCTGCGCGGAGATCGTGGTGGTGGACTCCGGCTCGACCGACGATACCCGCGCCATTGCAGAAGCGGCCGGCGCGCGGGTGCTGGTGCGGCCGTTCGACGGTTTCCGCAGCCAGAAGCAGTTCGCGGTCGACCAGGCCGCGCACGATTGGGTGCTGTGCCTCGACGCCGATGAGCGCGTGAGCCCCGAACTGAAGGCCTCGATCCTCGCCGCCCGCGACGCCGGTTTCGGCGACGCTGCCGGCTATCGCTTCGCGCGGCTGAGCGAGTATTTCGGCAAGTTCCTGCGCCGCGGCAACGCCTATCCCGATCGCGTACTGCGCTTGTTCGACCGCCGTCGCGGCGGCTGGCGCGGCGACCGCGAGATCCACGAGGCCGCCAGCGTCGACGGCGCGGTGCGCGCGCTGTCCGGCGATCTGATCCACTTTCCGTACCGCTCGCTGATGCAGCAGTTGCAGAAGACCGAACGCTACGCGCGGATGATGGCCGAATACGAATTCTCGCGCGGCAAACGCGCGTCGCTGGGCAAGCTGATCGTCTCGCCGGCGTGGCGGTTCTGGCGCGGCTATGTATTCCGGCTGGGGTTTCTCGACGGCTGGCATGGGCTGGTCTACGCCTACGTACGCGCCAATTACGTGCGCCAGAAGACGATCATGCTGTGGCTGTTGGAACGCGGGCAGCGGGTGGAGTGAAAGTCTGGACATCGCATCCGGACTGTTTTTCTCCTGCGCAAGAAGGGGCCAGAACGGGCGAAACGCCTCGTTTGCGAGGCATCGCCTCGCGCGCCGATGAGCGCGCGAGCGCTGTGCGCGACGGCCGGAACGGGCGACTGCGAAGCAGGCGACGGGGGATTGGGCCGGCAGCGTTGTGAAAACGGTGCGTTCTTTCGACCCTTCAGGCAAAAGCAAATCCCCCCGCCGATCGCTGCGCGAGCGTCGCCCCCTTCGTCGAAGGGGGCGACGGCGAATGACAACGGCAGCGGCTTGACGGCAACGCGAGCGCGATGTTTGGAAACAGGGTTCGGCCCTGGCAATGCCATCATGCATGCTCAGATGATCGCCTCGACCGCCAGACATGCCCCTCTTCGACACGCTCCGATTCGACAACACCTTCCTCGCCGAACTGCCCGGCGACCCCGAAACCGGCGCGCGCCGCCGCGAAGTGCGCGGTGCGGTGTGGTCGCGCATGGCGCCCACGCCTGTGGTGGCGCCGCGCACGCTGGCGGTCTCGCGCGAGATGGCCGACACCCTGGGCCTGAGCGAGGCTGAGGTCGCATCGCAAACGTTCGCCCAAGTGTTCAGCGGGAATGCGCTGCTGCCGGGCATGGACCCGTTCGCGACCAACTACGGCGGCCACCAGTTCGGCCACTGGGCCGGGCAGCTCGGCGACGGACGCGCGATCAGTCTCGGCGAAACCGTCAATGCGGCCGGCGAACGCTGGGAACTGCAGCTGAAGGGCGCCGGCCCGACGCCGTATTCGCGCAGCGCCGACGGCCGTGCGGTGCTGCGTTCGTCGATCCGCGAATTCCTGTGCAGCGAGGCCATGCATCACCTCGGCGTGCCGACCACGCGCGCGCTGTCGCTGGTCGCGACCGGCGAGGACGTGGTCCGCGACATGTTTTATGACGGCCATCCGAAGCCCGAACCCGGCGCCGTGGTCTGCCGGGTCGCGCCGTCGTTCCTGCGCTTCGGCCATTTCGAGCTGCCGTCGTCGCGCGGGGACAACGACCTGCTGCGACAGCTGACGGATTTCGCGATCCGTCGCGATTTCCCGCATCTCGCCGGCGGCGGCGAAGCGCTGTACGCCGACTGGTTCGCCGACATCTGCACGCGGACCGCGCGGCTGGTGGCGGAATGGATGCGGGTCGGCTTCGTCCACGGGGTGATGAATACCGACAACCTGTCGATCCTCGGGCTGACCATCGACTACGGTCCCTACGGCTGGATCGACGCCTACGACCCGGAGTGGACGCCGAACACCACCGACGCCGGCGGCCGCCGCTACCGCTTCGGCTGGCAGCCGGCGGTGGCGCGCTGGAACCTGGTGCGCCTCGCGCAGGCGATCTCGCCGCTGTTCGCGGGCGGCGAGGCGCTGCAGGCGGGCATCGATGCCTTCGGCGCCGCGCACACCCTCGCCGATCGCGACAACACCGCGCGCAAACTCGGCCTGGCCGAATGTCGCGACGACGATGTCGTGCTGATCCGGGATCTGCATGCATTGATGCAGGACGCCGAGGTCGATATGACCCTGTGGTTCCGCGCGCTGATGGACGTGGATGTCGACGCGCCAGACCTGGAGCCGCTGGAGGAGAGTTTTTACGACCCGGCGAAGCGCGAGGCGCACTGCGCGCAGTTCGACGACTGGCTGCGGCGCTATGCGGCCCGCCTGCGCGAGGACGATCTGCCGGCGGCGGACCGCCGCGAACGGATGCGATTGGCGAATCCGAAATACGTGCTGCGCAACTATCTGGCGCAGGAAGTCATCGATCGCGCCGAGGCCGGGGACACCGAAGGCATCGCCGAACTGCTGGAAGCGATGCGCCGGCCGTACGACGACCAGCCGGGTAACGAACGTTACGCCGCAAAACGCCCCGACTGGGCGCGCGACCGCGCCGGTTGTTCGATGCTGTCCTGCAGCTCGTAAGCCGCGAAACCGGAGATCGAACCATGATCCCCGCCTTGGCGGGGATCATGGTCGGGAAGCGGAGACCCTGCGGGCCGGCGCTTACTTGCCCTTCTTTTCCTTCTTTTCCGCGCGCTTCTCTTTCAGGGTCTTCTCTGGTTTTTTCTTGTCCTGCTTCTTCTGGTCAAGGCCTTTGGACATGGTGCGCTCCGCAGTTTCGAGTAATCGGGCGACAAGCGTACTGCGGGCGGGTGCGGTGGGTAAACCGGCTCGCCCACCCGATCCCGCACGACCCGGCTCGACGCAACCCGGACCGGGGTGCCGACGCGGACCTTTCCCCAGGCTGAATGCAGACGCCGACCCAAGACGCCCATCCCACTTTGGCACTGGCCAAACCGCCTCCGCGCTGTTCTTGCCGGGGGGTATCGCCGAGAATAGCCGCCGGTTCCGCCGTCTTTTTCCCCGTCATCCCGGCGCGCCCGTGCGGAGATCGTCCGCGGCCGCGTCCTATCGAAAGGCTTTCCCCTGATGGCCCGTATTCTCGTGACCGGCGGCGCCGGTTTCCTGGGATCGCACCTGTGCGACCGCCTGCTCGATGACGGGCACGACCTGCTTTGCGTCGACAACTACTTCACCGGCAGCAAGCGCAACATCGCCCACCGCCTGGACCATCCGTATTTCGAGCTGATGCGTCACGACGTGACGTTCCCGCTGTACGTCGAGGTCGACCAGATCTACAACCTCGCCTGCCCGGCCTCGCCGGTGCACTACCAGCACGACCCGGTGCAGACCACCAAGACCAGCGTACACGGCGCGATCAACATGCTCGGCCTGGCCAAGCGGCTGAAGGCGCGGATCCTGCAGGCCTCCACCAGCGAGGTCTATGGCGATCCGGAAGTGCATCCGCAGCCCGAAGGCTACTGGGGCCGGGTGAACCCCATCGGCATCCGCAGTTGCTACGACGAGGGCAAACGCTGCGCCGAAACCCTGTTCTTCGACTATCACCGCCAGCACGACCTCGACATCAAGGTCGTCCGCATCTTCAACACCTACGGCCCGCGCATGCATCCCAACGACGGCCGGGTGGTGAGCAACTTCATCGTCCAGGCGCTGCGCGGCGAAGACATCACCATCTACGGCGACGGCAGCCAGACCCGCAGCTTCTGCTATGTCGACGACCTGATCGAAGGCTTCGTGCGGATGATGGCCACCCCGCACGGTTTCACCGGCCCGATCAACATCGGCAACCCCGGCGAATTCAGCATGCTCGAACTCGCCGAAAAAGTGCTGGCGCTGGTCGGCGGGCGTTCGAAGCTGGTGTTCCGGCCGTTGCCCTCCGACGACCCGCGCCAGCGCCAGCCCGACATCGCGCTGGCCAAGTCCGAACTGGGCTGGCAGCCGAAAGTCGCGCTGGACGACGGCCTGAAAGAGACCATCGCCTACTTCCGCCGGACCCTGGATGCACCCGCGGCATGAGCACCACGTTCGCGGTCATCGTCACCAGCTACAACTATCGCTCCTTCGTCGCCGAAGCGGTCGACAGCGCACTGGCGCAGACCCGTGCGCCGGACCAGATCGTCATCGTCGACGACGGTTCCACCGACGGCTCGCCCGACGTCCTGCGCGAACGCTACGGTGCCGACCCGCGGGTGACCCTGCTGTGCGGCGAGAACGGCGGCCAGCTGGTGGCGTTCCAGCGCGGCGTGGCGGCGGCCGACGCCGATGTGCTGTGCTTCCTCGATGCCGACGACCGCTGGGAACCGGATTACCTCGCGAGGATCGGCGAGGTCTACGACAGCCGCAAGGATGTCGGTTTCGTGTTTTCCGACATCGTGCTGTTCGGCGACGAACAGCGCCGGATCGGTTACGCCGACGAGGCGATCGATCTGGGCTACACCGCGATCAGTACCTGGGCGCTGACGTACTGGTACGGCGCGCCGACCTCGGCGCTGTCGATGCGGAAAATCTACGCCCAGCGCTCGCTCGATCTGCCCGCGCAGCTCTATCTCACCTGGAAACTCTGCGCCGACAATTGCCTGGTCTACGGCGCCAGCGTGTTCGGCGCGCGCAAGTATTTCCTGCCCACGGCCAGCGTGGGTTACCGCATCCACGGCAACAACGGCTGGTGGTCGAACCGCGGCCCGACCTCGAATTTCCTCAACCGCCTGCATTCGCGCGGGCTGATCGGACACTATGCGCGGGTCGCCGGCATCGACGATTCCTGCCTCGAACTGGCCAAACTCGAATACAAGACCAAACCGAACCCCGACTGGGCCGAGACCAAGCGCTACATGCGCTTGTGCATGCGCGGGCCGTCGCCGCTGTGGAAAAAAGTGGAACGGGCGTTGAGCATCCTCGGCGGCCGCAAGCGCGCGCGTTGACCGCCGGATCATGAAGATTCTGTTCACCAATTTCCACGAAGGCGACGGCGGCGGCCACACCACCTATCTGCTGGCGCTGGCGCGTGGGCTTGCGGTCGCGCACGACGTGCATATGGCGGTGCCGGCGACCAGTCGGCTGTTTCGCGAAGCCTCAGCGCTGGACGGCGTGCGTACCGTGGCGCAGCCGTTTCCGAACGCGATCGCCCAGCTCGCGGCGGCGATGCGCGCGCGCCGGCAGCTGCGCGATTATCTGCGAACGCATGCGTTCGACATCGTCCACGTCAACGGCTCCACCGATCACCGCATGGTGCTGTCGGCCTGCGCCGGTCTGGCGCACAAACCGAAGATCGTGCTCACCAAGCACAACTCGAAACCCGCGCAGGGTGTGACCCATCGCTGGCGCGCGCGGCGCACCGATCTGGTGATCGCGGTCTGCGATGCCACCAGGCGCATGCTGGAAACCGGACCGTATGCGCGCTGCCAGCTGCGCACGGTGCACAACGGCATCGACGTCCGCCACTATCTGCCCTGGTCCGACGAGGCCGTGCAGGCCATCCGCGAACGCTGGAGCGGCGAAGGCCGACTGCTGCTGGGCAGCAATGCCGGCACCGCCGAGCACAAGGGCTGGATGGATCTGATCGAAGCGGTGGCCACGCTGCCCGCGGCGCAGCGTGCGCGGGTGGACGTGCTGCTGTGCGGCCAGCCGCCGCTGCCGGAACAGACGCAGCGCATCGAAGCGCTGGGACTGGCGGGGCAGGTGCATTTCGCCGGCCTGTTGTCGGACGTGCGCCCGATGGTCGCGGCGATCGACGTCGGCTTCGTGCTGTCGTATGCGGTGGAAACCATTTCCTTCGCCTGCCGCGAGACGATGGCGATGGCCAAGCCGGTGCTGGTCAGCGATTACGCCGGCCTGCCCGAAAACATCGACGACGGCGTCGACGGCTGGCGGGTGCCGGTGCGCGACCGCGTGGCGATCGCGGTCGCCGTGGCCGGGATGCTCGATCATCCCGAACGGCTGCGGACGATGGGCGACGCCGCGCGGCGCAAGGCCGAGCGCGAATTCGGCCTGGATCGCTTCATCGCCGCCACCGAAGACGCTTACGCCGCATTGCTGCCCGCGGTCGCGACTGCGGCGGCATAGCCGTCGACTCGATAGACGTCGACTCAATGGGCCGGTTTCTGCGGCCTGCTAAACTGCCGCCATGCCTATCCTTACTTTGAATGGCGTCGATTTCGGCGTCGGCGGTCCCCTGTTGCTCGACGGCGTCGATCTCGCGATCGAACCCGGCGAACGCATCGCCCTGATCGGTCGCAACGGCGCCGGCAAATCCACGCTGCTGCGCCTGCTGGCGGGCGAACACAAACCCGACGACGGCGAGATCCGCATCGAAGGCGGCGTGCGCATCGCCCGACTGGAGCAGGAAGTGCCGGCCGGCGCCGCCGGCAGCGTGTTCGACGTGGTCGCCGAAGGTCTGGGCGAGATGGGCAAGTTCCTCGCCGACTACCACCATCTGATCCACGCCGACGAGATCGACACCGACGCGCTGTCCGCGGTGCAGGCGAAGATCGAGGACGCCAACGGCTGGTCGCTGGACCAGCGCGTCACCGAAACCCTGACCAAACTCGACCTGGACGGCGACGCCGATTTCACCCGGCTGTCCGGCGGCATGAAGCGCCGCGTGCTGCTGGCGCGCGCGCTGGTGTCGGCGCCGGATCTGCTGCTGCTGGACGAACCCACCAACCATCTCGACATCGCCGCGATCGACTGGCTCGAAGGCTTTCTCAAAGCGTGGCAGGGCGCGCTGATCTTCGTCACCCATGACCGCCGCTTCCTGCGTGCGCTGGCGACCCGGATCATCGAGATCGACCGTGGCCAGCTGACCAGCTGGCCCGGCGACTGGGACAACTACCTGCGCCGCAAGGAAGAACGGCTCAACGCCGAAACGCAGGAGAATGCCCGTTTCGACAAGATGCTGGCGCAGGAGGAGATCTGGATCCGGCAGGGCATCAAGGCCCGTCGCACCCGCGACGAAGGCCGCGTACGGCGCCTGAAGGCGATGCGCGACGAGCGCGCGCAGCGCCGCGATCTGTCCGGCAACGTACGCATGGAAACCGCGCAGGCCGGGGCATCGGGCAAGAAGGTCATCGAGGCGAAGGACGTGTCGTTCGCGTTCGGCGAGCGCGTGCTGCTGAAGAATGTCTCCACCACCATTCTGCGTGGCGACCGCATCGGCCTGATCGGCGCGAACGGCAGCGGCAAGACCACGCTGCTGAAGCTGCTGCTGGGCGACCTGCAGCCGCAGTCCGGCGAGATCAAGGTCGGCACCCAGCTGCAGGTCGCGTATTTCGACCAGTACCGCGCCACCCTGCGCGAAGACTGGAACGCGCTGGAGAACGTCTCCGAGGGCAAGGATTTCGTCGAGATCAACGGCAAGCAGAAGCACGCCATCGGCTATCTGCAGGATTTCCTGTTCACGCCCGAACGCGCGCGCGCGCCGATCACCCGCCTCTCCGGCGGCGAGCGCAACCGCCTGCTGCTGGCGAAACTGTTCGCGCAGCCGTCCAACCTGCTGGTGATGGACGAACCGACCAACGACCTGGACGTGGAAACGCTGGAGCTGCTGGAAGAACTGCTGGGCGAATATCCCGGCACGCTGCTGCTGGTCAGCCACGATCGCGATTTCCTCGACAGCGTGGTGACGTCGACGCTGGTGATGGAAGGCGACGGCCGCGTCGGCGATTACGTCGGCGGCTACAGCGACTGGCTGCGTCAGCGTCCTACCCGCGGCGAATCGGCGCGCGCCACCGCCGCGGCGGCGCCCAAGGCGGTCGCGCCGCCTGCCGTCATCGCTGCAACGCCGGCGGCGCCCAAGCGCAAGCTCAGCTACAAGGACCAGCGCGAACTCGAACTGCTGCCGCTGACGATCGAGGATCTGGAAACCAGGATCGCGACCCTGACCGCGGCGATGCACGAGCCCGCGTTCTACCAGCGCGATCACGCCGCGGTGAACGCGCATAACGCCGAGATCGCGGCGGCGCATGCGGCGCTGGAGCAGGCCTTCGCGCGCTGGGAAGCCTTGGACGGCTGAAAGCGCCTGAACCTTTGTGGGAGCGACGCAAGTCGCGACTGGCTTACGGGTTTTCAACAGCCGCATGGCTGGTCAAGGCTTTCTTCTGCCCGTCGCGACTTGCGTCGCTCCCACAAAAGCCTCCGGCTTCAATCGTCCTGGCCGTCGGCCTCGTTCTGCGTCTCGATGCCCTGCGGCGCGCAGGCCGCGTTGGCGGCAGCGGCCGGCACCAGCCACCAGCGGCGGCGGTTCGACACGCCGGCGAACGTTGCCTTCGCCTTGTCGACGCACTGCGACAGCGCGGGCTCCTGCACCAGCAGGTAACGTCGCTGCGGCGCTTCGGCCTGCCAGCGCATGCCCTTGGACAGCTGATCGGGCCACGTCGTCTTGAAACCGAAGGTCGCCGCGGGACGGTCGGCCATCAGCAGGTTCTGCTCTTTCCACGCGACCAGCCCCAGTTCGGCATCGGGGCCGATCCGCGCACCCACCGTTTCCATCAGCCCGCGCGCGGAACTGGACGCATTGAGCAGCGGGTACGAGACCACGCCGTACAGCACCCAGAGGCCGCCCATCGCCCACAGCAGCCCGACCACGCCATTGCGCACGCGATGCCAGCTTGCACTGGCCAGCACCCACGCGCCCATCGCCATCAGCAGCCCGAACAACGCGTGGCCGCCGTCGGTGAAGCCGCGATCTGCAATCAGCTTCGTTTCGAACTTCGGCTCGCCGAGCCACATCGCCAGCCCAGCGCCGAGCAACAGCGCGCCGAGCACAGCCGAGAATCCGAACGCGATCCGCTTCGCCCAAAGCTTGCGGACGATGCCCGGGAGCAGCGGGCCCAGCGCCAGGCACATCATCGGCAGCGCCGGCAGGATGTACACGTCGCGCTTGCCGCTGGGGATCGAGAAGAACACCACGATCAGCAGCCACCACGCCAGCGGCAGCAGATAGCGCGCGTCGCGGCGGCGCAGGCGGGTGCGCCATGCGGGAAACGCCCAGATCAGCGCGAACGCGGTCGGCAGCCAGGCCGTGGCCATCACCGTCAGGTGGTACCACGGCGGCTGCGCGTGATCCCACGACTTCGCATAGCGGCCGGCGGTCTGCCGGAACAGGATATCGTTGAGATACGCCTTGTATTCCGGGTTGTCCTGGCTCAGCGCGGTGACCACCATCGGCACCAGCCACAGCGCGGCGGCGAATACGAACGCCAGCGGCCCGAGCCAAAACATCCATGTATTTCGGGATGCCGTCTTATCGACGGCATCCCGATCGGGCAGGTCCCGCGCATGCACCCGGACCCGCGGCCACTGCATGAACGAGGCGACCACGGCGGGCAGGATCATCAGCAGCGCCAGGCCGCCGACGCCCTTGGTGATGGTGCCCAGCCCGGCCGCGAACCAGCCCAGCGTCCACAGCTTCCAGTTCGGCCCCAGCAGCAGATGCCGCAGCAGCCCGTAATTGGCCAGGGTGATGAAGAACGTCACCAGCGGGTCGATCTGCGCCTTCTTCGACTGATAGGTGAACTGCAGCGCGAACAGCAGCGCCCACGCCGCGTACAGCCCGACCCTGCGCGTCCACAGCCGGCGGCCCAGGTCGTACACGCACCACAGCGTGCCCAGCGCGGCGAACAGCGACGGCAGCAGGAACGCGATGCGCCAGTCGCGGAACACGGTGTAGAACGCCGCTTCCAGCCACATCAGCATCGGCGGCTTGTCGGAGTACAACTCGGTGCCGCGATGCGGGAACAGCCAGTCGCCGCTCTCGATCATCTGTTTGGCGACCAGCGTGAAGCGCGGTTCGTCCGACGGCCACGGGTCGCGCAGGCCCAGTCCGGCGCCCAGCACCAGCAGGGCGACGATGGCCAGCAGCCAGAATTCTCTAGATTCGCGGGTTTTCAGCATGGGAGTGCCGTAAGGATGAAGAAATGGCGGTTGCGATGTCGTCAATGACCATCGATGCGGTCGGCCTCGTTCTGCGATTGCACGCCCTGCGGCACGCAATCGGGATCGGCGGCCTGCGCGGGCACCAGCCACCAGCGGCGGCGGTTGGACAAGCCGGCGAATTCCGCTTTGGTCCTGTCGATGCACTGCGACAGCGCCCGCTCCTGGATCAGCAGCCAGCGTCGGTCGGGCGCATCGGCCTGCCAGCGCATGGCCTGCGTGAGCTGCTCGGACCAGGGCGTATCCCAGCCGAAGGTCGCCGCCGGGCGATCCGCCATCAGCAGGTTCTGTACTTTCCAAGCCACCAGACCCAGTTCCGCTTCGGGCTGCAGCCGGCGGCCGACCGCTTCCATCAGCCCGCGGGCCGAGCCCGAAGCGTTGAGCATCGGATAGGCGATGAGGCTGTACAGCACCCATGCGCCGCCCAGACCCCAGAGCACGCCCTTCACGCCCTGGGCGATGCGATGCCACAGCGCGGAAGCGATCAGCCAGGCGCCCAACGCCAGTACCAGCAGATTCAAGGCGCGTCCGCCGTCGGTGAAGCCGCGGTTTTCGACCAGCCGCGCCTCGAAACGCGGTTCGCCGAACCACATCGCCAACCCGGCCGACAGCAGCAGCGACCCCAGGCCGAACACGAATCCGAATGCGATCCGCCGTGCCCACAATCTGCGCACGATCCCCGGCAACAACGGCGCCAGCGCCAGGCAGACCATCGGCAGCGCCGGCATGATGTAGACATCGCGCTTGCCGTCGGGAATCGAGAAGAACACCAGGATCATCGCCCACCACGCCAATGGCAGCAGGTAACGCGCATCCCGCCGCCGCAGCCGCCGCAGCCACGCGGGAAACGCCCAGATCAGCGCGAACATGGTCGGCAGCCAGAGGGTCAGCACCACGCCGAAGTGGTACCAGACCGGCTGATGGTGATCCCAGGACTTGCTGTAGCGCCCGGCGGTCTGGCGGAACAGGATGTCGTCCAGATAGGCGCGGTAGGCCGGATCGGGATGGTTCAGGGCGCTGATCGCCATCGGCACCAGCCACAGGCACACCGCGACGACGAAGGCCAGCGGCGCGAGCCAGAAGCGCGGGTCGCGCGCATGCAGGCGCACCCGCGGCCACTGCATCAGCGAAGCGATCGCCGCCGGCACGATCATCAGCAGCGCCAACACGCCGACGCCCTTGGTGATGGTGCCCAGACCGGCGGCGAACCCGCCCAGGGCCCATAGTTTCCAGTTCGGCCCCAGCAGCAGATGCCGCAGCAGCCCGTAATTGGCCAGGGTGATGAAGAACACCACCAGCGGATCGATCTGCGCGCGCTTCGACTGATAGGTGAATTGCAGCGTGAACAGCAGCGCCCATGCCGCGTACAGGCCGACCTTGCGCGTCCACAGCCGGCGGCCCAGGTCGTACACGCACCACAGCGTACCCAGCGCGGCCAGCAGCGACGGCATCAGGAACGCGATGCGCCAGTCGCGGAACACCGTGTAGAACGCGGCTTCCAGCCACATCAGCATCGGCGGCTTGTCGGAGTACAACTCGGTGCCGCGGTGCGGGAACAGCCACTCTCCGCTGTCGACCATCTGCTTGGCGACCAAGGCGAAGCGGGGTTCGTCCGTGGGCCACGGGTCGCGCAGACCCAGTCCGGCGCCCAGCACCAGCAGGGCGACGATGGCCAGCAGCCAGAAGTCTCTCGATTCGCGGGTTTTCAGCATGGGGGCATGATAACGGTGCGAGCGAATCCGCCGTTGCTCGCTGTGCGATCGCCCGTTCCGGCCCGCGCGCACGGCGCTCAGGCGCTCATTGGCGCGCGAGCCGATGCCTCGCAAGCGCGTCGCTTCGCCCCGTTTTCAAAGGGGCAATCGTTCAGACTTTGGGATATCGCATTGTCCGAAAAGATATGCGGTCGAGTTGCGGCTGGGCGTTTGCCCCCTTTGAAAAAGAGGGTCGGCGGCGCGCAGCGGCGACGGGCGGATTTAAACCGGTGCAACCTTCCGCAACCGCGCGTAAAAGAACCCGTCCATGCCGTCCTCGCCCGGCAGGCGCTGACGGCCGGCGCCGGCGGCGTGGCCGAAGCTTTCATCCAGCGGCTCGGCGGATGCATCCGGCGTGCGCGCCAGAAATGCGTCGATCTGGCCGGCATTCTCGCGCCGCAGGATCGAACAGGTCGCGTACACCAGCACGCCGCCCGGCGCGAGCGTGGTCCACACCGCGTCCAGCAGCCGCGCCTGGGTGACGACCAGTGCATCGATATCGCCGGGCCGGCGATGCAGCAGGATGTCCGGCTGCCGGCGGACGATGCCGGTGGCCGAGCAGGGCGCATCGATCAGCGCCGCGTCGAACGGCACGCCGTCCCACCAGGCCGCGGGCTCGGCGGCGTCGGCGGCCTTCAGTTCGACCGCCGCGTCGACGCCGACCCGCCGCAGCGTATCGGCCGTACGCCGCAGCCGGCGCGAATCGATATCAAGCGCCAGCAGACGCAGGCCCGGGTCGCGCTCCAGCAGATGCGCCGCCTTGCCGCCGGGGGCGACGCAGGCATCAAGCACGCGCTGTCCAGAAGCCGGGCTGCCGGAAGTCGGCGCCAGCGCATCGGCCACCGCCTGCGCGGAGCCGTCCTGCACCGAGGCCACGCCGTCCTCGAAACCCGGCAGATCGGTCACCGCCAGCGAATCCTCGATCCGCAGCGCATCGGGCAGCGCGTCGTGGACGGTTGCGGCGATGCCGGCCGCCTGCAATCGCAGCAGGTACGCGTCGCGGGTCGTGTTGAGACGATTCACCCGCAGCCACAGCGGCGCGGGCGCAGCGCTGGCGGCGAGGATCGCGTCGGCGTGTTCCGGCCAGTCGCGGCGGACTTCAGCCAGCAGCCAGTCCGGCCAGACCTGGGCCGGATCGGCGGGCGGAAACCCCTCGCGCTGCGCCCGGCGCAGCAGCGCATTGACCATGCCGGCCTGATGCGCCCGGCCCAGCGCGCGGACGGCTTCCACCGTCGCGTCCACCGCGGCGTGCGCCGGCAGTTTCAGCGCATCGAGCTGTGCGAAGCCGACGTACAGCAGCGCGCGCAGCGGTTCGTCGCCGCGGCCCAGCGGTTTCGGCACCCAGGCGGTCAGCGCCGCGGCGTAGCGCGCGCGGTTGCGCAGCGCCGCGAAGCAGATCGCTTCCACCAGTGCGCGGTCGCGCGGGTCGGCGATGTTCGGCAGCTCGGTCCCGAATTCGCCCTTCAGCGAACGGCCGCGATGCAAAACAGCGTCGAGCACCCGCGCGGCGGCGAGGCGGGAGGCGGTGCCGTGGGTCGTCGCGTTCATGGCGTCGTCTCAAGGCGTTCGAGCGATTCGCGCGGGAAGATGGCCAGCCAGCGCGTGTAGCCGCCCGGCGCGACGCACTCCAGCAGATATCCGTCGGCGCCATTCGCTGCGGTCAACAGCATCACGACGGTGGCGGTATCACCGACCCGCGGCGCGCGTTCCAATATGTCTTCCGGATCGCACAGCATCCCCTCAAGCGACGCCACCCGCACCACGTCGTATTCGCTGATCGTGTTCATGCGGAGAATCCGCCCAGATCCCGCCGCGCATTGAGATAATCCGCCGCGGTGATCGTCTTGCCGCCCGCGCGCTGCAGCGCACGGATGCGCAGCGCGCCGTCGCCGCAGGCGATATCGATGCCCTCGCGGCCCGCGGCCAACACCGTACCCGGCGTTGTTCCGTGCGCGACCGCCAGCGCCACCGCGCCGTGGATGCGCACGCGCTCGCCGGCCAGTTCGGCTTCGGCCACCGGCCACGGATTGAAGGCGCGGACCTTGTTCGCCAGCGCCGTCGCCGGCTGCGACCAGTCGAGTTTCGCTTCATGCTTGTCGAGTTTGTGCGCATAGGTCGCGCCGTCTTCCGGCTGCGGTCGCGCCACCGGAACGATACCGGCGCGCAGCAGACCCAGGCCGTCGCTCAATACCTGCGCGCCGAGTTCGGACAACTTGTCGTGCAGTTGGCCGCCGGTGTCGTGTTCGCCGATGGCCAGCGGCTGCGACAGCAGCACCGGGCCGGTGTCGAGACCCTTCTCCATCTGCATCAGGCACACGCCGGTCTCGGTGTCGCCGGCCTCGATCGCGCGCTGGATCGGCGCCGCGCCGCGCCAGCGCGGCAGCATCGAGGCATGCACGTTCCAGCAGCCGTATTTCGGGATATCGAGAATGCTCTGCGGCAGGATCAGGCCGTAGGCGACCACGATCATCAGGTCCGGTTCCAGCGCGCGCAGCGCGTCGCGCGACACCCGCTTCTTCAGCGTTTCCGGCTGCAGCACTTCGATGCCGCGCTGCAGGGCTTCGAGTTTGACCGGCGATGCCGTGAGCGCACGACCGCGGCCGGCGGGGCGATCCGGCTGGGTGTAGACCGCCACGACTTCGTGGTGCCGCGCGGCGGCGCGCAGGCAGGGGATGGCGAAGGTTGGGGTGCCGGCGAAGATGATGCGGAGGGACATGCGAGCGAACTACTCCAAAATGATTGTGCCCAAATACTCAGCAATTCTCAGTAAAAGAAACACTTCGCCAATCTGATTGCATATCAGGAACAAGTGTGAAATTACTTTCGCCAGGAATTCCTGCTGCATCGATATATGAAATTCTTAAATTGGTCACTTCTTCAGCTAGCTCGGTGTGGTAACGCCATTCGAATCTTCTCTGCTCACCTGAGTCCCAGGAGTGAACAAAAATTATAGATTGATATTTTAATTCTGGTTGAAGCTGAAAAGCCACGTTTGTCACGGCGCTCCCCATGTTTTTAATGGCGGAGCTGTAAGTACATTCTTGTCCGTTTCTTGAGCCGCCACAACCATGAAAAACGAATTTCGGTTGAGCTGCTTTTCGCTGTCTTTCACGATCAATGCGGATTGTTTCTAACTCGGCTTCCATTTGCTTTCTTGATATTTCCACAAGTTGACGTTGTTGCTCAACAGAAGCGTTTAATTCCGACACTTGAGCTCTAAGCGCTTCTTCCTGCAGTTTTAGGGCATCAGTGTTTTGGCGCAGTTCGATGCCTTGCTGAAAAAATCCAAGAATCAACCAAAGAATTGCCAATGGACCAAAGGCGCCAGCAAGCAAATCGCCGATTTCATTTGGTGCCATTAGCAATATTTCTATAGCTCGGCCCTGGAAAGCAAAATAGAGCAATAAAAAATAGGCTGCCGTGAGTGCAATCCCGAGGATTGAAAGTTTGCGACTCATCATTACCTCCAGAAATCGCCGAGCTTCAAGGTTTCGTCACCACAGCGAACGCAGGGACCCAGTGTCTTTACTTGATGTGGGCACCAAGGTCGCTGGGTTCCCGCGTTCGCGGAATGACGGCTGACGAGGAGTCTATCGGGATTCCCGACAGCAAATCCCTCAGCTTCGCCCGGGATGACAGGGGCAGCGGGCTGAAGCCCGCTCTACAACAAGGTTCTAAGCAGGCAAGCGCCAATCACGCCGCGCTGCTGCGCCGCGCCTTCTCCAGCGTCTTGCGGACCCTGTCGCGCTTCAGTGGCGACAGGTAATCGACGAAGAGTTTGCCTTCGAGGTGATCCATCTCGTGCTGGATGCAGATCGCCAGCAGGCCGTCGGCCTGCAGCTCGAACGGCTGGCCGTCGCGGCCCCAGGCCTTCACGGTGATGCGGTTGGCGCGGGTGACGTCGGCGAAAATGTTGGGCACCGACAGGCAGCCTTCCTGATAGACCTGATGGCCGTCGGCCACCACGATCTCCGGGTTGATGAAGACCATCGGCGCATTCTTCTCTTCGCTGATGTCGATGACCATGAACCGGCGGTGGTCGTCCACCTGGCTGGCGGCCAGGCCGATGCCCGGCGCCTCGTACATGGTGTGGAACATGTCGTCGAGCCGGGTCTGGAACTCGGGATCGGCGATGCGGGCGGCGTCGACCGGCTGCGCTTTGGTCCGCAGGCGGGGGTCGGGGAATTCAAGAATTGAGAGGAGCGTCATGTTTGTGGATATGGGGGCGGACATTGGTCGCGGACAAGACCATTGTAACGCCTCCAGACTTGCCAAGAGCCGGGTTTTGTGGGCTATAGTGCGGTCGTTGTGTTGGGGAAAATCCCAAGGGGAGCAAGTAGATGGCCAGCATCCTTAAGCGCGTTTCTCACCGAGCCATGGTGATCGGCGCAGCCGCCCTGTTGACTTTGGGCACCTACGCCGTCGCCCAGGAGTTCCGCGGCGACCACCCCGACACCTACACGGTCAAGCGGGGCGACACCCTCTGGGACATCTCCGCACGCTTCCTCAAGCGGCCGTGGCTGTGGCCCGAAATCTGGCAGGCCAACCCGCAGATCGCTAATCCGCATCTGATCTATCCGGGCGACGTGATCAGTCTTGCCTATCTCGACCGCGTTGGCGTCGGCGGCATTCAAGCCGGTCCGCGCAACGAGGCACCAGTCAACGCGATCTCGCTGGCCGACATCGAAGCCTATCTTCGCGACCTGCGTGTGGTCGACAGCTTCAAGGAGCTGCCGTACATCGTCGGCCAGGAAGAGGACATCACACGCGCCGCCCGCGGTCATCTGGTCTATGCCCGCGGCCTCGAAGGCGCGCAGGTCGGCCAGCGCTACGCCGTGGTCCGCCCGACCACGCGCTTTGTGCGGATCGGCAAGCGCGGATGCTGCGACATGCTGAGCCGCAACCACTACGACTTCCGCGGCGGTCTGGTGCCGGGCTTCGGTACCGCGTGGAGCGAAACCGCCGGCAACGAGCTGGACGGGGAAGAGTTGGGCCACGAGCTGTACAAGCTCAACGCCGGCACCGTCACCAAGCTGATGGAAGGCGATGTCGAAGTCACCACCCTGAAGCTGGACGACGAGAATGTGGAAACCCGCATCGGCGACCGCCTGATCGCGGTCGACGCCCAGCCCTACGACCTGCAGTTCTTCCCGCACGTGCCCAAGCAGGGCCTGGACGAGAACAAGGCGCGGGTGCTGGCGGTGGCCAACTCGCTGACCAGCGGCGGCCCGCGTGACGTGATCGCGCTGTCGGTCGGCGCCCAGGACGGCATCGACAACGGCACCGTGCTGTCGATCTGGCGGCAGGGCAGCAACAAGATGGATCGCGTCCAGGCCGATTACTGGCGCAGCGAAGAAACCGTGCCGAAGGGCTCGCGCGTGCAGTTGCCGGACGAATACGCCGGTCACGTGATGATCTTCCGCACCTTCGACAAGGTCAGCTATGGCCTGGTGATGAGCAGCGTGAAGCCCAGCCGCGTCGGTTACCGTCTGAAGCATCCCGACGCGAAGTAGGACTTTTCCCACAGTGGAATGCGACGGCGCCTGACGGCGCCGTCGTCGTTTGCGGGCCAGCATGTCGGCATGGACATACTCGATGCCGATACCGAAGCCCTGCTCGCACTGATTCTCGCCGGAGGCGCCAGCGCGCCCCGCCGCACGCTGCTCGACCGCCACGGCGGCCCGGCGGCGGTCCGCGCCCTGCCGCGCGGGCGCTGGCGCGAGGCCGGGCTGGACACCGCCCAGATCCGCGCCCTCGACGGCAACCCCGCCGCGCTCGATCCCGACCTGCTGCGGCGCTGCCGCGACTGGCTGCGGCAACCCGGGCATCAGCTCATCGGCTGGCACGACCCCGACTACCCCCCGCTGATGCGCAAGGCCGGCAGCCCGCCGCTGGCGCTGTTCGTGGCCGGCGATCCGACCCTGCTGTGGTATCCGGCGGTGGCGGTGGTGGGCAGCCGCGGCCCCACCGCCGGCGGCCGCGATAACGCCCGCAGCTTCTCCCGGGCGCTGGTCGCGGCCGGCTATGCGGTCACCAGCGGTCTCGCCGCGGGCGTCGACCGTGCTGCGCACGAGGCCGCGCTGGATGCCGGCGGGCTGACGGTGGCGGTCCTCGGCACCGGCCCGGACGTGCCGTACCCCCGGAATCACGCCGGGCTGATGGCGCGGATCGCCGCCCACGGCGCGGTGGTCAGCGAACACCCGCCCGGCACCGAGGCGCGGCGCGAGCACTTCCCCAGCCGCAACCGGATCCTGGCGGGGCTGACCCTCGGCACGCTGGTGATCGAAGCGGCCAGCCGCTCCGGCGCGCTGATCACCGCCCGACAGGCCGCCGACGCCGGCCGCGAGGTGTTCGCGGTGCCCGGTTCGATCCACAACCCGATGGCGCGCGGCTGTCACCGGCTGATCCGCGACGGCGCCGCGCTGGTCGAATCCGCCGACGAGGTGACCGCCGCGCTCGGGGCTTGGGCCGGGGCGCTGCGCGGGGAGCTGCAGCGGCGTCTGGGCGTGGCCGTCGATCAGGTCGCAGAACCCGCGGATGTGGTTGCGACCGACGACCCCGCCCACCACCGGTTGTGGCGCGCGCTGGGTCACGACCCCACCACTATGGATCAGCTCACCGAACGCACCGGATTGACGGCCGCAGCCCTGTCCTCCATGCTGCTGGTCATGGAGTTGCAGGGGCGGGTTGCGGTCGAACACGGCCGCTACAGCCGCCGCACCGCACCCATCCTTTCCAATGCGCCGACCGGCGCAAGTCAGGGGACATGAAAGAAAGCATCCTCGATGTGCTGCTCTACCTCTTCGAGCACTACATCGCCAACGACGCGGACCTGGCCCGCGACCGCGACTCGCTGCAGAACAATCTGCTGCAGGCCGGCTTCAGTCCGGCCGAGATCCACAAGGCATTCGACTGGCTGGACGGTCTGGCGGAACGCCGGCCCGGCCCCGCCGTGCCCCGCGCCGACGGCCCGGTCCGCGTGTTCTTCGGTCCCGAGCTGGACAAGCTCGACGTGGAATGCCGCGGCTTCCTGATGTTCCTCGAACAGCAGGGCATCCTCGACGCCAACCAGCGCGAGCTGGTGCTCGACCGCGCGATGGCGCTGGACCAGGACGAGATCGATCTCGACGACATCAAATGGGTGGTGCTGATGGTGCTGTTCAATCAGCCCGGTTCCGAAGCCGCCTACGCGTGGATGGAAACGCAGATGTTCGACGACGACGGCGAACTGTTGCACTGACGGACGGACGCGTCGGGCTGTAGAAGACACTTGGACGGCGACTCCGGGGGGAGACGCCGTCTCCGGCCGACCGGAAACGGGGCCGGAACGCACACGATTGGGGAATGCATGACCGACTGGTACTACCACCAACCCGGCCAGGGCCGGGTCGGCCCGCTCGACGCGGACGCGATGCGCAAGGCGTATCGCGAGCGCCGCATCAGCCGCGAAACGCTGGCCTGGCATGAAGGGCTGCGCGAGTGGCAGCCGCTGGAAAAGCTGATCGAAGAGCTCGGCCTCACCGGCGTACATCCCGATACCTCGCTGCCGCCGCAGGTACCCCCGCGTCCGGCCGCGGCCACCGCTTCGCACGCCGGCCCGATGCGCGGCGCCGCGCCGCCGCCGTCCAACCGCGCCGGCTGCATCATCGCGGTCGTGGTGATCGGCATGGTGGGTCTGGTGCTGGTGGCAATCCTGGCCGCCATCGCGCTGCCGGCCTATCAGGACTACGTCAAGCGTTCCAAAGCCGCGCAGGCCGGCCAGAAGGCGCAGGAACAGGTCCAGCCCTACGATGCGCAACGCATGGCGCAGACCGATGCGCTGGCCCGCGAGCTGGTGACGGCGGCGATGCGCGAGTTCTACGCCGCGAACGGCAATACCTGCCCGGACACATTCGAATTCGAAACCCTGCAGGTGCGCAACCCTCGCTACCAGGGCAACGAAAGCGACGGCTGGTTCCTGATCGATCCGGCTCGTCCGCAGAGCGGCGTCTGCGCCTATGAGGTGGGCTTCCGCGGGCTCGGGCCCGAGGTGGAGGACAAGCGCGTGCAGTACGACGTGAACATGGCCGGCGAGGAAGTGATCGTCTATTGCCGCAACCGCGACATCCCCGCCGGGTACGCACCGCCCCGCTGCGGCGCCTGATCGCAATCTCCATGTCCATTCCGCCCCCGCTTTCGCCCGGCCAGTTGCCCAGCGAGCAGATGGTTGATGCGTTCCGCAGCGGCCCGCCGCCACCGTCCGCGTCGCCGCCGAAGCAGGGCATGTCCGGCTGGGCCATCGCCGCAATCATCGGCGCGGTGGTGCTGGTGTTCGGCGTGTTCGTGATCGCCATCCTCGCCGCCATCGCGATCCCGGCCTACAACGACTTCCTGCTCCGCTCGGAAGGTTGCGTCCGCCGAGGCCTACGTACGCGACCTGCAGGGTTCGATCGACCTTCACCGCTTGGACGCCGGAGAGTGCCCGGACAACGCAGCGATCGGCCTCGACGATCCCGATGTGTTCGAGTTGGGCCGCAATGGCGCCGATCCCACCGGGCAGGGCCTCGTACGCATCGTCGAGGGCGAAAGCGGACGCTGCGTCATCGAACTGACGTTCGCCAACGTCGATCCGCAGCTCGACGGCAAGACCGCGTTCTTCGAATCCGGCGACAGCGGATGGAATTGCAGCGGCGGCACCTTGCCGCCCAAATACCGGTCGCCGCAATGCCGTGCCGGCGACGCCTCCTACGACGCTTCAGACAACCCAGTCTCTCCCTGACGGAATCGACCTCATGACCGAGTGGTACTACAGCGATGCCCAGCGCACCCAGCACGGCCCGGTGGGCGTCGGCGACCTGGCCGCCATGCACACCAAAGGCCTGCTGCCGCCCGAAACGCTGGTCTGGCGCGAAGGCATGTCCGAATGGAAACCCTGGCGCGAGATGATGCGCGAAGTGATCGCCGGCGATGCGCCCGACGACCCGCGCGCCGAAGCCCTGGTCAAGGCGGCCGAAGCCGCGCCCGACGACGGCGCCTACCGCCCCTACGCCATCGCCGAAGCGTCGCCGTACGCTCCTCCGCAGGCGCGGGTGGACGAAGGCAGCGCGGTCGTCGGCGGCGGCCGGGTGGTCTATGCCGGGCTGTGGAAGCGCTTCGCGGCGAGTTTCATCGATTCCTTCGTCACCACCGCCGCCTCGTACGCGCTGCTGCTTCCGTTCGGCCTGATCTTCGGGCTGGGCGCGTCCGGGCTGATGAACAGTTCTTCCGATCCCTTCGCCGGCGGCGCCAGCATCGCGTTCATCGGATTGATGTATCTGATCATGCTCCTGCTGCCTGCGGTCTATTTCGGCTGGATGCACGCGTCCTCGCACCAGGCCAGCCTGGGCAAGATGGCGGTCGGCATCAAGGTCGTGCGCGGCGATGGCCAGGCGATCGGCTTCTGGCGCGGTTTCCTGCGCTACATGGCCTATTTCCTGTTCACCCTGCTGACCTGCGGTCTGGGCGTGATCATTTCCGGGCTGATGACCGCGCTCACCGTGCGCAAGCAGGCGCTGCACGACATGATCTGCGACACGCTGGTGGTGGACAAATATGCGTTCACCGACCACCCCGAGTGGCAGCGCGAAGAGCTGGGAACGGTCACCATCGTCATTCTGGTGCTGGTCGGCCTTGTGATTCTGGGCATCGTCGCCCTGTACGCGGTGATGGGCGCGATGATGATGGGCAGCATGAACTGAGCCCTGCCGGGCGGGCCGCGGCCTGGGGGGCCGTCGTCCGCCGTGTGGGCGCCTGCAGGCCCGACGCAACGGCGATCCGCCGGCCGGCCCATCCCGGTCTCCAGGTCGGCCGCGGGGCCGTTCCTGTCGATTCCGCTTGACACGGGCGGCCCGGACATGACACCACTAAAAAAGAGAACGCAGCGACGCCCGGGCCTCACCCGGGCGTCGCCATCTTGCCGGGCGCCCCTGAAACGCCCGGCCGACGGCGCCGTCCGATATCGGCATACCCCCTTCGGAACCCCCACCCCGCAATGGCAAAGAATCTCCTCATCGTCGAATCGCCGGCCAAGGCCAAGACGATCAACAAGTACCTCGGCAAGGACTTCCACGTCCTCGCCTCCTATGGCCACGTCCGTGACCTGGTGCCCAAGGAGGGCGCCGTGGATCCCACGCAGAACTTCGCCATGCGTTACGAGCTGATCGAGAAGAACGAAAAGCACGTCGAGGCCATCGCCAAGGCCGCCAAAGCCGCCCAGCACCTCTATCTCGCGACCGACCCGGACCGCGAGGGCGAGGCGATCAGCTGGCATATTGCCGAGATCCTGAAGGAACGCGGCCTGCTCAAGGACCGCACTCTGGAGCGGGTGGTGTTCACCGAAATCACCCCCCGCGCGATCAAGGAAGCGATGGCCAAGCCGCGCGCCATCGCAGCCGACCTGGTCGACGCCCAGCAGGCGCGACGGGCGCTCGATTATCTGGTCGGCTTCAATCTGTCGCCGGTGCTGTGGCGCAAGGTGCAGCGCGGCCTGTCCGCCGGCCGCGTGCAGTCACCGGCGCTGCGCATGATCGTGGAGCGCGAGGAGGAGATCGAAGCCTTCATCGCCCGCGAGTACTGGAGCATCGAGGCCGAGTGCGCGCATCCGACGCAGGCGTTCACCGCCAAGCTCAACAAGCTCGACGGCAAGAAGTTCGAGCAGTTCACGGTCACCGACGGAGACACCGCCGAGGCCGCGCGCAAACGGATCGTGAATGCCGCGCAGGGCGTGCTGCAGGTCACCGACGTCGTCAGCAAGGAGCGCAAGCGCCGGCCGTCGCCGCCGTTCACCACCTCCACGCTGCAGCAGGAAGCCTCGCGCAAGCTGGGCTTCACCACCAAGCGCACGATGCAGGTCGCGCAGAAGTTGTACGAAGGCGTGGCCATCGGCGAAGAAGGCACGGTCGGCTTGATCAGCTACATGCGTACCGACTCGGTGAGCCTGTCAGCCGAAGCGCTGAGCGAACTGCGCGACGTGATCGCCCGCGATTTCGGCACAAAGGCGCTGCCCGACAAGCCGAATGTCTACCAGACCAAATCCAAGAACGCGCAGGAAGCCCACGAAGCCGTGCGCCCGACCTCCGCGCTGCGCACGCCGCCCCAGGTCTCGCGTTTCCTCAGCGACGACGAGCGCCGCCTCTACGAACTGATCTGGAAGCGCGCGGTCGCCTCGCAGATGGTGCCGGCCACGCTGAACACCGTGTCGGTGGATCTCGCCGCCGGCGGCGAACACAGCTTCCGCGCCAGCGGCACCACGGTGGTCGATCCGGGCTTCCTCGCGGTCTACGAGGAAGGCAAGGACCAGAAGAACGACGACGACGACGAAGGCCGCAAGCTGCCGTCGATGAAAACCGGCGACCGCATTCCGCTGGACCGCATCCACACCGACCAGCACTTCACCCAGCCGCCACCGCGCTTCACCGAAGCGGCGCTGGTGAAGACGCTGGAGGAATACGGCATCGGCCGGCCGTCGACGTATTCGTCGATCATCCAGACCCTGCTGTTCCGCAAATACGTGGAGATGGAAGGCCGCAGTTTCCGCCCCAGCGACGTGGGCCGCGCGGTCAGCAATTTCCTCAGCGGGCATTTCACCCGCTATGTCGACTACGACTTCACCGCCAAGCTCGAGGACGAGCTGGACGAAGTGAGCCGCGGCGAAAAGGACTGGATCCCGCTCATGGAGCGGTTCTGGGGCCCGTTCAAGGAGCTGGTGGACGCCAAGACCGAATCGGTCGATCGCAGCGAAGCCACCGGCGCGCGTGAACTCGGCGTCGATCCCAAATCCGCCAAGCCGGTCAGCGTGCGTCTCGGCCGTTACGGGCCGTACGCGCAGATCGGCACCGCCGACGACGAGGACAAGCCGACCTTCGCCAGCCTGCGCCCCGGCCAGAGCATGCACACGATCACCCTGGAGAACGCGCTGGAGCTGTTCCGGCTGCCGCGCAAGCTCGGCGAGGACAAGGACGAGGACGTCAGCGTCGGCATCGGCCGTTTCGGGCCGTTCGCCAAGCGCGGCAGCGTGTACGCGTCGCTGAAGAAGGAAGACGACCCGTACACCATCGATCTGGCGCGGGCGGTCTTTCTGATCGAAGAGAAGGAAGAGATCGCCCGCAACCGGATCATCAAGGATTTCGTCGGCAGCGACATCCAGGTGCTCAACGGCCGCTTCGGACCGTATCTCAGCGACGGCAAGCTCAACGGCAAGATTCCGAAGGACCGCGAGCCCGCGTCGCTGACGCTGGAGGAAGCGGTCGAACTGATGGAAACCACCGGCAAGCCGATGCGCAAGGGCTTCGGCAAGAAGGCCGCCGCGAAGAAAGCGCCGGCGAAGAAAGCCGCGACCAAAAAAGCCGCCGCGCCCAAGGCCGAAACGTCGGCCGCCGCGAAGAAAGCGCCAGCCAGGAAGGCGGCGAAGAAAACCGCGAAAAAAGCCGCCAAGAAGACCACAGCCAAGAAGTCGACCACAAAGGATCCGGCGAAGCGCGCTCCGCTCTACGACCATCCCGAACCGGCGAAATCGCTGCTCACCACGTCCAGCGCCAACGTGGGCGTGAAACGGGTGATCAAGAAGCAGAAGGACGACGCGCCGTTCTGACGGCGATCCGCTCTTCCCCTTGCGCCGTAGCGCAGGGGGGCGAGGCGCGGCGCCTGCGAGCCACCGGCTCGCGCCGCGATGAGCGACTGCCGGCGAAGCCGGCAGGCCGGACGGTTGGGAGGGGTTGCTTCCGCAGCCCGGCAACACCCAGGCCCCGCTAACCCCTCCCCAACCCTGCTGACCGCCGGCGAAACTTCGATCGCCGCCTGGTCCCTGCGCGCGGAGCCCATCACGAAGGGGCAAAAGCCCCTCCGCACACCGCAAGACGCCCTGCCCGGGTTTCGTGACGCTTCAGCTTCACGGGCAACGCGGTCTTCCCTGCGCGGGTGGCTGCGCGCAAGATGCGCGCATGCGCCTGTTCCCGACACAGCTCCCACGGTTCCTGATCCTCTCGCTGACGTTGTCCGCGCTGGCCGCCGTCGTTGCGATGCCGGCGGCGCGGGCCGACGATGCGCTCACCATCTACCGCTGCACCGATGCCAAGGGCCGGCTGGCCCTGCGCGACTCGCCCTGCCTCAAGGGCGAGCATCAGGAAACCCGCAGCATGGTGCGACCGAAGGACGCGCCGCCGCGGCCGCCGCAGCCGCGGCCGGCGCCGCCGAACATCGCGGTCGCTCCGCCGCCGCAGGTGATCGTCGTCAACGCCCCGCGCCCGCTGTACGAATGCGCCACCCCCGACAACACCCGCTATCTCAGCGATACGCCTGAAGGCCGGGCACGCTGGGTGCCGATCTGGCCGAACGGTTATCCGATCACGCCCTATCCCGAACGACCGCCGGGCCAGCTGAACATCCGCGTCGACAATGGCCGCGTCAGCGGCGGTTACGACAGCGGCGGGACCCGGGCGCTGGTGCCCACCTACACCGAGTTCGGCGGCGGCACCTGGGTGCGCGACCCGTGCCATGCGTTGCCGCAGGCCGAAGTCTGCGCGCGTCTGCGCGACCAGCGCAGCGATCTGCGCCGCCGTTTCACCATCGCCCAGCCTTCCGAGCGCGCCCTGTTGGGCAGCGAGGAGCGCAGTATCAACGCCCGCCTGGACCAGGATTGCCGCTGAACATGTTTCCGATCGAATCCCGCGCGCTCGCCATCGCGCTGCTTGCCGCAGCGCTGTGCCTGCCCGCACACGCCCAGACCGACATGACGATCTATCGCTGCGTCGACGCCAGCGGCGCGGTCACCCTGCAGAACGACGTGCCCTGCCCGAAAGGCAGCCAGCAGAGCGTGCGCAAGGTCGGGGTGCTGCCGACGATGCCGGCCCCGGTCGCCGCGCCGCCCGCAGCGGCCGCCAAACCCGCGCCTGCGGCCGCCACGCCGCCACCCGCGCCTGCTGCGCCCCTCGTGCGCACCGCGCCGCTACCGCTGTTCCAGTGCCGCACCTGGGATGACCGCGACTACCTCGGCGATACCGCCGAGCCGCCCGCCACCTGCGTGCCGGTGCAGGCCATGGGCATCGACGGCACCAGCGCCAGCGCCGCCGGCGCGTCCTGCGAAATGCGTCGGGATGCCTGTACCGCGGTGCCTGCCGACCAGCTGTGTACCGTGTGGAAGAAGCGCGTGGACGAAGCCGAGTTCCGCTGGAAGGTCGGCGGCGGCCGCGACGACGACCGCAAGGCCGAGTTCGACCGGCTGTCGAAGACCTATCGCGACACCACCTGCGTGCGCTGAGCCGCGCCGGAAAGACATCGGGGCGCCGAAGCGCCCCGATGCGGGTCAAGCCTGTGCTGTCGAACCGATTACGGAATCGGCCCGGTCGGGCAACTGAAGGTTCTGCTGCTGGACACCGAGCCATAGGCGTTGGTGACCGTCACCGTGACCGTCGGCCGCGAGCCGGAGCTGCAACGGCCCGAGTAATAGAGGTTGCCGGAGCCGTTCGGCCAGCGGACCGTCGCTGGCGTCGCCGAGCTGTAGGTCACTTCGCACCAGTACATGCCGCCGCCGCTGTTCGCGTAATCGGGACACAGGAAGCTGGTGATGGTCGGCGGCGTGCCGCCACCGCCACCGCCGCCCAGCGTGTACAGCAGGCGGTTCGGTGAGCCAGCTCCCGGGTTGGTCACGACGTTCGGCGTCGATGCATTGATCAATGCGGTCGTCACCTGCGCGGGCGTGTCGCTCGGGTTGTTCGCCAGATGCAGCGCAGCGGCGCCGGCCACATGCGGCGACGCCATCGACGTGCCGCTGATGGTGTTGATCGCGCTGGTGCCGGTGTGCCATGCCGAGGTGATCGACGAACCCGGGGCGAAGATGTCGAGGCAGGTGCCCCAGTTGGTGAACGAAGACGCCGCGTCGGTGCTGGTGGTGGAACCGACCGTGATGGCCGACGGTGCGCGTGCCGGCGAGAACCCGCAGGCATCGGTTCCGTTGTTGCCTGCGGCCACGGCCACGGTGACGCCGGCGTTGGTCAGGCCGGCGACGGCAGCGTCCACCGACGAGTTGGCGCCGCCGCCCAGGCTCAAATTGGCCACGGCCGGCAGCACACGGTTGGTCGCGACCCAGTTCATGCCGTCGATGACGCCGGACCATGTGCCGGAGCCGCCGCAATCCAGCACGCGCACCGGATGCAGCGTCACGCCTTTGGCGACCCCGTAAATGGTTCCGCCGACGGTGCCGGCGACGTGGGTGCCGTGGCCGTTGCAGTCGCTGGCGTTGCCGCCGGGCGTGACGGCGTCGTAACCGTTGCCGACGCGTCCGGCGTACTCGCTGTGGGTCAGCAGCATGCCGGTATCGATGATGTAGGCATGCACGCCCGCGGCGGTGGTGTTGTAGATGTAGGTGCCGTTGAGCGGCAGATTGCGCTGATCGACGCGATCCAGCCCCCACGTCGCGCCGGTCTGGGTCGCGTTGATCGACACATGACCGTCTTCTTCGACGTAGGCGACGCGCGGGTCGGCGAGCAGGCGCGCCAGCGCGGCATCGTCGGCCTTGACCACGAAGCCCCGGAGCACGCGGTCGAAGCTGCGGATCAGGTTGGCGCGATGGGCCGTGGCGATCTGACTGGCGACTGCGGGAACACGCGCAGCGCGGTTCGATTCGCCGGCAAGCGTCGCCGCGGAATCCTTGAGTACGACGATGTATTGACCATCGACCGGATGTTTCGCGGTACGGAGCTCGCCCGCCATGGCCGGGACGGCCATCGCGCACAGCAATGACACGCCAATAGCGGCGGACAGTGGGTTGATTCGCTTCATATTCGATTCCTTTTCGCTTTAAAAATGAATAAGAGAGATGGGTGCGACGCACATGGCGAACCATGGCCCCTTTGCCGCAACGGCCGGGCGCAATACCAGGGAAAGATGTGTCAGGCCCGTCCCTGGCTATATTGATCGTGTGCAACGATCCGCTTGATCCGCGAACAGAAGATAGTCGCTTGCCACAGCCGCGACAAGGTGCGCGAATGGATGCTGCATCACAGCTTGCGCAACGATGGATCGCAGTCCATGCGACTGCGATCTGCAGCGGTTTATTCCCGTGCGAGCGCCTCGCGCAGCGCCGCCGACGCTCTGGCGAGCAGCGCGGCGCGCGGGTCGCTTGGTCCCGCACGTTTTGTGGCGCGCGCCGCGGTTTTCTTTCCACACGGTGCGGGTTTCGCGCCGGCACCGCCCGCAGAGAGAAACGCCTCGCGCCCGCTTTCGTCGGTGGCGACGTAGAACACGATTTCGTCGATCAGGCTCGGCGGCGGTGGCGGCATCGGTGCGGCGCGCGCGCTGCGGCGCAGGCCTGCGAGATGCGCCAGGACACCTGCGTCGCGGTACGCGCCGAGCAGCTGTGCGCGACCTGGAAAAACGCGTCGACGAAGCCGAGTTCCGCTGGAAGTTCGGCGGTGGTCGCAACGATGACCGCAAGGCTTGATACGACCGTGCGCTCGCGGCGCATGCGCAGAAAACCTGCTTTCGCTAAGCGCTACTTCATTCAATATGGATCGGTCGCATCCGGGTGGCCGGATTGCATTGTGGGGTACGCTTGAACAACGGTATGTCCGCGCCAGGATCGGCAATCCCGCATGGCGATTACCGAAGGGAAACTAACTATCCGGGCGCGGCGCGGTCAAAGTTGATCCGGCCCTCACAACAAGAGGACCGGATCGTTCATGCGTAGGGCTGTACTGCGTTGTCCCGATCTTGAGACGCGATCAGTCGATTTGGATCAATAGATAATGCCGCCTGGGTTGCATTGCGCGTATGTCGTTGCAGACACCGTACCGTCCTGATTAGATACCGTCGCTGTAACCGCGATCGAATACGGTTGTCCCCACCGTGCAGGCGCAACTCGGGTGTCAGCGGTCTGCGCGTACGGTGCAAGTATTCCGCAGACGCTATAAGTAAAATCGCCTGAAGCACTACCGGAACTCCAGCTGACGCTTGCCGGCGTAGATGTGCTGTAGGTCACGCTGCAATCGCTATCGACGCCGTTGAAATTGCACCACAGACTGCTGATGCTCGGCGGAGAGACGACCGGGCCACTGCCGAAGGACGTAAACAGCAGGAGATTGGGCGATCCGCTGCCGGCGTTGGTCACTGTGTTCGGCGTCGCGTTGTTGATGACCGCAGTGGTCACCTGACTCGGCGTGGCGCTGGGGTTATTGGCCAGGAACAGCGCTGCGGCACCGGCGACATGCGGAGCCGCCATCGACGTGCCGCTGATGGTATTGGTCGCAGTGGTGCTGGTGTGCCAAGCCGAGGTAATGCCGCCGCCGGGCGCGAAGATATCCAGACAGCTACCCACGTTGGAGAATGACGAGCGCGCATCGTTGCTGTCGGTCGAGCCGACCGTGATCGCCGATGGCGCGCGCGCGGGCGAGGTATTGCAGGCATTAGCACCCCAGTCGTTGCCTGCTGCCACCACTACGGCCACGCCAGCATTGGTCAGATTGGCCACGGCGGCGTCCACCGAGCTGTTCGCACCGCCGCCCAGACTCATGTTGGCGACTGCAGGCAACACGCGGTTGGCCGCGACCCAATTCATACCCGCGATCACGCCCGACCAAGTGCCGCTACCGCTGCAGCCGAGCACGCGCACTGGATGGATGGTCACCCCTTTGGCAACGCCCCAAGTGGTGCCCCCGACGGTGCCGGCGACATGCGTGCCGTGACCGTTGCAGTCGCTGGTGCCCCAACCGTCGCCGATCGCGTCGAAACCATTGCCCATGCGGCCAGCGAACTGGCTATGCGTGCCGAGCACGCCGGTATCGATGATGTAAGCCCTTACGCCGGACGCAGTCGTGCTGTAGGTATAGGTGCCATTGAGCGGAAGTTGGCGCTGATCGACACGATCCAGGCCCCAAGTCGCGCCGCTCTGTGTATTTTTCACCGATACCACTCCGTCTTCTTCGACGTAGGCCACACGCGGATCGGCCAGCAGTTTCGCCAATGCCGCATCGTCGGCCTTGACCACGAAGCCGCGGAGCACCCGGTCGAAGCTGCGGATCAGATTGGCGCGATGGGTCCTGGCGATCTGATCGGCGACCACGGGAACCCGCGCAGCCCGATTCGATTCGCTGGCAAGCGTCGCCGCGGACTCCTTGAGTACGACGATGTATTGACCATTGACCGGATGTTTCGCGGTACGGAAGTCGGCTGCCATGACCGGGACGGCCATCGCGCACAGCAGCGATACGCCGATGGCGGCGGACAGTGGGTTGATGCGCTTCATAATCGATTCCTTTTCGTTGTATGAATGAAAGAGAGATGGATGCGACGCACATGGCGAACCATGGCCCCTTTGCCGCAGCGGCCGGGCGCAATACCAGGGAAAGATGTGTCGGGCCCGTCCCTGGCCATATCGATCGTGTACAACGATCCGCTTGATCCGCGACCAGAAGATAGTCGCTTGCCACGGGCGCGACAAGGCGCATGAATGGGCTTTCATCACACTTGCGCAACGATGGATCGCAGTCCGCGCGACCGCGATCCGCGGTGGTTTATTCCGTCGCAAGCGCCTCACGCAATGCCGCCGACGCTCTTGCGCGCAGCGCGGCGCGCGGGTCGCTTGTTCCCGCACGTTTTGTGGCGCGCGCCGCTGTTTTCCTTCCGCGCGGTGCGGGCCTGGTACCGGCACCGCCCGCAGCGAGAAAGGCCTCGCGCACGCTTTCGTCGGTGGCGACGTAGAACACGATTTCGTCGATGAGACTCGGCGGCGGTGGCGGCATCGATTCGGGACGAGCGCTGCTGCGGCGTGCGTCGGCGCCGGCGCCGTACATCGTCATCGCCGCTGTCGCCAATTGCTTCGGCGACAGTTCGGGCAGATACGGCTGCAGCCGCGCCCAGTCGGACGCTGCGGAGGTGCGCGTCGGTGCGCGCAGTGCGCTGCGCACCGACGCGCCGCCGAATGCGGGCAATGACGCATCCAGCAGACTCACGGCATCGAGCAGACCCGGGCCATAGCGCTGGGTATTCCAGCCCGGCACCGTGCGGCAGTGCGTTTTGATCAGCTCCGCGAACACCGATGCCAGCCGTCCGACGTAGCGCGTGCGCAGCGCAGCGGCGCCGTGCCGCTGCAACCACAGCGCGCACACGCCCGCGGTGGTCGCGGTGGCGTACGACGTGCCCGAGCTGCGCTGCGTGTCGAAATGCACCGCGCCTTGTTTCTTGAAGGTATGGGCGCGCCACACCGATTCGCCCGGCGCGGTGATGTCCACCGCCGCACCGGATGCCGAACCGCTCCAAGGCCGGGTGTCGGCATTGCTGGCGGCCACTGCGATCACGTTGTCGAGCAGCGCGGGGAAGATCACCATCTTCGTGTGATTACCGGCGGCGGCGAACAGGATCAGGCCTTCCGCGACCAGCTGGTCGACCGCACGCGACAGCGAACGTCCTGCCCACGGGCCGCCCAGACTCATCGAGACCACGTGGCAGCCGCGGTCGCGGGCACGATAAAGCGCCTGGATCAAATTGCTGAAGTTGAAATGGATCACCGAGCCCGACACCCGCATCGGCACCAGTTCGGCGCCCGGCGCGATTCCGTGCAACTCGGGCGCTGCGCCGCTGAAGATCACGCTGCCGGTGGCGGTGCCGTGGCCGGGAAACTTCCCGGTCAGCGGGTCGCGCGGATCGGGATCGTCGTCCACGAAATCGTAGCCGTCGGCGATCCGCAGCCGCGGCCCTGCGATCTGCGGATGCAGGGTGTAGCCGGTATCGGGATGCGCCACGCGCACCCCGGCACCGGTCACGCCGAACCGCGTCCGCGCAACGTCCGCATCCACGGCCTGGGTCGACCATTCGCGGGGCTTGGAGCCGGGCAGATGCGTATCGCCCCCGCCTCCCGAACGCGCGGCCACCGCGGGTGGCGATGGCGGCGATAGCGGCATGTCGTAGCCCACCGCCGGTTCGCTGTCGGCCACCAGCGGATGCCGCAGCAGCGCATGCACTGCGTTCCAGGTCTTCGCAATGCTGATGCGCGTGCCCGAGGCGAAGGCCACCAGCACATCGCTGGCGCCATCGCCAAGCGGATCCGCGGACGAATCCGGGGTGGTCAGCGCGGCGAACTCGGGTACTTCTTCGCGCAGACGCGCCAGGATTTCCGCGCGTGCGGCGGCCGGCAGCGCTTCGCCCAGATCGATAATGATGCCGCGCACGTCGTATTTCGGCGACGGCGGTTTCGGCAGCGATGCCGCAGCCGACGCGCGCTTGGATGCCGGCGACTTCCGCGCGGTTTTTTTTCCGGAGGCCGCCCGCTTCGAAACGGTTGTCTTGATCGTCGGCATTCGCCTGCTCCCTGCGTATTCCCGGCGACAGGCCGGGGGATGCCACAGCATACCCCCGGCGTTTCGATCGCCGGTATCACATGCGACGCGTCCGTGGCGCGCGCGTCGCAGCAGGGGCTACCGCGAATGCGGCAACAGCGCGGCTTCAGTGGTGTCCGTTGCCGACCGCGCCGCCCTGACCATCGGGCAACAGCACGCGCACGTTCTGCATCATGCCCTGGTCCTCGTGGTCGAGGATGTGGCAGTGCAGCACGTACTCGCCGATGTAGCGCTGGTAGCGCGTGCGCACGTACAGCGTGTAGCCGCCTTTGACGAACAGCGTGTCTTTCCAGATGCCCTTCGTGCCTGCGTATTCGCTGTCGCCGCTGCCGGGCACGCTCACGTCCACGCCCTGCGGATCGAGGATCCTCGACACCTGGAACGGGTTGACGTGGATGTGGAACGGATGACTGCCCGCCAGCGAAGTGAGTTTCCACTCCTCGATGTTGCCGAGGATCAGATCGCGCGAATTCGCGGGGTTGTAGGCTTCGCCGTTGACCATGAACTTGCCGCCGGCGATATCGAAAATCACTTCCTGCCCGCACTTGGGCGCGCACTTCGATTTGCGTTCGGCTTCGGCCAGCTCCTCATCGCTGATCGTGGCGTGCGGCAGGAACGCATCCAGGCGCAGATCGCGCGCCAGATCCTCCGTCACTTTCTGCTTCACGTCGGTGGGCATCCACTGCCGCGCGGCGGTCGTCAGCACCTTGGTCAGATACGCCGTTGGGTCGTTGCCGACCGGCAGACCCGGCGACACAGACACCGTGCCCAGCAGGCGCCGGCTTTCGGCATCGCCGCTCACCGAATCGATCGCCGGCAGATTGCCGTCGATCACGCAGTATTCGCCCGCGTTGGGGAACACCATCAGCAGATCGCTGCGATAGCCGGGCTGCAGAATCGTCTGGCTCTTGCGGATCGCCTGACCGTGGGTCAAGCCGTCGCTGGCGATCTCGAACTGGGTCAGCGGCGCGCCCACGCAGTTCTGCGAAATCCACTGCGCATGCTGGGTGAGGTTGCGCAGCGATTCGGGCTTCGCCGACTTGCGCATCGGAACGAACTGCAGATTGATCGAATCGCGGATACCGGCGTGGATGTTGCGCCAGCGCTCCACGCGGCCGGCGATGGCATCGGTGAAGCGCGGCAGGATCTGGCCGTTGATGCTGGTGTAGCGGCCCGACGGCCCCCAGACCTTGTTGCCCAGCTGATCGTAATTCTCGATGGTGCCGACATCGTTGGGGCCGCAGAACCACGTGCCGTTGGCGTTGGTCTTGATCGGCGATTTCGGATCGTCCGGATTCTCGCGGCAGGCATACGCCACCTGCTGGAACAGCACCACGCGCTCGCGGAACGCGGTGCCGGTCTCGTCGCGCAGCAGGGTGTCGATATCGCCGCTGCGGGTCGGCGTGGGCGCGCGCTCGCCGTGGATGATCAGCGCGCCGGCCATGCCGCTGGACACCTGCAGCGCGGTGGAACCGTGCTGATGCGGGTGATACCAGAACGTGCCCGCCGGATGCGTCGCCGGAATGTTGTATTCGTACTCGAACGCGACATTGGGACGGATGGTGATCAGCACGTTGTCGCTGTTGCCGCTGGGGCTGACCCACAGTCCGTGCGAATGCAGATTGGTCGAGTTGAAGCAGTGCGGGGTATTGATGTTCGGCTGCTTGCAGTCCGGCTCCGGCGCCAATTCATTGTCCAGCGCGATGCGGATCGTTTCGCCCGGCCGCGTGCGCAGCGTCGGCGCGACGAACGGCGTGAACGGATTGGGCGCCGCGCCTTCGGCGACGTAGCTGCGCAGGCGCACGCGATCGAAACGCTGGCTCGCCGGGTTGTAGATCCAGCCGTCGGTGAGGCGGATATTGAGCAGCGGATCCTTGTCAATCGGCGGCGGCGGTGCGGCCGACAGGCCTGCGCTTTTCAGCATGCGCGTCCCTTCGATCGGTTGGGTGCTGCGCAGCATCGGCACCAGCACCGGATCGGCGACCACGCGCTCGGCGGGCGGTTGAGCCGGCGGTTGAGCCGGCGGGACACCGTCGGCGGCGAATGCAGGTGCGGCGACGAACAGTGCGAGCGCCAGCGCGCTGAGCCTGCCCCGAGCGGCGGGCATGAACTTGGACGAACGGTGATGCATGACGGATCTCCCTGTCTGAGTGTATGGAACGGAGCGAACGCGCGAATGGGCGTCCGTAGTGCTCTTGGGCCGTACTCCCCTTGAACTGTCTGCATGCCCCCTGTGGCGCCGCGGATGACAGGGCTCCCCGCCCCGTGGCGACACGATACCCGCTTTGTGGCGTCGTGGTTCGGATGAGGTGGGATTGCCTGGGACGCTGATAGCGGCAGCATTTCGACGCCACGCGCTGGATGTCGCGCGAATGCGTTTATCGCGTCCGGGCTTTACTCGCCTGGTACAAGCCGTAAGCGATGGACACAATGGCGGTCAGGCTTGCCGGAAACAACAGCGCGAAATAGCCGAACGCCTGAAAGGCGAGCGCACCGGCGATGCCGCCGCTGAGAAAGCCGGAGATCACGATCAGGCAGAGCCGCAAGCGCCGGGAATCGACCGGCAAACCGCGCAGGCTGTGGCCCAGGAAGATGCCGAGATCCGTGAACATGCCGGACACATGCGTGGTGCGCACGACCGCGCCGCTGTACGTACTGACCATCGCATTCTGCAGACCCATCGCGCAGGCCGCCGCATACATGCCGTACGCGCTGTCGTGCCGGAGCAGCGGGACCGCGGCGAACAGCAGCAACGACACAATCAACAGGGCCACCCCATACCTGCGACCGAGCTGCAGCGCACTGTCCTGGACCAATATGCCGCTGATCACGGCACCCGCGACGAAAGCGCCAATCAGCGCCGCGAAGTGCAGCATCGCCGCGGGATTCCGTGTAGCCAAGGCCTCGGCCAGCAACGACGTGTTGCCGGTCAGGTGGGTGATGGCCTGATGCTCGAAGCCCATCAGCCCGACGATATTGACGATGCCGGCGATGAAGGCGAGCACCCACGTGCCGGTCCAGACCCAGGGCGGGAGTTTCGAGATCATCGGGCTTGGATTGCGGTCATGAGCAGTCCCGTACCTGTAGCGAGCTGGGATGCAAGTTGCGAAGTGCAAAGCATGAAAATGCAGATCGAACGATCGCCGTCATTTCGCGGCATTCGTGATGATAGCAAGCTAGCAAGGCAGGATGGGTTGAGCGCAGCGATACCCATCAATAAACAACTGCAGCACTCTCGCGCTTTCACGCCGCAATATCCGTTGGCACGGCATCGGCTACGGCACGCTGCCGTTCACGTCGTATCTGCTGCTGGCGGTGATCCTCGCCGGGCTAATGGTCGGGTGCACGCCGGAATTGTTCTGCGTGCAGAAGCTGATGCCACACAACGCCAGCCGCGAGGGCCGACAATCGTGATCGAGCCCAGGGTGGGTCTGAAGCTGCGCGACGACGGCGGTTGAAGCCCGGCAACATAGACTTGCACGCCGATGACAAAGTGGACCCTGCTGGGGGTTGATGATCTACGACGCCACCGTCACCCGCCACATATCGCTGCGCTGCTCCACCCATTCGATCTCCACCGGCAGGAACTTCTCGATCAGCCGCGCATTGCTGCGCAGGTGCTCGCTGATCGCATGCGTGGTGAACACACCGCCGCCGGCCAGCGCCATCGGCAGCAACAGCTGATCGGAAAGATGCTCGGCCACGCAGGCGCCGCTCTTCAGATACACGCGCGCTTCGCCCGCAAGCCGCGTCGCGACCTTTTCCGCGGACAGCGCGCGCTCGCCGTGGCCTGTGAAGGTTTCATCGTGATGCTCGTGGCGGACCTTCAGCAACAGCGTGTTGCCCGGGCCGAGGGACGGGCGCACTTCGCGCAGGTGCAGTGCGTCGGACTTCAGCTGCAGGCGCTTCGCGAGCGTCTGCAGTTCGCGCTCGCCAATGCTCGCCGCCAATCCCGACAGCATCGCTACCGCATCGATCGACAGCAGTTCACCGCGTTCGGCGAATTCCGCGTGGCGCAGCGTCGGCGCGGGCGCCACCGTCGCATGCAGGATGCCGCCGCCGGCGGGCGCGAATCCCGGACGTTCCAGTTCGATCGACGCCTCGATGCCGATGCGCGCCAGCGCCGGCAGATAACTGTCGGCGATGAAGTCGGCGCTCGGTGCCAACGGGTTGTGGGTGCCGCCTTCCAGGCGCAGGCGCGACGGCGCGTCGCAGCGCCACAGCGGTGGCAACACGGTCTGCAGCACCAGCGTCGCCGAGCCTGCGCTGCCGGTGGCGAACGCGTAGTCGCCCGGCACCACCACGCCCGGCTCGAAGCGCAGCGTGGTCGCGCCGAGTTCCGCGCCGTGCGTGCAGGCATTGCCGATCCGCGCCGCGGCGTTCACCGCGGTCAGGTGCTGGCGCATCAGCCCCGGACGCGAACGTTTCGCGCGGATCTGCTGCATGGTGAAGCCGATGCCGGTGCACAGGCTGAGGCTGAGCGCGGTGCGCAGAAGTTGTCCGCCGCCGGCCGCGCCGTCGATTTCGATCATGTCTGTCCCGATCATGCTACTCATTGCTCTCGTTGCGTGCATCGTGCTGCGCGTGTCTTTACTTCGTCCATCGGCTGCGATGCCATCCATGGCGATATTCGACAGGCTTCGGACCGCCCGGCCCGCACATCCATGTGCGTGCGTTCGGGGCAGCTGCGCGGCAGTGCCGCGCATGCATGCTGCCCCTCACCCCTTCACGCAGACCACCTGTCGAAGCGTATGCACGATTTCGACCAGATCCTTCTGCGCTTCCATCACCGCGTCGATCGACTTGTACGCCGCCGGCGACTCGTCCACCACGTCCGCGTCCTTGCGGCATTCCACGTGCGCGGTGGCCTTGAGGTGATCGTCCAGGCTGATCAGCTTCTTCGCCTGGGTGCGGCTCATCACCCGGCCGGCGCCGTGGCTGCAGCTGTGGAAGCTGTCGGCATTGCCCAAGCCGCGCACGATGAAGCTCTTCGCGCCCATGCTGCCCGGGATGATGCCCAGCTCGCCCTTGCGCGCGCTCACCGCGCCCTTGCGGGTCACCAGCACGTCCTTGCCGAAATGATGCTCGCGGTTGACGTAGTTGTGGTGGCAGTTCACCGCTTCGGCCTGCGCCTCGAACGGCTTGGGAATGACCTTGCGCACCGCTTCCACCACATGCCGCATCATGATCTCGCGGTTGATGCGCGCGTAACGCTGCGCCCAGTCGACCGCGAACACGTAGTCGGCGTAGTGCTGGCTGCCTTCCGGCAGATACGCCAGGTCCTGGTCCGGCAGATTGATCATCCAGCGGCGCATTTCCTCCTTCGCGAGGGTGATGAAATGCGTGCCGATGGCGTTGCCGACGCCGCGCGAACCGGAGTGCAGCATGAACCAGACGCGCTGCGCCTCGTCGAGACAGATCTCGATGAAGTGATTGCCGGTACCCAGCGTACCCAGATGCTTGAGGTTGTTGGTGTTCTTCAGCCGCGGATGGCGCTCGCAGATCTTCTCGAAATCGGCGACCAGCTGCGACCAGCCTTCGACGGCGAGATCGGGCGCGTTCTCCCACGCACCCTTGTCGCGCGCGTGTCGCTGGGCGGTGCGGCCGTGCGGAACCGCGCGCTCGATCGCGCTGCGCATTTCCGCAAGATTGTCCGGCAGATCGCTCGCGACCAGCGTGGTGCGCGCCGCGATCATGCCGCAGCCGATATCCACGCCCACCGCTGCCGGCACGATCGCGCCGATGGTCGGCACCACCGAACCCACGGTCGCGCCCTTGCCCAGGTGCACGTCGGGCATCACCGCGATCCAGCGATGGATGAAGGGCAGTTTGGCGATGTTCTGCAGCTGCTTGCGCGCTTCGTCTTCCAGCGGCACGCCGCGGGTCCACAGCTTGATCGGCACTGCGCCCTGATCGTGGATGACATCGTAGTGTTCGGTGGTCATGCTGCATTCTCGCATTAGATGAATAGGTGCGGCGACGAGGGTGACGGGACTCTGCGAAGCGGTGTTTGCCGCGATGCAGTGGGACTTGAACCCAACTCCAGAAGGAGGAACCTGTATTCCCGCCGGCATTCGCCGCTGAAAAGGCAAAACGATGTTCGACAAGGGGGCGTGGAATCACTGCTCTACCAGACTGAGCTACCGCCTGCCGGCGGACGGGATTCGAACCGGCCCACGCAGAAACCGGTCTGCGACGCGAACGATGCCGCGCCCGCGGCTGACAGCAATGAATTGTGATGAAAAGATTGCCGCCCACGACAAGAATGATGGAACATTTTCTTGCTCTACCAGAGTGAGCTACCGCCTTGCGACGGGCGGGATTCGAACCGGCCCACGCAGAAAATCAATCTATGGCGCGAACGATGCCGCGCCTGCGGCTGATGGAAATGAATCTTTACTTTGAAAAAAACCGCCGACAACCGCGAAAAAATCGAGAAAACATCCTGCTCTATCCGGCTGAGCTACCGCTGCACAGATTTGCGGCGGACGGGACTCGAACCCGCGACCTGGACCTTATGAGGGTGTAGTTTTCCCAGCATTCGCGATCATCGACAGCGAAACAACCCGATATCCATCCCCCCTCGCCCGACCGGCCCCATTGCCGGCCGGGCTTTGAACTTCACAGCTCGATGCTGGCGATCTTCTCCACCCAGCGCTGCGCACCCGCGCCTTCCACCGCGAAATTCGCGATCAGATCGAACACCGCATCGCTGAAGCCGCCGACGTGCAGCACATCGTTGCGCTCCACGGTCTGGCTGGTCGCGACCGGCTGCAGATCGATGCACACCAGCTTCGCCTGCGGACAGCGCGCCTTGATCTTTTCCCACTGGCGCATGGTCTCGGTGGCGCCGCCGCTGCGGGTATCGCGCCAACTCTCGTTGTCGGACACCAGCACCAGCAGATCGACCTTCGCCCGCTCGCGATTCAACTTCGCCAGCGGCGCGCTGACGTTGGTGCCGCCGCCGCACAGCTTCGCCAACTGCTGCGCCTGGGTCATCACGCTGTCGCGCGGGTTCAGTCGCAGCTCGCGCACGTCGGTATCGAACGGCATCACCCGCGCACCTGGATGGGTGCGCTGGATGCAGGCCGCGACCAGCACCGCTGCGTCCACGCAGCGGGTCGCGGTGGTCGACCCCTTGCGATAACCGGTGACCGGCGACGCCATCGATCCCGACACATCCACCGCCACCAGCACGTCGCCCTGCAGCGCCGGAACGTTGTGGGTCGCGACTTCCATCGCGTCCTGCAGCGCCGCACCGATCGCGTTCGGCAGCTTCGAAGTCGCCTGGAACGCGGTCAACAGCTGATACGGAAACACGCGGGCGCGGCGGATCTCGTTGGCATCGCTCAGCTTCGCCGCCACCTTGCGCAGCACGAACGCGTCCTCGAACACGCCATGTCGCGCGAAGTGATTGAGGTTCTGGCGCAGCGAGTGCCACGAGGCATTCATCGCCAGCGCCTTCCAGTGCGAGTGCGTCAACGGCAGCGACGTGTAGTACTGGAACGGCAGATCCGGCAGCGGATGCTCCGGGTCGCGCTTGAACGCCTCGTACGCGCGCACCTGCTCCGGCAGCTTCGATGCATCGCAGTGCTTTCCGATCACCCAGGCATACAGCGCTTCGCGTTCGGCGTCGGCCGGCTTGGGATGGACCATTTTGATAACGTCCGCCAGCGACGGCGCGTTGCCGATCGCGGCGCTCATGATCTGCGCCACCGACGCGCGTTCCAGCCACTCGCGCACCAGACGTTTGGGCTGCGAACCCAGCGACTTGCGGCCGACGCGACCGCTGCGCAGGATCTGCACGACGTTGCGCAGCATACGGCCGTTGTCGATCACGCGCGGGAACGCTGCGGCGAACGCCTCGCGATCGCGAACCGACAGGCTGGCGAGCAACAGCGCCGGCATGTCCTTCATGTGCGCGGTCTGGCGGGCGTAGATCGCGGTGCGGGCGACGAAGCCCGGCTCGACCTGCGCGCACAGCGTCAACACCCTATCCAACTGCGTCTCGGCGCTGGCGTAGAAGGTGCCGTTGAAGCAGCCCGTCGCCGCGTACAGCGCCAGCGCCGCCTGCGGCTTGCGGGCGTAGGCGAGGCCGCCGGCCTCGTTGTGGGTGGTCGCGGCCGGCAACATCGGGCCGCGGGTGGAAGCGAAAAGCGTGGTGTTGGCCATGTTTGGCTCCTTGCGGGAATGCCCGTCTGGTTCGAGCTGTTCTTTGCAATCGCCGTGCCAACTCACCGGAAAACTCGTCATCCCATTGATTGCAAAGGGTATTGCTGAATTTTGACCTGCCGGTACTGGCCATGTTTTCGATAAAAACGTATATTTTTATCTAGTTTTTTATCTGGAAAGATCGTGCGCAAGCAGCAAGTCATCTTTGGCATGCTCGGCACCCAGCTCGACGCCGGCAACGGCCCCGGGCGCTGGGAAAAATGGCGGCCCACCGTCTCGCTGGGCATGCATGAGGACTTCGTGGTCGACCGCTTCGAGCTGCTGGTCGACGAACGCCGCTACGGCAGGCTGGCGCAGACGGTGGCGGACGACTTCGCGCAGATCTCGCCCGAATCCACGCTGCGCCGGCACGACACCTACTTGCTCGACCCCTGGGATTTCGAGGGCGTCTATTCGACGCTGCACGATTTCCTGCGCGGCTATGCGTTCAAACCGGACGATGAGGACTACTACATCCACATCACCACCGGTTCGCACGTGGCGCAGATCTGCTGGTTCCTGCTCGCCGAGAGCCGGCATTTCCCCGGCCGGCTGCTGCAGACGTCGCCGCCGCGCAAACAGGAGGCCGGCCAGACCGGCAGTTTCGCGATCATCGATCTGGATCTGTCGCGCTACGACCTGATCGCGCAGCGCTTCCAGCAGCAGCAGCTGGAAGACCGCAATCTGCTGAAGAGCGGCATCGCCACGCGCAATTCCGCATTCAATCGGATGATCGAGCAGATCGAGACCGTGGCCACGCGCTCGAAGGCGCCGATGCTGCTGATGGGGCCGACCGGCGCCGGCAAGAGCCAGCTCGCCAAGCGTGTGTTCGAGCTGAAGAAACTCAAGCATCAATTGCCCGGGCGTTTCGTTGAGGTCAACTGCGCCACGCTGCGCGGCGACGGCGCGATGAGCGCGCTGTTCGGGCACATCAAGGGCGCGTACACCGGCGCAGGCAGCGACCGCGCCGGCTTTCTGCGTTCGGCGCATCAGGGTTTGCTGTTCCTCGACGAGATCGGCGAGCTCGGACTGGACGAGCAGGCGCTGCTGCTGCGCGCGCTGGAAGAAAAGCGTTTCCCGCCAGTGGGCAGCGACAAGGAAGTCGAGAGCGATTTCCAGCTGATCGCCGGCACCAACCGCGATCTGCAGCATGCGGTGATGCAGGGGCGATTCCGCGACGACCTGCTGGCGCGGCTCAATCTGTGGACCTATCGACTGCCGGGCCTGGCGGAGCGCAGCGAAGACATCGAGCCCAATCTCGATTTCGAACTCGAACGCTGGAGCCGCGACCAGCATCAGCGCGTCGCGTTCAACCGTGAGGCGCGGACACGATTTCTGGCATTCGCGACCAGCCCCGAAGCGCGCTGGGCCGGCAATTTCCGCGACCTCGGCGCCGCGGTGATGCGCATGGCCACACTGGCGAACGCCGGCCGCATCCAGATCGAACTGGTCGAAGAGGAAATCGCGCGGCTGCGCGGACTGTGGCGCGAAGGCGGGGCGCCGTCGCCGCTGGATGCGCTGCTCGGCGATGGCGTCGCCGGACTCGACCGCTTCGACCGCTCGCAGCTGGAAGACGTGGTGCGCGTGTGCATGCAGGCGAAGTCGCTGTCGGACGCGGGTCGCACGCTGTTCGCGGTATCGCGCGCGCAGCGCAGCAGCACCAACGACGCCGACCGCCTGCGCAAATATCTCGCGCGCTTCGATCTGGACTGGGAACGCGTGCACGGCGCTGGCCGCGGTTGAACCGGCTTTAGCAGGCTGCTGAAATACCTGTGGTAGCAGGTTTTCAGTGGCCTGTTAACGCAGCCATGGATGGCTGCGCCGGCGAAACAAGCGCGTAAGCGATTGATTCGCCGTGAGCACGTCCGGACATGTGCCGGACGTGCGAACT
>JANLVT010000031.1:0-96403 GCA_031364125.1 Lysobacterales bacterium | reverse complement strand
CGACACGCTCGTCATCTCGCGGGTCCGCGGGAGCGCCCTCGTCACGGCTGAGGAGTTCGCCGTAGCCCCAGTCCTGCTGGCGAGACGCGCGCAGGTTGCTCGAACCATGGCCACGCCATTCGTGCACGAACGTGGCGACGCCGCGGGCCGCGAGCAATTCGGCGAACGGTCGATAGTGCTTCGCGGCCATGCCCATCGCGGGCAGCCACAGCAATGTCGAGTGTGGCTTTGCCGGGGTAGATACCAGCAATTGCCAGCGATGGCCGTCGCCGGCTTCGATGGGCAAGGCCTCGGTGGTGATATCAGCCACGTGTCATCGCACCGAAATGATCGAGCACGAACACATTGCCGTGGCCGGGACGATATCCATTTTTCAGGCCGGCATGCACGTAATCGGCGGCCGCCGCGCAGGCGTCACCCAGCGTCAGTCCCAGGCAAAGATGGGCGGCCACCGATGAGGCCAGGGTGCAGCCGGTGCCATGGGCTTCGATCGGCAACCTGGGGTGCGCGATTTCGCGCAGGCCGTCGTCATCGGCAAAAAGATCGACCACGGTGTCCGTGCCGTGAAGGTGTCCACCCTTGAGCAGCACGGCCCGCGCGCCGAGGTCACGCAGTGCGCCAAGGGCCTCCTGCATCCCCATGCGATCGGCAATCGGCCGGCCGAGCAGCAACTCCGCTTCGGGCAGGTTGGGGGTGATCACGCTGGCCAGCGGCAGCAGGCGGGTGCGTAATGCGTCCAGGGCAGCCGGCTCCAGCAATCGCGCGCCCGAGGTCGCCACCATGACCGGGTCGAGCACGGTATAAGCGGGACGATGGCGTTCCAGTGCGGCGGCGACGGCGTGTATGACCTCCGTCGTGGCCAGCATGCCGACCTTCACCGCGCCGATATCGAAGTCCTCGAAGCAGGCATCGATCTGCGCGCGCAGGAAGCCCACGTCCGGCACATGGACCGCGCTCACGCCGCGGGTGTTCTGCGCCGTGAGTGCCGCGATCGCGCTCAACCCGTGCACGCGATGGGCGGCGAAGGTCTTGAGGTCGGCCTGGATGCCCGCACCGCCGCCGGAGTCGGAGCCGGCGATGGTGAGAGCCGAGATCGTGCGCGTGCTGTCCATTGCCACGATCAACGCGCCTACAGCACTTCCGACGCGAAGTCGGCCAGGCGCGAACGCTCGCCGCGACGCAAGGTGACGTGCGCGCTGTGCGCCCAGCCCTTGAACCGGTCCACCGCATAGGTCAGGCCCGAGGTGGTTTCGGTGAGGTAGGGCGTGTCGATCTGCTCGACGTTGCCCAGGCACACGATCTTGGTACCGGGGCCGGCGCGCGTGATCAATGTCTTCATCTGTTTGGGCGTGAGGTTCTGCGCCTCGTCGAGGATCAGCCACCGGCTCAGGAGCGTGCGGCCGCGCATGAAGTTCATCGAGCGGATCTTGATACGCGAGGCCAGCAGATCGTTGGTGGCCGCACGGCCCCAACTGCCGCCTTCCTGGTTGTGCGTGAGCACTTCGAGGTTGTCGGTCAGCGCCCCCATCCACGGCGTCATCTTTTCCTCCTCGGTGCCGGGCAGGAAGCCGATGTCCTCGCCGACACTCACGGTTGCGCGGGTCATGATGATCTCGCGATAGTGCTGCTGGTCCATGGTCTGCGCCAGGCCGGCGGCAAGCGCCAGCAGGGTCTTGCCGGTGCCGGCGGTGCCGAGCAGGGTGACGAAGTCGATCTCCGGATCCATCAGCGCGTTGAGCGCGAAATTCTGCTCGCGGTTGCGCGCGGTGATGCCCCAGACCGCGCGCTGGCTGTGGCGGAAGTCGTCGACGATCTGCAACGTGACCTTGGCGTCGGTGAGCTTGGCGACCTTGAGTTCGGCCTCGGCGTCACCGGGCAGGTACAGGAACTGGTTCGGGTACCAGTCGTCGCCCTCGGTGCGGGCGATCTCGTAGTAGGTGCGGCCCTTGTCGGTCCACGACTTGAGGTCCTTGCCGTGACGTTGCCAGAAGTCCTCCGGCAGCGCGGCCGCGCCAGTGTAGAGCAGGCTGAAGTCGTCGAGCGCGCGGTCGTTCTCGTAGTCCTCCGACACGATGCCGGCGATCGCGGCCTTGATCCGCAGGTTGATGTCCTTGGAGACGAACACCACCGGCACGCCGGGCTCGGCCTCCTGCAGCGCGAGGATGGCGCCGAGGATCTGGTTGTCCGGAATGATCGCGCTGAAGCGCTTGCCGGCATCGAACGAACCGGTCTGGAAACGGAGCTTGCCGATGCTCTGCGCGCCGCGCAGCTGCAGGCCGTTGGGACGGTTGAGGGTCAGACCCGAGGCGATCTTGTCGGTGCCCTCGATCTCGATCAGTTCGTTGAGGAAGCGGCTGACCTGGCGCGCGTTGCGGCTGGCTTCGCTGGTGCCCTTCTTGCCGTTGTCGAGCTCCTCGATCACCTGCATCGGCAGGTAGACATCGTGCTCCTGGAACTTGAACAGCGCGGTCGGATCGTGCATGAGCACGTTGGTGTCGAGCACGTAGATCCGCTTGCCTCTCGTCATTGCGAGCTCCGGTCAGTGTTGGGGCGACTGGGGTGGAATCGTGGGGATGGGAGGGACACGCAGCAACAAACCGCCACGGTCCCGCGGGGCGGGGTAGTGGGGTTGCCGGTGATCGCGGTGATCACTGCGTCGCGGCAGCCGATGGCGCACTGGTTGCGCCAGACATGGCTTGAAGTGCGTCGAGTACGGCCTGGGCGTGGCCGGCCACCTTGACCGGGCGCCATAACTGCGCGATGACGCCGGTGGGATCGATCAGGAAGGTGCTGCGCTCGATGCCCATCGACTTGCGGCCGTACAGGTTCTTTTCCTTGATCACGCCGAACGCGTTGCACAGCGCTTCGTCGGCGTCGCTGACCAGGTCGAAACCGAAGCCCTGCTTGCCGCAGAAGTTCTGGTGCGACTTGATCGAGTCGCGCGATACGCCCAGCACCGTCGCGCTGATCTGCTTGAACTCCGGCAGCAGCGCGTTGAAATCGATGCCTTCGGTGGTGCAGCCCGGCGTGCTGTCCTTCGGGTAGAAGTACAGCACCAGCCATTGGCCGGTGTAGTCGGCCAGCCGTGTGGTCCGGCCGCTGGACAGTGCGAGTGGCAGGTCGGGTGTGTCCTTGCCGTAAGCGTGGTCGCCAGTGTCGATCATGTCTGCCTGGCTGCTGTCGTTGGCGGGTAAGGCTTGATATCCGCCCAGAACGCGAAGCACGCGAGCAGTTTCGTATTGGGAGCGCATTGTTCCTTTGGCGTGTTTCGCGTCATTTGCGGACCCATCGGGTGCTCAGAACTTCATCGGGTCCAGGATGGCGTCGAGATTGAGGTGGTCGCAGAACTCCAGGAAGTCATCGCGCAGCGCGGCGATGTGCATGCTCGCCGGCACCCCGATGGTGATCTGCGCCGAGAACATGTCCGCACCGGTCTGCATGGCGCGGTAGCGCGAGCAGTGCAGGCTCTCGATGGTGATGCCCTGGCGGTCGAAGAAGTCGGCCAGCTGGAACAGGATGCCGGGCTTGTCGGCGGCCACGACCTCGACGATGTACGGCAGCAGGTTGGACTGCATCTGCTTCGGGCCGGTGCGGTACCAGACCAGTTTCAGGCCTTCCTCGCGTTCGAGCCGGGTCAGCATCGCCTCGAGCTTGGCCACCGCATCCCAGGAACCGACCGCCAGCGCAGTGACCGAGACATCGCGGCCGACGGTGGACAGGCGCGCATCGGCCAGGTTGCAGCCGCTGTCGGTGATGCGGCGGGTGACCGACAACAGCGGCGAGTCCGGATGCGTCGTATAGGCGTTGATCAGGAGGTGGTTTTCATTCGGCGACGGCCGGGTAGCGGAATCAGTCAAGGCGGCGCCTGCTTGGAGGGGGACGTATCCCTGATGCTGCCGGATAACCACATCCGGGTCGGATACTGAACGGCGGCCCGGGTACGGGCTGCGGCTGATGGCAGCATACTTGCCCGTGCTTTCAGCCCGCAAGTAACATCGTCCGGTGCGCGACGTCCGCGCACCTCCTCTCCGCACACCGCGCGCACCGCGCAAAGGCTTTCCCGTGCGACTTTCCGGCAGCATCACCGCGTTGGCGTCACCTTTCGACGCCGCTGGCGAAATCGACCTCGACGCGTGGCAGCGCCTGCTTTCGCTGCAATTGGCAGGCGGCACCCAGGCGATCGTGGTCGCCGGGTCCACCGGCGAGGCCGCGGCCCTGTACGACGCCGAATACGACACTTTGCTGCGCAGCGCCGTCGAATTCGTCGCCGGCCGCATTCCGGTGCTGGCGGGGACGGGCCTGTCCAACACCGCCAAGACCATCGAGCAGACGCGTCGTGCCGGCGCCCTGGGCGCCGATGCCGCGCTCGTGGTGACGCCGCCCTACGTGCGCCCGACCCAGCCCGGGTTGATCGCCCATTACCGCGCGGTCGCCGACGACGGCGCATTGCCCATCGTCCTGTACAACGTGCCGGGCCGAACGGGGTGCGACCTGCTGCCGGAGACGGTTGCCGAACTGGCCCCGCATCCACGCATCCTCGGCATCAAGGAGGCGCGCACGGAAGCCGAGCGCATTGCCGCCCTGGTGGCGCTCAAGAGTGCCGATTTCAGCGTGTTCACCGGCGATGATCCGACCGCATGCCGGGCGATGCTGGCCGGTTTCGATGGGGTGGTGTCGGTCGCGTCGAATGCGCTGCCCGCGTCGTTCCGACGCCTGTGCGATCTGGCGCGCAGTGGCAAGCGCGCCGAGGCAGAGGCCTGGAACGCGCAGTTGGCCGCGGCCTGCGATTTTCTTGGGGTCGAATCCAACCCGATTCCGATCAAGGCGTTGCTGGCGCGGCTGGGGATCGGCCACGGCCTGCGATTACCATTGTTGCCGTTGTCGTCCGCTCACGAGGGCACGGCTGCGACGATCGCGCAGCGGGTGCGCGAGCTTGAACAAGATTCCCACGATGCATTCGTGGTCTGAAACCCCAGGAGATAGATCCATGCGTGCTTCCGTTTCGATGTCCCGCGCCGCAGTTGCCGGCCTGATCGTGGTCGGCCTGCTGGGTGCGACCGGCTGCAACTGGTTCCGCAAGGGCGACGCCTTGTACGCCAAGACCCCTGAAAGCCGCCCGCTGGAAGTGCCACCAGACCTCGACCTGCCGCGCACCGCAGGTGCGACAAGCGCGCCGGCCGGTTCGGTGACGGCGTCGGGCCAGGCCGCGGCGGCGCCGGTAGCGGGCAGCCCCTCCGCCACGGCGATCGGCTTCACCACCGCCGGGTCCCGCGATGAGGTCTTCAACAAGGTCGGCGAGGCCCTGGCCGCCATCGACGGCGTGAACGTCGCCAGCCGCGCGCAGTTGCTGGGCGCGTTCGACGTCAACTACGGCGGCAGCAATTTCCTCGTACGCATCAGCGCGGTCGAGGCAGGCGCGTACGTGTCAGCGGTCGACCCGCGCGGCCTGCCGGCCACCGGCGAACCGCCGGCCAAAGTGATCGCGGCGTTGAAGGCGGCGATCGGCGGCAACTGATTCAGCAGGCCGGGAACGAAAAACGGGCGCCGTCATGGCGCCCGTTTTCGTTTGCGATGCCGTGGCGGAGCTGCGGTGGTTGAAATCAGCGGCGGTCGAGAGCGCACGCCAAGGACGAGCAACTCAGCGCTCCAGCAGGTCCAGCTTGCCCGGCTTGCCTTCCCATTCCTTCGCATCGGGTGGGCCATCCTTGCGCGTGGTGATCACCGGCCAGGCCTTGGCCAATTCGGCGTTGAGCGCGACGAACACTTCCTGTCCGGCCGGCACGTCGTCTTCCGGATAGATCGCATTGACCGGGCATTCCGGCTCGCACAAGGTGCAGTCGATGCACTCGTCCGGATCGATCACCAGGAAGTTCGGGCCTTCGTGGAAACAGTCCACCGGGCACACCTCGACGCAGTCGGTGTACTTGCACTTGATGCATGCTTCGGTGACGACGAACGGCATGGCGGGGTTCCGGTACGGAAAGCTCGGGCGCCAATTGTAGCGAGTCGCGCGGCGGGCACCAGAAAGCGTGACGTGCCCGGTGCCGGTCCGGGCGTCGGCGAAGGTGACAAAAAAGAGCCCGCACATTGCTGTGCGGGCTCCTGGCGAACTACTCGTTGAAACAAGTCGCTGAAAAGCGCGTCGCTGAAATGGCGCTCCCTACGAGATTCGAACTCGTGTTTTAGCCTTGAGAGGGCCACGTCCTGGGCCTCTAGACGAAGGGAGCATGAAACTTCGCTTGAGATATTCGGTTTGCGAGGAGCCGGCAAGTCCGTCTTGGATGGCCGGAACGACTGGCCGAACGGGCGATGCCGACAGGCTGTTAGTATAGCGGTTCAACCGGCGTCGTGACCAATTCCGGTCCGCCGTGCACATCAATCTCCGAGCGCCGATGACCGACCCTTTCAATCTGCCGACAGCGCCGCGCACCATTCCCCGCGATCAGCACGCGATTTCGCGCAAGGACATCAGTCCCAGCGCGCTGCGCGTGCTCTATCGGCTGCATGAAGCCGGATACGGCGCCTATCTCGTCGGCGGTGCGGTACGCGACCTGCTGTTGGGCGAGCATCCGAAGGATTTCGACGTGGCCACCGACGCCACGCCCGAACAGGTCAAGCATCTGTTCCGCAATTGCCGCCTGATCGGTCGCCGGTTCCGGCTGGCGCACGTGGTCTATGGCCGCGAGATCATCGAGGTGGCGACGTTCCGCGCCAACACCGACGACGGCAGCGGCGACCGCGAGCAGGACGTGGAAGGCCGGGTGCTGCGCGACAACGTGTACGGCACCATCGAGGACGATGCCGTGCGCCGCGATTTCACCGCGAATGCGCTGTATTACGCGATCGCCGATTTCTCGGTGCGCGATTATCTCGGCGGTTTCGAGGACGTCAACAACCGAGTGATGAAGCTGATCGGCGACCCCGAGACGCGCTACCGCGAAGACCCGGTGCGCATGCTGCGCGCGGTGCGGCTGGCGGCGAAGCTGCGCTTCGGCATCGATCCGCCCAGCGCCGATCCCATTTCCAGGCTGGCGCCGCTGCTGAAGGAAGCTTCGTCCGCGCGCCTGTTCGAAGAGTGCCTGAAGCTGTTCCTGTCCGGCCATGCCGAGGCCAGCTTCCTCGGCCTCCAAGCCCACGGTCTGCTGCCGGCGCTGCTGCCGGAAACGGCGGTCGCGCTGGCTTCGAACCGCAGCGGCGCGCTGCGACGGATGCTGCTGGAAGGCCTTCGCGCTACCGACACCCGCATCGCCGCCGAGGAGCCGGTGTCGCCCGCGTTCCTGTTCGCGTTGCTGCTGTGGCCCGCGTATTGCCGCACCCTGGCGATGCTGCAGGCGCAGGGCATGCACGTCGCCGAAGCCGAACGCCACGCCGCCGACCGCGTCGCCGTGCATCAACTCAATACCGTGGCCCTGCCGCGCAGGTTCTCGCTGCCGATGCAGGAAATCTGGCTGATGCAGTCGAGGTTCTCGCAGCGTCAGCGCAAACGCGCGGTGCGGATGCTGGCCCACCCGCGGTTTCGCGCGGCCTACGATTTCCTGCTGTTGCGGCAGGTGGCCTCCGACAGGCATGCCGAAGACATCGCGTTCTGGGCCGAAGCCCAGCACGACCCAGAACACGCGCTGGCGGTGGCCGCACTGCGTCCGGCGCTGGCCGAAGAGGAGGCCGCAGCGGAAGCGCGCGGTCCGCGTCGTCGCCGTCGTCGGCGTCCGGCGGCGGTCGGGCATTGATTTCCCCTGACGTCGCACCCGCAGTCGCGACGCGACGCGACCCGGTGGTCGCCTATGTGGGGCTTGGCGGCAATGTCGGTGAAAGCGTCGGCGTACTGCGCGCGGCGGTGCATCGGTTGATGACGGTTCCCCGCAGCCGTCTGCTTGCGGTGTCGCGCTTCTATCGCACGCTGGCCTGGGGCCAGACCGATCAGGCCGATTTCGTCAATGCCGTCGCGGCGATCAACACCGCGTTGCCGCCGCAGGTGCTGCTGGACGAACTGTTGAGCATCGAACGCGACTTCGGCCGCGAGCGTGCCGCAGACGGCATCGGCCGCTGGGGTCCGCGGACTCTCGATCTGGATATCCTGCTTTACGGCGACGACCAGGTCGACCTGCCTGGCCTGCGCCTGCCGCACCCGCACCTGCACGAACGCGCGTTCGCGCTGATGCCGCTGCTCGATCTGGTCGACGACATCGAAATTCCGGGCCGCGGCAGCGCCCGGCGGGCGCTCGGCAGCGCGGAACGGGGCGGAATCGCCCTGCTGCCGGAACGCTGAAACGCCGGAAAGCGTCCGCCGCACCTGCTAGGCTTAGCACCCTCCGGCCTCTTCCCCCGGCCCAATCCTGGATGCACATGGCCATTCGAGAAGACAAGCCCTGGACCGTGCCGGCGCTGGCGGATGCCAAGCGCGACGGCCGCAAACTGGCGATGCTCACCGCCTACGATGCGGTGTTCGCCCGCGTGCTCGATCGCAGCGGCACCGACCTGATCCTGGTCGGCGATTCGCTGGGCATGGTGGTGAAAGGTCACGGTTCGACACTGCCGGTGACGGTCGACGACATCGCGTATCACACCGCCGCGGTCGCCAGCGGCCTGCAGCGTGCGCTGCTGATCAGCGATCTGCCGTTCCAGGCCGACGCCACGCCCGAACGCGCGCTCGACGCTGCCACCCGTCTGCTGCAGGCCGGCGCCCAGATGGTCAAGCTCGAAGGCGCCGGGCCGCACAAACTCGACGTCATCCGTTTTCTGGTCGAACGCGAGATCCCGGTCTCCGCGCATCTCGGCCTCACCCCGCAGTCGGTGCTGCGTTTCGGCGGCTTCAAGGTGCAGGGGCGCGAAGCGCTGGCCGCCGCGAAACTGCGCGAGGACGCGCAGGCGGTGGCCGAAGCAGGCGCCTCGCTGCTGGTGCTGGAATGCGTGCCGACCCCGCTGGCGAAGTCGATCACCGACGCCAGCCCCATTCCCACCATCGGCATCGGCGCTGGCCCGCACTGCGACGGTCAGGTGCTGGTGCTGCACGATTTTCTGGGCCTCGACAACGGCCATCGCCGGCCGAAATTCGTCAAGGATTTCCTGGTCGAAGGCGGCTCGGTCGCCGGCGCGGTGGAGGCGTATTGCGCCGCGGTGCGCGATGGGTCGTTCCCCGATGCGCAGCACGCATATCAATAAGCATTCCGATAAGCCTTCCAACCAGGTGTTCCGCGGATCATGATCGAAACCATCACCGAACTCGACCATCTGCGCGAACGCATCCTCGGCTGGCGCCGCGAGGGGTTGCGCATCGGTTTCGTGCCGACCATGGGCAATCTGCACGCGGGTCATTATTCTCTGGTCGAACTGACCCGACAGCACGCGGATCGCATCATCTCCAGCGTGTTCGTGAATCCGACCCAGTTCGGGCCTAACGAGGACTTCACCCGCTACCCGCGCACGCCCGAAGCCGACACCAGCGGGCTCGAAGCCGCCGGCTGCGATGCGCTGTGGCTGCCGACGGTGGAATCGATGTATCCGTTCGGCGTCGACCTCGCGGTGCGCATGCGCGTGCCGGGCGTGGCCGACGTGCTGGAGGGCGCGCATCGTCCCGGGCACTTCGACGGCGTCTGCACCGTGGTCGCGCGGCTGTTCAACCAGGTGCAGCCCGACCTGGCCGCATTCGGCAAGAAGGATTTCCAGCAGGTTGCGGTGATCCAGCAGATGGTCACCGATCTGGCCTATCCGCTGACGCTGCTGCGCGGCGAGATCGTGCGCGAGACCGACGGCCTCGCCATGAGTTCGCGCAACCAGTATCTGAGCGCGGAGGACCGGGTGATCGCCGCCGAGATCCATCGCACCCTGCTGGATATGCGTGTGCAGCTGCTGGCCGGGGTGTCGCGGATCTCGGTCGAGACCGGCGCCGCCATCCGTCTGGGCGATGCCGGTTTCTCGGTGGATTACGCAGCGATCCGCACGCCGGATCTGGCCGCGCCCGAGGTCGAACCGGCGCGTTATGCCGCGCGCGGCCCGCGGGTCGCGCTGATCGCGGCGCGTCTGGGCCGCACGCGCCTGATCGACAATCTGGAATTCGATCTCGGCTGATACGCCGCGGACGCATCTTCGACCGGCGATGACCGCTGCGGAACCTCTCTCCGTTGTCGTCCGAAACAGGAAGACAACGGACGAGTCCCGCGGTGGCTTGTCTGCGTATCGCAGGTCGAAACCCTGTCCGGCCAAACTTCGCCGACGCGCTTTCCGTAGCGCTTTCCGTGTTCGTGACTCCGGGCAATTCGGTCATGCGACGGGACAGGATCGCGCGATCCGGACCCTGTTTTCGTTTGCATGGCAGTGCGCGCCGACGATCTGGCAAGATGCGGCATCGCGCAGGCAACGCCCATGAGCCCGTCATGACCGAACACAACGCTACCGTTTTCGACGCGCTGCATCCGCATGCGGAACGCCTGCGGCATTCGCCGATTTCCGAGCTGATCGCCAGCGACGCCGGACGCCCGCAGGCATTCGCCGTCCGCGCCGGTCCGCTGTATGCCAGTTTCGCGCGCCAGCACTACGACCGTCCGGCGCTCGAGGCTTTGTTCGCCATCGCCGAAACCGCGGATCTCGCGTCGGCGCTCAGGCGGCTGTTCGACGGCGATATCGTCAACGTCACTGAAGGCCGCGCTGCATTGCATACCGCATTGCGCAGCGATCTTTCCGTGGCCGCGCACGTGCTCGAAGCCACCGCGCATGCGCGCGCCGCGCGCGCGCGTATGGCGGTGATGGTCGACCGGCTCATCGCCTCCGGGGTGACCGATGTGGTCAGCGTCGGCATCGGCGGTTCGGATCTCGGCCCGCGGCTCGTCGCCGATGCGCTGGACGATGGCGATGGCGGCCCGCGTCTGCGCGTGCATTTCGTTTCCAACGTCGACGGCAACGCGGTGCGCCGCACGCTGTCGCAGCTCGACCCCGCGCGCACCGCGGCGATCCTGATCTCCAAGACCTTCGGCACCCAGGAAACCCTGCTCAACGGCACCGTGGTGCGAGAGTGGCTTCAGAACGACAGTCGCGTGTACGCGGTGAGCGCGAACGTGCAGCGCGCGGCTGCCTTCGGCATCGACGAAAGCCGCATTCTGCCGATGTGGGATTGGGTCGGCGGCCGCTATTCGCTGTGGTCCGCGGTGGGTTTTCCGATCGCACTCGCCATCGGCATGGCGGGTTTCGAACGCCTGCTCGCCGGTGCCGCGGACATGGATGCCCACGTGCTGGCGACGCCGCTGCGCGACAACGTCGCGGTATGGCACGCGTTGACCGCGATCTGGAACCGCAATGCGATGCACGCCGGCAGCCAGGCGGTGTTGCCGTACGACGAACGCCTGCGCCTGCTGCCCAATTATCTGCAGCAACTGGTGATGGAAAGCCTCGGCAAATCCGCGCGACTCGACGGCACGGCGCTGAGCGGCCACACCGTGCCGGTCTGGTGGGGCGGGGCGGGCACCGACACCCAGCACAGTTTCTTCCAGGCGCTGCATCAGGGCACCCAGATCGTACCGGCCGATTTCATCGGCGTGATCCGCGCCGATCATGCGCATGCAGACAATCACACCGCGCTGCTCGCGAATCTGCTGGCGCAGACCGAAGCCTTCGCCAACGGCCAGGCCAGCGACGACCCGCATCGCGCCTATGCCGGCAATCGCCCCAGTACGTTGCTGTTGCTGGATGCGCTGACGCCGGAATCGCTGGGCGCGCTGATCGCGCTGTACGAACACAGCGTGTATCTGCAGTCGGTGCTGTGGGGCATCAACGCGTTCGATCAGTTCGGCGTGGAGCTCGGCAAGCAGGTCGCGAACAAGCTGCTGCCTGCGCTGCAGGGCGACGCCGAGGCCGACGATCCGGTGACGCGGGCGCTGTTGGCGGAGATCCGTAAACGCGCTTCATAGCGTGAGCCTGCGGCGCACCGGGTGTCGCGGTGCTCGTAGAGCGGCCCTTCAGGCCGCTGCTCCCGATACGCAACCGTTTCGTTTTCGTCGGCCGTGGGCACGGCCTGGATGTCGCCGCCGGCCGGGTTATGCCTGGGCCGGCCTGAAGGCCGCTCTACAGCAAGTGGCGTTTTAACGCCCACTGGACGTGCTCGCGCACCATCGCATTGTCGATGTCCTGTTTAGATCGCAGTGCGTCGATCACATCCGGCGTCGTCGGCGCATTGCCCAGCGCGATCGCGAGGTTGCGCATCCAGCGCGCATAGCCGCTGCGGCGGATCGGCGAGCCTTCGGTGCGCTGCAGGAATTCGTCCTCGCTCCATGCGAACAGATCCGCCAGGGTCGCGGTGTCGAGGTCGTTGCGGGCGCGGAAATCCGGTTCGTCGGTGGTCTTCGCGAATTTGTTCCACGGGCAGATCAACTGGCAGTCGTCGCAGCCGAAGATGCGGTTGCCGATCAGCGGCCGCAGCTCCTCGTCTATGCTGCCTTCGTGTTCGATGGTGAGATACGCGATGCAGCGCCGCGCATCCAGCCGGTGCGGCGCGACGATGGCCTGCGTGGGGCAGATGTCGATGCAGCGCACGCAGGTACCGCAGTGCGCGCTGGCCGGTGGGTCCACCGGTAGCGGCAGGTCGACATAGAGTTCTCCGAGGAAGAACCACGACCCGCCGTCCTTGTCGATCAGGCAGGTGTGCTTGCCGATCCAGCCCAGCCCGGCGTTGCGCGCCAAGGCGCGTTCCAGCACCGGCGCGGAATCCACGAACACCCGATAGCCGAACGGCCCGATCTCTGTCGCGATGCGGTCGGCAAGCTTCTGCAGGCGGTTGCGCATCAGCTTGTGGTAATCGCGGCCCAGCGCGTAGCGCGAGACGTAGGCGCGTTCGCCGTCGTCCAGCGTGGCCCAGGCTTCGTCCACATCGCGGCCGTAATCCAGTCCCACCGAAACCACCCGCAACGTGCCCGGCACCAGATCGGCGGGGCGGCTGCGTTTGTCGCCGTGATCGGCCATCCAGCGCATCGAACCGTGCAGCCCCTGCGCCAGCCAGTCGCGCAGGTGGGTTTCGTCCGCGCCCAGTTCGATATCGGCGATGCCGCAGCGCTGGAAGCCGAACTCGCCCGCCAGCGCTTTGATCCGCGCGGCGAGGGCGTGCAGATCGGGCGCGGCATGGCGGATGTCGGCAGTCTGTCTGTCGGTCTGGTCGTCGGTATGTCTCACCCTGGGAGTATAGAATCCGGCCATGCGAATCGCCTCATTCAACGACATGCCCACGCTGTACCGCGGTGCCGCGGTGCGCGCCGCCGAGCAGGTGGCGATGACGCGCTTCGGCCTGGACGAGGACGATCTGATGGCCCGTGCCGGCCTGGGCGCGTGGCGGCTGCTGCTGGACCGCTGGCCGCAGGCGCAGCGCATCGGCATCGTCTGCGGCCCCGGCAACAACGGCGGCGACGGTTATGTGCTGGCCGGGCTGGCGCACAGTTCCGGGCGCCATGTCTTCGTGCTGCGTCTGGGCGATGAAGTAAAAGCGGGCGCGGCCCGGCGCGCCGCCGACGCATACACACAGGCGGGCGGCGAAGTGGCGATGCTGGTCGCCGACGACGGGCTTCCGCAGGCCGATGTCTGGGTGGATGCGCTGTTCGGCATCGGCCTGCACCGCGCGCTGGAAGACGCCGCCGCGGATGTCGTGGCCGCGCTCAATCACGATGTTTCATCGCCGGTGCTGTCGCTCGACGTGCCGTCGGGCGTCGATGCCGACACTGGCCATCATCATGGTCTGGCGGTGCGCGCCACCGTCACCCTGAGCTTCATCGTCGGCAAGCCGGGGCTGTACACCGGCCGCGGTCGCGACGCGGCCGGCGAGGTGGTGATCGACACGCTCGGCCTTGCGGATCATGTCTTCGACGATCTCGAACCCGCCGCGCGTCTCGCGCGAGCGGACGCATTGCACCTGTGGCTGCAGCCGCGCGCCCGCAGCGCGCACAAGGGCCATTTCGGCAGCGTGCTGTGTATCGGCGGCGATCACGGCTACGGCGGCGCCATCGCGCTGTGCGCCGAAGCCGCGCACCGCGCCGGTGCCGGGCTGGTCAGCGCGGCGACGCACTCGGAGCATGTCCCGGTCTTGCTGGCGCGGCGCCCCGAAACCATGGCGCGCGCGGTCGCTTCTGCCGATGAACTCAAACCCTTGCTGGATGCCGCCAGCGTCGTCGCGATCGGTCCGGGACTCGGCAACAGCGAGTGGAGCGCAGCCATGCTTTACGCCGCGCTGGATGCGGGGAAACCGCTGGTACTCGACGCCGATGCCCTCAATGCGATGGCCAGACGCGACGCGCTCGCGCTGGGTGATGCGGTACTCACGCCGCATCCGGGCGAAGCCGCGCGATTGCTGGGCGAGCGCGTCGCCGATCTCGAACGCGACCGCATTCTGTCGGTGCGCCAGCTCGCGGCGCGTTACGACTGCGCGGTGGTGCTGAAGGGCGCCGGCACCGTGGTGATGGCGCCCGGGGAAATCCCGGTAATCATCGATGCCGGCAACCCTGGCATGGCCACCGGCGGCATGGGCGATGTACTGACCGGCGTGATCGCCAGCGCGATGGGGCAGGGCTGGTCGAATTTCGACGCCGCCGTCTGCGGCGCGCTGCTGCACGCCGCCGCTGGCGATGCCGCCGCGCGCGAAGGCGGCGAGCGCGGGCTGCTGCCTTCGGATCTGTTCGTGCATCTGCGCCGGCTGGCCAATCCGGTATCCCGCGCATGAGCGAAGCGGCTATCCGTGAAATGGGCATCGACGATGCCATCGTGCTGCATCTGCCGGATTCCGACGCCACCGGGCGTCTCGCGCAGGCGCTCGCGCGCGCCGCGCCGACGCCCGCGGTCGTGCATCTGCATGGCGATCTGGGCGCCGGTAAATCCACCCTTGCGCGCGGTTGGCTGCGCGCCTTGGGCGTGACCGGCGCGATCCGCAGCCCGACCTACACGCTGGTCGAACGGTATTCGTTGCCGACGGGCCCGCGCCCGACGGGCGAAGCCCTGCATCTCGATCTCTACCGGATCGGCGACGGCGCCGAGCTTGAATTCCTGGGGCTGGACGATACCGATGCGGCGCTTTGGCTGGTCGAATGGCCGGAGCGGGGAGGCGCCTCGTTGCCCGCGGCCGATCTGCGCGTGGCGCTGGCGATCGAGGGCGACGGCCGTCGCTGCGAACTGAAGCCGATGACTGCAACCGGGCGGGATTGGCTCTTGCGTGCAGGCGCCGGGCATGAGCTTGCAGCCCTTTGATGAACCGCTGCAGCAGGAAGTTCTGGCAGGTCGCGGATTTTAAAGGAAAAGTGCTTGAAAAATTGGCCTGCGGGTGGTTGACTACCGGCCATGCGCGCGAAGTGGATCCCCCTCCAGCAGATCGTCCTGGGCCTGACTTTGCTGGCTGGCCTGTGCTGGAACCTTGCGCAGGCGAATGAAATCAAGGGCTTGCAGCTGAGCGATGGCGCCACCGGCACTCGCGCCGAGCTGCAGCTGCAGGACGAGGTCGCGTTCAAGACCATGACCCTGTCCAATCCCGACCGCTTCGTGGTCGATCTCCCCGATACCGCCGTCGGCCGCACGCTGCAACTGCCCGCGCCCGTGGGTGCGATCAAGGCGGTGCGCAGCGGCAAGCCCACGCCGGGTACGACCCGGATCGTGTTCGATCTCGCATCCCCGATCGCACCGCTCAAGCCGCGCATCGAGCGCGGCGCCGACGGCGTCCGGCTGGTGCTGGAATGGCCGGGCGATGGCGCCAAGCCGATCACTGCCGCGGCGCCTACGCCGAAAATGCCGCAGACGGCGCCTGCCGCAGCACCGTCGCCGACGACCAAGCCTGCCGCGGCGTCCACCGTGCCGCCGGTCGTCACGGTGCCGACGCCTGCGACCCCGACGATCATCGACAAACCGGCCCCATCGTCTCCGGCGACGCTGTTGTCCCAAGGCTCGACCATCGTGGGCTCGACCATCGCGGGCGCCACCACGATTCACAATCCGACTGCCTCCAATCCGACTGCGACCGCGGCCGTGCCGCCCGTGGACTCCGCGATCAAACGCGTCGTCGTGGCCGAGCCGTCCGCAATTCCGCCCGCGTCCGCCGGCAAGACCGTGCAGGACCAGCGCGTCGGCACGCGGCCGCTGGTCATCGCCATCGACCCCGGCCATGGCGGTCAGGATCCGGGTGCCATCGGCCCGAGCGGGCGCTACGAAAAACACGTGGTGCTGGCGATCAGCAAGGAACTGGCCCGCCAGATCAATGCCACGCCGGGCATGCGCGCCTATCTGATCCGCGACACCGACGTCTACGTGGAGCGCCCGCAGCGCGCCCGCAAGGCGCGTGCGGCCAAGGCGGACATGTTCGTTTCGATCCACGCCGACGCCGCCGAGAACCGCAGCGCCTGGGGATCGTCCGTGTACGTGCTGTCCACGCGCGGGGCGTCGTCCCAGCACGCCCGCTGGCTGGCCAACAAGGAGAACGCCTCCGATCTGGTCGGCGGCGTGCGTTTGACCAGGGACACGTTGTCGAACGTGCTGCTGGATCTCGCGCAGAGCGGGCACATGAAGGCGTCGCAGGACGCGGCCGGTTACGTACTGGATGGCCTGAAACAGCTGGGCAAGACCCACAAGCCGCAGATCGAGTTCGCCAACTTCGAAGTGCTGCGCAACGCCGACATGCCGGCGATGCTGGTGGAAACCGGCTTCATCTCCAATGCGGACGAAGAGAAGCGCCTGTTCGATCCGAATCATCAGCGTAAAGTCGCGACGGCGGTGCTCAACGGCATCCAGGCCTACTTCACCCGCCAGCCGCCGCCCGGCACGGTGTTCGCAGCCCGCGCCAAGGCCGGGGAAGCCACGGTCGTGGCCAGCGCCGCGGCGGCACAGGCCACGGCGCCCGGCGGAAGTCCCTAGTCTGCAACACTGCACGTTCCGCGCGTCGCCCGCTGTCGGGCAGTATCATCGCAACTGACTTTCTCGAACACCGCTGTGGCGGTGCTGCCCACGCCGTGACCATCCGCCAGCTTCCCGACACGCTCATCAACCAGATCGCCGCCGGCGAGGTCATCGAACGCCCGGCGTCGGTGGTCAAGGAGCTGGTCGAGAACGCGATCGATGCCGGCGCGCGGCGCATCGATATCGATCTGGAAGACGGCGGCGTGCGCCTGATCCGGGTGCGCGACGACGGCGGCGGCATCGCCCCGGAGGATCTGGCGCTGGCGGTGCAGCGACACGCCACCAGCAAGATCGCCTCGCTCGACGATCTCGAATCCGTCGCCACGCTGGGGTTCCGCGGCGAGGCGCTGCCGTCGATCGCATCGGTGAGCCGCTTCAGCATCGCCTCGCGTCGCGACGACGACGATCACGGCACGGCGCTGCCGGTCGACGGCGGTCGCGTCGGCGAACCCGCGCCGAAACAGCAAGCGACCGGCACCACGGTAGAAGTGCGCGACCTGTTCTTCAACGTACCGGCGCGACGCAAATTCCTGCGCGCCGAGCGCACCGAACTCGGGCATATCGAAGAATGGCTGCGTCAGCTCGCGCTGGCGCGCCCGGACGTGGAACTGCGCGTGAGCCACAACGGCAAGCCTTTGCGCCGATACAAAGGAAACAACGGCCGAGGCGACGGCGATGCGCTGTTCTCCGGCGAACGTCTGTCGGAGACTCTGGGCGAAGAATTCCTCGGCCACGCGCTGCAGGTCGACCACGCGGCGCCGCTGTCCACCGACAGCGGCAGCACCCTTCGCCTGCGCGGCTGGATCGCGCAGCCGGCGTATTCGCGTGCCAGCGCCGACCAGCAATATCTCTACGTCAACGGTCGCGCGGTCCGCGACCGCAGCGTCGCGCATGCGGTGAAACAGGCCTATGCCGATGTGCTGTTCCACGGACGCCAGCCTGCGTACGTGCTGTTCCTGGAAGTCGATCCGCGCCGGGTCGATGTCAACGTGCATCCGGCGAAACATGAGGTGCGTTTCCGCGATGCGCGTCCGATCCACGATTTCGTGTATCGCACCCTGCACGCCGCGCTGGCCGAAACCCGCGCCGGCATCGCCGCAGGCGTCGGCGACAGCGCGATGCCTTCGACGACCGCGGACTTCCCTCAGTACGCGTCGAACGGCGGCGTCATGCCGGGCACGCAGAACGGTGGAATGTCGCAGTGGAACCGACCGATGCCGCAGACCGGCCTGGGCCTGCGCGTCGGCGATGCCCGCGCCGCCTACACCGCGCTGTATGCGCCTTCTTCGTCGCATCCGCAGCCTGCGGTGCGTCCGCTGCCCGAAGCGGTGGACGGCGAAGTGCCGCCGCTCGGTTACGCGATCGCGCAACTGCATGGCATCTACATCCTCAGCGAAACCGTCGACGGTCTGATCGTGGTCGACATGCACGCCGCGCACGAGCGCATCGGCTACGAAAAACTCAAGACCGCGCACGACCACACTGGCCTGCGCATGCAGCCGTTGCTGGTGCCGCAGACGGTCGCGGTCTCGGAACGCGAAGCGGAAACCGCCGAGCGCGAGGCGGAGCTGCTGGATACGCTGGGTTTCGAGATCACCCGCAGCGGGCTGCAGAGTCTCACTCTGCGCGGCGTGCCGGCATTGCTGGCCGATGGCGAAACCGAAGCGCTGCTGCGCGACGTGATCGCCGATCTGGTCGAACACGGCGAATCCAGGCGCGTCGCCGCCGCGCGCGACGAACTGCTGGCGACGATGGCCTGTCACGGCGCGGTGCGCGCCAATCGTCGTCTGGGCATTCCGGAAATGAACGCGCTGCTGCGCGAGATGGAAGCCACCGAACGTTCGGGGCAATGCAATCATGGCCGCCCGACGTGGGCGCACTTCACGTTGGGCGAAATCGACCGTTGGTTCCTGAGGGGGCGTTGAGTATGGAAACGTTGGACATGCAGAGGATTCGGAGCGGTTGGCGACGTGCGGGCACGGCCGCGGTGCGCGCGATGGGATTATCGATATTGATGCTGTTGGCGGCCTGCGGCGACAAGTCGTCGACGTCCGACAAGCCCGCGCTGAGCGTGGACGAAGCGCAGTATCTGTCCGACGAAAACCTGTGGCGCATCCAGCGCCAGGAGAAGCTGACCCAGCCCGACGGCTGGACCAGCCTGATCGGTCTGCACTGGCTGACATTGCCGTCCCATTACGTCGGCAGCAGCGCGCGCAGCGGGATCCGTCTCGCGGCGGGGCCTGATTCCCTGGGCATGTTCACGCGCGACGGTCAGCGCGTGTTCTTCACGCCCGAGCGCGGCGTTCCGCTGACGCTCGACGGCGAGCCGCTGAAGGGGAGTCGGGTCGAACTGAAGGACGACAGCCAGGGCGCGCCCAGCGTCGTCGGTTTCGACGAGGGCAAGGGCAAACTCACGGTGATCCAGCGCGGCGGCAATCGCGCGCTGCGCGTGAAGCACGCCGATGCGCTTGCCCGCACGCAGTTCCAGGCGATCGAATACTGGCCGCCGAGTCGCGACTGGCGCATCGAAGCCACCTTCGTTCCGCACCCCGCGGGCAAGACGCTGCCGATTTCGACGATCATCGGCACCACCGACGACACGCCGAACCCGGGCGCGCTCGAGTTCCAGCACGAAGGCAAGACCTTCCGCATCGAAGCCCTCGACCAGGGCGAAAGCACGCTGTCGCTGATCATCGCCGATCGCACCAGCGGCCACGAAAGCTACGGCGCGGGACGTTATCTCGACGTGCCTCGTCCGGACGCGCAGGGCAAGGTCGTGATCGATTTCAATCGCACCTACAACCCGCCGTGCGCGTTCACGCCGTTCGCCACATGCCCGCTTCCGCCCAACGAAAATCGCCTCGATCTGGCCATCACCGCCGGCGAGAAACGCTACAACGCCAAACGCTGACGTCTCGGCAGATCCCCCGCAACCCAAGGACTTTCATGCGCATTCATCCCCTCCTGATCGGTTCGCTCGTCGCGGCCGCGGTCTCCGTCGCGGCCATCGCCGCCGACCGCGCCAGCCCTGCACCGACGAAAGCGGCCGCCGCACCGCCCGTGCCGCTGCTGTGGAAAGTGTCCGACGCCGACAACGCGCTGTATCTGCTCGGTTCGTTCCACATGCTGCGTCCCGGCGACTATCCGCTGTCGAATGATATCGACGCTGCCTTCGACGATGCCGAAGCGCTGGCATTCGAGCTGTCGCCCGAAGAACTGCTGTCGCCGCAGTTGGGCGCGGCGATGGGGCAGGCGGCGCTGCGCACCGACGGCAAACCACTGAACAGCGAATTGCCCGACGCCACCATCGCAAAACTCGACACTTGGATGGCCGCCAACGGCGAGGCCTTGAAAAAGATGGGCGCGCCCGCGCAGGTGTTCCAGATGTTCGAGCCGTGGTTCGTGGGCATGACGATCTCGATCGTCGAGATGGGCAAGCAGGGGCTGGATCCGGAGTTGGGGCTGGACATGCATCTCATCGGCCGCGCCGGCAAGGCATCGAAACCCACTTCGGGTCTGGAGAAGGGCAGCGAGCAGATCGCCGTGTTCGACGGGATGAGCAAGGCCGAACAGCTGCAGATGCTCGAAGAATCGCTCAACGATGCCGTCGATGCGAAAGCGGAGATCGAAAAACTGCACGCGGCCTGGCGGCGTGGCGATCAGGACGCGCTGTGGAACGGCATGGCCGCCGACATGCGCCGGGAATACCCGCAGCTGTATCGGCGGGTCAACGTCGCCCGCAACGACGCCTGGGTGCCGAAACTGCAGCGCATGCTCGATGGCGAAGCCGAAGACGACACCCTGGTCGTGGTCGGCGCGCTGCATCTGCTGGGCGATGACGGCGTGGTCGAAAAACTGCGCGCGAAAGGCTACAAGGTCGAGCGCGTGTGTTCTGCGTGCCCCAAGCAATGACGGGCAGGTCGCCTCGCTTCGGGTAATGATGGAGCGATTCAGGCGCCGGGCGTACGCGCGCGGACGTTGTCTATCAGCACGATCTTCTGCCAGATGTTGGACGACAGCCCGGTGGTCAGGCCCTGGATGTCATTGACCGCGCCCAGCACCTGCGGATCGTCGAGATACTGCACGTACAGCGCCGCGATCTTGCTGATGATCGCCAGCATCTCGGTGCAGTAATCGAGATAGCGCGCCAGCTCGAAGCGAGACAGGTTGCGCTGCGGCGACGATGCGGTGTTCATCGTCGGCGACAGCAGTTGCTCGGGATCCTTGGTGAGCTGGTGCATGTCGATCACGTGCGCGAGGCTGCGCAGCTGATGCAGCGCGCGCAGGGCCTTGCGTCGTTTGAGCCGGGCTTCGAACGTGGTCAGGAAAAACACCGCGATGCCGAGGAAGATCACATCGTTGATCGCCGACTCGATGATCGGCAGCAGCGCGAACCATTCCAGCCGCGATGTCGGCGCGCTGGCGGACGCCGCTACCATCGACAGCAGTGCCACCATCGACAGCAGGGCCAGTCCCACGCCGATGCGGATCGGCCAGTTCGGCCTGCGGATATGTTGGATGCCTTCGATGGTGTCGCCCGCGACGGCCAGCACGTCGCGCCCGACCTTGGACAGACCCGACTGCGGGAAGCGCTCGTCGATGCGCGTGCTCAACCGTGTGCAGGTGGCGACGATGGCATCGGCATCGAGTGCGCGATAAGTCATGCGGTGGTCTCCGTGGCGACGGGGCTCAGGGGAACCAGCACGATACAGTCGACCGGGCAGGCCGGTAGGCACAGTTCGCAGCCGGTGCACAGCGGTTCGATCACCACGTGCATGTGCTTGGCGCCGCCGATGATCGCATCGACCGGGCAGGCCTGGATGCATTTGGTACAGCCGATGCAGTCGGCTTCCACCACCACCGCGACCTGCGGCGGCTTGTGCGCACCGCGCGAGCGGTCGTAGGGCCGCGCCGGTACGCCCAGCGCATGCGCGAGCGCACGCGCCCCGGCATCGCCGCCGGGCGGGCAGTGGTCCACGCCCGCTTCGTTGCGCGACATCGCTTCGGCGTACGGACGACAGCCCGGATACCCGCATTGGCCGCACTGGGTTTGCGGCAGCAGGCGATCGAGACGTTCGATCAGATCAGGATTCATCTGCAGTCGATCAGAAAGCCGAAGTGGCGATGACTGAGGCTTTGGACTGCCGATGCGGCCTCTCCGTGTGCCGCGCACGTCGATGAGCGCGGCATCATCTCAGCGCACCGGCATGCCGGGCTGCGCGCCGTCGTCGGCATCCAGCAGCGCCAGCGCGCCGCCGTCGAAACCGGCGGACAGGATCATGCCCTCGCTCACACCGAAGCGCATCTTGCGCGGCGCGAGATTGGCGATGAACACCACGCTGCGGCCGACCAGGGTTTGCGGTTCGGCGTAGCTGCTGCGGATGCCCGAAAAGATCTGGCGCTTGCCCAGCTCGCCCGCGTCCAGCTCGAAGCGCAGCAGCTTGTCCGATCCTTCGACGAACTCGCACACCAGCACCTTGCCGATGCGCAGATCGAGCTTGGCGAAGTCGTCCATGCCGATGAAGTCGCTTTTCGCCGCCTCGGCTTTCGGCGCCTCGGATTTCGCCGCTTCGGCTTTTGTAGGAGCGGCTTCAGCCGCGAGCTTCGCTTTGGCGTCCGCGGGCTTCGCGGCTCCCACAGGCGCACTCATCGTTTCCTTGGAGGCTTCGGTCATGGCTTCGATCTGCTTAGGGTCGATTCGGGTGAAGAGTGGTGTGTAGTTGTTGATCTTTATCTCTTGAAGCGCAAAGACTTTAGTTTCTTGCAAATGATGTTCTGGATGGAAAAATTGCAAGTTGCTGAAACCGTCGTTCTCTATGCCGAAATAAGCTTCGACCCGCTCGGAGATTTTCGGAAGAATCGGCTTTAGAGCACGAGCGAGGCATGCGAAGAGGTTTAGCCCTGTTGTTAGCACCAGGTGTAGCCGCTCTCGTTGATTTGAATCTTTCGCGAGAGCCCACGGAGCTTCCTCAGCAATGTATTCGTTCGCGATATCAGCGGCGCGCATTATTGCGGTTATCGCTTTGGAGAAATTTCCGGATTCATAGCTGGCGACCACGTTGTTTTCCAGGAGCGCGGTCGCATTTACATAGGTCTCGAGTGCTTTTTTAACCCAAAGAGCTTCCGGGTCAGAAGGTTTTTTATTGCATGTTGACGACCAGTAGGCAGGTCCGAGAGTGTTGTCGAAATTTGTTTCCAGTAACTTCGCGCAGCGACTCGCGATGTTCACGAATTTTCCGACCAAGTCACTATTCACCCGCGCAACAAAATCGCTCAGATTTAAATCCAGATCATCCACACCACCCGACGACTTGGCCGCGTAGTAATAACGCAGTGCTTCTGCAGGAAGTCCTGCGTCGAGATAAGTCTTCGCCATCACGAATGTGCCGCGCGATTTCGACATCTTCGCGCCGTCGACCATCAGATAACCGTTCACATGCAGCCGCGTCGGCGCACGCAGCCCGGACCCCTTCAACACCGCCGGCCAGAACAGCCCGTGGAAATTCACGATGTCCTTGCCGATGAAGTGATGCAGCTCAGTCTCACCGTTGCGGTTGCGCTCCTCCGAGGTGAACGCATCGAAATCGTAGCCCTTGGCATCGCACAGCGCCTTGAAGCTGCTGAGATAGCCGATGGGCGCGTCCAGCCAGACGTAGAAATACTTGCCGGGCTGGCCGGGAATCTCGAAGCCGAAATACGGCGCGTCGCGGGAGATGTCCCACGGGCGCAGGCCGCCGTCGGAATCCAGCCATTCCTGCAGCTTCGCCTTCATGCCCGGCACCATCACGTCGCCGGCCAGCCACTCGCGCAGGAAGTCCTCGAACTGGTTCAGCTCGAAGAAGAAATGTTCGGAGGCGCGCATCTCCGGCGTTGCGCCGCTGATGACCGAGCGCGGGTCCTTCAGGTCGGTGGGCGCGTAGGTGGCGCCGCACTGCTCGCAATTGTCGCCGTACTGGTCGGCGGTGCCGCAGTTCGGGCAGATACCCTTGATGTAGCGATCGGGCAGGAACATGCCCTTGGCCGGGTCGTAGAACTGTTGCACCGAGCGCCGGCCGATGTGGCCGTTGGCTTCGAGCTTGGCGTAGATCGCCTCGGTCAGCGCGCGGTTGCCGGCCGAATGGGTGGAGTCGTAGTGATCGTAGACCACGCCGAACGCCGCGAAATCGCGCACGTGCGCGGCCTGGATGTCGGCGACGAAGGCTTCCGGGGTAGTGCCGGCCTTTTCGGCGGCCAGCATGATCGGCGTGCCGTGGGTGTCGTCGGCGCAAACGAAATGCACGGTGTCGCCGGACATGCGCCGCGCGCGTACCCAGATATCGGCCTGGATGTAGCCGACCAGATGGCCCAGATGGATCTGGCCGTTGGCGTAGGGCAGGGCACTGCTGACGAGCGCGGAGCGTGGCATGGGCACGGAGGACTGCGAAACGGGGCCGCCGATTATCGCACGCGCGGCTACGGCGACTCCCGCTGCCAGGTCTGGGTGCGGCCGAGCAGCGCCATGCCCAGGAACCCGCGCACCTCCATCTGCTTGCCGCCGGCGATCGGTGTGAACTTCACCGAATACTCCTTGCCGTTCTCCGGGTCGAGAATGCGTCCGCCACCCCACACTTTGCCCTGCGCCTTCAGGCCCCAGGCGATGGTCATGCCCAGGATCGGCTTGTTGCGGCGGGTGCCGGTGCAGGCGTCGCAGAGCGGGTTCGGGCCGTCGCTGGTGTCGATCAGTTGCACGATCCTGGCCGACAGCGTGCCGTTATCGGCCTCGGCGACTTCGATCACCGCCTTGGGCTTGCCGGTGGCGTCGTCGATGCTGCGCCAGCGGCCGATGGGCGTGTTCTGGGCCAGGGCGGTCAGCGGCAACAGGCAAAGCAGTGCGAACAGGGCGAGGGGTCTGTGGATCATGGCGGCTCAGGTCGAAGGCGTGTGCTGCAAATGGAAACGGCCCGTGGATCGTTTCCGATCACGGGCCGTTGGCGTCGTTCATGCGGGTGCAGTCGATCAGTTGGCGCGCACCCAGTTCGCCGAGCGACAGAACATCATTTTGCAGCCGGTGACTTCCAGCTTGCTGCCGCCATCGATCAGCTTCACGGTTTTGGCCTTGAAGGTGTCGCCGGTCGAAGGCTTGAAGCCGTTGCCTTCGCCCCAGCCGCCGCCGACGGCTTTGAGATTCCACAGCACCGGCATCCCGATGATCGGTTTGCCTTTGTCTTTCCCGCTGCACTTCGTGCAAACCGCATTCGGCGCGTACAGGGTTTCGACGACCTTGGCCGCCAGCGTGTTGTTCTTGGCCTCGTACACCTCGACGATGGTCATCGGCTTGCCGGTTTCATCGTCGATGGTTTTCCAGCGGCCGATCGGCGAATTCTGCGCCGACGCGACGAACGACGCGGCCAGCAGCGGCAGCGCGAGCAATGTAATGAAGGACTTGATGCGCATCTTTCCCCTCCCAGGGCATGGATCGTTGTGAAAACCCGGCCGGCGTTGCCTGTTCCGGGACAGGTCTTTATACCGCATCCGGGGGGGTATGGAAGATCGGCCCGCCGAAACCCGGTCGGCGTTCAGTAGGACTGCATCCAACAAAAAAAAGCCCGGCTTTCGCCGGGCTCTTTCGTATCGTGGATAACGGGGATTACTTGAACTTGTATTGCAACTGAGCCGAGATCTCGCGACCGACCGGGCTGTAACCGCGCCAGAAGTACGGGTAGCTGTTGAACCCATCGTCGCGCGGGCTGAACTTGTTGAGGACATTGTTCACGAAGAAGCTGGCGGTCAACTTGTCAGTGATCTTCTTGCTGGCGTTTACATTCCACAGGAAGTACGGCGCGATACGGCCGGTTTCCTGCCAGTTCGGCACGCTGCCGTAGCGGGACATGAAGACGTTCGCAGTCCAGTCGTCCTTGCTCCAGCCCACCGAGGCGCGGATACGGCTACGGAAGTCGAAGTTGGCCGGATCGTCGCGGAAGTCTTCGTTCACAGGGTCGGTCGCGAAGGTTTGCAACTCGTTGCTCAACTTGTGCGACCACTCCAGGCTGAAGCCGTAGTCGCCGAACCGGTCGGTGTCGAGACGATATCTGAGCGAGGCGTCCAAACCGGTCACCTTTTCGAATGACTGGTTCACAGGGCCGCTACGAACTTCACTGACGCGATCGGTCGGCTCGCCAATGGCTGGAACACGCGTCACGCGGCTGGTGACTTCCTGGCAGAAGGCCGAGCCGGCAGCGAATTGATAAGGCTGACGGGTACGCGTCAGACCCGTGCGGCAGCCTGCTTCGGCATCGAGGATGAATGTGGACGACAGGTTGGCGATCGCGCCTTCCAGTTCGATGTCGTAATAGTCGACGGCGAATGACAACGCATCGGTGATGTCCCACACGAAGCCAGCGGTGAACGACTTGCCGGTTTCTTCTTCGAGGGTGGGCTCACCTTTGCTGGTCGCGAACACCGAGTAGGTATACACAGCACCCGCGCAGGTTGAGGCGCCGGGCGTGCCACCGGTCGACAGGCAGCGGAACGTGTCCAGTGCGTTGCCGAAGCTGCCGCTGCCTTCGTTGTAGACGAAGTGCATGTCGGGCGCCTTGAAGCTGGTCGAATAGTTGCCGCGGATCAGCAATGAATCGAAAGGGCGCCATTCGAGGCCGGCGGCCCAGGTCTTGGCGTCATCGACGTTGGTGACGTCGTCGTATTTGTCGAAACGGCCGGCCAAGCTCATCTTCAGCGATTCGAAAATCGGAATGCTCAGCTCGCCGCCAATCGCATAACGGTCGCGCTCGCCGCCGCCGTTGGTGCCGGTGAGATTGTAGGCTCTGCGATTGGTCGGCAGGATGTCTGCGGGCGAGTCCAGGTCATAACCCTGCTGGGTGCCTTCTAACACCGCCGCGAAGCCGATGGGACCAGCCGGGAGCTCGAACAGATCGCCGCTCAGCACAAAGCTGCCCTGGGTGACCCAGGAATGCGATTCGTACTTCAGGGTCGTCGACAGAGACCGGTATTCGGACGGTGTGAGCGGCCGATAGAAACGATCCAGGTTGATCAGGTGGCGCGGTGTGCCGGTGGTGTTGAGCCGTGGGCCGAAAAAGAAATCGGTGACTGCCGAACCGTCGAGGCGCGGACGCTTGCGGGTGGCGTAATAGTCGGCGCGACCGAGGGAGAAATCCCAATCAAAACGGTCGGCGAACGTGCCGCGCAAACCAACCGCAAAATCCGCCGATTTTTCGTCGAACTTCTGGTTGGTGTTTTCGATTCCACCGTATTCCTGCGGCGTGAAGATGCGCTGAATCTGGACGTTGCCGTTGATGCCAGGGTTGGTCGCGAAGAGGGTGGTTGACACGCCGACGCCGTCGGTGTGCGGGCCGTTGATGAATTCGACGCCGCCGCTCAGTTCCGACTTGGAGTGGAAGGCCATCAGGCTGGCCCACGCTTCCATACCGTTGCCGAACTGCCAGGTGCCGTACAAATAACCGGACAGATCGTTATTGCCGTTGGTGATCGACTGGTAACCGACGTCGTCGAAGTAACCACAGGCTTGGCCCTGGGTGAAGGGCAGGCCGGTCGATGCACTGACGGCACGAAACGTCCAGTCGACGTACTCCCCACCGAACCGTGCGCAGGTACCCGTCGGCGGCGCGATGAAGGTATTCGGGGTGCCGGCAGGCAGGCCGACGCGGTTGATGCGTACGGTGCTGACCGGCTGGATGCCGACCACGGCAGGCGGCAACGGGTTGTCCAGACGCGAATCCATGAAGTCGCGCTGATAGGCGTAGATCGGCTCGTCGGCAAAGTATTGGAAGGCGTAGGTCAGGCTCCAGTTGTCGCCGGTCTTGCCGCCGACCCACTGCAGGTCACCGAAGTCGCCGCCACCGGTGGTGCTGGTGCCGCCGCGGATCTTGAACACGTCGCCTTGATAGTTTTTCTTCAGTACGACGTTGACGACACCGGCCACCGCGTCGGAGCCGTAGATCGCCGAAGCGCCGCCGCTCAGGATTTCGATGCGTTCGACCGCTGCGGTCGGGATGTTGCCGAAGTTCTGAAAGTTGCTCTGGCCGTTGTACGGGAACGGATAGTCGGCGGCGCGACGGCCGTTGATCAGCAGCAGGGTGCGGCCCGGGCCGAGGCCGCGCAGGTCCACAGGGCTGCCGTTGGGCGTGAAGCCGCCGGCCGAGTTGAGCTCGTTCTGCACCGAGCCCGAGTTCTGGGTGATGCTGTCAAGAGTTTCGGCAACGCTGAGAAAACCTTCTTTCTCCAGCTGAGTGCTCGAAATGACGGTGACCGGCGACGGGCCTTCGACCTCGGAGCGCTTGATGCGACTGCCAATTACCTGGATGCGATCGAGATTCCCGGTTTCTTTCTGTTGGGCAGAAGTCTGGGTGTCGTCTTTTTCTTCGTCCTTGGTGCCGCTGGTGTCCTGGGCCAAAGCCATGCCCGAAATGAGGAACGACGCCAGAATGGCGGATGTAAGTTGGCTGCGCCGCAGGAGGCGCGGATTGCGAGAAGTCATTGATATCCCCAGTTTCAAGTCGTTAACGAGATCGAGACGGCAGCAGCTTTGGCTGCCGTCTGCCATCGGAACTTAACATGGCTTTAACGCCCTTGTCATGCAAGTAGGGCCACATTCATGTTGCGATCCGCGGGGTGGGTGGACAGCGATTGCGGTTTGTGACGTGCAGCGCAGTGGCTGCCCGGGCTGGCTGCGGCGCGTCCCTGCCGCCACAATGGCGGGATGAATATGCCCACGCCCTCCAACACGCTTCGAATCCCGTCCCACGCCGTCCAGCCGAATCTGTCGCCGCTGCCCCGGATCCGCAACATCATCGCGATCGGTTCGGGCAAGGGCGGTGTCGGCAAATCGACCACCGCCACCAACCTGGCCGTGGCCCTGGCCGATCTGGGCGCCCGGGTCGGCCTGCTGGATGCCGATATCTACGGCCCCAGCATCCCCACCATGCTGGGTCTGTCGGGCCGCCCCGACAGCCCGGACGGCAAATCGATCGTTCCGATGCGGGCCCACGGCGTCGAAACCATGTCGATCGGATTCCTTGTCGAGCAGGACACCCCGATGATCTGGCGCGGCCCGATGGCGACCTCGGCCCTGACCCAGCTGTTGAACGAAACCCGCTGGGGCGGGGACGGCGATGAAGGCCTCGACATTCTGGTGGTGGACCTGCCGCCGGGCACCGGCGACATCCAGCTGACCCTCGCGCAGAAGATTCCGGTCGCCGGTGCGGTCATCGTCACGACGCCGCAGGACGTGGCCACGCTCGACGCGCGCAAGGCGCTGAAAATGTTCGAGAAAGTGGAAGTGCCGGTGCTGGGCCTGATCGAGAACATGGCCCAGCACGTGTGTTCGAACTGCGGCCATGTCGAGCACCTGTTCGGCAGCGGCGGCGGCGAGCGCATGGCCGCGACCTATGGCCTGCCGCTGCTGGGCTCGCTGCCGCTGGAGATCGCGATCCGCGAACAGGGCGATGCGGGCGTGCCGGTGGTGCGCTCGAACCCGGATTCGCACGCGGCAGAGGCCTACCGCAACGTGGCCCGTCGGCTGCTGGAAGAACTGGAAAAGCGTCCGCGGCTTCGCGCCGGGATCGGTGCACAGCTCCTCTGAAGATAGTTTCTGCGCATCGAAGTCGGCGCATCGATAGTCTGGATCGATTCGATCCCCGCGAATTCATGACCCGATGACCGCTCATCGCAGATGTTGCGCTGCGGCTTGCATTCTCGAAAAAAAAGTGGGTATTTTCGGGAGTAATACTGCATGCGTTCGGTCGATGCAGTTTTCGAGCAACACCTTCAACATCTTATTCAACTTAGGGGATTCAAAGCTTATGGATCGTATCGTTGGTCGCGCCACGCTCGTTACCGCCATCCTGGCCACGCTGGGCCTGTCCTCGGCTGCATTCGCAGGCGGTCGCCCGGATGCGGTGATTTCCGGCCTCAACGCCGGTCGCGCCCATGAAGCGGGCGAATTGCTGATCAAGTTCCGCGATGGCACCACCGCCACCGACCAGGACGGCGTGCGTCGCGGTATGGGCGCGCAGAAGCTCGATGTGGTCCGCCAGGGCCGCGGCGGCAAAGGCGAGATGGCGTTGATGCGGCTGCCGGCCGGCGCCGATCTCGCCGGCGCGGTTCGAGTATTGTCCGCCAATCCGAACGTGGAATACGCCGAGCCGAACTGGACCTACCAGCACACCGCGGTGTCGAACGACACCAATTACACCAACGGTTCGCTGTGGGGAATGTACGGCGACGCCACCACCCCGGCCAACCAGTTCGGCTCGCAGGCCGGCGAAGCCTGGGCCGCGGGCCACACCGACTGCAGCGGCGTGCTGGTCGGCGTGATCGACGAGGGCATCTACTTCACCCATACCGATCTGGCCGCGAACATCTGGAGCAACCCCTACGATCCGGCCGACGGCGTCGACAACGACGGCAACGGCTACGTCGACGACATCCGCGGCTGGGATTTCGAGGGCAACAGCAACAACATCAACTCCGGTGGCGCCAGCGACGACCACGGCACGCATGTCTCCGGCACCATCGCTGCCGTTGGCGGCAACGGTATCGGTGTGGCCGGCGTGTGTTGGAGCGGCGTCAAGCTGATTTCCGGCCGTTTCCTCGGACGTAACGGCGGCACCACCGCCAATGCGATCAAGGCGGTCGATTATTTCACCGATCTCAAGACCCGTCATGGTCTGAACATCGTCGCCACCAGCAATTCGTGGGGCGGTGGCGGTTTCTCGCAGGGCCTGCAGGACGCGATCGGTCGTGCCAACACCGCCGGCATCCTGTTCATCGCTGCAGCCGGCAATTCCGGTGCCAACAACGACACCACGGCCAGCTATCCGTCGAACTATCCGAACGCCAACATCATCGCGGTCGCGGCACTGGCCAGCAATGGCACGATGGCGAGCTACTCCCAGTACGGCGCTACCACGGTCGATATCTGTGCACCCGGCTCGGCGGTCAACTCGACCGTGCCGGTCAGCTCGAAGGGCAAGGTCGTTTCAGGCTACGCAAGCTACAGCGGTACCTCGATGGCGACCCCGCACGTGAGCGGGGCTGCAGCGCTTTACGCTTCGTCGCATCCGGGTGCCAACGCCGCCACCATCAAGTCGGCGATCCTCGGCAGCGCCGTGCCCACGGCCTCCTGCAACGGCAAGGTGGTCAGCAACGGTCGTCTGAACGCAAGCGGCTTCTGATCCATTCCTGTTCGCGTCACTCGAAGGCCCGGCAATGCCGGGCCTTCGTCGTTCCCGGCATGCCATCTCCCGTGCCTTCCGGGCCGATCCCGTAGAATGTCGCCCTGACCGCGAATGGAGACGGGCCCCGCGGCCCTGGGAACGACTGCATGAGTATCAAGAGCGACCGCTGGATCCGCCGGATGTCCGAACAGCACGGCATGATCGAGCCATTCGAGCCCGGGCAGGTCAAGCATGCCGCCGACGGCCAGCGGATCGTCAGTTACGGGACTTCCAGCTACGGCTACGACGTGCGCTGCTCGCGCGAGTTCAAGATCTTCACCAACATCAACTCGACGATCGTCGACCCGAAGCACTTCGATCCGGGCAGTTTCGTCGACATCGAGAACGACGTCTGCATCATTCCGCCGAATTCCTTCGCGCTGGCGCGCACGGTCGAATACTTCCGCATTCCCCGCGACACGCTGGTGGTCTGCCTTGGCAAAAGCACGTATGCGCGCTGCGGCATCATCGTCAACGTCACCCCGCTGGAGCCGGAGTGGGAAGGGCATGTCACCCTGGAATTCAGCAACACCACGCCGCTGCCGGCGCGCATCTACGCCAACGAAGGCGTGGCGCAGATGCTGTTCTTCCAGTCCGACGAAGTCTGCGAAACCTCATACAAGGATCGCGGCGGCAAATACCAGGGTCAGACCGGCGTGACGCTGCCGCGCACCTGACGCGGCATTTCTCCAGAAAAGCATTTTTTAAGCATGCTTCGATGAGCGCCCGCGCATGAATCCACTCGAACGCGTCTACGATCACCTGCGCCACTCGCGCCTGCTCGAAGCCGAGCAGGCGCTCGCGCCGCTGCTGCAACAAACGCCGCGCGATCCCGCCGTGCATCGCGCCCACGCCGTGCTGGCGCAAAGCGCCGGACGCAACGATCAGGCGCTGCAGGCGATGCGCACCGCGGTCGGACTGGCGCCGGATGCGGTTCCGCTGCTGATGGAATTCGGACAGTTCCTGGCGTCGATTGGGCACGCGGAGGAATCGGTGGAGACCTTCCGCCGGGTCGCGACCCTGCAGCCGGCATCGCCGGAGGCGTGGTATTTCCTCGGCATGGCGCTCTACACCGCGCGCCGCGACGCCGACGCGCTGCCCGCGTTCCAGCAGGCCCACGCGTTGGCGCCCGGGCAGCCGCAGATCGCGCGCGCGCTGGCCGAAACCCAATACGCACTCGAACACCATGCCGAAGCCCTGCTGATGTACGAGCGTCTCGCCGGACAGGCTGCGCCCGGGCAGTCGATCGATGCGGGATTGTTCCTGCGCCTGTCGCAGTGCCGGCGCAAAATCGGCATGCCGGCGCAAGCCCTGGATACTGTGCGCGAAGGTCTGCAGCGGTTCGCGGACGACGCCATGCTGTGGCTGGAGCTCGGCTGGGTGCAGGAAGACCTCGGCGATGCCGCGCAGGCGCAGGAAGCGTACGCGCGCGCGCATGCGCTTCAGCCGGAGTGGGGCGACCCGCTTGCGGCATCGATCGCGCTACTGCGTGCGCAGGCACCGGAAGCGCTTGTGAATGAAGCCGAGGTGATGCTCGCGCGGGCGACCGTCTCCGAACATCAGCAGGCGTATCTGCACTACGTCCTGGGCAAGCGCGACGACGCGCGCGGCGCTTACGCCGAAGCGGCGCTGCACTGGTCTAGCGCGAACGCGCTGCGGCGGCGCGTGGACGGCGGTTTCGACCGCGCGGAATTCACAGCGAAGATCGATGCGACCATCGCGGCGCTGACCAGGGATCTGCTGCACGCACGCCATGCCGATGCCCTGTGCGACGAACGTCCCGTCTTCGTGCTGGGTATGCCGCGCAGCGGAACCACGCTGGTCGAACAGATTCTCGCCGCGCATCCGCAGGCGCACGGCTGTGGGGAGCTGACCGGAATCGTCTCGATCGCACAGGACGCATCCGCGGAAACCGATTCGCGCTGGCCGCAGGACGCGGCGCGTTTCGATGCGGCATGGGCGCATCGCCAAGCATGCGGATATCTGCGGCTTGCCGGTGCTGCGGCCGATGACGCAGCGCGCCTGGTCGACAAGCAACCCTACAACTTCCTGCATGTCGGCCTCATCGCGATGCTGTTCGCCGACGCGCGCATCGTCTGGTGCCGGCGCGATCCGCGCGATATCGCGCTGTCGATCTTCAGCGAAAGTTTCTCGCCGCTGGCGACCTACGCCACCGATATCGACGACATCCGCTTCTTCATCGAAGAGCAGGAACGGCTGATGCGCCACTGGCAATCGGTGTCGCCGCTGCCGATTCTTGAAGTGCAGTACGAAACGATGGTGACCGATACCGATGCGCAGATCCGCAGGCTGATCGATTTCGTCGGGCTGCCCTGGGATGAGCGCTGTCTGGATTTCCATAGCAGCGGACGCTCGGTGCAGACGCTCAGCCGCTGGCAGGTGCGGCAGCCGGTACACACGAAATCCGTCGGCCGCTGGCGCAATTACTCGCAGTGGTTCGGCGCGGATTGATTCGCGCGCGTCGACAGGCATGCCTGGATCGGATCGGGTGTCAGTGCGTGGTGCCGGCGGCGATACGGCGATCCTTGCGGGTGCGCAGCGCGGTTTCGATCATGACCCTCAACCCTGCGATCACGGTCCCCAGCGACAGGCTCGGCGCGCCCGGGTGTGCCGCGGCCTGCACGGGCAGGTACGGGATATGCACGAAGCCGCCGCGGATGCTGTTGTTTTCGCGCAAGGCATGCATCAGCGCATAGAACACGCGATTGCAGACGAAAGTGCCGGCGGTCTGCGAAATCTCCGCGGGAATGTCGGCTTCGCACAGCGCGGCGAACATCGCCTTGATCGGCAACGTCGAGAAATAGGCGGCCGGACCGCCGCGCACGATGGGTGTGTCCACCGGCTGCGCGCCGTCGTTGTCGGCGATGCGCGCGTCGTCGACGTTGATGGCGACCCGTTCCAGCGAGATCTGCGCGCGTCCGCCGGCCTGGCCGACGCAGACGATCAGTTCGGGCGCGTGTCTGCGGATCGCGGCGCGCAGCGTGCGCGGACTGCGCGCGAACGAGGTGGGCAATTGCACCGCGACGATACGACGGCCGGCGATGGTCTCGCCGTGCAGCGTTTCGACCGCGAGCCAGCTCGGATTGAGGCGTTCGCCGCCGAACGGATCGAAACCGGTCAGCAGGACGGTGCGCTCGTGGGGTTTCGGCTTCGGCATGGTTCAGCGCAGCGCGATGAAATAGATCAGCAGGATGTTGCAACCCAGCAGCAGCGCGCCGGTGCGCCACTGCGCGCGGATCACGGCGTACGGATCCTTCAACTCCAGCAGCGCGGCCGGAACCAGATTGAAGTTGGCCGCCATCGGCGTCATCAGCGTGCCGCAGTAGCCGGACAGCATGCCGATGGCCGCCAGCGGCGCGGCGTCGGCGCCGTGCAGGGTCACCAGCAGCGGTATTGCGATGCCGACGGTCATCACCGGGAACGCGGCGAAGGCATTACCCATGATGATGGTGAACAGCGCCATGCCCAGCGCGTAGGCGACGACCACCAGGAAGGCGTTCTCGACCGGAATCACCGCACGCACCACGCCGGCGACCGCCTGGCCGACGCCGGCCGCATCGAACACGCTGCCCAGCGCCGCCAGCAGTACCGGCAACAGCGCCGCCCAGCCGATGGCGTCGACCAGCCGGCGCGATTGTTCGACCGCGCTGGCCGGGCTTTGCCGGGTGATGCCGCATGCCACCGCGAGCGCGACGACGCACGCGATTGCCAGCGAACTGAGGGTCATGGTGTTGGCGTTGTCGAAGAGCGGCCGACCGCCGATGCTGATGGACTTCAACGACAGTGTGCCGAGCACGGTGATCGCGGGAATCAGCAGCGCGGGCAGGAACAGTCGATTGCCGAGGCGCAGGGCTTCGCTGCGCTTTTCGTCGGCGGTGGTTTCGTCGTAGCGGCCGGTGCGCAGGCCGCCGAGGCCGGCGAGCAGCGCGATCAGCACCACGCAGCCGCCGACGATGCGCACCGGCATATGCTCGGCCGCGAACAGCAACAGCGCGAGCAGCGCCCAGAACAATGCGGTGGTGTAGCGACGCGGATTGGCGGTGTCGCGGACGCCGCGCCAGGCCAGCGATGCGAAGTAGAAGCCGAGCAGCCAGTAAACCGCGGTCAGGCCGATCATTCCGGTGCGCTCCCGTTCGCTGCCGGCGCGTTCGTTCGCGCCAGCCGTGCGGTCATCGCGCGTTCGAAACGCAGGATCCGCCATGCGTGGATCACGAACGCACAGATCGCGGTGGGAATGCCCCACATCGCGATCTCGATCGGTTCCAGTGCGATGCCCTTGTCGCCCAGCACGCCCTGGATCAGCAGCACCGCGCCGAACGCGATGAAGATATCTTCGCCGAAGAACAGGCCGACGTTGTCGGTGGCCGCCGACATCGCGCGGATGCGTTCGCGCTCGGCCTGCGGCAGGTCGCCGTGCGCGGTTTCGGCGGCGGCTTCTGCCATGGGCGCCAGCAGCGGGCGCACGGCCTGCGGGTGGCCGCCGAGACTGGTCAGGCCCAGCGCCGAACTCACCTGGCGCATCAACAGATAGGCCACCAGCAGTCGCGCGGTCGTCGCGCCACGGAGGCGCGCGATCCACGCCTGCGCGTGTTCCTTAAGGCCGTGGCGTTCCAGCAGGCCGATCACCGGCAGCGCGATCAGGAACAGCAGCAGGAAGCGTTTGTCGGTGAAGGCCTTGCCGAGGATGTCCAGCACCTCCAGCGGCGACAGGTTCGCGGCGAGGCCGGTGATGAAGCCGGCCGCCACCACCACCAGCGCCGGATTCAGGCGCAGCACGAAGCCGAGCACGACCGCGAGTACGCCGATCAGCGGCCAGTAGTTGATCAGCGTGGTTTCCATCAGCGTTGCATCCTGGCTTCGGCCGCGAAAGGAAGGATATCGACGCCGTCGGCGACCAGCCCTTCGCGCAACGCGCGCGCGAAAACCGCCGTGTCGTCGCGGTCGCCGTGCAGGCAAAGCGTGTCTGCGCGCAGCGGCAGCAACAGGCCTTCGCCGCTGCGTACATGCGCGTGCAGCGCCAGCATGCGTGCCTGCGCGAGCGCGGCGTCCAGCGTGTCCAGCACCGCGCCCGGCGTGCCGCGCGCCAGTAGCCGTGCATCGTTGCCGTAGCCGCGTTCGGCGAAGACTTCGTGCGCCACGCGCAGTCCGGCGGCGTCGCCGGCCGCGGTGGAGGCCGAGCCGGACAGTCCCACCAGCACCAGCGTCTGATCGAATTCGCGCACCGCCGCGGCGATGGCGGCGGCGACGGCCGGATCGCGCGCGGAGCGGTTGTAGAGCGCGCCGTGCGGTTTGACGTGGCGCAGGACCACGCCTTCATCGCAGGCGATCGCGGCGATGCGTTCGAGTTGGCTGCGGATCAGCGCGGCGATGTCGTGCGGCGCCAGTTCGATATCGCGTCGGCCGAAGTGCGCGCGGTCGTCGTAGCCAGGATGCGCGCCTGCGATCACGCCGTGCTGTCGGCACAGCCGCAAGGTGTCGCGGATGGTGGCGTCGTCGCCGGCATGCGCGCCGCAGGCGATGTTCGCCGAGGTAATCCACGGCATGATCGCCGCGTCGTCGCCGCAGCCTTCGCCCAGATCGCAGTTGAAATCGATGCGTGGCACGGGCGGTTCCGCTGCGGAAAAATGCAGACTAGCAGGTTGCTGAAATACCTCCGTCCAGGAGGTATTTCAGTTCGCACGTCCGGCACATGTCCGGATGTGCTCACAGCGAATCAATCGCTTACGCGCTTGTTTCGCCGGCGCAGCCATCCATGGCTGCGTTAACAGGCCACTGAAAACCTGCTGCCGCAGGTATTTCAGCAGCCTGCTAGGCAATGCCGTGGCCGGCTGCAAACGTGCAGCGGCTCATGCGCGCTGCAGCCGGTCGTCGATCGCGAGCAGGGCGCGCGCCAGCTCTGCGTCGCGCTTGCGCCGCAGCGGTGCCGCAGTTTCGGCAGTGATCGCTTCGAAGCGCAGCGCATCGCCCGCGCGCAGCTGCGCCAGCCGCGGAAGATCGACGGAAATCACATGGCCCAGCCGCGGATAACCGCCGACGGTCTGTGCGTCGGCAAGCAGCACGATGGGTTGGCCGTCGGGCGGCAGTTGCAGCGTGCCGGGCGCGACCGGCGCCGAAATCTGCTCCGGCAGCGTCGCGACGATAGGCCCGCCGCTGCAGCGCAGGCCCTGGCGGTCGCTGCGCGGATCGACGCGCCAGTCGTGCGACGCCAGCGCACGTGCGGCATCGGCAACGATTGGAATGTCACCGACCGGCACGTAGCGGATCGGCGAAGCATTTGCGGGCGCATTGTCCAGCGCGATCCACCACGCCGACGCCTGCGGTTCAACAAGGTCGAGCACCGGTTGCGGCCCCAGTGGAAGTCCATCGCCGCTGCGCAGCGCGCGCCCGTGCAGGCCGCCGAAGCCACCGCGCAGATCGGTGCTGCGGCTGCCGAGCACGCGCGGCACGTCGAACCCGCCCGCCACCGCCAGCCACGCGCGCAGCCCGCTCCGGATCGCACCGAGCCGCAGCAGTCCCGCTGGCAGATCGACCGGTCGTCCGCAGGGGATGGCGTGGACGCGGCTCTCCGCGTCTTCGAAACGCGCATCCACGGCGGCCCCGCACAGCGCGATCCGCGCCGGCTGCGGCAGTTCGAGGGTTGGGCCGCCCAGGGTGATTTCGAGTACAGCCGCATCGGACGGATTGCCGACCATCCGGTTCGCCAGCGCGGCCGATGCGGGGTCGAGTACGCCCGCGCGGCCCACCCCGAAATGACGCCAGCCGTCGCGACCCCGATCCTGCACCGTGGTCAACGAACCGGGCGCGATCACGCGCCACACGCGGCCGATCATGCGTCCTGCTCCAGTCGCGCGTAAGCATCGTCATCGATGGCGACGAAGCGCACGCGGTCGCCAGGAGCGAGCAGCGACGGCGATGCGCGCTGCGGATCGAACAGCCGCAGCGGTGTGCGTCCGAGCAACCGCCAGCCGCCGGGACTTTCGCGCGGATAGATGCCGGTCTGCGCGCCGCCGATGGCGACGCTGCCGGCGGGTACACGCGTGCGCGGCGTGGCCAGCCGCGGCAGCGCCAGCGACGGATCGAGTCCGCTGAGATAGGGGAAACCGGGCGCGAAACCGATCATCGCCACGGTGTAGAGCGCGGCGCCGTGGCGCGAGATCAATGTGCCCGCAGCGATCCCGAGTTCCGCGGCTGCGGCATCGAGATCCTCGCCGAAGGCGCCGCCATAGCGCACCGGAATCTCGATCGCGCGCGACGCTTCTGCGGGCGCGTCGTCGATATCGCCGACAGATTGCGTGTGTATCCAGTCGAGTACGGCATCCGCACTGACGGCATCGATGTCGAAGAACACGCCGAGGCTTGTGTACGCCGGTACCAGGTCGCGCAGCCACGAAGGCGACTGTGCGCGGATGCGCGCGGCGAGCGCATGCACGCGCGCATTCGTTTCCGGATCGATGATCGATGCGGCCGGAGCATCGAATGCGATCAGCCATGCATCGTCGGCGAGGCGTTCGAAGCGTATGTCCGGTCGAGGGCCAGCTTCGCTGTCGCTCATGCGGACAAGGCGGCGCGCAGCACTTCGACCCGGGCGATCAGCAGTTCCGGCGAATACGGCTGCGCGGTGGCCATGCCCCATACCGGTCGCGGCCAGGCGATATCGTCGTGGAAGCGCGCGATGACGTGCACGTGCAACTGCGCCACCACGTTGCCCAGCGCGGCCACGTTGAGTTTGTGCGGTTTCACCGCGGCCTGCAGCGCGCGGCTGGCGCGATCGATCTCCTGGATCAGCTGCGCCTGCTGCGCGGCGTCGAGGTCGATCACTTCCACCGCGTTCTCCACCCGCGGCACCAGGATCAGCCACGGATGGTTGGCGTCGTCCATCAGCCGCACTTCGCACAGCGCGAATTGCGCCAGCGGATGGGTGTCGTCGGCGAGCTGCGGATGCAGATGCCAACCGTGGACGTCGTTGTGCGAATGGTGGCTCATCGCAGGTGCTCCGAGAGGAAAGCGGTGGTGCGGTCCCAGGCCAGCGCCGCGGACTCGGGCGCGAAGTCGCGGCGATCGTCGCAGTTGAAGCCGTGGCCGGCCGGATAGGTGTGGACGATCGCGTCGGGATGATGGTCCCGGTGCTTCTGGACGTCTTCCGGTGGGATCAAGCGGTCCTGTTCGCCGAAATGGAACAGCATCGGCGCCCGTGCCGGCTCGCCGAGGAACGGCACGCTGGGGCCTCCGTAATAGGTGGCCGACGGCAGCCCCTGGCGGGTATTGGCCAGCATCGCCACGGTGCCGCCCCAGCAGAACCCGACCACGCCGACCCGGTGATCGGCTTCGCGCAGCCAGCGCGCTGCGGCGGACACCACCTGCAATGCGCGCTCGAAGCCCAGCTCCGCGGCGAGTTCGCGACCGAGTGCGGTGCCAGCGTCGTCGTAGCCAAGCTCGACCGCTGGCCTGACCGGATCGAACAGCGCCGGGGCCATCGCCGTGAAGCCCGCCTGTGCGAAGCGGTCGGCGACCCGGCGGATATGCGGGTTCACGCCGAAAATTTCCTGAACGACCACCACCGCGCCCAGCGGCCGCACGCCCTCCTGCAGTGCGTGCGGCTGAGCCAGCCAAGCCCGGACCGGTCCGGCCGGCGTCGTCAGTGGCAACCACTCGCCCATGGGGTCTGGTCTCGCGATGACGGAGACCGACATCCTAACGCCGCCGCCGCGATCCCGGGCGGGAGGGAAGGGCCGCATGGGGCGGGGCGGTATACTGCGCGCCCGTTTTACATGCACGGCGCCCATTCCGCGGCGCCGGCATCGCGCCTTACCGGACCACAGCCATGTCCCTGCTCGACACACCTTCCAATGGCCGCAAGGTCGGTTTCGTCAGTCTCGGCTGCCCGAAGGCCCTGGTGGACTCCGAACGCATCCTCACCCAGCTCCGGGTCGAGGGCTACGACATCGTGCAGACCTACGACGATGCCGACGTGGTGGTGGTGAACACCTGCGGCTTCATCGATTCTGCGGTGACCGAATCGCTGGACGCCATCGGCGAGGCGATGGCCGAGAACGGCAAGGTCATCGTCACCGGCTGCCTGGGCAAGCGCCCGGAGCAGATCCGCGAAGCGCACCCGGACGTGCTGGCCATCACCGGCCCGCAGGATTACCAGAGCGTGATGGCGGCCGTGTACAAGGCGCTGCCGCCGCAGCACAACCCGTTCACCGATCTGGTGCCGCGCAAGCTCGCCGAAAATGACGTGGGCATCAAGCTCACGCCGAAGCACTACGCCTATCTGAAGATTTCCGAAGGCTGCAACCATCGCTGCAGTTTCTGCATCATTCCGTCGATGCGCGGCGATCTGGTGTCGCGTCCGGTCGACGACGTGCTGCGCGAAGCCGAGAAACTGGCGATGGGCGGCGTGAAGGAACTGCTGGTGATTTCGCAGGACACGAGTGCCTACGGCGTCGACGTGAAGTACGCCGAACGCACCTGGCGCGGCAAGGCCTACCAGACGCGGATGAAGGCGCTGTGCGAAGGGCTGTCGGAACTCGGGCTGTGGACGCGTCTGCATTATGTCTACCCGTATCCGCACGTCGACGACATCATTCCGTTGATGGCTGACGGGAAATTACTTCCGTATCTCGACATCCCCTTCCAGCACGCCAGCCCGCGCGTGCTCAAGCTGATGAAGCGCCCGGGCGCGGTCGACAAGACTCTCGAACGCATCCAGCGCTGGCGCGGCATCGCGCCGGACATCACCATCCGCAGCACCTTCATCGTCGGCTTTCCGGGTGAGACCGAGGCCGAGTTCGAGGAATTGCTGGATTTCCTCGACGAAGCGCAGCTCGATCGCGTCGGCGCCTTCGCCTATTCGCCGGTGGACGGCGCGGCGGCGAACGCATTGCCCGATCCGGTGCCGGAAGACGTGAAACATGAGCGCCTCGCGCGCTTCATGGAGCGTCAGGCGGAGATCTCCGAAGCCAAACTCGCGGCGAAGGTTGGCAGCGTGCAGCGCTGCCTGGTGGATTCGGTGGATGGCGATCTGGGCATCGCGCGTTCGATGGCCGACGCGCCGGAAATCGACGGCCTGGTGCAGATCCAGAACAGCCTCGAAGCCGGCCTGCGCCCGGGGCAGTTCGTCGATGTCGAGATCATGGGCAGCGACGAACACGATCTGTACGGCGAGGCCGTGCTCGAATCCTGATAGCGAACGGCGACGGACATGGCGAAGCGCCGTTTCATCGCGCCATCGCGCAGCGGGCTGGATCCCGCGTGTTTCGCGCATCCGGTCTTCGATGGCGTATCGGCGTTCCGCCCGTGGTTCACGGCACCGGCATGGCCGGCCCCGGACGATCTGAATGCGGCGATGCCGGCCATCGACAAACATTTCGCGCTGCAGGATCAGGCATTGCTCGACGACGGTCTGCACTATGAGACGCGGATCGCCGAACGCGGCGCCATCGCGACCCGCGCCGGGAACTGGCACGACCTGTTCAACGCGGCGATCTGGTGCCGCTATCCCGCGATCAAGCGCGCGCTCAATGCGCAGCAGATCGCGCACATCGCCACCATGGGCCCGTCGCAGCGCAACCGCGCGCAGTACGCGCTGACCCAGTTCGACGAAGCCGGCGTCATCGTTCGCGTGCGCGACCCGCAGTTGCTTGAACTCTGGAATCGGCACGATTGGTCGGTGTTGTTCCATGCGCATGCCGATGCCTGGCGCAACGGCGATATCCGCATCGCGGCGGTGATCGGCCATGCGTTGCTGGAACACGCGCTGGTGCCCGAAGTCTTTCTGGTCGGCAAATGTCTGGTGGTGCAGGGCGATGGCGACGATGATGTCTGCATCGCGCAGGTCGCCCGCGCGATCGCCGAAGGCACGGTGTTGAACGACCCGCTGGAGCTGCGTCCGCTGCCGATGGCGGGCATTCCCGGCTGGTATCCCGGCCAGAACGCGCGTTTTTTCACCGAAGCCGAATGCTTCCAGCCGGTGCGCGAGGGGCGGGTGTATCCGCCGCCGATAGTTTCGTAGCCCGGGTGGAGCGCAGCGCCGTTGAGAGCCGCTGCGCTCTACCCAATGGGCTACGGTATCGCGTCGCCGGGTCGACCCGCGGCAATCCGATTTCCGACAGGCGGCGTCTGCCCGTCGTTGCCGTATGCCGCGTTGGGCACAATGGCATCCCGCCTTTTTCCGTACCGATCACCATGCGATCACGTCCACGCCTGTTTCCGTTCGCGCACATCGCGGTCGCCATCGTGGCGTTCGCTGGCGTCCACACCGCCGCCTGCGCCGATCGCCCCCAACATCCGCCGATGACCGCCGAACAGCTGGCGCCCTATCTCCCTGACGGCGCGCGGATCGAGACCCGTCTCGACGCCGACCTCACCGGCGACGGTCTGCGCGACCTTGCCGTCGTCGCCGTGAAAGACGACGTGCGCGTGTTGAAAGTGATGATCGGCTATGCCGACGACACCAGCATGGGTTTCGATCCGGCCGGCGGGATGAAGATGGGCGGTTCGCCGCTCGGCACCGCGTCGTTGAGCGTGAAGAAAGGCGTGTTGCTCGTCGAGGATCTCGACGGCGGCACCACCGCGATCCAGTCGCTGTACCGGTTCCGCTTCGATCCGACGCAGACGAAGATGCGGCTGATCGGCGACGATGTGACGCACTACAGCCGCACCAACGCGCACGATTCGACATCGATCAGCACCAACCGCCTCAACGGCACGCAGATCGTGACGCGCCGCGTGGTCGGCGAGGACGGCTACACCGACCAGCCGGAACCGAGGAAGCGGATCGGCACCGCGCCGATCTGGATGGACGATGCGCCGTTGCCGGAGGACACGCTGGGGTTCGGCGATTGACGGCCTATACGCAACAGCCGTGTCATCGCTGATCGATAACCTGGACAGTCGCCGCCCGGCTTACACCCATTCCCGCGAAGGCAAGGTAAAGCGTCTCTGCGGCCGGCCGATCAGGTCGAGGAAATTCTCGAACATGGCTTCGGCCTGGCTCTGCATCGGCAAGGCCAGCGACGCGCTCAGCGCGCGGATGCTGGCGTCGTCCTGGGCCAGACCAGAGGCGGCCAGCTCGTCGGCGTAGTCGGGATTGCCCAGCCAGCGTTCGATCAGCGGCTGGTTCGCTTCGGGGTGGAACTGCACGCCGTAGGCGATCTCGCCATAACGGAAGGCCTGTTGTTCGCAGGTGCTGGTGCGCGCCAACTGGACCGCGCCGTCCGGCAGCGCATAGCTTCGGGCATGCCACTGGAAGACCTGCGTCGTCGCGCCCAGAGGCGACACCACGCTGTCGGCCAGACCGGCCTCGGTGAGTTCGAGCCGATACCAGCCGATCTCGGTTTGATCGTGCTTCCGCACCGGCGCGCCCAACACGTGCGCCAGCAGTTGCGCGCCCAGACAGATGCCCAGCACCGGTTTGCCCTGATCGAGCGCCTGCTCGATGACCCGCAATTCCGTGCGCAGATGCGGCCGCTGCGCCTGATCCTCGACATTCATCGGCCCGCCCAGCACCACCAGGCCGCGATAGCGGTCGATGTTCGGTTCGGCATCGGGATGGCGTTCGAAGTTGACGAAGCGGATGCGATGGCCGCGCCGCCGGATCAACGGGTCCAGCGTACCCAGGGGCTCGGCGGCGACGTGCTGGAAGACGAGGATGCGGGGCATGGCCGAAAGCATGGGCGAGCGCAGCGCGCAGCGCAACGCATCGGGATTGCAGGATCAAGCCCGTTCCGGGCCGTCACTGCGCGGCGAGCAGCCGGAAATGCTGCTGCGCACGATGATGGAATACGCGCCAGACCTCAGCGCGGCGGATCCACCAATTCATTCGGTTCGATCTTCACCCGCTTGAGGTGGAAGTCGGCGACGTGTTCCGCCGGTTTGCCGTCGCCCCAGAACTGCCAGCGGCTGGTCAGTTCGTCCGGGCCGATGAAGACGAAGCGCGCGTCGTGCATGTGCGCGGCCTTGGCGGGGTCGAAGTTGATCGCGCCGTCGAAGTCGAAGACCACCTCGCCGTTGCGATCCATGCGCGAACGCATCTTCGGATGATTCCCGCTGGCGCAGAAATGCACCAGCACCACGTCGTCGCCGTCGCGCACGTACAGCGTGCGCATCTCGTGGGACGTGCCCGGGAACAACAGTTCTTCCACCGCATTGCCGCCGGCGGTGACGGTGTAGCTTACGGTGGTGTCCGGCATCGAATTGCCGTCGAGCCCGGCGCCGCTCCATTCGCCGGCCAGTGCCTTGAAGCGTTCGAACAGATGCGGCTTGCCCGCCGCATCTGGCTCCGCAGCCGATGCGGACAGCGACATGCAGACGAAAAGGGCGGCCAGGAAGGTGGCAGTGTGTAGACGACGCATCGCGGCGCTCCGAAAGACCTGGGTGACGGGATCGTACGCCGATCGCGCTGGCGAGGGCGGTCCGGGATTGGCGGTTCGCAGGAACCTGGGCAATCCGCTAATCGGCAGGCCGGGGCAGCGCGGCGATATCGCGGACCAGACCGATTCCGATGTCGACCGAGCGCAGGCTGGACGCGTGCGCGACGCTGGCGCCATCGGTGCCCAGCGCGCTCAAACTGAGTTGCCCCTTGCAGTTCTCCGACACCTGGACCGCGGCGCCGCGCCCGCCGAAGACCTCGCGGACCTTGCCCAATCCGCGGCGCACGGCATTGGGCCGCTGGACGGTGCGCACGGTCCTGCAATCGCGGCTCCACACCCGCACGGCCGGCCCCGCGTTGACCAGCCCCCGGCTGTCCGCAGCTTTCCACTCGGCGACGCTGGGCAAACGATACGTCTGGCCGCTCTGCTCGCTGAACCAGCGTGCGAAACCCTTGGCGTCGGCGTAGGTCACGCATCGGGCGGCGGCTGCCGTCGCGGCGTCTCCTTCGCAACTGGTCGGCTTGAGTCCCGCAGCGCTGGCGTAGCGCGAGTACAGCGCAGCGCTGACCGGCGTCACGCTGACCGCCATCCCCTTGCTGCTGTAGGTCGGCGCTTCGACCACGCCGAGTCTGGGGCCGTCGGCATCGACGATCCCTTCGGCGCGAGTGGGCATCTGCAGCAGCAGGTCGCGACGCCCGGTCAATCCGGCGCTCGGCGGGTCGATCAGCTCGAACAGCGGCAAGGCCGGCTCGGCGACGCTTCGATCATAGGCCGCGATCGCCGTATCGAATTCCTTGCGGAGCGCGCCGTCCAGCTGGTTCGCGACCGCCGTCCGCGTCGCCGGCGCGCTGCCCAGGCGCACGCTGGCATCCTGCCAACCGGTGTAATCGCGCTGGACCTCGTTCCAGCGACGCGCGCTGATCGCAGCGAGCAGCCGCGTCCGCAGCGTGTCTTCCAACTGCACGCGAAGACGGTCGTAATCGGCCTGCTTCGGCGCCGCGATCAAGCCGTCCAGCGCGTTCGGCCGGGCCGGCGGCAGCAACTGGTCGGTGGCGATGAGCTGGCCGATCTCGGCCGCGCTCATGGGTTTCGCGTCCGGCCACAGCGCCCACGCGGCCAGAACAAGCGCCAGACCGCCGGCTGCGGCTGCGATCGCAAGCCTGCGGCCCGCGATCAGCGGCGGCGCATCGGGAATGCGGTCGAGCGCCGTCGCCATTTCCGCCGCGTTCTGGAAGCGCTGCGCCGGTTGGCGGGCCAGCGCTTTGTCGATGAAACCCTGCCAGTGCGCGCGTTCCTTCGGCAAACGCGGAACGTCCTGCTCCAACTGGGCGATGGCGACCTCGAATGCATCCACCCCGCGGAACGGCAGACTGCCGGTCAGCAATTCATGGGCGAGCACGCCCACGCTGTACAGGTCCGAGCGCGCATCCACCGGCATCCCGCGCGCCTGCTCGGGGCTCATGTAACCGGTCGAACCCACCGTGAGGCCCACCTGCGTCAGGCGTTCGCTGTTCAAGGTGCGGATGGCGACGCCGAAATCCGCGAGTTGCGGCGTGCCGTGCTCGTCGAACAGCACGTTCGCCGGTTTGATGTCGCGGTGGACGATGCCCTTGCCGTGCGCATAGCCCAGGGCATCGAGCAGCGAGGCCAGCAGCTTGCGGATTTCCGCCAGCGGGCGCGGCGAGACCCGCGCGGTCAAATCGCCGCCGGGCAGGAACGGCATCGCGTAATACAGCGCACCGTCGCTGCTGTGGCCGACGTCGTGGATGCCGACGATGTTCGGATGGCTGAGTTCGGCGATCAGGCGGGTTTCCTGCTCGAAACGCTCGACCGCATCCGCGCCGCCGGCCTCGGCCATGCGCAGGATCTTCAGCGCGACCGGCCGCTTCAGCGTGATCTGCTCGGCCACGAACACTTCGGCCATGCCGCCGCGGGCAAGGTGCCGTTTGATGGTGTAGCCGGGGACTTGGGGCGTGGCGGGCGGCGTAGCGGTCATGGCCAAATTGTACGCACTGGACACTCTCGTAGCCCGGGTTGACCGGTTGCGCCGTTGAGGGCCGCTGCGCTCTACGGGCTGTGTTCCTTTCGATTTGTCCGCCGCCTTCTGCGGATCATGCGTACTCCACCGCCACGATAAAAAACTTCTGCAGCCCACCCGGCAACTGCGCCTCGAACTCATCGTCGACGCGTTTCTTCAGCATCGCGCGCGCCAGCGGCGAGTCGATGCTGATCCAGCCCAGTTTCGCGTCGGTCTCGTCGGGGCCGACGATGCGGTAGCGGCTGGTGTCTCCGGTGACGGTGTGTTCGACCTCGACGGTCGCGCCGAAGAACACCGCATCCGGGTCGCTGGGCGCGGTGTCGACCACGCGCAGGTGTTCCAGGCGTTTCGACAGATAGCGCACGCGGCGGTCGATCTCGCCGAGCTGTTTCTTGCGATAGGTGTACTCCGCATTCTCCGAGCGGTCGCCCTCGGCCGCCGCAGCGGCGAGGGCCTTGACCACTTCGGGCCGGCGCACGCGCCAGAGATCGTCCAGTTCGGCCTTCAGCCGGTCGTGGCCCTCACGGGTGATAAGGGCCGTGCTTTTCTCGGCCGGTGGACGCCAACGGGACATTGCGTCAGTGGGCGCCGCTGTGACGCGTCAGTGTGGCGCCGCCGACGATCTTCACGCTGTCCTTCGACACGATTTCGATCTGGCGATCGGTTTCGCCCTTGCTGTTGGGGTCGAGGGTCGCGGCCTTGCCGCCCGGCTGCAGGGTCCAGTTGCCGTCGATGACGTTGCCGCCGATCTTCAGCGCGAACGTACCGCCGGCGGCGATGTCCAGGCTGGTGTCGCCGGACGCGTAATGGCCTTCGAAGGCCTTGGCGTCGAAGCTCGGCGCGGCCGCGGTCGGGGTGCCGTGGTCTTCGATGATGGCGGCATCTGTGCCGGGCAGCGGTGCGGGCGGTTCGGCGGCCTTGACCGCTTCGACCGGCGCGGGGCCGGCGGCGGGCTGGGCGGCGGGCGCATCGGCTGCGACTTCGGTCGCCGGAGCGGCTTCGGCCTCTTCGGCGGCGTCTTTCTGGCAGCCGGTGGCGAACAGGGCGAAGGGCAGGGCGAGCCAGAGCAGCGCAGCGGACTTGCTTGATTTCATCGTTCGGATCTCGATTGGTCGGGAATGGATGCGGGCGGAATCGATGCAGGGGAATGGGTGGGCAGTGCGGTTGGAGGCGATCAGCGCTTGCCGCCGAAGATGCCGCCGAGCAGGCCGCGCAGGATCTGTTTGCCCAGCTGGTTGCCGACGGTGCGCGCGGTCTGTTTGGCCATGGTTTCGACCATGCCCTGGCGACGCTTGGTGCCGAATACGGCGTCCTTCACCGACTGGCCGAAACCGCCTCCCTCGGCGTCGTCTTCGGCGCGGGTGCGGGCGGCCGGGGCCTTGGCCTGCCCGGGTGCGGCGTCGACTTTCTTCGCCAGCATCTCGGCCGCGGATTCGTGGTCGATGCGGGTGTCGTAGCGGGTGCCGACCGGGCTGCCGGCGCGCACCTGGGCGCGTTCGGCTTCGGTGATCGCGCCCATCCGGCAGCGCGGCGGCGCGATCAGCGTGCGTTCGACCGGCATCGGGATGCCTTTTTCCAGCAATGTCGAGACCAGCGCCTCGCCGGTGCCCAGCTCGCCGATGACCTTGGCCACGTCCAGCGCCGGATTGGCGACGAAGGTCTGCGCCGCGGTCTTCAGCGCTTTCTGGTCGCGCGGCGTGAACGCGCGCAGCGCGTGCTGGAAACGGTTGCCGAGCTGGCCGAGGATCGCGTCCGGCACGTCGTCGGGGAACTGCGAGCAGAAATACACGCCCACGCCCTTGGAGCGGATGATGCGGACCACCTGTTCGATGCGCTGCTGCAGCGCCGGCGGGGCGTCGTCGAACAGCAGATGCGCTTCGTCGAACACGAACACAAGCTTGGGTTTTTCCAGGTCGCCGACTTCCGGCAGGCTCTCGAACAGCTCCGACAGCAGCCACAGCAGGAAGCTGGAATACAGTTTCGGCTTGAGGATCAACTGGTCGGCGGAGAGGATGTTGATGACGCCGCGGCCATCGGTATGGGTCCGCATCAGATCGTTCAGTTCGAGCGCGGGCTCGCCGAAGAACATGTCCGCGCCCTCCTGCTCCAGCCGCAGCAGCGCGCGCTGGATCGCGCCGATCGACTGGGCGCTGACCAGTCCGTAGCTGGTGGAAATGTCCTTGCGCTCCTCGGCGACCAGGCCGAGCAGGGCGCGCAGGTCTTCCAGATCCAGCAACAGCAGGCCGCGGTCGTCGGCCAGCTTGAAGACGATGTCGAGCACGCCGGCCTGGGTGTCGTTGAGTTCGAGGATGCGGCCGAGCAGGGTCGGGCCCATCTCGCTGACCGTGGTCCGCACCGGGTGGCCGAGCTTGCCGTAGATGTCCCAGAACACCACCGGGTTGGCTTCGTTGCGGTAGTCCGGGTCGCCCATCAGCGCGAGGCGCTGCTGGATCTTCTCGTTCATGGCGCCTGCGGCGGCCAGCCCGGCCACGTCGCCCTTCACGTCGGCCAGAAAGACCGGTACGCCGATCCGCGAGAAACCTTCGGCGAGGGTCATCAGGGTCACGGTCTTGCCGGTGCCGGTCGCGCCCGCAATCAGCCCGTGGCGGTTGCCGAACTTCGGCAGCAGATGCACGTTGCCGCTGGTGTCGGTGGTGACGGCCTTGCCGACCAGGATGGGATCCATGAAGCGTCCTCGGAGTGGGGTGCGAAGCTCGTTCGCGAAAGTCAGCCCCGGATTCTATTCGGGATTCGCCCTTGGCGTGGCTGGCTGCGGTGGCTCTGAACTGCGCCTTTGGCGATGACTTCCGCGGGTTGCCCGGGCCGGCACCGGGGGCTACCCTGCCTACCCCACTGTTGCCCGTGCTGTTCATGTCCCCATTCGCCGCTGCCGCCCGCCCGCTTGCCCGCCTGTGTTCGCTGTCATTGCTCATGCTGTTGGCGCTGGCGGCCCTGCCTTCCCACGATCTCCATGCGCAGTCGCGCAAGACCCGCGATCTGGATGCGGTGAAGATGCGGATGGCCGCCGCCGAAGGCCGCTATCGCGACGCGCTGGTGAAGGTCGGCAACAGCGACCCCGCCGGCACGCTCGAAAGCAATGCCGCGTTGGAAGACATGGAGGATGCGATCGCCGCCTGCCTGAAGCTCAAGGGCTGCCCGATCGCGGACCTGCTCGCCACCTACAAGCGTCTGCTCAAGACCGATGTCGACGGGCGCGCCGCCGGCGACTCGGCGGTCGGCGAAGACGTGCAGGGATTGATCGATACAGAGATCGCCACCGCCGATGTGCCGGCGTCCGCCGAGGCCGCCGCGCTGCTCAGCGCCGACGGCCAGCGTTTCGTCAACATGGTGCGGATGAATCCGGCGGTGCAGGCCGGCATCCGCCGCTGGTTGACCGACATGCGCGTGTCGCTGATCCAGACCCATGAGAATTACCAGTACATGCGCGACCAGATGTCGCCGGCCTTCCAGCGCAGCGGCCTGCCCGAGGCGCTGCTGTTCGGGATCATGGCCAAGGAATCCACCGGCCGCGTCCACGTGGGTTCGCGCGCCGGTGCGGTCGGGCCGCTGCAGTTCATGCCGGCGACTGGCCGCCGTTTCGGCCTGGGGCCGGACGGCACCGGCTTCGATACCCGCTACGACCCGCGCATGTCCGCCGGTGCCGCCGCCGCGTACCTCAACGAGCGTAATGCCGAATTCGGCAACAACATCGAATTCTGGCTGGCCGCCTACAACGGTGGCGAAGGCCGCGCGCTGCGGGTGTATCGCGCCAGCGGTGGCCGCAGCTTCTGGGACGCTTCGGTCTACGAGCAGTTTCCGGCCGAGACCAAGGACTACGTGCCGATGGTCATCGCCGCGGCGTGGCTGTATCTGCACCCGAAGGAGTACGGCCTGAGCTTCCCGAAAATCGATGCCAAGCCCTCGACCTTCCGTCTGGCGCGTCCCGCCTCGATCTACGAACTCACGATCTGTCTCGGCAACGGCGGCACCCGCGACGGTTTCATGCGCGCGCTGCGCAACCTCAATCCGCGCTACGAAGCCGATGACTGGATCCCCAGCGGCACCACCATGGTCGGTACGGCCAGGATCGTCAGCCTGTACAACCGTTACTGCCTCCAGGGCCAACGTGCCGAACTGGCCAGGCAACTGGTGATCAGCGACCCGAAGTCCGCGATCGTCCGCGTGGGCTCGATCGAGACCGTGGTCGGCACCGCGACCGGCGAAGACGGCACCGCAGTGCCTGCCGCACGCGCGCCCTCGGCGGCGGCGGAAAAGCCCAGCGACAAGCCGAAGCCCAAGCCGGTGCGCCAGCACAAAGTCGCCCGCGGCGATACATTGATGTCGATCTCGCGCAAGTACGACTGCCGGATCGGCGAACTGGCGAAAGCCAACGGCCTCAGGGCGCCGCGCTACACGGTGAAGCCGGGACAGCAGATCAGACTGGAAGGGTGCGGGTGACAAGCATCGCCGCACGATGCTCCGCGCGAACGGTCGATGCGCTTACGGCCGCTGTCGGATTTCGATCCCCGAGAGCTTCCACCAGAAGATCCGGTAGCGTTTGAAGATCAGTTTCGCGGGAGCCGCGCCATCGCCCTGCGGCTGCAGGGTCAGGGCGAAGGTGGACAGATCTTCGTAGCCTGTCGAGGCTTTCCACTGCTGCATATCGATCGCGCCGCTGCCTTGCCGGCCGGTCGCATCGTCCGGAGGCACCGCCGCGAGACCATCACGCGCGAGGCCGCGACCGGTGAACATCAGCATCAGTCCCTGTTCCGACACCATCGCTTCGATCGCGGGACCCGAGGCGGAAGTCGCGAGGGCGGCGCCGAAGTCGCGCCAGCCGCCGCTGCCGTCGCCGCCGATGCGTTCGGCAGCAGCGATGGAGAACTGCGACTTCAGGTCCTGGCGCAGTGCGGGAAAATCGACGTGAGCAGCCAGCGCTTCGGCGTCGCCGCGTTCCGCAGCCCTCAGCATCGAGCGCACGGTAAGCTGCGGCGCGAAATAAACCCAGGCCAGGAATGCGATGGCAAACAGGACGGACAGCGATTTCGCGATGCGGCGCATGCGCGGCTCCAGCGTCGGGTGGGCGACGCTGGAGTGTAGCCGCTCGTCCCGGACATCGCCGCGCGCGCGGCGCAGGACGTTTAGCCCGGGAACTGCAGGCGCATCGTTTTCTCGTTGATGTAGTGGTTCTCCACGAAAACGTCGCCGTTGGTGGCCTTGGTCACGTTCTCGTATGTCTCGAAACCGAGATCGTCGCCGTTCTCCCATTCGATGGTGTCGCCGATGTCGATCTGCCAGTTGGGATCGATTTCTACGACGGTGTATTCGTCCTTGGCGGTTGCAATAGCGATGGCGCACTGGTCGAGATCGATGACGGTGATGGTGCCCTTGCGACGCATAAGGTACTCCTTGTCGTGTTCGGGCCGCGCGCGACCCTGCGCGGCGTGGCTGCGCGCCGGTGCGTGTACCGGCGCTTGAGTCACGGTACGGGATGGCATGCGTCAATATCAATGCGATATGGGCTGGTAGAACTGACAGGCTTACCGGTCGATCTTCGCGGACAACACACATGCGCTGCCATATCGTGGCGCGGAGATGCGGCGCGGGTCACGCTGGTATCAACGCATCTTCGCGAGGCGCTGTCCCAACTGCACCGGTGTTTCCGATGCGAGCGCAGCGGACAACGTTGCAACGCCTTTCGGTAACAGCACGATGACGGTGGAGCCGTAGTTGAAGCGCGCCATTTCCGCGAAGCGATCCAGGGTGATGTTCTGCCCGCGATAGTCCTTGCGGGTGATGCGGTCGCCGTAGGCGGGGATCTCGACGCCGCTCCATACCGTTTCCACGCCGGACACCAGCAGCGCGCCGACCATCACCTGGCACATCGGCCCGAAGTCGGTATCGAAATGGCAGACCAGACGTTCGTTGCGCGCGAACAGCCGCGGCACCGACTTCACCGCATCGGTGCCGACGCTGAACAACCGGCCCGGTACATGCACGGTCTCGCGCAGCGTGCCCGCCCACGGCATGTGTACGCGATGGTAGTCACGCGGCGACAGGTAGACGGTCGCGAACAGGCCATCGGCGAACGGCGCGGCGGCGGCTTCGTCGCCCAGCAGTTCGGACACCGTGAACGACTGTCCTTTCGCCTGGAAAATACGGCCGTCGCGGCTGTTCAAGGGCAGGCCGTTCAACGGAATGATCTCGCCGCACTGGCTGATATGGCCATCGGCCGGCATCAGCAGCGCGCGCGGGTCGGCGTCGGGAATGCGTGCGCCGGATTTCAACGCACGGGTGAAGAAGGCGTTGAAGGTCGGGTAGGCGTTCGGGTCCGGCTCTGCGGCTTCGCCCAGATCGACCTTGAATTTGCGGGTCACGGTGTCGATCAGCCACTGCTTCATCGCCGGATTGCGCGAATAGGCCAGCTTGCGCGCGGCCGACGACATCAGCCGGTGCGGCAGGGCGTAGGTGAGGGTGGTGATCAGGCCCATGATTCCAGCCCGATCATTGTCCTGCCTTCGTCAGTGCGATCAGATCCTCGGCGATGGCCTTGGGCACGAACGGCGGCTGGATCACGCCCGCCATGCGGCCCTGCGGGTCGAGCACGACGAGGGCGGCGGAATGATCGACGACGTACTGATCGGCCGGCGCGCCCTCGGCAGGCGGCACCTTGACGAAGACCAGCGACAGCGATTTCGCGAATGTTTCCAGCGACGGAATATCGGCTGTGGCGGCAAGCGTGTCCTTGTGGAACGCATGCGCGTATTCGCCAAGTTTTTCGATGGTGTCGCGCTCCGGATCCACCGATACGAAGAGCACCCGCGGCCGGGTGCTTTCGGGCAGTGCGGCCCAATGCTTCTGCGCCTGCGCCAGTTCGGCCAGGGTGGTCGGGCACACGTCCGGGCAGTAGGTGAAGCCGAGGAACACCACCGTCCAGTGCCCGCGCAGCTCGCCCGGCACCAGTTGGGTGCGGTCCGACTGCTGCAGGGTGAAGGGCGGCAGTTCCCGCGGCGTCGACAGCAGTCGCATGGCCTTCAGCTCGGGGCCGGCGGATGGTGTGCGGTCGAACGCGTATTCGGCGGCCCACAGACCGGCGCCGGTGGCCAGGGCGATGAGCAGGATCAGCAGGGTGGTGCGGTTGAACATCGGAGTGGCTTCTTCATCGGGACATGGCTTCGGGTGCGGTCATGATAACCGCGCGACCGCTATACTTAGCGGTCACTCCGCGCCCCGGGCGCCCGCCGTGCCGACATGACCGACGAACTGCAGACGATCATCGACCTGATCCGCTACGGCGCAAGCCGTTTCAACGCGGCCGGGCTGACCTTCGGCCACAGCTACGACAACGCCCTCGACGAGGCGACCCAGCTCACCCTGCACGCGCTGCACCTGCCGCACGATCTGCCGCCGGTCTACGGCCAGTCCCGGGTGACGCTGGCCGAAAAGGAAGACGTGCTGGGGCTGTTCCTGCGCCGGATCGAAGAACGCATCCCCGCCGCCTACCTCACCGGCGAGGCGTGGTTCGCCAGCCTCAGCTTCAAGACCGATGCCCGCGCCCTGGTGCCGCGTTCGCCGATCGCCGAATTGATCGAGTCCGGCTTCGAGCCCTGGCTGGGCGGCCGCGAGGTGCGGCGCGCGCTGGACCTGTGCACCGGTTCGGGCTGCATCGCCATCGCCATGGGCCACCACAATCCCGAGTGGCACGTCGATGGTGTCGATATCAGCGACGACGCGCTTGCGCTCGCCGCCGAGAACAAGACGCGCCTGCACGCTGAAAACGTTCGCTTCGTGAAGTCGGACCTGTTCGCCGGCCTGCAGGGCGAGCACTACGACCTGATCGTCACCAATCCGCCCTACGTCACCAACGACGAGACCGACGCGCTGCCGAAGGAATATTCCTTCGAGCCGGAACTTGGCCTGCGCGCGGGCGACGACGGCCTCGATCTGGCGCTGCGCATCCTCCGCGATGCGCCGCTGCACCTCACTGAAGACGGTCTGCTGATCTGCGAAGTCGGCGAGTCCGAACGCGCGCTCAGCCGCCTGCTGCCGGAGCTGCCACTGGCGTGGGTCGAGTTCAAGGTCGGGCAGATGGGCGTGTTCGTCGCCGAATGCCGCGACCTCGTCACCTACCACCCGCGCATCCGCCAACTCGCCGACGCCCGCGATCCTGCGCTGCACGCCGCCGCGGCACCCGCGTGCGCTTCCGCCGCATTGTTCTGAAGGTGTAACAAGAACCTCTCTTGTCCCGCCTTCGCGGGGATGACGAATGAGGGTGGCAAGCGCGGCTTTTTTCAGACAACCCAAGGCAATGCATTGAATTGAACAGTTTCGGCCACCTGCTCCGCGTCACCACGTTCGGCGAATCGCACGGGCCGGCGATTGGCTGCGTGATCGATGGATGCCCGCCGGGGCTGGCGATTTCGGAAGACGAATTCGCGCAGGATCTGCAGCGTCGCGCCACCGGCCGCAGCCGCCACACCTCGCAGCGGCATGAGACCGATGCGGTCGAGATCCTCAGCGGCGTGTACGAAGGCCGCACCACCGGCACGCCCATCGCGCTGCTGGTCCGCAATACCGACGCGCGCAGCAAGGACTACGGCAACATCGCCGCGCAGTTCCGTCCGGCGCACGCCGATTACACCTACTGGCAGAAATACGGCCATCGCGACCCGCGCGGCGGCGGGCGCAGCAGCGCGCGCGAGACCACGATGCGCGTGGCCGCCGCCGTCATCGCCAAGAAGTGGCTGGCCGAACGCTACGGCGTGACCGTGCGCGGGCATCTGTCGCAGCTCGGCGAGGTGCTGCCGGACTACGCGTTGGGCGCGTTCGACTGGAATGCGGTCAACGACAACCCGTTCTTCTGGCCGATCGCCGAACAGACACAGGCGCTCGAAAGCTACATGGACGCGCTGCGCAAGTCCGGCGATTCGGTCGGCGCGCGCGTCACCGTGGTCGCCGACGGCGTGCCGCCGGGCTGGGGCGAGCCGGTCTACGGCAAGCTGGACGGCGACCTCGCCGCGGCGATGATGTCGATCAACGCCGTGAAGGGCGTGGAGATCGGCGACGGTTTCGCGTCGGTCGCGCAGAAAGGCAGTTTTCACCGCGACGAGATGACCCGCGAGGGTTTCCTGTCGAATCATGCCGGCGGCATCCTTGGCGGCATCAGCAGCGGTCAGCAGGTGGTGTGCTCGGTGGCGTTCAAGCCCACGTCGAGCCTGCGCCTGCCGGGGCGCGGCATGAACGTGCTGGGCGAGGAGGTCGAAGTGGTGACCATCGGCCGCCACGACCCCTGCGTCGGCATCCGCGCAACGCCGATCTGCGAAGCGATGATGGCGCTGGTGCTGATGGACCAGGCACTGCGTCACCGCGCGCAGTGCGGCGACGTGGGCGAGATTTCGCCGCTGATTCCGGGCGCCATCAAAGCCGATCCGAAACGATAGCGGCCAGTCGCCGAATTCACGCCCCACAAGGACAGCGACTGCGCCGCAGACCAGCACCGAAACCCTTCTTCTGTGGGAGCGACGCGTGTCGCGACCCGGCCTGCATGAAACCGGTCGCGACTCGCGTCGCTCCCACATCCAATATCCAGGTGATACGCATGAGCAAGCAGTTCAACGTGGCAGTGGTCGGCGCGACGGGCGCCGTGGGCGAAGTGATGCTGTCGATCCTCGCCGAGCGCAAATTTCCGGTGGGCAAGATCCATGCATTGGCCAGCGCGCGTTCGGCCGGCGGATCGGTGAAGTTCGGCGACGACGACATCATGGTGGGCGATCTGGCCACCTTCGACCCGACCGGGATCGATATCGCGCTGTTTTCGGCCGGCGGCTCCATTTCCAAGGAATACGGGCCGAAATTCGCCGCTGCCGGCGCGGTGGTGATCGATAACTCCTCGGCGTTCCGTTACGACGACGACGTGCCGCTGGTGGTGAGCGAAGTGAATCCGGAAGCAGCGAAACAGCGTCCGCGCGGGATCATCGCCAATCCGAACTGCTCGACCATGCAGATGATGGTCGCGTTGGGTCCGATCCACCGCAAGGTCGGCATCGAACGCATCAACGTCGCCACGTATCAGTCGGTGTCCGGCGCCGGCCGTTCCGGCCCCGAGGAACTGGCCAAGCAGACCGCCGCGCTGCTGAGCTTCAAAGATCCGGACCCGAAGCGTTTCCAGGTGCAGATCGCGTTCAATCTGATCCCGCACATCGACGACTTCCAGGACAACGGCTACACCAAGGAAGAAATGAAGCTGGTCTGGGAAACCCGCAAGATCCTGGGCGACGACAACATCCAGGTGAACCCGACCGCGGTCCGGGTACCGGTGTTCTACGGCCATTCCGAAGCCGTGAACGTCGAAACCCGCGAAAAGATCAGCGCCGAGGAAGTCCGCGCGCTGCTCTCGGCCGCGCCGGGCGTGGAGGTCGTCGACGAGCGCAAGCCGGGCGGTTATCCGACTCCGGTCACCCACGCTTCGGGTCGCGACGCGGTCTACGTCGGTCGCATCCGCGAGGACTTCTCGCATCCCCGGGCGCTCAATCTGTGGATCGTTTCCGACAACATCCGCAAGGGCGCGGCGCTCAATGCGGTGCAGATCGCCGAGCTGGTCGCGGCCGAGGCTTGAGGACGCGAGACAAGGACAACCGTTGCGAACGCCGGAAGTTGCGAAGCCTGGAGCAGGCGGCTAGAGTCTCGGGGTCGTTCCTGGGGACAAGCGTGATCAAACACTTGCGGATCACAGTTAGTGTGCTACTGGCAGTGGCGGCCCTGGTGTCGCCGCTGTCGGCGTGGGCGCTCGGCCTGGGCCAGATCAAGGTCCTGTCGCAGCGCGATCAGCCGCTGCTGGCCGAAATCCCGGTTATCTCCAACGATTCGACCGAGCTGGAAGCGCTGCAGGCCCGTCTGGCCTCGCCCGAAACCTTCGCGCGCATAGGCCTGTCGCCGCCGCAGGGCATCGTCTCCGACCTTCAGTTCTCGGTCGCGCTGGACGCCCGCGGCCGCCCGGTGATCCGCGTGACCAGCGCGGCGCCGGTGCAGCAGCCGCTGCTGACCTTCCTGCTGGAAGTGGACTGGGGGCAGGGCCGTCTGGTCCGCGAATACTCCGCGCTGCTGGACACCCCGCAGACCGCCGCCGCGCCGGTGCAGCCGCCGATCCAGGAAGCGACGGTCGACCCCGGCAATACCGTGGTGCGGTTGCCCGACCCGCCGCCGGCCGATCCGCTGACCGCGACCCAGCCCACCGCCATTCCGCTGCCGCCGCGCGATGAACAGACTGCGGCCGTGCCCGAGCCGCTGACCGCGCCGGAGCCGGTCGCAATCCCGCTGCCGCCGGAAGATGTGGCCGCCACCGCCGCGCCGATCCAAGTCATCTCCGGCGACGAGAGCCGCACCGTGCGCCGGGGCGAGACCCTCGGTGGGATCGCCGCTGGTCTCGACCGTGGATTCAGCCTTGAACAGACCATCCTGGCGCTGCTGCGCGCCAATCCCGACGCCTTCATCGACGGCAACGCCAACCGGCTGAAGGCCGGCGCGGTGCTGCGCATTCCCGACAACGCCGGCATCGCCCAGTACACGCCCGACGAGGCCGCCGTGGTGGTGCGCGAACAGGCCGCGCAGTGGCGCGGCAGCGGCCGTGCGCTGCCGCAGCCGCCGGCGGTGGTCGGCACGGCGGCCGGTGAACCTGCGACCGCCGCACCCGCCGAGTCCGCGCAGCGTCCCGCTGCGGGCCGCGCGAGTGCGCAGGCGCGACTCGAAATTGTGCCGCCCTCCGCGAACGACGCGAAACGGGCGGGGACGCGATCCGGCGTCAGTGCCGGCGGTGAGGGCGACATGTTGCGACAACAGGAACTGCAGCAAACCAACGAAACCCTGGCTGCGCGCGCCGCCGAGGTGGAGGAGTTGAAAGCGCGCGTCGCCGAACTCGAACAACTGCAGCAGAAGCAGAACGAACTGATCGCGCTGAAAGACAGCGAGCTGGCGGCCGCGCAGCAGCGCATGGGCAACACCCAGGCCGCCGCCGCTGCCGAGCCTGCGCCGGCATCCTCCGGGATGGGGCCGTGGCTCGGCGTGGGTGCGGGCCTGCTGGTGATAGGGCTGCTGGTGGGGTGGTGGCTGCGCCGCCGTCGTCCGGTCGAGGTTGCGCCGAAACGCGATGTCGAACGACTCGCCGCCGCCCTGCCGAAATCGAAAGGCGCGGACACCGTCCCGGACAATGCCGCAGACGCGGATGAAGGGGGCGCCGAAGCCACTCCGGCGCCGGGTAACGCCGCGCCGCTGCCGGCCGAACCGGCATGGAACCGTCTGGCGAAACCGTCGGAGCCCGAAGCGCCCAAGCCCGTGGCGCCGACGCGCGGCGTGCCGACCTGGCATGCCGGCGGCGTCGACGGCGGCGGTCCGGCCAATCCGTCGCAGCCGGGACAGGTGCGTCTGGATCTGGCCAAGGCCTATCTGGACATGGGCGACCGCGACACCGCGCGTACCCTGCTGGACGAAATCGCCGCGCGCGGCGACACCGAAGCCGTCCGCAGTGAAGCCGCGCGCATGCGCCAGGAACTGGGCTGAGGCCCATCCGGATCCGTCGATGCGATATGTCCTTGGCGTCGAATACGACGGCAGCAATTACAAGGGTTGGCAGCGGCTCACGCCCTACGGCCAGCAGGGTGGGCCTCGCACGCTGCAGGCCACGCTCGAAGACGCCCTGTCCGGCGTTGCCAGCCACCCCGTCGCAGTGATCTGCGCCGGACGTACCGATGCCGGCGTACACGCCGAGTGCCAGGTGGTGAATTTTGACAGCGATGCGCAGCGCGATCCGCGTGCGTGGGTGCTGGGCACAACCACCCGCCTGCCGCCCGCGATGCGCGTGCGCTGGTGCGTCCCGGTGGACGGCGACTTCAATGCCCGGTTTTCGGCGCGCGCGCGGCGTTATCGCTATCGCCTGCTCAATCATCAGGTACGACCCGCGCTGGGCAGGCAATACCTCGCCTGGGAGCGCCGCAAGCTGGACGCCGACGCGATGCACCGCGCGGCGCAAAGTCTGCTGGGCGAGCAGGATTTCACCTCTTTCCGTACGGTGCACTGTCAGGCTTCGCATCCGCGCCGCGACCTGCAGTTCATCGAAGTCGTACGAGAAGGCGATATCGTCACGGTGACCGTGCAGGCCAATGCGTTCCTGCATCACATGGTCCGCAATATCGTGGGTTCGCTGTTGATGATCGGTGCCGGCGAACGTCCTGAAACATGGATGGCCGAATTGCTGGCGGCGCGCGATCGCAGCCTCGCGGGCCCGACGGCGTTCGCACAGGGGCTGGTGTTCGTCGGTCCGCGTTATCCACGCAGCTGGCCGTTGCCCGAAGAGGTCCTGCTGGATGAGCGCGCGCTCGATGAGAGCACGCTCGATGAGCGCATGCTCGATGTCTGAGCTTCGCCGCACCCGCATCAAATTCTGCGGCCTGACCCGCGCCGCGGACGTGGCCGAAGGCTGCGCGCTCGGCGTCGATGCCGTGGGCTTCGTGTTCGCCGCGCGCAGCAAGCGTCTGCTGTCGTCCGCGACGGCCGCGGACCTGCGCGACGGCCTGCAGCCGTTCGTCGATGCGGTCGCGCTGTTCATGGGCAATCCCGCGGACGAGGTGCGCGCGGTGATCGCCGCCGTGCGCCCGACAATCCTGCAGTTCCACGGCGACGAGGACGACGCGTTCTGCGCCGGTTTCGGCATGCCGTATCTCAAGGCCATCGCGATGGGTGGGGGCGCTGCCGTCGACGGCACCACCTTGCTGCGCCGCTTTCCGCGCGCGGCCGGATTCCTGTTCGACAGCAACGCCAGCGGCCAGGCCGGCGGCAGCGGCCACACCTTCGACTGGTCGCGGATTCCGGGCGATTTCGCGAAACCCTATCTGCTCGCCGGCGGCCTGCATCCGGACAACGTCTTCGACGCGATCCGCGCCACCGGCTGCTGGGGCGTGGACGTGTCGAGTGGGATCGAATCCGCATCCGGCATCAAGGACAACGCGCGGATGCGGCGGTTCGTCCGCGAAGTGCAGCGTGCCGATAACGCCGACACGCGATCCATGCAGCTCACGTAGCACGGGATCCTCAAAAGCGCGATGCGCAGGTCGACATGCTTTCCGATACGAAGATCTTCGGGCGGTTCGTTGGCGCCTGTTCGAATTCTCCGCGCGCTTGCGATGGCAGTTACAAAAACCCAGGCCACCCCCTGTAGGGCGGCCTTCAGGCCGGCCCAGGCAGAACCCGGCCGGCGACGACATCAGGGCCGTGCCTACGGCTGACGAAAACGAAACGGTTGCGTATCGGAACCAGCGGCCTGAAGGCCGCTCTACAGGGTTGATCGAGAAATTTTGAGCAGGCGCTCACGGCCCCCGGGTCTGCAGGGAATTCCTCAGCCAGTCGGCAAGCTGCTCGATCCGCGGATTGGCCGCGCGTTTCGGCGCGCACAGCACCCATTGCGCGTCGGTTTCGACGAAGTCCCACGGCGCCAGCAGCCGGCCGGTGGCGATGTCGTCCGCGACCAGCGGTTCCGGCGCGATGGCGATGCCCAGGCCCGCGACCGCGGCTTCCAGCAGGTAGTAGAGATGCTCAAAGCCGGTGCCCATGCGCAGGCCATCGGCATCGAGCCCCACGCGCGCGGCCCAGTCGAGCCACGCCTGCGGACGCGAGGCGGTGTGCAGCAGCGGATGCGCCGCGAGCGCCTGCGGCGACGCGCCGTGCAGGGATTCTGCGCCCGGCCAGCGCGGGCCGACGACCGGGCCGATGCGTTCCGGGGCGAGGACATGCACCTGCCAGTCCTGCGGCCACGGCGGCGATGCGATCAGCAGGGCGGCGTCCAGGCCGCTCAGCTGCGCGTCGGGCGCGGTTTCGCTGGCCGACAGATGCAATTGCAGCTCCGGTCGCTCGCGCGCCAGCCGGTCCAGCCGCGGGATGATCCAGCGCGCCAGCACGCTGCCCGGGCAGCCCAGCACCAGCGGCGCCTGCTGCGGCCCGCGGCGCAGTTCCGCCCACGCCGCTCGCAGCGGGTCGAAGGCCGCCGCCGCCGCGCCGTGCAGGCGGTGGCCAAGCGGCGTCAACGCCACCCCGCGGCCCTGACGGACGAACAGTGCGGCGCCCAGGGCGTCTTCCAGCGTCCGCACTTGCCGGCTGACTGCGCCGTGGGTGACGTGCAGCTCGGTCGCGGCGCGGCTGACGCTTTCCAGCCGGGCCACGGCCTCGAAGGCGCGCAAAGCGTTGAGCGGCGGCAGATTTCGAATCATCACGTGTGGTTTCATGGCCTGTGAGTTTTCGTAACGGGTTCGATTGATTTTATAACGCTTGTCCGCCGCCGGTCTGCGATAAACTGAAGCATCGCCTCCGCTCGACCACGCCGCCATGCTCGACACCCAGACCGATTTCAACGCCTTTCCCGATGCCGAGGGCCACTTCGACCGCTTCGGCGGCCGTTTCGTCGCCGAAACCCTGATCGGCCCGCTGCAGGAACTCGCCGCCGCCTACGACACTGCGCGTGTCGACCCTGCGTTCATCGCCGAATTCGATCGCGACCTGAAGCATTACGTCGGCCGCCCCAGCCCGATCTACCACGCCGAGCGGCTCAGCGCGAAAGTCGGCGGCGCGCGCATCCTGCTCAAGCGCGAAGACCTGAACCACACCGGCGCGCACAAGATCAACAACACCATCGGCCAGGCGCTGCTCGCCAGCCGCATGGGCAAGCCGCGGATCATCGCCGAGACCGGCGCCGGCCAGCACGGCGTGGCCAGCGCCACGGTCGCCGCGCGGTTAGGGCTGGAATGCGTGGTCTACATGGGCGCGACCGACATCGAGCGCCAGAAGATCAACGTCTACCGGATGAAGCTGCTGGGCGCGACCGTGGTGCCGGTCACCAGCGGCTCGGCCACGCTCAAGGACGCGCTGAACGAAGCGATGCGCGACTGGGTGACGAACGTGCACAACACGTTCTACATCATCGGCACCGTTGCCGGCCCCGATCCGTATCCGCGAATGGTCCGCGACTTCAATTCCGTGGTCGGCCGCGAAGCACGCGCGCAGATGCTGGCCGACTACGGCAGGCTGCCGGACGTGGTCACTGCCTGCGTCGGCGGCGGCAGCAACGCCATCGGCATCTTCCACGCCTTCCTCAACGATGCCGGCGTGCGCCTGGTCGGCGCCGAAGCGGCGGGCGAGGGTATCGCCAGCGGCCTGCACTCGGCATCGCTGGCCGCCGGCCGTCCCGGTGTGCTCCACGGCAATCGCACCTATGTGCTGTGCGACGACGACGGCCAGATCATCGAAACCCATTCGATCTCCGCCGGACTCGACTATCCCGGCGTCGGCCCCGAGCACGCGTTCCTCAAGGATCGCGGTCGCGCCGATTATCTCGGCATCACCGACGATGAAGCGATGGAAGCCTTCCATCTGCTTGCGCGCACAGAGGGCATCCTCCCGGCGCTCGAGTCCGCCCACGCCATCGCCCAGGCGATGAAGCTCGCCCGCGAGCTGCCTAAGGACGGACTGGTGCTGTGCAACCTCTCCGGCCGCGGCGACAAGGACGTGCAGACAGTCGCCGGGTTGGAAGGCATCACTTTCTGACTTGGCCGCGGGGTTGTGGGAGCGGCGGAAGCCGCGATTGCAGACTTCGCTATCCTTACCATCGCGGCTTGACCAACCATCCGGTTGTTGAAAGCCGCCGCTCTCACAAGGCGATCAGTGCCTGTCGCCGCTGCCGAATGATCGAATGAACCGCATCGACACCCGTTTCGCCAATCTCAAATCCGCCGGCCGCAAGGCGCTGGTGCCGTTCATGACCGCGGGCGACCCGTCGCGCCACGCCACGGTGCCGGTGATGCACGCGCTGGTCGAGGCCGGTGCCGATGTGATCGAACTCGGCGTGCCGTTTTCCGACCCGATGGCCGACGGCCCCACCATCCAGCGCAGCTCGGAGCGCGCATTGGCGCGCGGCGCCGGGCTGACCTTCGTGTTCGATGCGGTGCGCGAGTTCCGGACCGTCGACGTGCACACGCCGGTGGTGTTGATGGGTTATCTCAACCCGGTCGAGATCCGCGGCTACGCGCGTTTCGCCGGGGAAGCCGCCGCTGCCGGCGTCGACGGGCTGCTGGTGGTGGATCTGCCGCCGGAAGAGGCCGGCGACCTGCGCAACGCGATGCGCGCGCACGACCTGTCGCTGATCCTGCTGGCGTCGCCGACCACGCCCGACGCGCGTCTGGACCGGCTCTGCGCCGATGCCGAGGGCTATCTCTACTACGTCAGCTACGCCGGGGTGACCGGTGCCGACCGCCTCGACACCGGCGACGCCGGCGAGCATCTCGCCACCATCCGCGCCCGTGCCGGCGTGCCGGTGGTGGCCGGGTTCGGCATCAAGGACGCCACCAGCGCCGCCGCGATGGCCCGTTCGGCTGAAGGCGTGGTGGTCGGCAGCGCGCTGGTCGCGGCCTTGGCCGAGTCGACCGACCCGGCCGATGCCGCTGCCCGAGCCCGGGCGTTCCTCGCGCCGCTGCGGGCCGCGCTCGACGCCGGCTGACCGGACCCGCCGAGGGCGTTCCGCCGCCGATTCGCCTCCCGCCCGGTCCATGCGGGGGCGTACGGAGGCGGCGATGGAGTCTTGCTAGACTGGGCGCTAGGACCTCCCGGAAGGAGGCGGCCCCCACCAGAAGAAGACGATCGAACGCATGTCCTGGCTCAAAAAACTGATGCCCGCCCGAATCCGCACGGAAAGCGGCGCCTCCCGTAAACGCAGCGTGCCCGAAGGACTCTGGGAAAAGTGCGACAGCTGCGGCGCAGTACTGTACCGGCAGGAACTGGAGGAGAACCTCGAAGTCTGCCCACAGTGCTCCTTCCACATGCCGGTGCGCGCCCGCGCGCGGCTGGCGTCGTTCCTCGATCCCGGTACCGGCACCGAGATCGGCGCCGACCTAGGGCCGACCGATGTCCTGAAGTTCAAGGACCAGAAGAAATACGTCGACCGCATCAAGTCGAGCCAGAAGGCTACCGGCGAGCGCGACGCGCTGATCGTGCTGGAAGGCAGCTTGCGCCAGCGTCCGATCGTGGCGGCCGCGTTCGACTTCGCGTTCATGGGCGGCTCGATGGGCTCTGTGGTCGGCGAACGTTTCGCCCGTGGCGCCGAACGCGCCCGCGACCTTGGCGCGCCCTTCGTCTGTTTCTCCGCCAGCGGCGGCGCGCGCATGCAGGAAAGCCTGTTCTCGTTGATGCAGATGGCCAAGACCTCGGCCGCCCTCGGGCGTCTGCGCGCGGCGGGGCTGCCGTACATCTCGGTGATGACCCATCCGACCACCGGCGGCGTCTCCGCCTCGTTCGCGATGCTGGGCGACATCAACATGGCCGAACCCGGCGCGCTGATCGGTTTCGCCGGCCCGCGCGTGATCGAACAGACCGTGCGCGAAACCCTGCCAGAAGGCTTCCAGCGCCCGGAATTCCTGCTCGATCACGGCGCCATCGACCAGATCTGCGACCGCCGCGAACTGCGCGAACGCATCGCCCATCTGGTCGCGATGCTGATGCGTCAGCCGATGCCGGAAGACGAGTTGGTGACCGAAGGCTGAGGGCCGCGGAGCGGGGCGTATCGACGGCGCACGGACGTGCCGGTGCTCGAAAATACACGTCGTCCTCGCGCAGGCGAGAATCCGGGCGGAATCTATTGATGATCGCCGGATTCCCGCTTGCGCGGGATGACGGGATCCGAGTGCTTTTCCCGTCTTTCCGATCACCTTTTCACGGCGTTCTTCAATGACCAGAAAATACTTCGGCACCGACGGCATCCGCGGCAGGGTCGGCGAGGGCGTCATTTCGGCGGACTTCGTGCTGCGCCTGGGCAATGCCTACGGCCATGCGCTGCGCGCCGCGGTGCGCCATATCGACGAGAAGCACGGCGGCGAATGGCGCAAGCCGATGGTGGTGATCGGCAAGGACACCCGCATCTCCAACTACATGTTCGAAGCCGCGCTGGAGGCGGGGCTGGTCGCGGCCGGCGTCGACGTGCAATTGATGGGCCCGATGCCCACGCCGGCGGTGTCGCACCTCACCCGTTCGCTCGGCGCCGATGGGGGCATCGTCATCAGCGCCTCGCACAATCCGCACTACGACAACGGCATCAAGTTCTTCTCGGCCGAGGGCGAAAAACTCGACGACGCTACCGAATTGGCGATCGAAGCCGCGCTCGAAAAACCGTTCAGCACGGTGTCGTCCGAGCAGCTCGGCAAGGCCGTGCGCACCCGCGACACCATCGGCCGCTATGTCGAAGCCTGCAAAAGCTCGGTGCCGCGGCGGTTCGATCTGGGTGGCATGAAGATCGTGGTCGACTGCGCCCACGGCGCGACCTACCAGATCGGTCCGCTGGTGCTGCGCGAACTCGGCGCCCAGGTCGACGCCATCGGCGTCGATCCCAACGGCGTCAACATCAACGACGGCGTCGGTTCCACCCATCCGGACGCCCTGGTCGCGCGCGTGCTGACCAGCGGCGCGGATCTCGGCATCGCCTTCGACGGCGATGGCGACCGGCTGCTGTTCGTCGATAGCGACGGCATCGTGCGCGACGGCGACGACCTGCTGTACGTGCTCGCCACCGACTGGCAGGTCAGCGGGCGTCTGCGCGGCCCGGTGGTCGGCACGTTGATGACCAATTACGGCCTGGAGCGCGCGTTCGGCGAACGCGCCATCGCCTTCATGCGCACCAAGGTTGGTGACCGCTACGTCCATCAGGCGCTGCTGGAGCACGGCGGGGTGCTGGGCGGCGAAACCTCCGGCCACCTGCTGTGCCTGGACCGGGTCAGCTCCGGCGACGGCATCATCAGCGCCCTGCAGGTGCTGGAAGTGCTGCGCCGGCGCGGCCTGAGCCTGCAGCAGGTGCTGGCCGGCTTCGGCAAGGCGCCACAGAAAACCGTGAACGTGAACGTGGCCGCAGGCAGCAGGCCGGCCGAGGCCGACAGCGTGAAAGCGGCGTTGGCCGAGGCCCAGGCGGCGGTGCAGGGCAGGGGGCGCGCCTTCCTGCGTCCTTCGGGCACCGAACCAGTGGTGCGGGTGACGGTCGAGGCCGACGACGCTCAACTGATGCAAACCACGCTGGACCGGCTGGCCGACGCGGTTCGCGCCGCGGTTTGATCGCGGTGGTTCGATCGATGCTTTGATCGCGTTCAAGGACGGCCATGCCGTCCGCGATCAGAATTCCGCATCGCCCATGCGGGCCCGGCAGCGGTAATCTTGACGCAGTATTCCAGGACGATAGAACGACATGACCCAGGCTTCCGCCCCGTACATTCCGACCCTCGACATCCGCCGCTACGACACTGACCGCGAGGCCTTCGTCGCCGAACTCGGCGCGGCCTACCGCGAATGGGGATTCGCTGGCATCCGCGGCCACGGTATTCAGCAGGATCTGATCGACGGCGCCTACGACACCTTCGTGCGTTTCTTCGCGCTGCCCACCGACGCCAAGCTGGGATACCACCTGCCAGGCACCGGCGGCGCCCGCGGCTACACCGCGTTCGGCGTGGAGACCGCGAAGGATTCCAAGCATTTCGATCTCAAGGAGTTCTGGCACATCGGCCGCGAGATCCCGGACGATTCCGGCTATCGCGAGGTCATGCCGCCGAACCTGTGGCCGGAAGAAACCCCGGACATGTGCGCGCGTGGTTACGCGCTGTATCAGGCGCTGGACGCGCTGGGCTCGCGCGTGCTGTCCGCACTGGCGCTGCACCTCGGCCTGCCGGAAAACTATTTCGCCGACAAGACCGACTCCGGAAATTCGATTCTGCGCGCGATCCACTATCCGCCGATCACCGCCGACGACATTCCGAACGTCCGCGCCGGCGCGCACGAAGACATCAATCTCATCACCCTGTTGGTCGGCGCCAGTGCCGCGGGTCTGGAAGTGAAGTCCGCGCAGGGCGAGTGGGTACCGTTCACCTCCGATGCCGACACCATCGTGGTCAACATCGGCGACATGCTGCAGCGCTTGACCAACCACGTGTATCCGTCCACCACCCATCGCGTGGTCAACCCGCCGGGCGAGCAGGCGCGCAAACCGCGCTACTCGATCCCGTTCTTCCTGCACCCCAATCCCGACTTCCTGATCGACGTGCTGCCGTCGTGCATCACCGTCGACAATCCGAACCGTTACCCGGAACCGATCACCGCACAGGGGTATCTGGAAGAGCGCCTCCGCGAGATCAAGCTGAAATAAGGCGTTCCGGTAGCCGGGAAAACAACCCTGTCATCCCGAGCCAAGGCGAGGGACCTGCTTCTTGGGGGCATTGATCAAGAATTGGCTGATGAGGGCAAGCCATCGCTTTTTAATAGTGATCACGGATGGAGTATTCATGGCGACGATTGCTTGCTTGGGATGGGGTTCGCTGATTTGGAGACTGGATGGCTTGCCCATCAGGGGGCATTGGTTCGAGGACGGGCCTTTGGTGCCCGTTGAGTTTGCCCGTCAATCGAAAGACGGTTCGATCACTTTGGTTATTACGCCGCGTGCCCGGCCTTTGCGTAGTTTGTGGGCTGTCATGGATACGGATGACTTTGAGATAGCCAAGGAGGCTCTGCGACATCGAGAAGGGAAAATTCTTCGCCAACGGATAGGTGGCTGGTCCTTGGGTCAACAGTCGCCCGGCGAGATTTATTCACTGGCGACATGGGCTGAGTCACAAGGTATCGAGCACGTGCTCTGGACTGCCTTGCCGCCGAAATTCGATGAGGAGGACAACAGAATTCCTTCGGCAGAGGATGTTGTCAGCTATCTCCGAGCCCTCGACGGTAGTATCCGAGACAAAGCTGAGGCTTATGTACGTCACGCCCCAAGACAAATCGATACGGATTATCGCCGTCGCATTGAAGCGGAATTGGGTTGGATGCCACGGAACTCCGTCTGAAAGGTAGGCAATCAAGAGCCCGTCATTCCCGCGAAGGCGGGAATCCAGAGTCTTTGAATCGCGCCGAGAGCAAAAATGCTGAACCCCCATCTACGCAGGGGCGAAGTGCTATGACTGAATCCCGAATCTGACGGCGGCTTCTGTCAATCCGCGTCCCGGAACTCCTTGCTGCGGCTGGCCACCAGCGCGCGCGCCAAGCCATCCGGCAGATATTTCGAGATGCCGGCGATCACCTGGTTTGCGCGGCCGGTGATGCAGCGGGTCTGGCCGCGCTCCACCGCGTCCAGGCCAAGCCGGGCCACACTCGCCGCGTCCAGCCACAGCAGCTTCGGCAGTTTCGATACCCGCTCGCGCATGCCGTTGACGTCGTGGAATTCGGTGTGGGTGAAGCCCGGACACAGCGCCGAAACGTTGACCCCGCGTTCCTTCACTTCCAGCGCCAGCGCTTCCGAGAAGCGGATCAGGAAGCTCTTGGCGCCGCCGTACAGAGTGTGCCCGGCCGATGCGGGCACCAGTCCGGCGACCGAGGCCACATTGACGATCCGGCCGTAGCCGGCGGCTTCCATCGCCGGCAGGAAACGATGGGTCAGCTCGGAGACGGCGACGATCATCACCTGCAGGAAATCGGCATGGGTCTTCCAGTCGGCGGACAGATAGCGCCCGGGCACGCCGTAACCGGCATTGTTCACGAGGTGCGCGACGTGCAACCCGCGTGCGGCGATCTCGGCCTGAAGCGCTGCCGGGGCGCCGGGATCGGCCAGGTCGGCGGCCAGCGTCACCACGTCGACCTGGGGCCGCAGTTCTTCGGCCAGGGCCTGCAGTCGTTCGGTCCGGCGCGCGGTCAGGATCAGCGGCACGCCGCGGCGGGCGTATTCGCGCGCGATCGCCGCGCCGATGCCGCTGGAGGCGCCGGTGACCAGCGCATATCCCTTGGCATGCCGACTGTTGTTCGCACTCATGCTTGTCCTTTCCATTCATGGGGTTGGAATCGTGGGTTCGAGCCCGGCTCAGCCGCCAAGCATACCCGCCGCCGCGGTCGAGGCACGCCATCGGCTATCCTGTGCCAACCGTATTGATCGATATTGTTCTGGAGCATCTCATGCGTCGCAAAATCGTCGCCGGAAACTGGAAGCTGCACGGCACCCGCGCGTTCGCCACCGAACTGGTGTCCGCCATTGCCGCAGGGCTGCCGGCAACCGGCGTCGATGTCGTGGTGATGCCGCCGCTGCCCTACATCGGCAAGCTGATCGAAGCCTTCGAGGGCCGGGACCTGCAGTTCGGCGCCCAGGACGTGAGCGCCAACGAAAAGGGCGCCTACACCGGCGAGGTTTCGGCCGCGATGCTGGTCGATATCGGCGCCCGCTACGGCCTGGTCGGGCATTCCGAGCGCCGCCAGCATCACGCCGAGCACGACGCCCTGATCGCCCGCAAGTTTCTCGCAGCCAAGCACGCGGGACTGGTGCCGGTCCTGTGCGTGGGTGAGTCCCTGCACGAGCGCGAAGCCGGTCAGACCGAGTACCGGATCGAGACCCAGCTCGCTGCGATCTTCGAACACGCGGGTGCCCAGGCCTTCGCCGGCGCCGTCATCGCCTACGAACCGGTGTGGGCGATCGGCACGGGCAAAACCGCCTCGCCGGCCCAGGCCCAGGCCGTCCACGCCTTCATTCGTGGCGAAGTCGCGGCGCGCGATGCTACAATCGCCGGCTCGCTGTCCATCCTCTACGGGGGCAGCTGCAAGCCGGACAACGCGGCCGAGCTGTTCGCACAGCAGGACGTGGATGGCGGATTGATCGGTGGCGCCTCGCTGGTGGCTGCCGATTTCCTCGCCATCGTCGCGGCCGCACGGGTCTGAACTCTCTGAGGATGTCCTCTGGGATGCAGGCTCCGAGCGGAAGCGCTTCCGTCAGCCCCGCACCTTTTCCTACGAGCGCCAACGATGCTGTTGATCCTCAATGTTGTGTACGTACTGGTCGCGATCGCCATGATCGCGCTGATCCTCATGCAGCGCGGCGCCGGTGCATCGGCGGGCTCGGGTTTCGGTGCAGGCGCCTCGGCCACGGTGTTCGGCTCGCGCGGCGCGTCGAACTTCCTGTCGAAGTCGACCAAGTGGCTGGCCATCGTGTTCTTCTCGGTTGCGCTGTTCATGGCGTGGCAGGCCACCCATCTGGCCAAGCCGAAGGACGCGGCGGAGCAGGATCTCGGCGTGATGTCGCAGACGGCGGTGCCGAAGGCCGATCCGAAATCCCCGGCGGTGCCGGTGGCGCCTGCTGCGCAGCCCATTCCGGCCGCACCTGTGCAGTCGGCTCCCGTGAAGCCCGCCGACCAGCCGACGCCTCCGGCCGCAACGGCCCCGGCCGAACCGGCGCCGCAGGGAGGCTGAATGCGTTTGCCGGGTGCGAGTTTTTTCGCTCGCTCCTGAAGCCGCTTCGATGCATCGCATCGCGAGCGCATCAGCGAACGATATCCATACCGGCGAACCATCCCGGTTCGGATCGAAAAGGGTGCGACTTTTGCGCGGCATCCTTTACAATAGTCAGGCTTCGCGCGCCGCACGGCGCGAAACAGCGATATTGCCCAGATGGCGGAATTGGTAGACGCACTACCTTGAGGTGGTAGCGACGTAAGTCGTGGGGGTTCGAGTCCCCCTTTGGGCACCAACGCGCAGCAACAACCAGCGTCACCTTTGCTGAAACTCGTGCATGGACGCATGAGGCGATGTCAGGGAAACGACATCCGGTTCCGCGAACGCCCGCACATCCCTTGTGCGGTTTTTTTCGGGACGCGGGAACGCGATTCGGTCACAGGCGATCCATCGACACAACCCCAACTCCGAGAGAGCTGAAGTGCTGGCTGAATACCTGCCGACCCTGCTGTTTCTGATCGTTGCCGCCGGCATAGGCATCGCCCTGATCGTCGTCGGCAACGTCCTCGGCCCCAATCGCTTCGACGCCGAAAAACTTTCGCCCTACGAATGCGGCTTCAACGCATTCGAAGACGCGCGCATGCGCTTCGACGTGCGCTACTACCTCATCGCCATCCAGTTCATCATCTTCGACCTGGAAATCATTTTCATCGTGCCGTGGACGCTTGTGTTCACCGAGCTGGGTCCGCGCGGCCTGGTCACCATGGGGCTGTTCGTCGGCATGCTCTTTCTCGGCTTCATCTACGTCTGGAAGCGCGGTGCGCTGGAGTGGGAGTGACGGTGCAGCCGTCGTTTCCCTCCCTGCGCATCCACCGGAGTCCTGTCTGATATGGGCGTCATCAATAGCATCCAGAAAGTCGCGGATTTCGCGAACAATCCGATCCCGGAAGGGCGGCTCGACGATATCCTGCGTCCCGAAAGCCTGCTGTCCGAGGATGGCAATCCGCTGCTGGAACACGGCTTCGTCACCACCAGCTTCGACGTACTCTGGAATTGGGCGCGCACCGGCTCGATGTGGCCGATGACCTTCGGTCTGGCCTGTTGCGCCGTGGAAATGATGCATGCCGGCGCCGCGCGCCTCGATCTCGACCGCTACGGTGTGGTGTTCCGCCCGTCGCCGCGCCAGTCCGACGTGATGATCGTCGCCGGCACCCTGGTCAACAAGATGGCCCCGGCGCTGCGCAAGGTCTACGACCAGATGCCCAACCCGAAGTGGGTCATCTCGATGGGCAGCTGCGCCAACGGCGGCGGCTACTATCATTATTCGTATTCGGTGGTGCGCGGTTGCGACCGCATCGTCCCGGTCGATGTCTACGTCCCGGGCTGTCCGCCGACCGCCGAAGCGCTGGTCTACGGCATCCTGCAACTGCAGAAGAAGATCCGCCGCGGCACCAATTTCGGCGACAACATCCAGGGTGTCCGCTGACATGGCCGACAACGCCCTCGTCGAGCGCCTGCGCGCGCGTTTCCCGGCCGCCACCGTCGCCGTCGCAGAACCGCGCGGCGAGCTCGGTATCGAGTTCCCGGATGGCGACTGGCATGCCGGCTGCGAAACGCTGCGCGACGAATTTGGCTTCGAATCGCTGGTCGATCTGTGCGGCGTCGATTACCTCGGCTACGGCAGCGACGAGTGGGACACCGATGTCTCTTCCGAAGGCTTCAGCCGCGGCGTAGAAGGTCGCGGCGTCGGTCGTTTCAAATATGGCGAAAGCACCACGCAACAGACCGAAGGTCTCGAAGGCCAGGTCATCGCGTCGATTCCGCAGCGTCGCTACGCCGCGGTCGCGCACCTGTTGTCGGTGCAGCACAACCGCCGCGTGCGAGTGAAGGCGTTCGCGCAGAACGACGATCTGCCGATCGTCGCGTCGCTGACCGACCTATGGCCGGTGGCGAACTGGTTCGAGCGCGAGGCGTTCGATCTGTTCGGCATCATCTTCGAGGGTCACCCGGACCTGCGACGCATCCTCACCGATTACGGTTTCGTCGGTCACCCGTTCCGCAAGGATTTCCCGCTGATCGGCAATGTCGAAGTGCGTTACGACGAAGAGAAGAAACGCGTGATCTACGAACCCGTGACCTCGGTCGAGCCGCGCGTCGGCGTGCCGCGGGTGATCCGCGACGATGCGCGCTACGCCACGGCTTCGGGCGAATCGGCCGCGCGCAAGGCGGAGTCTCCGAAATGACCACTACGCACTCACCCAGCACGCCGCAAGCAAGCGAGGCGTTCGCCAGCAACGTGACCGAAGCCCGACAGGAAATCCGCAACTACACCCTGAACTTCGGTCCGCAGCATCCGGCGGCGCACGGCGTGTTGCGTCTGATCCTCGAAATGGACGGCGAAATCGTCCAGCGCGCGGATCCGCACATCGGTCTTCTGCATCGCGGCACCGAGAAACTCGCCGAGTCCAAGCCGTTCAACCAGTCGATCGGCTACATGGATCGTCTGGACTACGTGTCGATGATGTGCAACGAGCACGCCTACGTGCTCGCCATCGAACGCCTGATGCAGATCGAGGCGCCGGAACGCGCGCAGTGGATCCGCACGATGTTCGACGAAATCACCCGCATCCTGAATCACCTGATGTGGATCGGCTCGAACGCACTCGATCTCGGCGCGATGGCGGTGTTCCTGTACGCGTTCCGCGAACGCGAAGAGCTGATGGACGTCTACGAGGCGGTGTCCGGCGCGCGCATGCACGCGACCTACTACCGCCCGGGCGGCGTCTATCGCGATCTTCCCGAAAAAATGCCGCAGTACCGCGAATCTCCGTGGCGCAAGGGCGGCAAGCTCAAGCGCTTCAACGAATGGCGCGAAGGCTCGATGCTCGATTACATCGAAGCGTTCGCCAAGGATTTCCCGGCGCGCGTCGACGAATACGAAACCCTGCTCACCGACAACCGCATCTGGAAACAGCGCACCGTCGGCATCGGCGTCATTCCGCCGGAACAGGCGCTGGCCTGGGGCATGACCGGCCCGATGATCCGCGGTTCGGGTATCGCCTGGGATCTGCGCAAGAAACAGCCCTACGCGAAATACGCGGAAGTGGATTTCGATATTCCGGTCGGCGTGGCCGGCGACTGCTACGACCGCTATCTGGTCCGCGTCGCCGAGATGCGCGAATCCACCCGCATCATCCAGCAGTGCGTGAAGTGGCTCAAAGCCAATCCGGGCCCGGTGATGATCGACAACTACAAGGTCGCTCCGCCCAGTCGCGAGTCCATGAAGGACGACATGGAAGCGCTGATCCACCACTTCAAACTATTCACCGAAGGCTATTGCGTGCCGGTCGGCGAAACCTACTGCGCGGTGGAAGGGCCGAAGGGCGAGTTCGGCTGTTATCTGGTGTCCGATGGCGCGAACAAGCCGTTTCGCGTGCATCTGCGCGCGCCGGGTTTCGCCCATCTGTCGTCGATGGACACGATCGTGAAGGGCCACATGCTGGCCGACGTGGTGGCGATGATCGGTACCTACGACATCGTCTTCGGCGAAATCGATCGCTAAGGGTGCAGAAAGAATGAAAGCGACCGGAAATTTCGAAGCCTGCCGCAACGTCGACCCGATGGTCGCGTTGAGCGACAAGACGCGTGCGCACATCGATCACTGGCTGGGCAAGTTCCCCCCGGATCGCAAGCGTTCGGCGGTGCTGCAGGGTCTGCACGCCGCCCAGGAACAGAACGAAGGCTGGTTGACCGACGAACTCATCGCCGCTGTCGCGAAGTACCTCGACCTGCCGCCGGTATGGGCGTACGAAGTCGCGACCTTCTATTCGATGTTCGAGACCGAAAAGGTCGGCCGCCACAACGTCGCCTTCTGCACCAACATCAGCTGCTGGCTCAACGGCGCCGAAGATCTGGTCGCCCACGCCGAGAAGAAGCTCGGCTGCAAGCTCGGCGAATCGTCGGCGGACGGCCGCGTTTTCCTCAAACGCGAGGAAGAGTGCCTGGCCGCGTGCTGCGGCGCGCCGATGATGGTCATCAACGGTCATTACCACGAGCAGTTGGACGTCGCGAAAGTCGACGCGCTGCTCGATGGTCTGAAGTAAGGCAGGGCGACGAGATGACACATCACGGCTCTAATTCTCACAGCCCCCACCCGACCGGTCCCGTCGGCCCCGCGCCGAAGGAGCACCAGGTCGTCTACACCACGCTGCATTTCGACAAGCCGTGGTCGTACGAGAACTACCTGAAAACCGGCGGTTACAGCGCGCTGCGCAGGATCCTCGAAGAGAAGATCCCGCCGGAGCAGGTGATCGACATGGTCAAGGGTTCCGGGCTACGCGGTCGCGGCGGCGCGGGCTTCCCCACCGGCCTGAAGTGGAGTTTCATGCCCAAGGGCACCGGCATGCAGAAGTACATCCTCTGCAATTCCGACGAATCCGAGCCGGGCACCTGCAAGGACCGCGACATCCTGCGTTTCAATCCGCATTCGGTGCTGGAAGGCATGGCCATCGCGTGTTACGCGACGGGTTCGACGGTCGCCTACAACTATCTGCGCGGCGAATTCCATCACGAACCGTTCGAGCATCTGGAAGAAGCCACCGCCGAGGCCTACAAGTACGGCTGGCTGGGCAAGAACTTGCTCGGCAGCGGCATCGACATCGACATCCACAACGCGCTGGGCGCCGGCGCCTATATCTGCGGCGAAGAAACCGCGTTGATGGAATCGCTGGAAGGCAAGAAAGGCCAGCCGCGCTACAAGCCGCCGTTTCCGGCCAACTTCGGCCTGTACGGCCGCCCGACCACGATCAACAACACCGAGACCTACGCGTCGGTGCCGGCGATCATCCGCAATGGCGCCGAGTGGTTCCTGAATCTTGGCAAGCCGAACAACGGTGGTCCGAAGATCTTCTCGGTCTCCGGGCATGTCGCGAAGCCGGGCAATTACGAAGTCCGCCTCGGCACCTCGTTCGCCGATCTGCTGGAGATGGCCGGCGGTGTGCGCAACGGCCACAAGCTGAAGGGCGTGATTCCCGGTGGCTCGTCGATGCCGGTGCTGCCTGCGGAAGCGATGCTGGCCTGCACGATGGACTATGACTCGATCCAGAAGGCCGGTTCCGGTCTGGGCTCGGGCGCGGTCATCGTGATGGACGAAACCACTTGCATGGTGCGCGCCTGTCAGCGCATCGCGCGCTTCTATTTCAAGGAAAGCTGCGGCCAGTGCACGCCGTGCCGCGAAGGCACCGGCTGGATGTACCGCATGCTGACCCGCATCGTCGACAAGCAGGCGATGCTGGAGGATCTGCATATGCTGCGCGCCGCCGCCGGCCAGATCGACGGTCACACCATCTGCGCATTCGGCGAAGCCGCCGCGTGGCCGGTGCAGGGCTTCCTGCGTCATTACTGGAACGAATTCGAGTACGCGATCGTGAACAAGCGTTTCCTGGTCGACGACCAGCGCGCAGGCACCGTGGTTGGACCGGTTGAGCAGGTGGCGGCATGAGTACCGAAGCCGTCAACGTTCCCGCCGCACCGGTCGTGCCCGAGGGCCATGTCGCCATCGAGATCGACGGCCGGACGCTGTTCGCGCCGAAGGGCTCGATGATCATCCATGCCGCCGACAAGGCCGGCATTCCGATTCCGCGCTTCTGCTATCACGAGAAACTGCCGATCGCCGCGAACTGCCGCATGTGCCTGGTCGACGCCGAAATGGGCGGCCGTCCGATGCCCAAGCCGCAGCCGGCGTGCGCCACGCCGGTCGCCGACGGCATGAAAGTCTTCACGCGCAACGAAAAGGCGCTGAAAGCGCAGCGCAACGTGATGGAATTCCTGCTCATCAACCATCCGCTGGACTGCCCGATCTGCGATCAGGGCGGCGAGTGCGAACTGCAGGATCTGTCGCTGGGCTATGGCCGTTCGGTCAGCCGTTTCTCGGAGCGCAAGCGCACCGTGGCCGACGAGGACATGGGGCCGCTGGTCGCCACCGAGATGACGCGCTGCATCCAGTGCACGCGCTGCGTCCGCTTCACCGCCGACATCGCCGGCACCTACGAACTGGGCGGCATGCAGCGCGGCGAGAATCTGCAGATCGGCACCTACGACGGCAAGCCGCTCACCACCGAACTGTCCGGCAACGTCATCGACGTGTGCCCGGTCGGCGCGCTCACCAACAAGGTGTTCCGCTTCCGCGCCCGTCCGTGGGAACTGATCGCCAAGGAGTCGCTGGGTTATCACGACGCGCTTGGCAGCAATCTCTTCTTGCACGCGCGCCGCGGCGACGTGATGCGCTCGGTGCCGCGCGACAACGAAGCGGTCAACGAATGCTGGTTGTCGGATCGCGACCGCTATTCGCATCAGGGTCTGTACGCCGAAGACCGGGCGACCAAGCCGCTGATCCGTGTCGAAGACAGCGCGGATGGCGATTCGTTCCGCGAAGCTTCATGGGAAGAAGCGTTGGCCAAGGCCGCCGAGATCCTGCGCGCCCATCGCGGCGACGCGCTTGGCGTGCTCGCGCATCCGTCGACCTCGAACGAAGAGGGCGCCTTGCTCGCTCGTCTCGCGGACGCGCTGGGCACCGGCAACCTCGACCATCGCATCGCCCAACGTGACTTGTCGGACGGCGCAATCCCCGCGCAGTTCGCGATGCCGGTCTCCGAGATCGGAACCGCCGATGCCATCGTCGTCGTCGGCTCGAACCTGCGTCACGAACTGCCGCTGCTGCATCAGCGCCTGCTGCAGGCTTCGAAGCGGGGCACGAAGATCCACGTCATCAATCCGGTCGATTTCGACTTCACGTTCCCGATCGCGTCGAAAACCATCGTGCCGCCGTCGCAGCTTGCGTCGGCGCTGGCCGGTTTCAAACTGGACAACGTCGCGAACATGGCCGTCATTGTCGGCGCTGTCGCCGAAAACGGCGTGCACGCCGCCGCGATCCGCAAGGCGGCCGCCGATTTCGCAGCCGCGAACAACGCCGCACTCTGCCGGATTCCGCAAGGCGCCAACGCGCTCGGCCTCGCCCGGATGGGCGTGCTGCCGACTGCGCGCAACGCGCAGGCGATGCTGGGCGACGGCCGCTCCGCGTACGTGCTGTACGGCATCGAGCCGGGACTCGACTTCGCCGACCAGGCGATTGCGCTGAAGGCATTGGGTGCGGCGAAGGTCGTGGCCTTCAGTCACTTCGCGTGCCTCTCCACGCGTGCGGTCGCCGATGTGATCCTGCCGATCGGCGCGCTGCCGGAAATCGACGCCACTCTGACCAATCTCGACGGCCGCGATCAGCGCGCGGTCGCCGGCGGCAAGCTGCCGGGCGATGCCCGTCCGGGCTGGCGCGTGCTACGCGCGCTGGGTGGCGAACTCGACGCGGCTGGCTTCGAATTCACCGATCTCACTGGGCTGCGCGCCAGCGTTTCGCTGCGCGCCGTATCCGTCGCCGCATCCCCGGCGCCGGTCGCGACCGGCGAAGGGCTTGAACTCGCGGTTTCGCAGGCGATCTATCGCGTCGATGGCGTGACCCGTCGCGCGTCTGCGCTGCAGTCGCATCCGCTCAACGCCGGTCCTCGCATCGTGCTGCATTCCGCGGATGCCGTTGCCGCATCGCTGGTCGATGGCGCGATGGCGAAGGTCGACAACGGCGTCGGCGCCGCCACGCTGCAGGTCGTCGTCGACGATCGCGTCGCCAAGGGCGCTGTCTGGATCGAATCCGGCTACGGTGCGACCGCTGCGCTCGGCGGCGGTCGTGTCCGCGTGACCGGTGTCGCTGCGACGGGAGCCGCTGCATGAACATGCTGTTCGATCCGCTGCGCGACTGGCTCCTCGCGATGGGCACCGCCGGCGCACTGCTATGGATCGTGCTGAAGATCCTCGCGATCATGATGCCGGTCATCATCGCCGTCGCCTTCTACGTGGTCTGGGAACGCAAGCTAATCGGCTGGATGCATGTTCGCCACGGCCCGATGTACGTGGGTTGGGGCATCTTCCAGGCCTTTGCCGACGTGTTCAAACTCCTCTTCAAGGAAGTGATCCAGCCGAGCAATGCGAACAAGCCCCTGTTCATCCTCGCTCCGCTGGTGGCGCTGGTGCCGGCGCTCGCGGCGTGGGCGGTGGTGCCGTTCGACGCCAGACTGGTGCTCTCGAACGCCAACGCCGGACTGCTGTATCTGCTGGCGATGACGTCGCTGGGCGTGTACGGCGTGATCCTCGCCGGCTGGGCGTCGAACTCGAAATACGCGTTCCTCGGCGCGATGCGCGCGGCCTCGCAGGTCGTCTCCTACGAAATCGCGATGGGTTTCGCGCTGGTCAGCGTGCTGATGGCCGCCGGCAGTCTCAACATCACCGACATCGTGGTCGCGCAATCGGGTAACGCCGGTTTCTTCGAGTGGTTCTGGTTCCCGCTGCTGCCGATGTTCGTCGTGTACTTCGTTTCCGGCGTGGCCGAGACCAACCGCGCACCGTTCGACGTGGTCGAGGGCGAATCCGAAATCGTCGCCGGCCACATGGTCGAGTATTCGGGTTCGCAGTTCTCCCTGTTCTTTTTGGCCGAATACGCCAACATGATCCTGGTCAGTTTCTTGACCGCGCTGTTCTTCCTCGGCGGCTGGCTCAGCCCGCTGCAGGGTTGGATCACGGCCGACGTGTCGCCGTGGGTCGACTGGGTCTGGAAAGGCGGCTGGCCTTGGCTGTTCGTGAAGGTCTTCTTCTTCGCCAGCGTCTTCATCTGGTTCCGCGCCTCGTTCCCGCGCTATCGCTACGACCAGATCATGCGTCTGGGCTGGAAAGTCTTCATTCCGATCACCATCGCGTGGATTTTCGTCACCGCACTGCTGGTGTTCTTCGGCGTGTTCGAGAAGGGCGTGTGATGACCAGGATCGTTTCCTACCTCAAGAGCCTGCTGCTGCTGGAATTGTTCCAGGGCATGGGACTGACGCTGAAATATCTGTTCCGTCCCAAGTACACGCTGATGTACCCGATGGAAAAGACTCCTCAGTCGCCGCGTTTCCGCGGATTGCATGCGCTGCGCCGCTATCCCAACGGCGAAGAGCGCTGCATCGCCTGCAAGCTCTGCGAAGCGGTGTGCCCGGCGCTGGCGATCACCATCGACTCGGAGCAGCGCGCCGACGGCACCCGCCGGACCACGCGCTACGACATCGACCTGTTCAAGTGCATCTTCTGCGGATTCTGCGAAGAATCCTGCCCGGTCGATTCGATCGTGGAAACCCATATCCACGAGTACCACTTCGAGAATCGCGGCGAGAACATCGTGAACAAGACGCAATTGCTGGCCATCGGCGACCGTCTCGAAAAAGAAATCGCCGAACGTCGCACCGCCGACGCCAGCTACCGATAAGCACGCATCATTGAACGCATCTTCCTGAGGGCAGCCGTGGAATTCACCACTCTCGCATTTCTGGTCTTCGCCGCGATCGCCGCCATATCGGCGGGCGCGGTGATCACCGTGCGCAATCCGGTGCACGCCGCGCTGTGCCTCGTGCTGACCTTCTTCACCGTCGCCTGCACGTGGATCCTCGCGGGCGCCGAGTTCCTGGGCGTGGCCCTGATCCTGGTCTACGTGGGCGCGGTGATGGTGCTGTTCCTGTTCGTGGTGATGATGCTCGATGTTGAAGTCGAGCCGATGCGCGAAGGTTTCGTGCGCTATCTGCCGCTGGGCCTGCTGGTGGCTGTGGTGATGCTGATCGAGATGTTGACCCTGATCGGCGTGAAAGCGGAGTTCGCCTCGACCTTCGGCGGAGATCCTGCCGCAGCTCAGGGGCTGTCGAACACGGAATGGATCGCGCGCGCGCTCTTCACCGAGTATCTGCTGCCGTTCGAACTCGCTGCGGTCATCCTGACCATCGCGGTGATTGCGGCGGTGATGTTGACGCTGCGCCGCCGCAGCGGCACGAAGCATCAGAATCCCGCCGAACAGTCGCGCGTCCGTGCCCAGGACCGGATCCGCATGATCAAGATGAATGCTGAAACCCCGGCAGCGACCAGCGATGCCGCCGCGAGCGAAGAGGTGAAGTCATGATGGGACCGCTTGCCCTCGGGCATTACCTGGCGCTGGGCGCCGCGCTGTTCTGCATCAGCCTTGCGGGGATCTTCCTCAACCGGAAGAACGTCATCATCCTGCTGATGTCGATCGAATTGATGCTGCTCAGCGTCAATATCAATTTCATCGCGTTTTCGCGTCACCTCGGCGATGTCGCCGGCCAGATCTTCGTGTTCTTCATCCTGACCGTGGCCGCTGCGGAAGCCGCGATCGGCCTGGCGATCCTGGTCACCCTGTTCCGCAATCGGCACACGATCAACGTGGCCGAGATCGACACTCTGAAAGGCTGACGGAACCCGGCATGGAACCTACCGTTATGGAGCATGCACTCATCGATCATGCGCTCTCCAAGTCCGTCCTGGTCGCGGTCGTCCTCGCGCCGCTGTTCGGCGCGATCCTGGCCGGCCTGTTCGGTCGTCGCATCGGCCGGGTCGGCGCGCACAGCGCCACCATCCTCGGCGTCGGCGTGAGCTGCGCATTGTCCTGCTATGTGCTGTGGCAGCTGGCCGCACAGGGCGCGGTGCCTTTCAACGAGAATCTTTACACGTTCTTCGATGTCGCAGGTTACGACGCGCACGTCGGCTTCATGGTCGACAAGCTGACCGCGATGATGATGGTGGTCGTCACCTTCGTCTCGCTGCTGGTCCATGTCTACACCATCGGTTACATGGCCGAAGATCCTGGTTACCAGCGCTTCTTCAGCTATATCAGCCTGTTCACCTTCTCGATGCTGATGCTGGTGATGAGCAACAACTTCCTGCAGCTGTTCTTCGGGTGGGAAGCGGTGGGTCTGGTGTCCTACCTGCTGATCGGCTTCTGGTTCAAACGCCCGAGCGCGATCTTCGCGAATCTCAAGGCATTTCTGGTCAACCGCGTCGGCGACTTCGGTTTCCTGCTCGGGATCGCCGGCGTGCTGTTCTGGTTCAACACGCTCGATTACGCGACCGTGTTCGCCAACGCGTCGAGCACCATCGGCGGCGGCCAGACCGTCGCGATCTTCGAAGGCCACGAGTGGTCGGTCGCGACGCTGATCTGCATCTGCTTGTTCATCGGCGCGATGGGCAAGTCTGCACAGGTGCCGCTGCACGTGTGGCTGCCGGACTCGATGGAAGGCCCGACCCCGATCTCCGCGCTGATCCACGCCGCGACGATGGTCACCGCCGGCATCTTCATGGTCGCGCGCATGTCGCCGTTGTTCGAGCTGTCGGAGACCGCGCTGAGCTTCGTGTTGTTCATCGGTGCGACCACCGCGTTCTTCACCGGCCTGATCGGCATCGTCCAGAACGACATCAAGCGCGTGGTCGCGTATTCCACGCTGTCGCAGCTCGGTTACATGACCGTTGCCCTGGGCGTGTCGGCGTATTCGGCGGCGGTCTTTCACCTCATGACCCATGCCTTCTTCAAGGCGCTGCTGTTCCTCGCCGCCGGCTCGGTCATCATCGGCATGCATCATGAGCAGGACATGCGCAAGATGGGCGGCCTGCGCAAATACATGCCGATCACCTTCTGGACCAGCGTGCTCGGTACGCTGGCGCTGGTCGGCACGCCGTTCTTCAGCGGTTTCTATTCGAAGGACACCATCATCGAGGCGGCCGCGCACCACGCCCATGAGTCGAGCAGTTGGGTGGCGACCTATGGTTACTGGGCGGTCCTGCTGGGCGCCTTCGTGACGTCGTTCTACAGCTTCCGTTTGCTCTACATGACCTACTTCGGCGAGGAACGCTTCCGTCACGCGCACGACAATGCGCACGGGGATCACGATCATCACGACGCGCATCATGCCGATGCCCATGACGACCACGGCCATGGCCACGGCGCGCATGAACCCCACGAATCGCCGTGGGTGGTGACGATACCGCTGATCCTGCTGGCGATTCCGTCGGTCCTGATCGGTTTCCTCACCGTCGGGCCGATGCTGTTCGGCACTGACTGGAGCGGTCATCACGAGCAGTTGCCGTTCTTCCTCGGTGCCATCGATGTGAGTCAGGCGCATGATGTGGTCGCCAAGCTCAAGGCCGAGCTGTGGCATGGTCCGGTCGCGTTCGCGCTGCATGGTTTCATGGCGCCGGCGTTCTGGCTGGCCTTCGGCGGCTTCCTGCTGGCGACGGTGATGTACTGGTGGAAACCGTCGCTGCCGGAGAAGGTCGGCGCGTTCCCGCCGTTCGCATTGATGGGCCGTATCCTCGACAACAAATACGGCATGGACGATCTGTGGATCGGCGGTTTCGCAGGCGGCGGTCTCCTCGCCGGCAAACTGTCGCGCAAGCACGACGAGAAGGTGATCGACGGCTTCTTCGTCAACGGCAGCGCGCGGATCGTCGACCTGTTCTCCGGACTGCTGCGCAAGACCCAGTCGGGCTATCTCTACCATTACGCCTTCGCGATGATTCTCGGCCTGATCGCTCTGCTGGCCGTGTTGATCAAGTTCTGGCGCTGATTTTCGATGTCAATCGATACGAACTGACGGATACCGAATCGCGATGCACAATTGGCCTCTTCTCAGCATCCTGGTGTGGCTGCCCATCGTCGGCGGTGCACTGGCGCTGGCGCTCGGCAATCAGCGGGCGCAGACCGCGCGTTGGCTGGCGCTGACGGTCGCGGTCGCGACCTTCGCGCTGAGCATCCCGCTGCTCACCGGGTTCGACTATTTCACTTCGGGCCTGCAGTTCGTCGAGCAGCGCGAATGGATTCCCGCCTACGACATCCAGTACCACCTCGGCGCCGACGGCATTTCGGTCGCGCTGATCGTGCTGACCACGCTGACCACCGCGCTGGTGCTGATCGGCGCATGGGGCTCGATCGACAAGCGCGTGAACCAGTACGTCGCGGCGTTCCTGTTTCTGGAAGGCCTGATGATCGGCGTGTTCGCTGCCGTCGACGCGATGCTGTTCTACGTGTTCTTCGAAGGCATGCTGATCCCGATGTTCATCATCATCGGCGTCTGGGGCGGTCCGCGCCGTGTTTACGCATCGGTTAAGTTCTTCCTCTATACCTTCCTCGGCTCGGTCTTCATGCTGGTCGGGTTGATCTATCTGTACCTGCAGGCCGGCAGCTGGCAGCTGCCGGATCTGTATGCGCTGCCGCTGGATGCGAAGGAGCAGATGTGGCTGTTCTTCGCCTTCCTGATCGCGTTCGCGGTGAAGGTGCCGATGTTCCCGGTCCACACCTGGCTGCCCGACGCCCACGTCGAGGCGCCGACCGGCGGCTCGGTGATCCTGGCGGCGATCATGCTGAAGATCGGCGGCTATGGGTTCCTGCGTTTCAGCCTGCCGATCACGCCCGATGCCAGCCACGAATTCGCTTGGCTGGTGATCGCACTGAGTCTCATCGCGGTGGTCTACATCGGCCTGGTCGCGCTGGTGCAGGAAGACATGAAGAAGCTGATCGCGTATTCGTCGATCTCGCACATGGGCTTCGTCACCCTCGGCATCTTCATCGCGCTGATGCTGGTCCGCGACCAGGGCAATCCCGAGGCCGCGCGCCTCGGCATGCAGGGCGCGATGGTGCAGATGATCTCGCATGGCTTCATTTCCGGCGCGATGTTCTCCTGCGTCGGCGTGCTGTACGACCGCATGCACAGCCGCATGATCAAGGATTACGGCGGCGTGGCCAACGTGATGCCGTGGTTCGCGGCGTTCCTGGTGTTCTTCGGCATGGCCAATGCCGGCCTGCCGGGCACTTCGGGTTTCGTCGGCGAATTCATGGTCATCGTGGCCAGTTTCCAGGCGCACCCGATGCTTGCCTTCACCGCGGCCATCACCCTGATTCTCGGGGCCGCCTACACGCTGTGGCTGGTGAAGCGGGTCGCATTCGGCGAGGTCGGAAATGCGCACGTCGCCGAACTCGAAGACATCAATCCGCGCGAGTGGATCGTATTGACGGCGTTCGCGGCCGGCACGCTGCTGATCGGCGTGTATCCGAAACCCCTGACCGACTTGATGGAACCCGCCATCGCCCAACTCGCCAGCCAGCTGGCGATCAGCAAGCTCTGAGACCCTCATGATTGCAACCAGCGTCACCTCCGCCGATCTGATGCCGCTGCTGCCCGAGCTTGTGCTTGTGGGCGCCGCGTTCGCGCTGCTGATGCTCGACCTGTTCATCGGCGAGCGCCAGCGCGTTCTCGTCCATGTGCTGAGCATCGTTGCGTTGATCGTGGTCGCGGGCATGCTCGCGCTGGACGTGGGCGGGCAGGGCACCGTGCTCAACGGCATGTTCATCCGCGACGACATGGCCGATGTCCTGAAGTGGGTGACCTGCGTGGTCAGCGCGTTCGCGCTCGTCTATATGTGGACCTTCCTTCGCGAGCGCGGTCTCTATAAAGCCGAGATCACCGTGCTGATGCTGTTTTCCGTCGCCGGCATGATGCTGCTGATCTCCGCCGGCAACCTGGTGATGGTCTATCTCGGCCTCGAAATGCTGGCGCTGTGCTCGTACGCGCTGGTCGCGGCCGATCGCGACAATCCGCTGGCATCGGAAGCGGCGATGAAGTATTTCGTGCTCGGTTCGCTGGCATCGGGCCTGCTGCTGTACGGCATGTCGCTTATCTATGGCGCTACCGGCAGTCTCGATCTCGCCGCCATCCATAGTGCGGCCAGCGCCACGCCACTGCTGCTCACAGGCATGGTCTTTCTGGTCGCGGGCATCGCTTTCAAATTCGGCGCCGCGCCGTTCCATATGTGGCTGCCGGACGTGTACCACGGTTCGCCGACACCGATCACCCTGTTCATCGGCGCCGCGCCGAAGCTGGCAGCGTTCGCGATGGCCTATCGCCTGCTCGAAGGGGGGCTCGGCCCGCTCGACGAGCAATGGCGCACGCTGCTGTCCGGTCTCGCGGCGTTTTCGCTGGTGGTCGGCAATCTCATCGCACTGGCGCAGACCAACCTCAAGCGCATGCTGGCCTATTCCACGATTTCGCACGTCGGCTTCCTGCTGATGGGCCTGGCAGGCGGCGGCGCGGTCGGTTACGCGGCCGGCATGTTCTACGCCATCAGCTATGCGGTGATGGCGGCGGCAGCCTTCGGCATCATCGTGGTGCTGTCGCGCCGCGGCTTCGAAGCCGACCGCATCGAGGACTTCAAGGGCCTGAACGCCCGCAGCCCGTGGATGGCCGGGCTGGTGCTGTGCGTGATGGCGTCGCTGGCCGGCGTCCCGCCGTTCCTGGGTTTCTGGTCGAAACTGGCGGTGCTGCGTGCGGCGTGGGAAGGCGGCCAGATCTGGCTGGTGATTGTCGGCATCGTCTTCGCTGTCATCGGTGCGTTCTATTACCTGCGCGTCATCCGCGCGATGTACTTCGACGAGCCTGAATCCGCCGATGGCCGCGAGCCGATGGCGCAGCGCGACGATCTTGCCCTGCGCGTGGTGTTCGCGATCAATGCGCTGTCGCTGCTGGTCCTGGGTCTCGCCTGGAGCCCGATCATGGCGTGGTGCCAGCAGGCATTCGCTTGAGCGATAGCGATGTCGGCAGGCTGATTATGTTCATTTGACGGTTTTGCGCTTGCAACTATTCGCGTCGCCCGTCATAATTCCGCTCCTGATGCGGGGTGGAGCAGTCTGGCAGCTCGTCGGGCTCATAACCCGAAGGTCGCAGGTTCAAATCCTGCCCCCGCTACCAGCTTTTCGAGTTCGTCTGCAGCCCCTCGCGGGCCGCCGACAAAACAGTCAAGTCGGGCTTGGTCGAAGCATGAGCTGCGCTTCGACGCCGAAATCCAGCGGTATTGGACAAGGGGCCCGCAAGGCCCCTTTTTCATTTCCGGGACATTCATGGCGGACAAGGCCACCGACATCTCGAACCTGTTGTCGCCGACCGTCCAGGCACTGGGTCTGGAGTTGCTCGGCGTCGAGTATCTGCCCTCGCTGGGTGGCGCGACGTTGCGTCTGTATATCGATATCCCGCCGGGCGATGCCGCGGACGACAGCGAAACGCCGCGGATGGTCGGGATCGAGGATTGCGAAGCGGTCAGCCGGGAAGTCTCGGCCCAGCTCGACGTCGAGGATCCGATCAGCGGAAATTACACGCTGGAAGTGTCCTCGCCGGGCGTGGATCGTCCGTTGTTCACTCCGGCACAGTTCGCGCGCTTCCTCGGCGAACAGGCCAAGATCGGCCTGAAGCTGCCGCAGGATGGCCGTCGCAGGTTGCAGGGCAGGATCGCCGCGGTGGAAGGCGAGCGCATCCAGCTGGACATCGAGGCGAAACCCGAGCCGCAACGGGTTTCGGTCGACTTCGACAACATCGAGAAGGCGCGACTGGTACCGGATTGGGTGGCGCTGGGTTTCGTTGCGACGAAACCGGGCAAGAAGCTGGCAGGCAAGCCCGCAGGCAAGCCATCGGGTAAACGGCCCACGAAGAATTGAACGAAAACCAAGTCTTCAACGAATGCGTACCTGAAACCACGCACTTGAAAATAACGCACTTAAAAGTTTGCAGAGGCGTAACAGAATGAGTAAGGAACTCCTGCTTGTCGTCGACGCGGTCGCCAATGAAAAAGGCGTGCCGGAGTCGGTCATCATCGAAGCCCTCGAGGCGGCGCTGGCGACGGCGGCCAAGAAGCGTTTTCATGAACAAGACGTCCTGACCCGCGTGTCCATCAATCCGAAGGACGGCAGCTACGAGACGTTCCGTCGCTGGGAAGTGGTCGCCGACGACGTGGTGATGGAATCGCCTGACCGCCAGACCCGGATGATGGACGCCATCGACGAAGTCGAAGGCGTCGAGATCGGCGATTACATCGAAGAGCAGATCGAGAACCCCGAGTTCGGCCGCATCGCCGCCCAGGCCGCGAAGCAGGTGATCGTGCAGCGCGTGCGCGAGGCCGAGCGCAATCAGGTTGTGGATGCGTGGAAAGACCGCGTCGGCGAACTGGTGACCGGCGTCGTGAAGCGCGTCGAGCGCGGCAACGTGTACGTCGATCTCGGCGGCAATGCCGAGGCGTTCATTCCGAAGGACAAGGCGATCCCCCGCGACGTCGTGCGCGCTGGCGACCGCGTCCGCGGCTATCTGTTCGACGTGCGCAGCGAGCCCCGCGGCCCGCAATTGTTCATCAGTCGCGCCGCGCCCGAATTCATGATGGAGCTGTTCAAGCTCGAAGTGCCGGAAGTCGGCCAAGGCCTGGTCGAGATCAAGGCCTGCGCCCGCGACCCGGGTGATCGCGCCAAGATCGCCGTCATCGCCTACGACACTCGCACCGATCCGATCGGCGCCTGCATCGGCATGCGCGGTTCGCGCGTGCAGGCGGTGTCGAACGAACTGAACGGCGAGCGCGTCGACATCGTGCTGTGGTCGGACAATCCGGCCCAGTTCGTGATCAACGCGATGGCGCCGGCCGAAGTGCAGTCGATCATCGTCGACGAAGACAAGCATTCGATGGATCTGGCGGTCGCCGAAGAGCGCCTCGCCCAGGCCATCGGCAAGGGCGGCCAGAACGTGCGCCTGGCCAGCCGTCTCACCGGTTGGCAGCTGAACGTGATGACTGCCGACCAGGTCCAGGCCAAGAGCGAGGCCGAGCAGACCACCTCTCGTCACCTGTTCATGGAAAAACTCGAAGTCGACGAGGAAATCGCCGGTATCCTTGTGGCCGAAGGCTTCAGCACGGTCGAGGAAATCGCCTATGTGCCGGTTGGCGAACTGCTGGCGGTGGAGGGCTTCGACGAGGACATCGTCGAGGAACTGCGCTCCCGCGCCCGCGACGCCCTGCTGAACGACGCGCTGGCGGTGGAGGAGGAGTTGGACGAACACCAGCCGGCCGACGACCTGCTGGCGCTGCAAGGCATGGACAGCGAGACCGCCTACGCCCTCGCTGGGCATGGTGTCCGCACCGTCGAGGATCTCGGCGAGCTGGCAGCGGACGAAGTGGCTGAATTCGGCATCGACGGTTTGGACGAGGTGCGCGCCGCGACCCTCATCCTCGCCGCCCGCGCCGAGGAAATCGCCCGGCTCGAACGCGAAGGCTAAGCCTCGACGGGATTAGAATCCCCGCCGAACACGTCGTAATTTTCCCGTGTGGGACCGGCCGTAGCGCCGGCCCGAAATTCAGGATACGGATACCGAATGTCGCAGCAAACCACCATCCGCACACTGGCCGAGCTGGTGAACACGCCGGTCGAAAAGTTGCTGAAGCAGCTGGCAGAAGCCGGCATGACCTTCAGCGGCCCCGACCAGACCGTGACCAGCGCTGAAAAGCTGAAGCTGCTCGGCTTCCTGAAGCGGTCGCACGGCAAGAGCGAAGCCGCCGCCGAAGATCCGGCCGCGCCGAAGAAGATCACGCTCAATCGCAACCGCAAGCAGGAAATCACGGTCGGTGGCGGCAAGAACCGTCAGACCGTCGATGTCGTGGTGCGCAAGAAAGTGACTCTGGTCAAGCAGGACGGCACGTCTCAGGGCGGCGGCGACGAGCGCGCGGACATCCTGCGCAAGCTTGAAGAGTCGCGCCAGCGCAATCTGGACGAACAGCAGCGTCTGGCCGAGGACGACCGCAAACGCGCCGAGGACATCGCCGAGCGCAAGCGTGCCGTCGAAGCCGCCGCCGCGCGCGTGGCCGCAGAGGCCGCCGCTGCCGTTGCCGCTGCATCCGGTGCCCCCGAGAAGGGCGAGGAGACGGCTGCCGCACGTCCGGCGAAGACCGGCGGCCACGGCCACGGTCATCCGAAGCCGGTGCGCACCGAGCCGGCCCGCGTCGACGACCGCAATGCGCACAAGAACAAGCCCAACCGCGGCTCGCACGTGATGGTGGCGGAAGTCGAAGACGACGACAGCACCGCGCGTTTCGCCGGTCAGCTGCATCTGAGCCCCACCGAGCGCGAGCGCCGTTCGACCGCACGCTCCAAGCCCAAGGCCAAGCGCCAGCTCGAACAGAGCCGCAGCGGCGGCGGACAGCACGGCTTCACCCGTCCGACCGAGAAAGTGGTCCGCGAAATCGCGATCGGCGATGCGATCACCGTCTCCGATCTCGCCCAGAAGCTCGCGCTCAAGGGCGGCGACGTGGTCAAGGCGCTGTTCAAGATGGGCGTGATGGCCACCATCACCCAGACCATCGATCACGACACCGCGGCGCTGGTGGTGGAAGAACTCGGCCACAAGCCGGTTCGTGCCGACAGCGGCGATGCCGAAGTCGAACTGCTGGCGCACATCGAGGACCAGCAGGGCGAGAAGCAGTCGCGTCCGCCGGTGGTCACCATCATGGGTCATGTCGATCACGGCAAGACCTCGCTGCTCGACTACATCCGTCGCGCCAAGGTCGCGGCGGGCGAAGCCGGCGGCATCACCCAGCACATCGGCGCATACCACGTCGAAACGCCCAAGGGCGTCATCAGCTTCCTCGACACCCCGGGCCACGCCGCGTTCACCGCGATGCGCGCCCGCGGCGCCAAGCTTACCGATATCGTGATCCTGGTCGTCGCCGCCGATGACGGCGTGATGCCGCAGACGGTGGAAGCCGTGCAGCACGCGAAAGCGTCCGGCGTGCAACTGGTGGTCGCGGTCAACAAGATCGACAAATCCGGCGCCGATCCGCTGCGGGTGAAGAACGACCTGCTCGCGCACGGCATCGTGGCCGAAGAGTTCGGCGGCGAGACCCAGTTCATCGAAGTCTCGGCCAAGACCGGCCAGGGCATCGACGATCTGCTCGACGCGATCCTGCTGCAGGCCGAAGTGCTCGAACTCAAGGCGGTGTCCGAAGGTCGTGCCACCGGCGTGGTCATCGAATCCGCGCTCGACAAGGGCCGCGGCCCGGTCGCCACCGTGCTGGTGCAGGAAGGTTCGCTGCAGAAGGGCGATTACCTGGTCTGCGGCGTGCAGTACGGCCGCGTCCGCGCGCTGTTCGACGAAACCGGTACACAGGTGCAGGCCGCGGGTCCGTCTATCCCAGTGCAGGTGCTGGGTCTGTCGGGCGTGCCCGATGCAGGCGACGACTTCGTGGTGGTCGCCGACGAGCGCCTCGCCAAGGAAGTCGCCCAGCAGCGCGACACCAAGCGCCGCGAGTCGCGCCTGGTCGCGCAGGCCGGCAACCGCATGGAAGACATCATGGCCCAGATGGGTCAAGGTGGCACCCAGCTCAGCCTCAACCTCGTGGTCAAAGCCGACGTGCAGGGCTCGGCGGAAGCGCTGCGCCAGGCGCTGGTCGGTCTGTCCAACGATCAGATCCGCATCAACATGATCGTGTCGGGCGTGGGCGGCATCACCGAATCCGACGCCAACTCGGCGCTGGCGGCGAAGGCGACCATCATCGGCTTTAACGTCCGTGCGGACGCCTCGGCGCGCAAGGTCATCGACGCCAACGGCCTCGATCTGCGCTACTTCTCGATCATCTACGACGTGATCGATCAGGTGAAACAGGTCGCATCCGGTCTGCTCGGCGTGGAGATCCGCGAAGAGATCATCGGCACCGCGCAGGTCCGAGACGTGTTCCGCAGCTCGAAGTTCGGCGCCATCGCCGGTTCGATGGTCATCGAGGGCGTGGTCAAGCGCAACAAGCCGATCCGCGTCCTGCGCGACAACACCGTCATCTTCGAGGGCGAGCTGGAATCGCTGCGCCGCTTCAAGGAGAACGTCGATGAAGTCCGCAACGGCACCGAATGCGGTATCGGCGTGAAGGCCTACAACGACGTGAAGCCGGGCGACCAGATCGAATGCTTTGAGCGCATCGAGGTCCAGCGCACGCTCTGAGCGTGCGCCGAACTTCCCGAAGATAGCGAACAAGCATCTTGAAGAAATCCTTTTACCGGACCGACCGCGTCTCCGCCCAGCTCCGTCGCGAGCTGGGCACGATCGTGCACGCGATGGTGCGCGTGCACGGCCTGCCGTCGGTCAGCGTGTCCGACGTCGAGATCACCCGCGACATGGCCCACGCCAAGGTCTTCGTGACCGCGCTGCAGTCCGAGCGCGCGAAGGAAGCGATGAAAGGCCTGAAGGAACTCACTCCGGAAATCCGCCACGAACTGTCGCGCGCGGTGAAGATGCGCCACACGCCGGAACTGCATTTCCACTACGACGATTCGGTGGATCGCGGCGAGCGCATCGACAATCTCCTACGCGATCTGGACACCGAATCGAACGACGATTCGAGCGCCGACACAGACGACGATTCGAGCGACGATTCGTAGGATTCACCTCGCCGCACCGGCTCTTTCGAGCGAACGGTGCGCCACGGCCGCGCCCTATACATCTGCCGATTAAGTCCTATCATCCCCTGATGGCGCTGGCCCCCAAGACAATCTTCCGCAAACTCGACGGCATCCTGCTGCTCGACAAGCCGCAGGGGCTCAGCTCGAATCAGGCGCTGCAGCGCGTGCGCCATCTGTTCCGCGCCGACAAGGGCGGACATACCGGCAGCCTCGATCCGCTCGCCACCGGTCTGCTGCCGATCTGCTTCGGCGAAGCCACCAAGATCGCCGGCAATCTGCTCGGCGCGCGCAAGGCCTACGACACCGTGGCGCGGCTGGGCATCGTCACCGATACCGACGACGCCGAAGGCCAGCCGCTGCTCGAACGGCCGGTCGCGCGCTACGACATCGGCACCATCGACGCCGCGCTGCGCGACCTTACCGGGCGGATCATGCAGCGCCCGCCGATCTATTCGGCGCTCAAGCGCGGCGGTGAACCGCTGTACGCCAAGGCGCGGCGCGGCGAATCCATCGAGATCGATCCCCGGCCGGTGGATGTACATGCTTTCGAGCTGCTGTCCGAAGCCGATCTGCTCGACGGCGACGCTCCGCAGCTCCGCCTGCACGTCGAATGCGGTTCCGGCACCTACGTGCGCAGCCTTGTGCGCGACCTCGGCGAAGCGCTGGGCTGCGGCGCGCATGTGGCCGAGCTGCGCCGACTGTGGGTAGACCCGTTCCGCGACCCGCGGATGTGGACCCTCGAATCGCTGCAGGCCCTCGCCGAACGCGGCGCCCACAGCCTCGAAGCCTGCCTGCTGCCGATCGAGGTCGGCCTGGTCGGTTATCGCCGGATCGATCTGACCGACGACGGCATGCGCCGGTTCGAGCAGGGCCAGCGGCTGCAGCTCAATCACGAAGCGTCGGGCGAGTGCGCCGTCTTCGACCCTGCCGGGCGCGCCCGTGGTCTCGCGAAGATCGACGAGACCGGCAGCCTCAAGCCGGAACGCGTGTTCCAGCGTCAGGACATCATCAGACCATGATGTTTTCCATTCCCGGGAGATCCACCGCCATGATGCCGCTCCGCTTGCGTTCCGTGCTGCTCTCGTTTTCGATGCTGGCCTTTGCCTGCCCGCTGTTGGCGGCCGAATTGACGCCGGACCTGTCGGCCGAACAGGTCGTGGTCACGATGAATCGCACCCCGCAGGGTTGGCGCCTGGCGCTGAGCGGCAAGTTCGACGGCATGGCGCAGGCCATGCGCAAGGCTGGCGAAGCCAGGCCGGAAGCCCCTGCCACCGCGTCCTGAGCGGGCCATCCGCGACGGTATTCAGGCCGGCGACAAGCTGCCTCGGATCTCCGGAAAACCGTCCAAGCCCTTGTTCCGACGGGGGGCGGGGGCTACAATTCCGCTGCTGTCCGGGCCGGATTCATGCCGCTACCCGGGCAGCATCCTTTCTGTCATTCCATTCAGGCGGACTCAGCGGTGCGCCGTGCCGGTCATCCGGGCGTTGTTCCTGCCGATCTCGCGTCAAGAGGCCTCACATGTCCATCGATTCAAGCCAAGTCATCGAAACCCACAAGCGCAGCGAAAACGACACCGGCTCGCCGGAAGTCCAGGTCGCGCTGCTCACCGCGCGCATCGTGCAGCTCACCGAACACTTCAAGGCGCACAAGCAGGATCACCACAGCCGTCGCGGTCTGCTGATGATGGTCAACCGCCGTCGCAGCCTGCTCGACTACCTGCACCGCAAAGACGCGGTGCGCTACAAGGCCCTGATCGAAAAACTCGGTCTGCGCCGCTGAGTTACAGACCCGCCGCGGTGCAGCAATGCGCCGCGGTTTCGTTTTGGGGTCCACAAGATCCCGTCGCGATACGCATCAACGCTCCGTAACAAACCATCGTTCCGCAACAACGTTCATGCAATGCGAACGTTCGCATCGCCCGGCCGCATCGAGCGGCCACCCGGTCCGGGGCAGGGGCTCCCTCCGGTTCATCGATCAAAGTTTTTCGAGGATATTCCAACGTGGCAAAAGTGACCAAGCGTTTCCAGTACGGCAAGCACACCGTGGTGCTCGAGACCGGCGAGATCGCCCGCCAGGCCGGCGGTGCGGTGATGGTGTCGGCAGAAGGCACCGTCGTGCTGGTGACGGCGGTCGCCGCGAAGACCGCGCGCGAAGGGCAGGATTTCTTCCCGCTCACCGTCGACTACCAGGAAAAGTTCTACGCCGGCGGCCGCATCCCGGGCGGCTTCTTCAAGCGCGAAGGTCGCCAGACCGAAAAGGAAACGCTGACCTCGCGCCTGATCGACCGTCCGATCCGCCCGCTGTTCCCGGAAGACTTCCGCAATGAAGTCCAGATCATCGCCACCGTGATGTCGCTGAATCCGGAAGTCGATGGCGACATCCTGGCTCTGATCGGCGCGTCCGCCGCGCTGGCCCTGAGCGGCGCCCCGTTCGACGGCCCGATCGGCGCCGCCAAGGTCGGTTACAAGAACGGCCAGTACATCCTCAATCCGAGCACGACCGAACTGGTCGACAGCGATCTCGAGCTCGTCGTCGCCGGCACCAAAAACGCCGTGCTGATGGTCGAATCCGAAGCCCGCGAACTGTCGGAAGACGTGATGCTGGGCGCGGTGATGTTCGGTCACCAGCAGATGCAGATCGCGATCGACACGATCAACGAACTCGTCGCCGAGGCCGGCAAGCCCAAGTGGAACTGGCAGGCCCCCGCCAAGAACGACGCCCTGATCGGCGCGATCAAGGCTGCGGTCGGCGATCGTCTCGGTACCGCGTTCCAAGTGCGCGACAAGCTGGAGCGCAAAGACGCGATCTCGGCGCTGAAGAAAGACATGATGGCCGGCCTCGCCGCGCAGATCGAAGCCAATGGCTGGAGCGCCTCCGAAGCCTCGAAGGAATTCTCCGAACTCGAGTACCAGACCCTGCGCAACGCGGTGCTGAGCACGAAGGTCCGCATCGACGGCCGTGCGCTCGACACCGTTCGCGCGATCACCTCGAAGGTCACGGTGCTGCCGCGCGTCCACGGTTCCTCGCTGTTCACCCGCGGTGAAACCCAGGCGATCGTGGCGGTCACCCTCGGCACCGCGCGCGACGGTCAGGTCATCGACGCCGTCGGCGGCGAGTACAAGGAACACTTCCTGTTCCATTACAACTTCCCGCCCTATTCGGTCGGTGAAGCCGGCCGCATGATGGGCCCGAAGCGTCGTGAAATCGGCCACGGCCGTCTCGCCAAGCGCGGCGTGCTCGCGGTCATGCCGACGATGGAAGCCTTTCCCTACACCATCCGCGTCGTCTCGGAAATCACCGAGTCCAATGGTTCCTCCTCGATGGCTTCGGTCTGCGGCAGCTCGCTGGCGCTGATGGATGCCGGCGTGCCGATCAAGGCGCCGGTCGCGGGTATCGCGATGGGTCTGGTGAAGGAAGGCGACGACTTCGTCGTGCTGTCCGACATCCTCGGCGACGAGGATCATCTGGGCGACATGGATTTCAAGGTCGCCGGCACCGACAAGGGCATTTCCGCCCTGCAGATGGACATCAAGATCCAGGGCATCACCGAAGAGATCATGAAGACCGCGCTGGCCCAGGCCAAGCAGGGTCGTCTGCATATCCTCGGCGAGATGGCGCATGCCATGACCGCGCCGCGTGCCGAGCTGTCCGAGTACGCGCCGCGCCTGATCACCATCAAGATCCACCCCGACAAGATCCGCGAAGTGATCGGCAAGGGCGGTTCGGTGATCCAGGCGATCACCAAGGAAACCGGCACTCAGATCGACATCCAGGACGACGGCACGATCACCATCGCGTCGGTCAGCGCCGCTGCCGGCCAGGCCGCCAAGTCGCGGATCGAGCAGATCACCTCGGACGTCGAGCCGGGCCGCATCTACGAGGGCAAGGTCGCCAAGCTGATGGACTTCGGTGCGTTCGTCACCATCTCCCCCGGCAAGGACGGTCTGGTCCACGTGTCGCAGATCTCCAACGATCGCGTCGAGAAAGTCAGCGACGTGCTCAAGGAAGGCGACATCGTCAAGGTCAAGGTGCTGGAAGTCGACAAGCAGGGCCGCATCCGCCTGTCGATGAAGGCGGTCGAGGAAGGCGAAGGCTCCTCGAACGACTGATCGCGGTAGTGCAGTGCTGGTCGAGCGGTTTCCGCGCTCGCCACCCGAAGCCCGCCATGCGAATGGCGGGCTTCGTCGTTTGCAGCGTTGCAAGCTGTAGCAGGGCCTTCAGGCCCGATCGCTTGTTGTTCGATCGTTCCGGTTGAATGCGAGGGTTATTGGATATCGGGGATCGAGGCTTAGCAGGCTGCTGAAATACCTGTGGTAGCAGGTTTTCAGTGGCCTGTTAACGCAGCCATGGATGGCTGCGCCGGCGAAACAAGCGCGTAAGCGATTGATTCGCCGTGAGCACGTCCGGACATGTGCCGGACGTGCGAACT
>JANLVT010000078.1:0-75640 GCA_031364125.1 Lysobacterales bacterium | reverse complement strand
TCCTTGGCGACGTGGCTCATTTCCTCCAGCGAAGGCGTGATCAGGCCGGACAGGCCAATGATGTCGGCCTTTTCTTCGCGGGCGCGATCCAGTATCGTCTGCGCCGGCACCATCACGCCGAGGTCGATCACGTCGAAGTTGTTGCACTGGAGCACGACGCCGACGATGTTCTTGCCGATGTCGTGGACGTCGCCTTTCACGGTCGCCATCACGATCGTGCCCTTCGGCTTGGCGCCGGCCGACTTCTCCGCTTCGATGTAGGGGATGAGGTAGGCCACGGCCTTTTTCATGACGCGCGCGCTCTTCACCACCTGCGGCAGGAACATCTTGCCGGCGCCGAACAGGTCGCCGACCACGTTCATGCCGCTCATCAGCGGGCCTTCGATCACGTCCAGCGGCCGCGTCGACAGCGCACGCGCTTCTTCGGTGTCGGTCTCGATGTACTGGTCGATGCCGTGGACCAGCGCGTGCGACAGGCGCTCGCGCACCGGCTTCTCGCGCCAGCGCAGGTCTTCGACCTTCTTTTCGCCCTTTTTTCCTTTGAAACGATCGGCGATTTCGAGCAGGCGTTCGGTCGAATCCGGGCGCCGGTTCAGCACCACGTCTTCGACGCGCTCGCGCAGATCGGGTTCCAGGTCGTCGTACAGCGGCAGCGCGCCGGCGTTGACGATGCCCATGTCCATGCCCGCCTTGATGGCGTGATACAGGAACACCACGTGGATGGCCTGACGAACCAGCTCGTTGCCGCGGAACGAGAACGACACGTTGGAGACGCCGCCGGAAATGTGGCTGAGCGGGAAACGGCGCTTGAGTTCTCGGGTGCCTTCGATAAAGGCGACCGCGTAATCGTTGTGTTCCTCGATGCCGGTCGCCACTGCGAACACGTTGGGATCGAAGATGATGTCTTCGGGCGGGAAGCCGATCTTCTCGGTCAGCAGCGCGTAGGCGCGCGAGCAGATCTCGACCTTGCGTTCGACGGTATCGGCCTGGCCCACTTCGTCGAAGGCCATCACCACTACCGCGGCGCCGTAACGGCGCACCAGCAGCGCCTGGCGCAGGAATTCGGCTTCGCCTTCCTTCATCGAGATGGAATTGACGATACCCTTGCCCTGCAGGCATTTCAGGCCGGCCTCGATCACGCTGAACCTGGAGCTGTCCACCATCACCGGGATGCGCGCGATGTCGGGCTCGGCGGCGATCAGATTGAGGTAATCGACCATCGCCTTTTCGGAGTCGAGCATGCCCTCGTCCATGTTGACATCGAGCACCTGCGCACCGTTCTCCACTTGTTGCCGCGCCACCGCCACCGCTTCGTCGAAGCGGCCTTCGAGGATCAGTTTCTTGAACTGCGCCGAGCCGGTGACATTGGTGCGTTCGCCGATGTTGACGAAATTCGTCAGCGGCGTGATCACCAGCGGTTCGAGGCCGCTGAGGCAGGTGTAGCGCGGCTGCGGCGCGGTGGCGTCGTTCATGGCGTTCGAGAGCGGTGCGTCTTCGGGCGTGGCATTGATGAGGATCGCGTTCATGCGGCTTCCATTGCGCGTGCGGCGGGCAGTGTCCGTGGCGGCAGGCCGGCGACCGCTTCTGAGATCGCGCGGATGTGCGCGGGGGTGGTGCCGCAGCAGCCGCCGACGATATTGAGCAGGCCGGATTCGGCGAATTCGCGCAGCACCGTGGCCATGTCCTCGGGCGTTTCGTCGTAGCCGCCGAACGCGTTGGGCAGGCCGGCGTTGGGGTGGGTGCTGACGAAGGCGTCGGCGATCTGGGCGAGCACGTCGACGTGCGGGCGAAGATCTTTCGCGCCCAGCGCGCAGTTCAGACCGATGGTCAGCGGCCGGCTGTGGCGCAGCGCATACCAGAACGCTTCCGCGGTCTGCCCGGAGAGGGTGCGGCCGGAGGCGTCGGTGATCGTGCCGGAAATCATGATCGGCAGCCGCGCGCCGCGCGTTTCGAACACCTCTTCGATCGCGAACAGCGCGGCTTTGGCGTTGAGGGTGTCGAAGATGGTCTCGACCATGATCACGTCGGCGCCGCCGTCGATCAGACCCTCGGTGGCTTCGCGGTAGGTCGTGCGCAGTTCGTCGAACGAGATCGCGCGGAAGCCCGGGCGGTTCACGTCCGGACTGATCGAAGCGGTGCGGCTGGTCGGACCGAGGACGCCGACCACGAAGCGTGGTCGCGACGGGTCGGCGGCCTCGGCGGCATCGCAGGCCTCGCGGGCCAGCCGCGCGCCGGTTTCGTTGAATTCGCGGGCCAGATGTTCAAGACCGTAATCGGCCAGCGAGATCGTGGTCGAGTTGAAGGTATTGGTTTCGATCAGATCGGCGCCGGCATCGAGATACGCGCTGTGGATGCTGCGGATGATGTCCGGGCGGGTGAGGCTGAGCAGATCGTTGTTGCCTTTCTGGTCGCGACTGTCGTGGCCGCAGGGGCAGCCCGGCGCATGGCTGTGGTCGGCGATCGCCTGGGCGTCGAAGCCTGCGGCGAACCGTGCGCCGCGATAGTCGTCTTCGCCCAGTTCGTACTGTTGGATCATCGTGCCCATGCCGCCGTCCAGCACCAGGATGCGCTCGCGCAGCGCGGCTTCGAGCCGGGCGACGCGCGCGGGCGCGAGCCATGGCTGCAGTTGCGGAAAATCCGCGGCGGGGCGCGCGGACGATGGCGGCACGGTGGTGTCGGCGTGGGTGCTCATGGCTTGGTTCCGATCAGCGAGATGACTTCGAAATGCGGTGGGCGCTTTTCGCGGGTGACGGTTTCCGATGCGGTGATCGTCAGCCCGGCCTTTTCGATGAACCTGCGCAGTTCCTTGTCGCCGAAACCCAGGTTGACGTGGCTGTAGGCTTCCACGGCGGCGCGGTGTTCGTGCTTGGCCAGGCTGCTCAGCAGCAGCCGCCCGCCCGGACGCAGCACGCGCGCGGCTTCGGCCACGGCGACCTGGGGGCGGGTGGAGTAGGTCAGGGCATGCATCAGCACGACCAGATCGAAATGACCTTCTTCGTAGGGCAGGGCGTGCATGTCGCCCTCGCGGACCTCGACGTTCGCGAACTTGCGCAGGCGCTCGGTGGCGGCGTTGACCACGCGCGCACTGGCGTCGATGCAGATGTATTCGCGCGCATGCGGCGCCAGCAGTTCGGCCAGCACGCCGTCGCCGGAGGCGATATCCAGCACATGGCCCGGCGCGAGCAGCGGCAGCGCCGAACGGGCGAGAGCTTCCCAGGTGCGCCCCGGGGAGTAATGCCGCTCCATGTCGCCGGCCACGCTGTCGGCCCAGTTGGCATCGACCGCGCGGGCAGCCAGCACGCCCGGGATGCGCTCCGCGTCCTGGCGCAGCAGCGGGTCGTCGCTGCCTTCGCGCAGGGTGCGCCAGAGCGCGCGCTGGGCGGCATCGAGGGAAGCCTCATCGAAGCGGTAGTAAGCGGAGACCCCGGCACGCCGGTCGCGGACCAGGCCGGCTTCCTTCAGGCGCGCGAGATGGGTCGACACCCGCGGCTGCGCCAGACGGGTGATCGAGGACAGCTCGGCGACCGTCAATTCCTCGTGTTCCAGCAGCGCCAGCAGCCGGACCCGGGTCGCGTCCGCCAACACTTTCAGTCTCGCCGACCAGGCTTCCAGATCCATTCGACAGGCCTCATATCTCAATATCGCGATACAGAGATAATTGTCTGCCCCGGGCGTCGTCAGGTCAAGCGGGCTGGGTTAGTGCTGCGGTTAGCAGGCTGCTGAAATACCTGCGGTAGCAGGTTTTCAGTGGCCTGTTAACGCAGCCATGGATGGCTGCGCCGGGGAAGCAAGCGCGTAAGCGATTGATTCGCGCTGAGCACGTCCGGACATGTGCCGGACGTGCGCACTGAAATACCTCCTGGACGGAGGTATTTCAGCAACCTGTTATGCGAGACCCGCAGCTACAATAGTGGTTTCGATTTCACAGACGAGGACACGCCCGTGGATTTCCGCTTCACAGAAGAGCAGTTGATGATTCAGGACGTGGCACGCCGCATCGCGCAGGAAAAGATCGCGCCCAGCGCCGAGTACCACGACCACACCGGTGAGTTTCCGCTCGAGAACATCCGCACGCTCGGCGAGAACGGCCTGATGGGCATCGAAGTGCCGGCCGAATACGGCGGCGCGGGCATGGACCCGATCTGCTACGTGCTGGCGATGATCGAGATCGCCGAGGCCGATTGCGCCCACTCCACGATCGTGTCGGTCAACAATTCGCTGTTCTGCAACGGCATCCTCAAATTCGGCACCGAGGCGCAGAAACAGCTGTACGTGCGCGCCATCGCCGAAGGCCGCGAGATCGGCGCGTTCGCGCTGACCGAACCGCAGTCCGGCTCCGACGCCACCGCGATGCGCTGCAAGGCGGTCAAGCAGGACGACGGCAGCTATGTGATCAACGGCAAAAAGAGCTGGATCACCTCCGGCCCGGTCGCCAAGTACATCATCCTGTTCGCGGTCACCGATCCGTCCAAGGGCGCCAAGGGCATCACCGCGTTCATGGTCGACACCGCCAAGCCCGGCTTCCACCGCGGCAAGACCGAACCCAAGCTGGGCATCCGCGCGTCGGCGACGTGCGAGATCGAGTTCCAGGATTACGTGGCCACGCCGGACGAGGTGGTGGGCCAGGACGGCGAGGGCTTCAAGATCGCCATGGGTGTGCTGGATGCCGGCCGCATCGGCATCGCCTCGCAGGCCGTGGGCCTGGCCAAGGCCGCCTACAAGGCGTCCGTCGCCTATGTGAAGGAGCGCAAGAGCTTCGGCCAGCCGATCGGTTCGTTCCAGATGATCCAGGCCAAGATCGCCGACATGAAGTGCCGGCTCGATGCCGCCGAACTGCTGACCCTGCGCGCGGCGTGGACCAAGGCGCAGACCGACAAGACCGGCGGCCGCTTCAGCACCGAGGCGTCGGTCGCCAAGCTCACCGCGTCGGAAGCGGCGATGTACATCACCCATCAGGCACTGCAGATCCACGGCGGGATGGGCTATTCCAAGGAAATGCCGCTGGAGCGCTACTTCCGCGACGCCAAGATCACCGAAATCTACGAAGGCACCAGCGAGATCCAGCGTCTGGTGATCGCCCGCAACGAGACCGGCCTGCGCTGACCGCGCGCCGTACGGACAAACCACGCACATGACCAAGAAAGCCTCCGCCCCGCGTCGCCCGGCCGCATCGAAGCCGGGCGCATCACAACCGGTTGCACGAAAACCGGCCGCACGGAAAGCGGAACGCCCCGACACCACCGCGCTGGATGCCATCTTCGATGCAATCCGCAGGCGCGCCGGCAAGCGCGATCAGGACGCCGCCAGCGCCTTCGCCAGCGCGTTCTACCAGCGCATGACCGAGGACGAACTGCCGCTGCACGGCCCCGAAGGCTGGGCCGCGCTCGCCAACGATTTCCTCGATTACGCCCGCGTCCGCAAGCCCGGGACGCCGAGCGTGCGTCTGTTCAATCCGACCCTGGCCAAACACGGCTGGGAATCGCCGCATACGGTGCTGCAGATCGTCAACGACGACATGCCGTTCCTGGTCGACTCGGTGAAGATGGCGCTGGCCGAACGCGGCATCGGCGTGCATGTGCTGGGGCACCCGGTGGTGCGGATCGTGCGCGACCGCAGCGGCAAACTCACCGCGGTGGGCGAAGGCGAGATCGAGTCGATGATGCATTTGGAGATCGACCGCCAATCGGCGGCCGATGCGGCCATGATCGAACGCGCGATCCGCGACGTGCTGACCGACGTGCGCTGCATCGTCCGCGATTGGCCGGCGATGCGCGCCAGGATGCTCGAAGTTACCGAGGATCTGGGCAAGCGCCAGATGCCGGTGAGTGACGCCGGCCGGCTCGAAGCGCGGGAATTCCTGCGTTGGGCCGCCGACGAGCACTTCACCTTCCTGGGCTATCGCGAATATCGCGTGCGCGAACAGGGCGGCGAAGAGGTGCTGGCCGCGGAGCCCGATACCGGCCTGGGCCTGCTGCGCGGACGCGAAACAGGCACGCCGCGTAAACTCACTTCGCTCGCTGCGCACTACATCCCGCAGTCGGGCGCGGTCGATGCGCTGATCCTCACCAAAACCAATGCGCGTGCCACCGTGCATCGTCCCGGCTACATGGATTACATCGGCGTACTGAGTTTCGACGCCGCCGGCCGTCCCATCGCGGAACAGCGTTTCATCGGTCTCTACACCTCCAGCGCCTACACCCGCCGTCCGTGGGAAATCCCGCTGGTGCGCGAGCGTCACGACTACGTGATGCTGAAATCCGGTCTGCAGCCCACCGGCCACAGCGGCAAGGCGCTGCGGCACATCCTCGAAACGCTGCCGCGCGACGAACTGTTCCAGTCGACCGAGACCGAACTGTTGCAGCTGGCCTCCGGCATCCTGAGCCTGCAGGAGCGCGTGCGCAGCCGTCTGTTCCTGCGCCACGACCGCTACGGTCGCTTCTATTCGGTGCTGGCCTATATTCCGCGCGATCGCTACAACACCGAAATCCGCCTGCGCATCGAGGCGATGCTCAAGGACGCGTTGCACGCCGATCGCGTCGACTCCACCATCCAGCTCGGCGATTCGCCGCTGGCGCAGTTGCACATGCTGGTGCGTCCGCGCAAGGGCGAAGTGGTCGATGTCGATGCCGCGCAGGTCGATGCCAGCCTGACCGCCATCGTCCGCAACTGGCAGGACGATCTGCGCGAGCAACTGGTGACCCGCCACGGCGAAGAACAGGGTCTCGCGCTGGCCAACCGCTACGGCCGCGCGCTGCCCGCCGGCTACATCGAAAAAGTCTCGTCCGCGGTCGCCGCCGACGACGTCGAACAGCTCGCATCGCTCACCGCCGACAACGACCTGCGCCTGAGTCTGTGCCGCGATCAGGAAGGCGGCCTGCGCTTCAAGTTCTACCGCTTGAACGACGATATTCCGCTGTCCGACGCGCTGCCGATGATGGAGAACATGGGCCTGCGCGTGATCTCCGAGCATCCCTATCGCGTGGCGGTGGACGGTCGCGTCGCCTTCATCCAGGACTTCGAGGTGGAAGTCGGTCGCGGCGATCTCAACGTCGACGATTTCGACGACACCTTCGAGGACGCGTTCGGCCAGATCTGGCGCGGCAACGTTGAGAACGACGGCTTCAACCGCCTGATCCTCGCCGCCAATCTGTCGTGGCGCCAGGTGGCGATGCTGCGCGCCTACTGCAAATATCTGCTGCAGGTCGGCGTGCCGTTCTCGCAGACCTATGTCGAAGAAATCTTCACCCGTTACCCGATTCTTGCGCGTCTGCTGACCGAACTGTTCGAAGCGCGCTTCGATCCGGCGACCGGCAGCGAGAGCAAGGCCGACATCCAGAGCGGCATGGCGCAACTGCGTCGCCAGTTCGCGGCGCTCGCCGGCGACGATGCGGCGATGCTGGCGGCGCTCGAGCCGGTGATGGCCGCGCGTTTCGCGAAGCGCGAAGTCCAGATCGACGCCACGCGTGAGGCGATCAAGGCGCTGCTGGATCGCGTGTCCAGCCTCGACGAGGACCGCATCCTGCGCGGCTTCGTCAGCGTGATCGAAGCGACGCTGCGCACCAATTACTACATCACCTACCGCAACGGCCGCTACAAGGATGGCCTGCGCGCCGACGGCGGCCCGGCCGATTACCTCAGCTTCAAGTTCGACCCGTCGAAGGTGCCGGATCTGCCGAAACCGCGTCCGTATCGCGAAATCTTCGTCTGCGGTCCGCGCGTCGAAGGCGTGCATCTGCGCTTCGGCCCGGTGGCGCGCGGCGGCCTGCGCTGGTCGGATCGCCGCGAGGACTTCCGCACCGAAGTGCTGGGTCTGGTAAAGGCGCAGATGGTGAAAAACACCGTGATCGTGCCGGTGGGCTCGAAGGGCGGCTTCTTCTGCAAACAATTGCCCGACCCGTCGATCGACCGCGACGCCTGGTTCAACGAAGGCGTGGCCTGCTACAAGCGTTTCATCAACGGTCTGCTCGACATCACCGACAACATCTCCACCAGCGGCAAGATCGTCGCGCCGGACGAAGTGGTGCGCCACGACGGCGACGACCCGTATCTGGTGGTCGCCGCCGACAAGGGCACGGCCACGTTCTCGGACATCGCCAACGGTATCGCCAACGCGCACGGGTTCTGGCTCGACGATGCGTTCGCGTCCGGCGGTTCGGTCGGTTACGACCACAAAGGCATGGGCATCACCGCGCGCGGCGGCTGGGAATCGGTCATGCGTCATTTCCGCGCGCTGGGCCGCGATTCGCAGACCCAGGATTTCACCTGCGTCGGCATCGGCGACATGTCCGGCGACGTGTTCGGCAACGGCATGCTGCTGTCGGAACACATCCGCCTGCTGGCCGCGTTCGATCACCGCCACATCTTCCTCGATCCCGATCCGGACGCGGCGATCTCGTTCAAGGAACGCGACCGCATGTTCAAGCTGCCGCGTTCGAGCTGGGCCGACTACGATGCCTCGCTGATCAGCAAGGGCGGCGGCATTTTCCCGCGTTCGGCCAAGGCGATTCCGCTGTCGCCGGAGATCAAGGCCGTGCTGGGCATCGAATCCGACGCGGCGTCGATGAGCCCGATGGAGCTGATGAACGCGATCTTGAAGGCGCCGGTCGATCTGCTGTGGAACGGCGGCATCGGCACCTACGTCAAGGCCGCCAGCGAAACCCATGCCGATGCCGGCGACCGTGCCAACAACGGTCTGCGCGTCAACGGCGGCGAGCTGCGCTGCAGGATGGTGGGCGAGGGCGGTAATCTGGGCCTGACCCAGCTCGGCCGCATCGAAGCGGCGCTGAACGGCGTGCTGCTCAACACCGACTTCATCGACAACTCGGCGGGCGTGGATACGTCCGATCACGAGGTCAACATCAAGATCCTGCTCAACGGCGAAGTGCAGCGCAAAAAGCTGACCATGCCCGAGCGCAACAAGCTGCTGGCATCGATGACCGACGAAGTCGCGGCGCTGGTGTTGAACGACAATTACCGGCAAAACCAGGCCTTGAGCCTGATGCAGCGGATGAGCCTGTCGCGCCTCGGTTCCAAGCAGCATTTCATCCGCACGCTCGAATCGCAGGGGTTGCTCGACCGCCAGATCGAATATCTGCCCAGCGATGCCGAGATCGCCGAACGCAAGGCGCGCAGGATTGGCCTGACCCGTCCGGAGCTGTCGGTGCTGCTGTCGTACTCGAAGATCGTGCTGTTCCAGCAGTTGCTCGATTCCGACGTGCCGGAAGACCCTTACCTGTCGAAAGAACTGGTGCGCTACTTCCCGGCGCCGCTGCAGAAGAAGTACGCCAAGGCGATGGAACAGCACCGCCTGAAGCGCGAGATCATCGCCACCGCGGTGACCAACTCGCTGGTCAACCGCATGGGCGCGACCTTCGTTCTGCGCATGACCGAAGACACCGGCCGCAGCCCGGGCGAAGTCGCCAAAGCCTTCACCATCACCCGCGAAACGCTGGACGCGCGCGAACTGTGGACGCAGATCGATGCGCTCGGCGGCACGGTTCCGGAATCGGTGCAGGTCGACGCACTTCAGGTGATCTGGTCGCTGCAGCGCTCGATGACGCGTTGGCTGCTGTCGCGCCCCGGTCCGATTCCGGGCATCGCCACGGCGGTCGAGCGGTATCACGACGGATTCCGCGAAATCCGCGCCGGCTCGGGCATCTTGCCGCCGACAATGCGGCCGGCCTACGACGCCAGCTACGCCGACTGGAAGGCCAAGGGGCTGCCGGAACCGCTCGCGAAACAGCTGGCGGCGCTGCCGTACCTCGAATGGTGCTGCGACATCATCGAAGTGGCGCGCGCGCGCAAGCTCAAACCGGTCGATGTGGCCCGGGCGCACTTCCGCGTGGGCGATGCGCTGAAACTGCCGTGGCTGTATGCGCAGATCGATACGCTGGCGGTCGATGGCCGCTGGCATGCGGTCGCGCGCGGCTCGCTGCGCGACGAACTGGCCGCGCAGCAGCGTTTGTTGACGGTGCAGGTGCTGGATGCGCCGGGCGCGAATGCCGACGCAAAGCTCAAGCACTGGTTCGAACGCGACGACGCCTCGCTGCGTTTCACCCGGAACATGCTCGGCGAGCTCGCCGCGCAGAAGACCCTGGATTATCCGACCGCTTCGGTCGCGGTGCGGCGTCTGTCGATGTTGTCGGTCCAAGGCTGAGCCCGGCGCCCGACGCATCCGGATGATGTTGTTCGCGAACGGCTCCGGGCGACCGGGGCCGTTCGCGTTTACGGAGACGTTCTGCGGAGGCGTTCTGCGGAGGCGTTTCCAGGGAGGTTTGCGGCGGCGCTTGCGGTCGCCCGCAGCCCTGCGCGGGCGCGGCGCATCCGCTATCCTCGCGTGGCGGGCGCTCGCCCGCGCCCCGCATGGAGCCCGTGTGACCGCACAGCGAATCGCCTTCCTCGCCAGCGCTACCGCCGATGCGCAGGCTGCGCTTGCGGCGATGACCGCGCGTCATGGCCAATGCACGCCCGGCGAAGCCGACGTGGTGTGCGCGCTCGGCGGCGACGGTTTCATGCTGCATACCCTGCATCGTCACGGCGCCCTTGCGCGTCCGGTGTTCGGCATGAAGCTGGGCACCGTCGGTTTCCTGATGAACCACTTCGAGCAGGATGGCCTGCTCGAACGCATCGCCGCTGCCGAACCCGCGAAACTGCGCCCGCTGGAGATGCAGGCGCTCACCGAATCCGGCGCCAGCGTCACCTCGCTGGCCTATAACGAAGTGTCGTTGCTGCGCCAGACCCGCCAGGCCGCGCACATCGCGATCGAACTCAGCGGCCAGACCCGCGTCGACGAACTGATCTGCGACGGTGTGATGGTGGCCACGCCCGCGGGCAGCACCGCCTACAACTACTCGGCCGGCGGGCCGATCCTGCCGCTGGGCAGCGGCGTGGTGGCGCTGACCCCGATCGCGCCGTTCCGTCCGCGGCGTTGGCGCGGCGCGCTGCTCAAGGCCGACACCGAAGTGCGCTTCCGCGTGCTCGATACGTTCAAGCGGCCGGTCAGCGCCACCGCCGATTCGCACGAAGTCCGCGACGTGGTGGAAGTGTCCATCCGCGAATCCCGCGACCGCATGGTCACACTGTTGTTCGATCCCGAGCACAATCTCGAAGAACGCATTCTCAGCGAACAGTTCATGACCTGAAGTCTTCGGCGCAGGGTGGATGCTGCGATGTGGATTCCAGCGTCCCACCCGCCATGAAGCGGATGCCGCCGGGTGCCCATACCGGTGCGCGATGACGGCAGCATCGCCTTCGGCGGTTACGCCCGTCGGCCTGCTGTTCCGCGCGGGCGATATACTCCATCCATGGCCGACATCCTGCTTTCCACGCTGAACGCGCGTTATTCGCACGCATCCTTGGGGCTGCGCTATCTGCGCGCCAACCTTGGCGATCTGCGCGAGCGTTCCGCGATCGTCGAATTCGTAATCGGGCAGAAGACCGAGGAGATCGTCGAGAAGATTCTCGCCAACCGTCCGCGCATTCTCGGCCTGGGCGTCTACATCTGGAACGTCGAGGAAAGCACGCGGCTGGTCGCGCAGCTGAAGACCGTGGCGCCGGAGCTCATCATCGTGCTCGGTGGTCCCGAAGTCAGCTACGAGACGGGCGAACAGCGGATCTGCGCGCTTGCCGATTACGTCATTACCGGATGGGGCGATGTGACCTTCGCATGGCTGGTCGAACGGCTGCTGTCCGGGGATGCGCCGCCCGGGCGGATCATTCCCGGCGTGCAGGCCGAACTGAAGGATCTGGCGTTGCCTTACGCCGAATACACCGACGAGGACGTGCGCCAACGGCATCTTTACGTCGAAGCGTCGCGCGGCTGCCCGTTCAAATGCGAGTTCTGTCTCTCGTCCCTGGACAAGACCGCATGGCCGTTCGAGCTTGCGCGTTTCATCGATGCGCTGGAAACGCTGTACGCGCGCGGCGTGCGTCAGTTCAAATTCGTCGATCGAACCTTCAACCTCAAGGTCGATACGTCGCTTGCGATCCTGGATTTTTTCCTGCAGAAGATCGAAGCCGCGCCCGACGATCCGCCGTTCGTCCATTTCGAACTGATTCCGGATCATCTGCCGGATCGCCTCAAGGACGGCATCTCGAAATTCCCCGATGGCACGCTGCAGTTCGAGATCGGCATCCAGACCTTCAATCCTGACGTGCAGACGCGGATATCCCGTCGCCAGAACGACGAAAAGGCGGCGGCCAATCTGCGCTGGCTGCGCGAACATTCGCGCGCGCATCTGCATGTGGATCTGATCGCGGGCTTACCGGGCGAAAGCGTGGAGAGTTTCGCGCTGGGGTTCGACCGGCTGGTCGCGCTGGCGCCGCACGAAATCCAGTTCGGCATCCTCAAACGCCTGCGCGGCGCGCCGGTGGCGCGGCATACCGAGGCGCACGACCTGCGCTTCAATCCCGATCCGCCCTACAACATCCTCAGCACCGATGCGATCGACTTCGCGACCATGCAGCGGCTGTCGCGTTTCTCGCGTTACTGGGACATGGTCGCGAATTCCGGGCGTCTGCCGCGCACGTTGCCGCTGCTGCTTGGCGATACGCCGTTCCGTCGTTTCCTGGCTTTCAGCGACTGGCTGTATGCCCGGACCGGGCAGACCCATGCGATTGCGCATGAGCGGCTGGTGCACGCGCTGCAGGCATTCCTGGTCGCCGATGGCGGCGTCGAGGCCGACCTGGCCAACCGCGCATTGATCGACGATTTCCGCGCCCAGGGCAGCCGTTCGCGTCTGACGTTCGAGGAAACGGACGCGGTACGGCCAGTGCCGGTGCCGCGCAAGAAAAGCGCCACGCCGCCGCGTCAGGCGCGGCATCTGGCGGGTTGATCAAAGACAGCAGTGTCGCATCTTGCGAGTCACCGCCAGGATGAAACGTCGCGACCAGGGAGGGCACAATCGATTGTCTGCGCGGCTCAGCCGTGATCCGGACGGTGATGGAAAGCGACGACACGGTTCTTTCCGGCTTTCTTCGCGGAATAGAGGCTTTGATCGACTGTTTCGATGGCGTTATCCATACTGCCATTGCCGTTCGGGAAGTGGGCTAATCCGATCGATACGGTGAAGCCGAGTTCGATGCCTTTATGTATCAGGCGGACCGCCTCCGTTTCCGACCTGATTTTCTCCGCGACCACAAATGCCCCTTCCATGCTTGTTTCCGGCAGCAGCGCCACGAACTCCTCGCCACCCCATCGGCATGCCAGGTCCATTTCCCTCAGCATGCCAGCCAGTAGCCGACCGAATGTCTTCAGCAGCTGATCGCCCATCATGTGGCCGTAGGTGTCGTTGATTTTTTTGAAATCGTCGATGTCCAGCATCAATAGCGAGAACCCTCTGTCGAACCGGCGGCAACGGTTGATTTCGGCATCCAATAGTTCGCCGAACCGTCGGCGGTTGTACAGTCCGGTCAGCGCATCGTACCGTGATGCGATCAGGAGGTCTTCGATCAGTCCTGTCTCGTCGAAAATCTCGCGTACGATTGCGGTCATCTGCTGGTCGCGACCAGCGTGGCTCTTGGAAATCGTGATCGAGGCTGCGAATTCGCGGCCGTTTTTCCGCAGAGCCAGCAACGGCTTGCGCGAGCGCATGTCTCGAGAAGTCTCCGGCGCGTGCGCGAACTCGACGACGCAGTCGGCGTGCTTCTTGCGGGCTTCTACAGGCATGAGGTCCGACAGCGGCCTGCCGATTATTTCCTCGTTGCTGTAGCCGAAAATGCGCGATGCGGCTTGATTGAACAATACGATGTTCTGGCTGCCGTCGATGACGATGATGGCATCGTGCGCGAATTGCACGACTTCCCTGAACCTTTCCCTGTCGAGATGCGGGTTGTCTTCGAGCGGTTTTTCCCCGGTAATATCAACGATGGCGTGCATGAACTGCGGTCTATGCCCAGCCGGTACGGCGATCTGCAGAATAAAATATCGCCAGAATCGCTCGCTATCCTCGCGCCGGGTCGCCACGGTATTCTCGACGACATGCTGATGTTGCCTGCATTCTTCCAATGCGTCGTGCAGCTTGCCGCAAATGTGCTCTGGAAAAAGCATGGACACCGGGCTGCCCGTTGCGTCGCTCTTTGACTTGGCGAGATGCGATTCGTACTCGGGGTTGCAACCCATCAGGACATAATCAGCGATCTCCTCGACGAAATCGTAGATCGCGCCCGCCGTGCCTAGCGTTTCGATCAAACAGATGATATCAGGCCGGTTATCAGCAGAAACCATAAAGCCTCCGTCCGTGATGACTTCCATTGTGGGTCAGGATGTTGCATCCGCTTGTCTGCGATGATCGGGCGCTTCGTTCGACTTCCGGCGAAGCGTCGGGACTTGTCAGAGGATTATGGTATTCGTCTTGGCTATCGATCAGGTCGGAAACGAGGCAATCGTCTATTGCGCGCCAGGTGCGCTCCGCAAAACAGATTCTGCGGATGATGCGGGACTATTGCACACTATGCGAATGAATACAGCGGCCCCCGAACCTCTTGTCATCGCCATCTCCTCCCGCGCCCTGTTCGACCTGGAGGAAAGCCACGCCCTGTTCGAGCGCGAAGGCGTCGATGCTTTCGCCGCCTATCAGCGCGGCCGCGAGGACGACGTGCTGCAGCCGGGCATCGCCTTTCCGCTGGTGCGCAAACTGCTGGCCTTGAACGCCCACGCGCCGGTGGGTGTGCCGCACGTCGAGGTGATCCTGCTGTCGCGGAACTCGTCGGATACCGGGCTGCGGGTGTTCAATTCGATCCAGCATCACGGCCTGGATATCCGCCGCGCGACGTTCACGTCCGGCGCGCCGACCTGGCCCTACATCAAGCCGTTCGGCGCGCATCTGTTCCTGTCCGCGGACGCCGAGTCGGTGCGTCGCGCGCTGGAGCACGGCATTGCGGCGGCGACGCTGCTGCCGTCGCAGTCGGTGCTGCCCGCGAACGATGCGAGCGCCCACGAGCAGATCCGCATCGCCTTCGACGGCGACGCGGTGCTGTTCGACGACGAGGGCGAGCGTATTTCGCGCGAAGGCGGGCTGGAAGCGTTCGCGCGCCACGAGCGCGAGCGCGCGCACGAACCGCTGATCGGCGGCCCTTTTCGTGTTTTTCTCGATGCGTTGCACCGATTGCAGGCGGCGTATCCGGTCGAAAGCTGTCCGATCCGCACCGCGCTGGTGACCGCACGCTCGGCGCCCGCGCATGAGCGCGTGATCCGCACGCTGCGCGAGTGGGGCATCCGCCTGGACGAGGCATTGTTCCTCGGCGGCCGCGCGAAAGGCCCGTTCCTGCAGGCGTTCGGGGCCGATATCTTCTTCGACGATTCGCAGCACAACATCGACTCGGCGCGCGAGCACGTCGCGGCCGGGCATGTGCCGCACGGGGTCTCGAACCGTTCGGAGTGAGTCGTCCGGCGACGCCAAAAAACAAGGGGCCTTTCGGCCCCTTGTCGGTTCAACGATGGATCGGTTCAACGATGGAATGGAAAATCAGCGTGCGATGCCCGCGCGTTCGCGGCTTTCCAGCGGCGCCATGCGCGACTGGTCGTTGAGTTCCAGCTGGCGCACTTCGAACGGTGCGCCATAGCCCTGCGGCAGGTGCGCGCGATCGAATTGCAGCACCAGCATGCCTTTGCCGCGCTTCATCCACGCCGCGCTGTGCGCTTGGGAGACCGGGCGCATTACGCCGTCGCTGCCGGTGGCGAACAGCGTGCCGCGGGCTTCGTAGCGACCCACGGAGCCGGCCTGCACCGGCAACGCCATGCGCATGGTGCGGGCGTTGAAGGCGAACACGCCGTCGAGGCGGGCGGTCGGTGCAGCCACCGCGAACGCGGTACGCGCGTCGCGCTGGATGCCGCCAGCGTTGGCGAACACCTGCAGTTCCCACAGGCCCTGCGCATTGCCGGTGTTGGCCGGCAGCTTCACGTTCGCGGTCAGGCCGCCGTTGCCGCTGGCATCGAGCGCCACCGGCCAGCTGCGGCCGTCCGGCGCCACCAGCATGGCTTCCGCCTGCATCGCGGACATCTTGCCGGCCTGGTTGAAATCGACATCGAAGCGCACCGAGCCACCGGCGAGGGCGTGGCTGCGGTCGGCGCCGGCGCGCAGCACGGCCGTGCTTTCGGGCTCGAAGACGTGGACCAGATAGCGGCCCTCGGCTTTCGGCACGCGTACGGTGTAGGTGTCGGCGCCTTCCTGGCGGTCCAGCTTGGCGATGACCGAACCGGCCTGTACATCCATGCCGGCCTTGGTCAGCTGTTCGGCGCTGGCGATGTTCTCAAGCTTGGCCGCACCGCGGCTGTCGTTGACCTGCAGTTCGTCGCTGCGCAGCGCGCGCGCGCCCCGCGTCGGGCTGATGCGGATCAGGCTGCCCGGCGCCGACATCTTCAGCTGCACGCCCTTGTCGAGCGCGGCGGCATCGACCGTTTCCCAGTATTCGCGGCTTTGCGCGACATGGGGCTGTGAGGCGAACACCGGCTGGTTCGGGTCGAGTTTCCACGCGAACGAGACCGGCGCGCGCTCGATCTGCGCGGAAGGCGCTGGCACGGCGACCAGACGGGAGGGGGCTTGGTCCTGGGCGCCGGCCGGACGCAGCGGCTGCGCGGCGACGGCGGAGAAGGAGCACAGCGCGAGAGCGATTGCGATTGAAAGTCTCATGGCGTTGTCCTCACTGGCCCGCATCGGTGCGGAGAATGGTGTTCAGGCCAAAACAGGCCCGACGGCTCTGGTTGTGCGACAGCGGTTCGCTGCCGGCCATCCGCGATGTGTCGTAGAACCACACCGAACCGGCGCCGGATTGACTGCTGCAGTTGAGGAAGCCGTCGGAACAGCCGTCGAGCCAGTTCTGGGTGATTTCCAGACCGACGTTCTGGCTGTAGCCGCCGCAGTAGCTGTCGCCATCGAACGGCGAGGAGTCGACATCGGTGCCGACCACGCTGCGGAAGCTTTTCGGCAGCCCCGGACGGCCGCCGGTGCCGTACAGATAATTGGCGTTGTAGAACACCATCCAGCTGGTCTGCTGCTGGCGCACGCCGTCGTTCTGGTAGCCGAGCAACCAGCCCACCGCCGCTTCGAACACCGTGCCGTTCATCACCGCATCGGCCAGCGGGGTGCCGGTCGACGAAGGCGCCAGCGCATTGACGCGCACGGTCTTGTTGATGATGTTCGGATAACGGCTGTCGTAGGTCGGGTTCGACAGGATCCAGCGCATGACGTTGCCGCCATTGGAATGCGTGATCACGATCAGGCGGGTGATGCCCCTGGTGTTGATGAAGCTGGTCAGTTGGCCGGCCAGGCAGCCCGCGGCGCGGCTGTCCCACCAGTACTGGCCGAAGTCGCAGTTGATGACGACGTAATTCGCCGGATTGGGCAGGCCACCGCGCACGGAGTCGACCATCGCCGGCTGCCAGTAGTCGTTGTAGGCGTTGGTTTGGGCGCCGGTGCCGTGGACGAACGCCACGCCGGTATTCGCGAGCGCACACGGCGCCGCCAGAGCGAGCAAGAGCCCGCAGAGGTATTTACGCACGTTGAGTATCCCTCTTGATTTCCTATTCCATGAAGACGCGACCGGGGCCGCGTCGATCCTTTGACGCTCTGCCATCTCCCCCGAGATTGGCATCGCGACCGAGCATACCGCTGCGTATTCACGCTGTCACGCCGCACTGCATCGACAGCGGATTTCGGCCGATGCACCACGCAGCCCGATGCAGGGATGTCTCTTCTCCCCACTTGCAGGGATGTCCCTTCTCCCCACTTGCAGGGATGTCCCTTCTCCCCGCTTGCGGGGAGAAGGTGCCCGAAGGGCGGATGAGGGGCCGAAGCAGCGGTGGTGCTTTTCGAAGAGCGCCCCTCACCCGGCCTTCGGCCACCCTCTCCCCGCGCTGTGCGCGGGGAGAGGGGCAGCGGAATGCGCGGGGATGACGCTGTTGTCTATGTCGTTTCGCTGATCAGGCGGGTTTCAAAGATCGGGCGAGTTACAAACAACCTTGATCGGGCAAGTTACAAACAACCTTCAGAATTCGAGATCCAGCGCCGCGCAGAGATAATCCATGAACGGACCAAGCTGCTGCAGGTTTTTCGATAGCGTGGACAACAGGCGCAGGCCGGTCATCGTTGCATCGTCGATCACCCGCAGCGCGACATAATTCTTGCGGCGCAGATCGTCGAGATGGACGACGTCGGCCGGATACCCGCGCGGCGGCCGCACCAGCATCTCGCTGTCGTCCAGGTCGAAGCGCTTGCGGAACGCGGCGCCATGCGCGGCGTTGGCCCAACTGCCGGGATTGTCGACGATGAAGTGGCGGATCCGGCGCAGGGTTTCGGGCTCCGGGTGCCACAGCCCTGCGGCGATGAAGCAGTTGCCCGGCTGCAGGTGGAGATAGAACGACGGCGCTTCCACTTCGCGGCTGCGGGCATGGAACAAGCGCGCGCCCTGCCACAGCTTGTACGGCGCCTTGTCGTTCGAGAACCGGGTGTCGCGATGGATGCGGAACAGCGAACCGCCGACGGTTTTCGGATCGGCACGATAGTGCTCGCTGACCTCGCGCAGCGCGGGCTGCAGATCGGTGATCAGCGCCAGGAACGGCGCGCGGATGTGCTGTTCGTAGTCGGTCTTGTGCGCATGGAACCATTCGCGGTCGTTGTTGCGGCCCAGTGCGCGCAGGAACTTGAAGCTGCGTTCGGAAAAGTAGTGACTCATAAGGGCCGGCTCATGCGTGGCGGCTCATGTCAGGTCGGTCTCCAATGTCTGCGCCCAGGCCTGCAACTGATCCAGCAACGCCTGCGCATGGCCATCGTCGGCATGGGCAGCGCGCAGTGCGGCGATCTCGGCGCGATGGCTTTCGAAGGTGAATTCGGACAGTCCGCGGTCTTCGCACAGACGGCTGCGGCGATAGTCGCGCCAGCGTTCGGCGTCGGCCATGGACAGCGTGTCCGGCCAGTTGCGGGCGCGATAGCGGAACAGCAGCTCCGGCAGGCGCGGATCCTTGAACGCGAAATCGCGCTGGCCCAGCACCGTCGGCGGCGTGCTGCGCACTTCGGCGAACTTGCGCTTGTCGCCTTCCTGCAGAAAACCGTCGTACAGCGAACCATCCGCATCCGATGGCGCGAATTCGGCGCGCCCGGCATAGATGCGGCGGATCTTTTCCGCAAGCCCGGGGCCAGCGGCGCGCAGTTGTTCGATGCGCGACTCGGCCAACGCCGGATCGATCCGCAGCCGCTCCAAGTCGGCATCGCGCAGATGCGCCCATTCGATCAGCATCGGGCTGCGGTTGAGATGCACTTCCTTCAGCGGGATCCGCGCCTCGCCGGGCGGCAGATCCGCGGCCGGCGTGTACAGGCGGTCGGCGATCTCGTCGGCCTCCAGCGTCAGCAGCAGCTCCGGCGATTCGTGCAGATCGAACACCACGATGCGGTTGTCGATCTTCGGATGACGGATTAGCGGCGCCACCGCCGCGGCGCACAGCCTCGACGCGGGAAAACGCTGCGACACGTGCAGCACCGGCGTCATCGCCACGGTGTCGAGCATACGCGCGGCGAATTTCTTGTCGCGCAGCTTCAGGGTGTAGTCCCACAGTTTCGGCTGTGCGTGCTTGAGCCTGCGGGCCATGCCGATCAATGCGCGCACGTCCGACAGCGCTTCGTGCGCGTCGCCTTCGCGCACACCGTTGGCTTCGGCCAGATGTTCGAGTTTGAACGAGGGCGCGCCGTCTTCGCGCAGCGGCCAGACGATGCCCTCCGGTCGCAGCGCGTGCGCCAGCCGCATCACGTCCAGCAGATCCCAGCGTGAATTGCCGCCGCGCCACTCGCGTTCGTAAGGATCGTAGAAGTGGCGGAACAGGCCGTGACGGACGAATTCGTCGTCGAAGCGCAGCGAGTTGTAGCCGAGGCTGCAGGTTTCCGGCGCCGACATCGCATCGTGGATGCGGGCGAACGCATCGGCTTCGGTCACGCCTTCGCGCAGCGCGCGCTGCGGCGCGATGCCGGTGATCAGCGTAGCGATGGGCGAGGGCAGCAGGTCGTCGGCGGGGCGCACCAGGAAATCCCAGGGCTCGTCGATCTGCTTGAGATCGGCGTCGGTGCGGATCGCCGCGAACTGTGCGATCCGGCTCCGGCGCGGATCGGTGCCGAAGGTTTCCAGATCGTAAAAGAGGAAGCTCGCGGCCACTCAGGCCTCCGTTTCCAGCGGAGACAGGCGCGCGTGAACCATGCGGTCCACGGCGGCCCAATCGAGGTTGTCGAGGCTGTCGCGTCCGGCCGTGGCTTCCACCAGCAATGCGCGCTGGATGCGGCCGCGTTCGAAAGCGGTGGCGTAGGGCAGGCGATGAAAAGTGACCATCGCGTAGCGCGGCACGAAACGGCCGGGATGGCGCTCGGCGAGTTGTCGTTCGAGTTCGCGCTGCAGCAGGAAATCGGGGTCGTCGACGCGGTCGCTCATTTCCCGGTAGTTCTCCAGCGCCATCTGCTGGATCGCCGCCGCATTCGGCTTGCGTTCGGCCTCGAAGGCCGCGAACGCGGTCGCGGTGTCCGGGTCGCGCTCCAGATGCGCCGCCAGCGCCACGCAGTCCTCGAAGGCGCAGTTCATGCCCTGGCCGTGGAACGGCACCATCGCGTGCGCGGCGTCGCCCAACAACACCGCGCGGCCGTCGAGGTGCCAGCGGTCGAGATACAGCGTCGCCAGCATGCCGGCCGGGTTGGCCTCGAAGTCGTGGCGCAGTTTCGGAATCAAAGGCAGCGCGTCGGCGAAGTCGCGCGCGAACAGCGCTTCGCCTTCCGCGCCGTTGCGCACCGACGCGAAGCTGGTCCTGCCCTCGTTCGGCATGAACAGGGTGACGGTGAAGGTGCGCTCGTCGTTCGGCAGCGCGATGCACATGTAATCGCCGCGCGGCCAGATGTGCAGCGCATTGGCTTCGAGCTGGAAATCGCCGTCGAATCCGGGCGGAATCTCCAGCTCCTTGTAGCTGTGCGGCATCACTTCGATGCGTTCGCCCAGATCCGAGGCCTGGGTCATGGCTGCGCGCAGATTGGAGCCGGCGCCGTCGCTGCCGATCAGCGCGTGGAACGGATGCGCGATGTCCTCGCCTTCGCCGACGAAGTGCGCGATGCGCGCGTCGAAATCGACCCGATCGAGACGACGATCGAAATGCAGGCGCACGCCCACCGCCTCCGCCGCGTTCAACAGCACGATGTTGAGATCGCCGCGGCTGATCGACCAGATCACTTCGCTGTCGTCCTTGCCGTAGCGCTGCAGCTGCACGCGACCGTCGGCGAAGTGCACCATGCGCCCGCGCATCATCACCGCCTGCTTCAGCACGTCGTCGTCGACACCGGCGGTGCGCAGCGCGTTCAGGCCGCGCTCGGCCAGCGCGAGATTGATCGAACGTCCGCCGGCATAGCCATGGACGCGCGGATCTCCGCGACGCTCGAACAGGTCCACCTGCCAGCCTTGCCGCGCGAGCAGCGTCGCCAGCAGCGGCCCCGCCAGACCGGCGCCGACGAGGGTGAGATGCTTGTTTTCTGCGTTGCTCATGACAGCAGCACTCATGCCTGCCACTCCTGCACCGCGCGCGCGAAGCGCAGGATGTCGCTGTGGTTGTTGTAGAGCGGCGCGGGCGAGATGCGGATCACATCGGGTTCGCGCCAGTCGCCGAGCACGCCGCACGCGCTCAGATACTCGAACAGCGCGCGTCCACGCTCTCGGCCGCCGGCGACGCGTAGAGACAGCTGACAGCCACGCTGTTCCGGCGCAGCCGGCGTCACGATCTGCAGCTTGTCGGCCAGATGCGTGCGGATCAGCTGCTCCAGATCGCCGGTAAGCCGTTCGGATTTCGCGCGCAAGGCAGGCATGCCGGCGCGCGCGAACAGGTCCAGCGACGCGCGCAGCGGCGCAAGCGCGAGGATCGGCGGATTGCTCAGCTGCCAGCCGTCGGCGCCGGGCGTGGGCACGAATTCGGGGGCCATCCGGAAACGACTGGCCTGGTCGTGGCCCCACCAGCCGGCGAAACGCGGACGGTCGGTGCGTGCGTGACGGTCGTGCACGAAACAACCGCCGACCGCGCCCGGGCCGGAATTCATATATTTGTAGTGGCACCACACCGCGAAATCCGCGCCGCTGTCGTGCAGTTGCAGCGGCAGATTGCCGACCGCATGGGCGAGGTCGAAACCGACCATCGCGCCCGCCGCATGACCGAGGCGTGCGATCTCCTTCAGGTCGAACGCCTGCCCGGTGCGGTACTGCACGCCGGGCCAGAGGATCAAGGCGAGGCGATCACCGTGTTCGGCGATGGCGCGTTCGATCGCCGCAATCGAGAACGTGCCGTCGGCCAGATCGGGCTCGACTTCGATCAGGTCGACGTCCACGGACAATCCGCGGGCTTGCAACTGCGATGCCATCGCGTGGCGGTCGGATGGAAACGCGCCGGCTTCCATCAGGATCGCGCTGCGTCCGGCGGCCGGTCGATAGAAGCTGACCATCATCAGGTGCAGGTTCACGGTGAGCGAGTTCATCGCGACCACTTCTTCCGGCTGGGCGCCGACCACGTCGGCCAGCGCGTCGCGGACGAGCGCGTGATAGGGCATCCACGGCGCGGGTTCGAGGAAGTGGCCTTCGACGCCGTCGCGCGCCCACTTGTCCATCACTTCATCGACGCAGGCGCGTGCGCCCTTCGGCTGCAGGCCGAGGGAATTGCCGCAGAAATACGCCATTTCGGCGTCGCCGTGGCGCGGGATGTGGAATTCGTCGCGGTAACCGCGTAGCGGATCTTCGGCGTCTTGCTGATGCGCGCGATCCACGTTCATCGATAGATCGCTCATCTGGATATCGTCGCCTTCGGTGTAGAGCGGCCTTCAGGCCGCTTGCCGTTCGGTTTCGCGTGGATGTGGACACCCAGCGGGCTAAAGCCCGCTCTACAACCCGCTCTACAGCATCTGATGACCTCGCACTCCATCACGCGAACCTCGCTTTCGGCAGCCCCAGCCATTCCAGCGCGGTCCCGTGATAAAGCCGCGCCTGATCTGTCTCCGACAGATCCAGCGCTGCGATCCCCGCACCGGGCACCTGTTCGCCGAGCGGGAACGGATAATCGGTGCCCAGCATGATCCGCTGCGTACCGCAGGTGTCGATGAGATATTCGAGCGCGCGCGGATCCGCCACCCACGAATCGAAATACAGCCGCGACAGATATTCGCGCGGGTTGCGGAAATTATCGGTGGCCACCAGATCCGGGCGCATGTTGAAGCCGTGCTCGATGCGACCGATGGTGTACGGAAAACTGCCGCCGCCGTGGGCGAGACAGATCTTCAGTTTGGGCAGACGCTCCAGCACGCCGCCGAACACCAGACAGCAGGCCGCGCGCGATTGTTCCGCGGGCATGCCCACCAGCCACGGCAGCCAGTATTTCGGCATCGATTCGCTGCCCATCATGTCCCAGGGATGCACCAGGATCGCCGCATCCAGTTCGCTCGCGGCCTGGAAGAAATCGAACAGTTCAGGCGCGTCGAGATTCCAGTCGTTGATGTGCGAACCGATCTGCACGCCCTGCAGCCCGAGCTGGTCGACGCAGCGTTCCAGCTCCTGGATCGCCAGGCGCGGCGACTGCAGCGGCACCGTGCCGATGCCGGCGTAATGGCGCGGATATTCGCGCACCGCCTCGGCCATGTGGTCGTTGAGCGCCTGATGCAGATCGTGGGCGTGATGCGGCTTCGCCCAGTAACTGAACATCACCGGCACCGTGCTCAGCACCTGCACCTGCACGCCGAAGGTCGCGAACTCGTCGATGCGGATCTTCGGGTCCCAGGTCTTCGGCCAGATCTCGCGGAAGAACTTGCCGTCCTTGTAGATGCGCGAACGGCCGTCGTCGCCGTGATGGATCACCGGAAACCGGATGTCGCCGTACTTGGCCGCGAGATCGGGCCAGTGGCGGGGCAGGTAATGGGCGTGGGTGTCGATCTTGAGCATGGTCATCGGCCTGCGTTGTGACGACAGTGCGCGGATGTCAAAGCGCGTTTCATGCGGTAGCGACATCGGGTCGCCAACAATGCCGGATCCCCGGCTGCACGGGGTCGATCGATGGCGACAGGTCGTTTGTATGCGGAACTGATCATCCGGGTTCTTCTTCCAGCAATGCATCCAGACCACGCGAAGCGTCCGAGATGCGGATCACTTCCACGGCGTCCGGCTGATCGAGGTAATAGATCAGCACCCGTTCGAAGTGTTTGATCGGGTGGAAGCGCAACGGCACGGGCAATTCAGGCAGGACATGGGCGTGGCGCGGCGAACCGCTGGCGGGATGGGCGGACAGCAGGCGGTAGGCGGCTTCGACGGCGTCGATGAAGCGCAGGGCGACATCGGGCGTTGCCGATACATATAAATAGTCCGCGATGGCGGCGGTATCGGTCGCCGCCTGCGGACGCTGCCGCAGAGGTTTGCCCGGCCACGTTGTGCTCATGCCTTGGCGAGGCGCTGACGCTGTTTGGCGAAGAAGTCGTCGCCGACCGGCTCGGCGGGGCCGGAGCCCAGGCCTTCGGCGATCAGCGCGCGCAGGACATCTTCGGATTTGCGTCGCTGACGTTCGCGGATGAGTTCGCGCACGTAGTCGGAGGTGCTGGCGAACCCGCCTTCGCGCACTTCATCGTCGACGAAGCGTTTCAGCGGTTCGGTCAGCGAGACATTCATGGTGGCGGCCATGGCGGGCTCCCGGCTTGAATGGCAAAAATTGCCAAGGGCGAGGATAGCGCTGCGGTCTGGGGTTGTCATCCCAAAAGCGCCCCTCACCCGACCTTCGGCCACCCTCTCCCCGCGCATCGCGCGGGGAGAGGGACGCATGAGGTTTTCCTTCTCCCCGCCTGCGGGGAGAAGGTGGCGCGAAGCGACGGATGAGGGGCAGGTGCGTGGCACACCAGCGGATCACGGCAGAGCGGTGTATGGCGCTGGAGATTCGTGAACATAATCCGCGACTGATTGTGATCCGGGATCGATAAGTTCAACGACGCCGTTACGGCTGATCACCAGATAAGTACCCGTCTGTGCGGCGACGATACGGGCGCGGATGGCTGCGCGTTGCACCGCTGCGTTTGCGGATCGCAACAGCGGGTTCCGTGCTTCTTCAATCGGGCGGATATTGGTCCTAGTTCGCTCCATTCCTGCAGTCAGTAGGCTGGGCTGACAAGCCCAGCACGAACGTTCAAATGTGATGATGTTGCTGGGCTTGTCAGCCCAGCCTACTCAGGCTGCGGCTCTGTGTTTTGCCCCATCGTCAGTCATCCAGCGGCGCGTACTTCGCAGGCGCCGGGTTGAAATGTCCGCAGGCCTTGCATGTACGGTGGTCGTTCGACTTGTAGAAACGGTCGAACACCGCCGGAAAATCGGTCTCGATGTTCACCAGCGGAAAATATTCCTCATAGAGTTTTTCGTTGCAGCGTTCGCAGTACCACTGCAGGCCGTCGAGTTCGTGCGGCAGTCGTTTGCGTTCGATCACCAGGCCGATGGAGTCGGGCATGCGCTGCGGCGAGTGCGGCACGCGCGGCGGCAGCAGGAAGGTTTCGCCGGCCTTGATCGGGATGTCGCGGACGGCGCCCCGCCCTTCATCGTCATGTTCCTGGATACGCAGCACCATCTCGCCTTCATGCTGATAAAACCACTCCGGGCCTTCGTCGTAGTGATAGTCGGTGCGCGCGTTCGGGCCGCCGACGATCATCACGATGAACTCGCCGTCGTAGATGCATTTGTTGCCAACCGGCGGCTTCAGCAAATGCCGGTGCTCGTCGATCCAGGCCTGCAGATTGATCGGGTTGGGCAGCATGGGGTGGCTCCGGATCAGGTGGGTGCGCGGTCAGGCGGCAAGGCGCTGCGCGAGGCTGGCGTAGAGCGGAATGCCTATCGCGAGGTTGAAGGGGAAGGTCAGGCCCAGCGCTGCGGTGATGCAGCGCCCCACATCGGCCTCGGGCAGGCCCGCGCGCACCGCGGCGGGCGCGGCGATGTACGAGGCGCTGGACAGCATGGCGCCGAAGACGCCGGCGCTGCCCACGGACATGCCGCAGGCGTGTGCAAGAAAAACGCCGACGACGCCGTGCAGCAGCGGCACGACCGTGGCGAATGCCGCCAGGCGCAGCCAGCCGCGACGCAGTTCGGCCAAGCGACTCGCGGCGATCATTCCCATGTCCAGCATGAACAGCATCAGCACACCCTGGAACAGCGCGAAATACATCGCATCGACTTTCTTGATGCCGTCGGGGCCGGAGATAGCGCCGATGGCCAGCCCACCCAGCAGCAGGATCGAGGTCTTGCCGGTGAACACTTCGCGCAGTGTGTGATGACTGGCGGTATCGGTCTGAGTGCTGCGGCCGAGCGCCAGGCCGATCAGCAGGGCAGGCACTTCCAATGCCACCAGCAGCGCCACCAGCACGCCCTCCGGTGCGTTGCCGCTGCGTTCGGCGAATTGATTGGCGGCGATGAACGTCACCGCAGAGACCGAGCCGTAATGCGCGGCGATCGCAGCGGCTTCGCGACGGACATCGCCGAGAAACCATTTCGCGAACCAGAACGCGCTGAATGCGGTGGCGGCGCCTGCAGCCAGGGTCATGCCCAGCAGCAGGGCAAGCGTGGACGGTTCCTGGCCGCGCAGCGCGACGCCGCCTTTGAGCCCGATCGCCAGCAGCAGGAAGATCGAGAGATAGGTCTGGATCTGGTCGGGGATGACGAGGTCGCTGCGCACGGCGCGGGCGAACAGCCCGAGCGCGAACGCCAGGACCACCGCCGAGGTGAGATTGCTAAACAACAGTTCCATGTCAGACAGCTTCCGAGGGTGGGAGTAGGGCAACGCACTTGAGTTCGATCGCGATCGGCGTGGGCAGCGCGGTGATGCCGAGCGTGGTCCGGCACGGCGCCGTGGCCGCATCAGGGAAGTATTCGGCCCAGATCGCGTTGAAGGTCTTGAAGTCGCGGGCCATGTCGGTGAGGTAGACGGTCACATCGGCAAGATCGTCCCAGCGTGCGCCACTGGCTTCCAGCACCGCGCGAACATTGGCGAACACGGCATTGGTCTGCAGCGCGATGTCATAGGCGATCAACGCGCCGCTGGCGTCGTGGACGTTGCCGGGGATGCCGTTGCTGGCGGGGTCGCGCGGGCCGATGCCGGACAGGAACAGCAGATGGCCGACGCGGCGCGCGTGCGGATAATGGCCGACCGCTTTGGGCGCCGAAGCAGCGTGGATGCCGTTGTTCACGGCGCGGCCCCCGTTCTCAGCGCCGCGAGCGAGCGTTCGTAGGCTGCTGGCAGTTCGTCCTTCGCGCAGACGCTGATTTCGAGATCGCGCATGCGGCCGTCGTCCAGTCCATAGATCCAACCGTGCACGCTCAGCGTCTGGCCGCGCGACCAGGCATCGCGCACGACCGTGGTCTGACACACATTGCTCACCTGTTCGATGACGTTCAACTCGCACAGGCGCGCGTGCCGTGGCGCGCCGGGCGCTTGGGCCTCGATCGCGGCCGAATGCTTCTGGGCGACATCGACGACATGGCGCAGCCAGTTGTCGGCCAGTCCGACGCGGGCCCCGGTGAGACTGGCGTGGACGCCACTGCAGCCGTAATGGCCGACCACCAGGATGTGTTCGACCTTCAGCAGATCGATCGCGAACTGCATCACCGACAGGCAGTTGAGGTCGGTGTGGACGACGACATTGGCGATGTTGCGATGGACGAAGACTTCGCCCGGTGCCACGCCCATGATCTGGTTCGCCGGGACGCGGGAGTCGGAGCAGCCGATCCAGAGAAACCGCGGACTCTGCTGTTTGGACAAGCGTTGAAAGAACTCGGGGTCTTCCTGGCGGACGCGTTCGGACCAGAGGCGGTTGTTTTCCAACAGGTTGTGTGGAGGGCTCACAGTGCGATTCCTATGTTCCTGGCTTCGGTGAAAAAACGCATGGCTTCCATGCCGCCTTCGCGGCCCAATCCCGATTGACCCACGCCGCCGAACGGCGTGCGCAGGTCGCGCATCAGCCAGGTGTTGATCCAGACCATGCCGACGTGAAGCTGCGCGGCGAAGCGGTGGGCGCGATTGAGATCGCGGGTCCAGATCGAGGCGGCCAGGCCGTAGTCGCTCGCGTTCGCGAGCGCCAGCGCGTCATCGTCGCTGGCGAACGATTGCAGCGTGACCACCGGGCCGAAGATTTCGTCGCGGTTGGTCGCGGTGTCCGGGCCGAGGCCTTCGATCACCGTCGGTGCGACAAACCAGCCCGGGCGTTCCAGCGCATGGCCGCCGCAGAGGATATGGCCGCCTTCGTCGCGGGCGCGTTGCAGCGCGCGTACCACTTTGTCGAAATGCGCCTGCGACACCAGCGGACCCATGCGCGTATCCGGATCCATCGGGTCGCCGACGCGCAGCGACAGCGCGCGTTCGACCAGCGTCTCGCGGAATTCGGCGTAAATATTCTGTTCGACGAGGATGCGCGAGCCGCAGAGACAGATCTGGCCGCTGTTCTGGAACGCCGAGCGCACGATGGTGTCGAGATGCGCCCGCCAGTCGCTGTCGGCGAAGACGAGGGTGGGATTCTTGCCGCCGAGTTCCAGCGACACTTTCTTCAGCTGCGAGGCGGCGAGGGCGGCGATGCGTTTGCCCACTGCGGTGCTGCCGGTGAACGACACCGCCTTGATTGCCGGGTCCAGCACCAGCGGTTCGCCGATGTCCGGGCCCAGGCCGTGGACGATGTTGAGCACGCCAGCCGGGAATCCGATCTCGTTGGCGACCCGGCCCAGCATGGTCGCGGTGGCCGGGGTGATCTCCGACGGCTTGGCGACCACGGTATTGCCAGCGGCCAGCGCCGGGGCGATCTTCCAGGTGAACAGATACAGCGGCAGGTTCCACGGCGAGATCGTGGCGACTACGCCCAGCGGCTGGCGCAGGGTGTAGTTCAGCCCGGCCTGTCCGTGATGCGATTCGCTGGCGAACTGGGTCGCGGCGTGGGCGAAGAAGCGCAGGTTCGAGATGGCCCGCGGGATTTCGGCGTCGCGGGCGAGGGCGAAGGGTTTGCCGCCGTCCAGCGACTCGGCGTGGGCGAAATCGTCCAGCCTCGCCTCCACGGCGTCGGCGAGGCGTTCGAGCCAGCGCGCGCGCTCGGTCGAGGGCAGCGCCGACCACGCGGGAAATGCGGCCTGCGCGGCGGCGATGGCGTCGCCGGCATCGCAGGCGTCGCCGGCCGCCACCTGCGCGTAAACGCGGCCGGTGGCGGGGTCGAAGACGTCGAGCGCCCGGCCGCTTTGCGACGGGCGCTCGTTGCCGGCGATCACATGATGGAAGCTGCGCATCCGCCAAGCTTACCGAGATCGGTCGCCGCCTGTCCCTTGCCCGTCCGCGATGCTGTTGAAACAGGGGGACGCTGCGCGTCGGCGGAGACCTTCGCCGGCGTACGTTGCGCCGAATCCCGCGTCGCCCGCCGCGATCCTCTCCTACACGGAAGCCGAGAGTCCTCATGAAGAATCATCGTTCACTGCTGCTGCTCGCTCTGCTCGCGATCGCACCGATCGCCGCCCAGGCCCACGGCGACGCTTGCCCCAAACCGTTCCAGGCCACCGGCACGGTCGCGTTCCCGGCGGGCTACAGCGGCGTCACCGGCCAATTCTGGGTGCCGGCGGGCTATCGTCTGCAGATCGAACAGATCAGCGCCGGCTTCCGTCTACCCAGCGCCACCGACACCGCGGATTTCCAGGTCGGCACCACCGTCGGCGGCACGTTCGCCTGGCACGATCTCGAAGTCGCCAAGGGTTACAGCGACCTCGACCGCAAGGCATTCGGCCCGGTCACGCTCTACGCCGACAAGGGCACCGATGTGCGGATTTCCATCGCGCGGATCACGAGCGGCTATCCGGCGGCGAGCGCGCGCTGGAGCGTGACGGGTTGCCTCTACATCGCGTGAGGTCCGAATTGCATTACCGGTAGCGGCGTGGCGGCCGTGTGCCTGCACAGCGCAGGCACATGGCCGACGTCAAGACATGGGGTCGGCCGGAACAAATTCTCAGTTGCGCAACAATGCAAATGCCCACCGACCCAGGAAGAACAGTACAAGCAGCCAGATCACCACGATGATGCCCGCCGCGAGTTTGCTTGTTGGCCGGCCAGCAGCGCGTCTAGCCTGCTCCTGAGCAGACACCAAAACGGATTCCGGCAACAAGCGAATGACGAGCGCGATGCCGAGCGGCACCAGGATCAGGTCGTCCAAATAGCCCAGAACGGGTATGAAATCTGGAATGAGATCGATCGGACTGAGCGCATACGCCGCAACGAGGAGGGCCAGCACCCGAACGAAGGCCGGAGTCCTGGGATCGCGAGCAGCGTAGTACGCAACAAGCGTGAACTGTTTCAGTTCCCTTGCCCGCTTTTTCAACGAATGAAGAAGCTGCATGCGTACCTGACTTCGGAATCAGCTCTGACAACGCCGGCAAAGATACAACCGCCGCGATCCCGTTTCCTGACGCACGATGCGCCTCCCGCACTGCGGGCAGGGCTGGCCTTCGCGATCGAAGACGAGGAAGCGGAAGCCTTCAGGCGTGTCGGTAAGGTAATCCTCGCGCATGCCCGCCGCGGGTTCGATGCCGCGGGTGGCGTAGCTGCGCCGCGGGATGGCCAGCAGTTCGCGGGCCAAAAGCTTGATCTGTGCTGCGTCGAGTTCGGACGGCTTGCGCTCCGGCAGCAGCCCGGCGGCGAACAGCACTTCCGAACGCAGGTAGTTGCCCATGCCGGCGAGGAAGCCCTGATCCAGCAGCAGTCCGCCCAGCGCGCGGCCGCTGAAGCGCGGGTCGCGCAGGCGCGCGGCGACCATGGCGGGCGTCAGTGTGGGGTCCAGCACGTCCGGGCCGAGTTTGATCAGGAACGGGTGACGATGGATTTCGTCGCTGCGCCACATCTCGATATCGGAGGCCGAATACAGCAGGATCGCGCTGCGTTCGGTCTCCAGCGCCACGCGCAGCGAGCGGGTGGTATCGGGGCGCTCGCCGGGCGCGGCGATCTTCCATACCCCATACAACTGATTGTGGCTGTAGAGCGTCCAGCCGTGATCGAAGCGGGTGAGCAGGGCTTTGCCGTGCGGGACGATCGCATCGATGCATCGGCCCTGTAGTTGCGCTTCGTAGGGTTTCAACGCGGGAAACGCGAACCACGCCGAGCGCAGCGGCTCGCCGACGACTGCGGCGGCCAGCCGGTCGGCGGCGCGGCGGATCTCGGGGCCTTCAGGCATGCGTGCGTGGCGCTTGGTTCAAGAGGAGCGGGCTCATCGCAGCGACGGCGGAATGGTCTGCAATTCGTGGTACTCGAAGCCGAGATGGCGCTCGGTGACGCGGGCGATCCGCGCCGAGACCGGGACCGCCGGGCCGGTGCCGTGGAAGAACAGCAACTGCGCCACATTGCCTTCGTGCATCAGGCAGCCGCCGGGCCGGAACATGCCGCAGCCGCCTTCGGAAAAATCCAGAACATCGGCGGCCCAGGCCAGATCGCCGTGAACGATCATGACCTGGATCGCGAACGGGACGCGGTCGCCGGTGCGCCGATCTTTGAGCAGGGTGTCTTCCATGCGGGACCCTCCTGGAGCGTAGGGGATTGCCGGAGCCGTGATGCAGACGCTGCGATAGTCGCAAGCGTGCGGACCCAAGGCTGCCTCAGGCGCGCGCGGCAGGCAAGCCTCGCCGCCGAGTGCGGGCGAAATGCCCGGCACCCGTCTGCGCAGTGGCCGCGTGCGGGATGTGGGCGTTGCCGGATCGATCAGATCGACTGCATCCGTCCGCCATCCACCGCCAGACTCACGCCGTTGATGTAGCCCGCGGCCGGCGAGCACAGGAACGCGATCGCGGCCGCAATTTCGTGCGGCTGCGCGAATCGGCGCGCCGGTACGGTCTGGCGCATGCCAGCGGCCACCGCGGCTTCGTCCTGACCGCTGGCCTTGGCGCGGTCGCGCAGGATCTGGGCCAGCCGCCCGGTCTCGGTGTAACCCGGCAGCACGTTGTTGACGGTGATGCCTTCGGCCGCGAGTTCGCGCGAGAGCGTCTTGGCCCAGCTGGCGACCGCGCCGCGGATGGTGTTGGACACGCCGAGGTTGGCGATGGGTTCGTACACCGAGGTCGAGATCACATTGACGATGCGGCCCCAGCCGGCACTGCGCATGCCCGGCAGCGCCGTCTGCACCAGCGCTTGATTGGCCAGCAGATGTCTTCGGAAGGTGTCGAGGAAGGCATCCTCGCTGGCGGTCTGCACCGGGCCGCCTGCGGGACCGGCGGTGTTGTTGATCAGCACATGCACGGGGCGTTCGGCGACGAGGATTTGCACCGCGGCGCGCAGGCCGGGCGTGTCGGCGACGTCGGCAGCGATGAAGCCGTGGCGCTGCGTGCCGGTGTTCGGCAAGCCATCGGCCACCGCTGTCAGCGCATCTGCCCGCCGCGACATCACCGTGACATCGGCGCCGAGCAGGGCGAGTTCGTGCGCGGTCGCGCGGCCGATGCCTTCGGACGCGCCACAGACGAGCGCGTGTTTGCCGCTGAGATCGAGATCCATGGTCGTCGTACCCGTGGGGATTGAAGATTGGTGCGTCCGCTTCAGTCGCGCATCAGGGCGGAGATGGCGCGGGCGCCAGGGTCGCTGCGACCGGCCATGTCGTCGCGCACCGCCTGGCGATTGGCTGGCGGGTGATTCTGGCTGAGCTTGAATTTCAGGTCGATGCGTTCTGGCCGGAAGCGGAAGCCGACGATGCCGCGCAGTTGGCCGCGGTGGTCGTCGCGGCTCATCTCGAACCGCCAGTCGCGCCCGACCGTCGCTTCGAAACGCTGGCTGAGCCGATCGACGAGATCGCCGAGCGCGGCTTCGTCGTCGTAGCGTTCGAGCGTGCCGCGCAGATGTGCGATGGCGTAATTCCAGGTCGGCACGCGTGCGGCGGTTTCCTTGTGCTCGCCCCGTCCCTGGGGCGAGCCCTTCGGGCCAGCCTCCGGCTGTCCAAATTCGTTCCCGACGAATTTGTCCGGATACACGCCGGGGGAGACATAGGCATCGGGGCCGTGGACGATCATCAGCACCGCGCCGTCGTGGTTCGCCTGTGGATTCGGTCGCGCCCAGTGGCCTTCGATCAGCACCGCATTGCCGTCGCGGCGATACAGCACCGGCAGATGGCTGGCGAAGGGCGTGCCCTCGGCATCGATGCTGATCAGGCTGACGAACGGATGTGCGTCGATCAGCGTGTCGAGCAGGGTCAGGTCGGTTTCGGCGAAGGCGCGGGGGAGATACATGCGGTTACCGGATCGGAATGCGTTGAGTGTCGCGCGAAAAGCAAATCCCCCCGCCGCCTGCTGCGCAGACGTCGCCCCCCTTTTCCAAAGGGGGCGACGTCTGTGTTCCACATTCTTTCGGGGGAGCGTGCAATGCGTGCGTTTCTCTCCGCCGGTTCAGATCAAGCGATGCCTTTGCTTTATCCCCCTTTGCAAAAGGGGGGCAGGGGGGATTTGCTTTTCCGCCACCGACCATCGACACCTCAGGTCCGCGCGCCCAGCGTCTGCACCATGCGGCCGTGCAGTGCGGCATCGTCGTCGCCCTGCGGCGGCAGGACTTCGCTGAGCGAGAAGCCGCGGTCGAGCGCGTCTTCTTCATCCAAGCCCTCGAACGCGACGAACTCGGCGTCCATCAGCGCCGCGCGGGCGGTGTCCTCGCTGTCGTAGGCGAGAAGGTTGCCGTCGCTGTCGAATACATCGGCGGTGCCGGCCTCGCGGACGCGCAACTGCGCCCACACCAGCGTGCGTCCGAGGCTGGCGAGCCACCATTCCAGGCGTGCGCCTGGTCGATTCGTGATGTCGTGATCGCTCATGTTCCCGCCACCGACCACAGCCAGAGGATGCCGGCCGTAAACAGGCCGAACAGGATCGTCGCCAGCGACAGCCGCGCCGGTGTGGCGAGGCCGTCGAGATTGCGGTCCTTGGCGGCGCGGTAGCCGCCATCAAGCAGCCACCACAGCGCGGCGGGATGGATGAATGCCGGCGCGGCGAGTGCAGCGCGCATTTCGGGTTGACGGTCGCGCAGATGCACCAGCGTCAGCGGCCAGAAAATCATGAAGGCGGTGGCGCCGGCGATGGCCAGCGCCAGGCTGACCAGGGCGAAGAACAGGATCATGGCGGTGGTTTATCTCGACTGTGGGAGCGGCGGAAGCCGCGATGGACTGTGGAAAGCGTCGGAAGTCTTCAATCGCGGCTACCGCCGCTCCCACAAGGGCAGAACATCAGAACTCCGCGTGGCCCGGCGCGCGCGGGAACGGAATCGCGTCGCGGATATTGCTCAGGCCGCAGATGTACACCACCAGCCGCTCGAAGCCCAAGCCAAAGCCGGCGTGCGGCACGGTGCCGTAGCGGCGGAAGTCGCGGTACCAGCCGTAGTGCGCCGGATCGAGGCCGAACTGGGCGATGCGTGCGTCCAGCACGTCCAGCCGCTCTTCGCGCTGGCTGCCGCCGATGATCTCGCCGATGCCCGGCGCCAGCACGTCCATCGCGGCGACGGTCTTGCCATCGTCGTTCAGACGCATATAGAAGGACTTGATGTGCTCGGGGTAGTTCATCACCACCACCGGACGGCCGACGTGGGTCTCGGTCAGCCAGCGTTCGTGCTCGGTCTGCAGGTCCAGACCCCATTCGACCGGGAACTCGAACTTCTGCTTGGCGTTCTGCAGCAGTTTCACCGCTTCGGTGTATTCGATCCGCTCGAACGGCGCGTTCACGAACGCCTCCATCCGGGTGATCGCATCCTTCTGCACGCGCTCGGCGATGAAGGCCATGTCGTCGGCGCGCTCGCTCAGCACCGCGCGGAACAGGTATTTGAGGAACTGTTCGGCCAGCGTGGCGTCGTCGTTCAGATCGGCGAAGGCGATCTCCGGTTCGATCATCCAGAACTCGGCCAAGTGGCGGCTGGTGTTGCTGTTCTCGGCGCGGAAGGTCGGGCCGAAGGTGTAGACCTTGCTCAGCGCGAGGCAGTAGCCCTCGACGTTGAGCTGCCCGGAGACGGTCAGGAACGCTTCCTTGCCGAAGAAATCCTTGCTGAAGTCGACGTTGCCGTCGGCGGTCTTCGGCAGGTTCATCATGTCCAGCGTGGAGATGCGGAACATCTGGCCGGCGCCTTCGGCGTCCGAGGTCGAGATGATCGGGGTGTTGACCCAGTAGAAACCGTTCTCGTGATAGAAGCGGTGGACCGCCTGCGCCAGACAGTGGCGGATGCGGGTGACCGCGCCGAACAGGTTGGTGCGCGGGCGCAGATGCGCGACTTCGCGCAGGAATTCCAGGGTGTGCGGCTTGGGCTGGATCGGGTAGGTCTCCGGGTCTTCGACCCAACCGACCACTTCAATTTCGGTCGCCTGGATCTCGAAACTCTGGCCCTTGCCCTGCGAAGCGACGAGGGTGCCGGTGGCGATCACCGCGCAGCCGGCAGACAGGCGCTTCACCTCGGCTTCGTAATTGGCCAGCGCATCGGTGGCGACGAGCTGGATGGGCGCGAAGCACGAGCCGTCGCTGACCTGGACGAAGCTCAACGCGGTGGAATCGCGGCGGGTGCGGACCCAGCCCTTCACGGTGACTTCGGTGCCGATGCCGGCCGTCCCGGCCAGAGCTTCTTTTACGCTGCTGAACGCCATTGCCTTGAATTCCCGCGCCGTCGCGCCGATATGATGTGAGCCGCGAAGTTTAACTGAGGCTACAATCCCGCACATGGCCATTTCCCTCGCTCCTGCCGCCCTGCAACGCATCCAGGGCTATCTCATCGACGCCCCGGCCGCGCTGGGCCTGCGTTTCGGCGTCAAACGCACCGGCTGCTCTGGCTGGAGTTATGTCGTGGACATGGCCCGCGAGGCCAAAGCTGACGATGTGGTCAGCGAACAGGATGGCGTCCGGATCTTCGTCGACCCCGACAGCTTGGCCCTGGTCGACGGTACCGAGATCGACTTCCTCAAGCAGGGCCTGAACGAGCAGTTCGTGTTCCGCAACCCCAACGTCAAGGCCGAATGCGGCTGCGGCGAGAGCTTCACCACCGATGCCGACCGCGCGGCATGATCTGTCGAACCTCCGTTCTTCACGGATCGTTCTTCGGCATTACTCGGCGACTTCCACCCGGTCGCGCCCATTGCGCTTCGCCGCGTACAGCGCCTGATCGGCCCGGTGCATCAGCGACGCCAGCGGTTCTTCCATATGCCACGCCGCAAGCCCGACGCTGATGGTGACCGGCAGCGATTCCGAGGCGTAGTGAACCGCCTCCCCCAGATATTCGCACTGCAGCCTGGCTTGTGCGATCGCGACCTCCGGCAATAACCAGACGAATTCCTCGCCGCCGTAACGGGCGATGGTGCCGTGTCCGCCGCTCGCGGCCCGCAGCTGGCCGGCGACATCCGCCAACACCCGATCGCCCACCAGATGCCCGTGTACGTCGTTGACCACCTTGAAATGGTCGATGTCGATGATGGCCACGCAGCAGGCGCGGCCTGCTTCGAGCTGCGCTTCGAGCGCCGCCGAGAACGCGCGGCGGTTGGCCAGTCCGGTCAGCGGGTCGGTGCGGGTCTGTTCGACCAGATCGGCGTTGTGGGCTTCCAGGGCTTCCTGGTACCGGTGCAACTGGTCCTCGTACCAGGCCCGGTCCTGCAATTGCAGATTGAGGGCGCGGCTGGTCAGGCGGATTTCGAGCAGCCGTGAAACCTGTCGGGACAGCGCGTTCAAGGCGTGGATCTGATGCGCTTCAAGTTTGCGCGGCTGGCGGTCCATGACGCAGAGCGTGCCCATCGGCAGGCCTTCCGCGCCCAGCAAGGGCGCGCCCGCGTAGAACCGGATTCCGGGACTGGAGGTCACCAACGGGTTGTCGCGCAAACGCGGATCTTCCATTGCGTCCGCCACTACCATCACTTCGTCGGGATTGAGGATGGCATGTGCGCAGAACGCGTTGTCGCGCGAGGTTTCGTGCTCGCTCAGCCCGAGGCGGGCCTTGAACCACTGGCGGTCGGCATCGATCAGGCTGACCGAACCCATCGGCATACCGCATACCGCCGACGCGATCATCACCAGATCGTCGAACGCGGCTTCCTGCGGCGTATCCAGAATTTCATAGCGCCGCAGGGCGGCCAGGCGTTCGGCCTCGTTGTGAGGCTTGTCGGGTCGGATCATCGTTTGCTGCATGGGTTGGACGCATGACCGGCGGCACAGGGGCGCCGCATACGCTGCGGACTATACTCCGGCGACTTTCCGGGGAACCGTGCATATGTTCAAGTCTGTCACTGTCCTTTTTGTTGTCGTGGCGGCTGCTTTCAGCGGCGGTGTTCAGGCCCAGCAGGGCGACGAAGGCGAACGTCTGCACGCGTTTTTCGCTGAGGAATGGGAGCGCGGGCTGCGCGAGAATCCGGAATCGGCTTCGTTCGAGGGCGACCGCCGTTTCAACGACCGCTGGTCCGACAACAGTTTCGAAGCCATTGCCGCCAGCGAGGCTGCGGACCGCGCGGCGCTGGCCCGGCTCAAACGCTTCGACCGCAGCAAACTCACCCCGGCCGACCAGCTGAACTACGACACATTCCTGTGGCTGCAGGAAAAGTCGGTGCAACGCCAGGCGTTCCGCGAATATCTGCAGCCGATGGGCCATCAGGGTGGGGTGCAGACCGCCGACGGCCTCGTCGAAGGTCTGGCGTTCAATGAAACCCGCGATTACCGCGACTGGCTGGCGCGGATGCGCGCCCTGCCCAAGGCCATCGACCAGACCATCGCGCTGATGCGCGAAGGCGTGAAGGCCGGCAATGTGCCGCCGCGGGTGCTGATGCAGCGGGTGCCGGCGCAGATCGCCGCGCAGATCGTCGACGCCCCGGCCGCCAGCCCGTTCTACCGGCCGTTCGCCAAGTTCTCGAACGGCGTGCCCGAGTCCGAACGCGCGGCGCTGCAGGCCGAGGCCCAGAAGGTCATCGCCGAACAGATCGTGCCGGCGTACCGCAAGCTGCAGACTTATTTCGACGACGTCTACCTGCCGAAGACCCGCACCGGCATTGCGGTGGCCGATCTGCCAAACGGCAAGGCGTATTACGATTTCCTCGCCGGTTACTACACCACCACCGGCCTGAGCGCCGACGCCATCCACGCCATCGGCGTGAAGGAAGTGGCACGCATCCGCGCCGAGATGGAGAAGATCAAGGACGAAGTCGGCTTTAAGGGCAGCCTCGGCGATTTCTTCACTTACATGCGCACCGATCCGCGCTTCTTCGAGAAAACACCGGAGGCGCTGCTCACTCACTACCGCGCCATCTCCAAGCGGATCGACCCGGAGCTGGTGAAAGTGTTCCGCGTCATTCCGCGCCAGCCCTACGGCGTGCGCCCGATCCCCGCCAACATCGCGCCCGACACCACCACCGCGTATTACCAGCAGGGCGCCAGCGACGGTAGCCGCGCGGGTTTCTACTACGTCAATCTCTACAAGCCGGACATGCGGCCGATCTGGGAAATGATGCCGCTCTCGCTGCACGAAGCGGTGCCGGGCCACCACTTCCAGTTCGCCCGCGGCCTGGAGCTTCCGGACGCGCCGATGTTCCGCCGCACCGCGTATTTCGTGGCCTACGGCGAAGGCTGGGGCCTGTACGCCGAACAGCTCGGCTACGACATGGGCCTGTACGACGATCCCTACGACCGCATGGGCCAGCTGGCCTACGAAATGTGGCGTGCCGTGCGCCTGGTGGTGGACACCGGCATGCACGCCAAGGGCTGGAGCCGCGACCGGGCCATCGCCTATTTCAAGGACAACGCGCCGAAGACCGACCAGGACATCGTCAACGAAATCGACCGCTACATCGGCACGCCCGGCCAGGCGCTGGCCTACAAGATCGGCCAGCTGAAGATTTCCGAGTTGCGCGCCCGCGCCAAGCAGGCGCTGGGCGACAAGTTCGACCTCCGCGATTTCAACGACGCGGTGCTGGAAACCGGTTCGGTACCGCTGGACACGCTGGAACGGCATATCGACGCGTGGATCGACGCGCGTCGTTGAGTACCCGCTTCTGTAGAGCGGCCTTCAGGCCGCTGAAGCCCGACAGGGTCATCGGAGCAGCAGCCTGAAGGCCGCTCTACAAGACATCAAGGCATAACCGGCTTCAACACCAGATCATGGAAATCGAAGCTGAAATCGGTGTTCGGCGAGATCGCCTGCATGCCCGCTTCGCGCACCTTGCCGTCGGCGTCCAGCGCGAAATTCACGAACGCATCGGCGTTGAGCCAGCGTTCGTCCCAGCGAACGATGAAGGTGTCGTGCTGCCAGTGGCTCAGGGTGCCGACCAGCGATGGCGTGCGCGAGAACTTCAGCCGCAGCTTGCCGCTTTCCTGGGTAATCGATACATCGCCGTACCACGGGTCGCGATAGGTTCCGGCGTAGCCCGTCGGCGCGAGTGAGGGCTTCGAATCCCTGGTCCGCGCCGCTTCGTGCTTGGCCCAACTGTCGTCGGCGTTTTTCCGCGACTTCGCCAGCGCCGCGCCGTAGGCGGCGTTCCAGTCGGTCTTGGGCGCGTCCAGGTACGCATCCAGCGCGCGCAGGGTGATGGCATTGAACGCGCCGCCGAGTTCGGCGTTGGTCAACACCACCACGCCGAGTTTGTGCTCCGGCACCAGCGTCAGCCGCGACACCATGCCCGGCCAGCCGCCGGTGTGCCAGACCAGTTTGCGGCCGCGGTAGTCGGACAGCATCCAGCCCTGGCCGTAGGCGACGAAATTGGGTTTGGCTGGCAACAACTCCGGCACCGACGGCTGCGCGACCGGCAGCGGAGTGATCGCCGACCACATCTGCTGCTGGGTCTTTTCCGAAAACATCCGCTGCTCGGTGCCGCTGGCGTCGCGATAAACGCCGCCGGCCAGTTGCAGGCGCATCCACTTGGCCATGTCGTGGGCGCTGGCGTAGACGCCGCCGGCGCCGGAGACGTTGTGCCAGGTCAGCCGCGGCGCGGGCTGCAGAACCTTGAAATCGGCCAGCGCGTAGCCGGTGGCGACGTTGCGGTCGCCGGGTTTCAGCGCGTCGCTGTTGTAGCGGGTTTCGTCCATGCCCAGCGGCGTGAAGATGCGGGTGCGCAGGAACGCCTCGAACGACTGCCCGCTGACGTCCTCCACCACCAACTGCGCCACGCCATAAAGAATGTTGTCGTAAGCGTAGCGGTCGCGGAACGAGCCGCTCAGCGGTACGTGCCGCAGGCGCCGTGCGACTTCTTCGCCGGTGTAGGTCGTCGTCGGCCAGTACAGCAGGTCGCCCGCGCCCAAGCCCAGACCGCTGCGATGCGCCAGCAGGTCGCGGATGCGCATTTCGCGCGTGACGTAGGGATCGGACATCTGGAACCAGGGCAGGTGGTCGATCACCCGGTCGTCCAGCTTCAATTTGCCTTCTTCGGCCAGCAGATTCAGCGCAGTCGCGGTAAAGGCCTTGGTATTGGAAGCGATGGCGAACATAGTGTGGGCATCGACCGGCGCCTTGCCGGGCGCGCCATCGACCAGCTCGCGGTCGCCATAGCCGCGCTCGAACACGATCTCGCCGTCCTTGACCACCGCCACCGCGATGCCCGGCACCTCGAAGGTCTTGCGGACCCTTTCGACGTAGGCATCGAAGTCCGCGAACTGGGCCGGCAGGGCAGGTACGGTCTGTGCTGTGGTGGCGTTTGTCTCAGGCGAGGCCGAGACGGCAATGCCGGCCGTGGAGGCCAGTGCCAATCCCACGTAATGGGCCAGCCAGCGGTGGCGCGGGGAGGAGCGGAGCGGGGTGCGGATCAATCCGGGCATGGTTCGGGTCCGTCTGGGTTCGAAGAGCGAGGTCGAAAGGGCGCCACTATCCCGCATCCGCCCCGCTGGAACACCTGCCGGAGGTCGTCCACGGCAGGTTTGCCTCCAAGTGCTTGAACTGCCATACTTTCCGGCTCTTCTGCCTCGGCAGGGGACCTTGCCCTACCGCCGCCACACGGCGCCGAGGGGGCTTTCGCCAGACAATTCCGTCTGCGATATCCACAAGGACACACCGCAATGCGTCATTACGAAATCGTCTTCATGGTCCATCCGGACCAGAGCGAACAGGTGCCGGCGATGGTCGAGCGCTACAAGTCGCTCGTCGAAACCGGCAACGGCACGATCCATCGTTTCGAAGACTGGGGCCGCCGCCAGCTCGCGTATCCCATTCAGAACCTGGTCAAGGCCCATTACGTCATGATGAACATCGAGACCGATCTCGCTGTTCTCAACGAACTGGTCGAAACCTTCCGCTTCAACGACGCCGTCCTGCGTCACCTTGTGATCAAGCGCGATGGCCCGGACACCGAGCAGTCCCTGATCATGAAGAACAAGGACGACAAGGACAAGGTCGAGAAGGGCGATCGCCGCCGTCGCGACGATGATGGCGCCGTCGGCATCGCCGACAGCGACGATGCCCCCGAAACCGCCGAAGTCGAAGCCTGAGGAGGCCCGCCATGTCCAAATTCTTCCGCCGCCGCAAGTTCTGCAAGTTCACCGCTGAAGGCGTGATCGAGATCGACTACAAGGATCTCAACACCCTGCGCCAGAACCTCACCGAGAACGGCAAGATCGTCCCGAGCCGCATCACCGGCACGAAGTCGAAGTACCAGCGCCAGCTCGCGACCGCCGTCAAGCGCGCCCGCTTCCTGGCCCTGATTCCGTACACCGACAACCACAACGTCTGATCGCTTCGCCAGCTCGCCCGGGCGTTTTCGCCGGCCAGCCGCGCAAATCCTCATTGGCTTGAGCCAACTCCGGTTTGCGCGTCTGTCCGCTCCTAGCCCGGCCATCGCTGGCTGTGCGATCGGTTCTCCTGCAGCGTCTTTACCGTCCATTCGGACAGCCACAGTTGCGGTGCGACAGCGCCGCTAACGAATACGGAGTTATTCCATGCAACTGATTCTTCTGCAGAAAGTCGTCAACCTCGGCAATCTCGGCGACAAGGTCGACGTGAAGCCGGGCTACGGCCGCAACTACCTCGTGCCGCAGGGCAAGGCCGTGCCGGCCACCGCCGCCAATCTCGCGACCTTCGAAGCCAAGCGCGCCGAATACGAAGCCAAGGCCAAGGCACAGACCGACGGCGCCGAATCGCGTCGCAGCCAGCTCGAAGGCGTCAGCGTCACGATCAAGGCCAATGCCTCGACCGAAGGCAAGCTGTACGGCTCGGTCGCTGCGCGCGATATCGCCGAAGCCCTCACCGCTGCCGGCCACAAGGTCAGCAAGTCGGAAGTCATCATGGGCGAAGGCGCGCTGCGCAACATCGGCGAATTCGACGTGCTGGTGCATCTGCACGCCGAAGTCGAAGTGACCGTGAAGGTCGTCATCGAGCCGGAAGCGGCGTAATTCCGCCTTCCATGTTTTGAACGGACGGGCGCCGCAAGGCGCCCGTTTTGTTTTATCAGGATCCATCCGCGCCTCAGGGCGCCCGTTTTGTTTGGTGGACATCCATTCGGTGCCGATCCGTCATGTCGCAGCCGGTGAGACGGTAGACGGGTAAGAAGTGGGCGGCTGAGAAATCGTACTTATCCACAGCTTGTCCCGTCGCGAGCCCACAGGCCGGGCGCATACGATGGCCTCCGGGATCCGAACGCTCGCGGCCCGCTTCCCTGGCCACTTCCCCGGGATCCACTTTCCCGCCGCCACCTTACCGCCGCCACGTTCCCGGAGCACCGCATCCCGATGGCTTTCCGCCCCAATGCCTACGGCGACAAGCCGCGCCGCGACACCTTCAGCGACAGTCGCGTCGAACAGCTGCGCATCCCGCCGCAGTCGATCGAGGCCGAGCAGGCCGTGATCGGCGGCCTGATGCTGGCGCCGGACGCCTTCGACCGCATCGCCGACCGCCTCAACGAGGAAGATTTCTACCGTCGCGACCACCAGTTGATCTACCGCGCGATCCGCGAACTGGCCGAGAAGAGCCGGCCCTACGATGCCGTGACCCTGGGCGAATGGTTCGAGTCGCAGGGCCTGGTGGAACTGGTCGCTGGCGGCGCTTATCTGGTCGAGCTGGCCAGCACCACGCCCTCGGCCGCCAACATCACCGCCTACGCCGAGATCGTCCGCGACAAGGCGATCCTGCGCCAGCTGATCGAAGCCGGCACCGGCATCGTCAACGACGCCTTCGTGCCCGAGGGCCGCGACAGCGACGAGATCCTCGCCAAGGCCGAAAAAGACGTGTTCGCGATCTCTGAAGCGCGTTCGCAGGGCCGCACCGACTTCGTCGCCATCAACAAGGCGATGGCCGAAGCCTTCGACGTGCTGCAGACCCGCTACCAGAACGGCAGCGGCATCACTGGTCTGCCGACCGGTTACACCAAATTCGACGAGATGACCGCCGGCCTGCAGCCGACCGATCTGGTGATCCTGGCCGCGCGTCCGGCGATGGGCAAGACCACGTTCGCGCTCAACATCGCCGAGCACGCCGCGATCAAGACCAAGAAACCGGTCGCGGTGTTCTCGATGGAAATGTCGGCCTCGCAGCTGGCGCTGCGCCTGATCTCGGCCAATGGTCGCGTCAATGCCACCCGCCTGCGCACCGGCCAGCTCGAAGACGAGGACTGGAGCCGGGTCAGCGGCGCGATCCGCATGATCAAGGAAACCAAGATCTTCATCGACGACACCCCGGGCCTGTCGCCGGAAGGCCTGCGCGCGAAGTCGCGCCGCCTCAAGCGTGAACACGGCCTGGGCCTGATCGTCATCGACTACTTGCAGCTGATGGCGGTGCCCGGCAACAGCGAGAACCGCGCGACCGAAATTTCCGAGATCTCGCGTTCTCTCAAGGGCCTGGCGAAGGAACTCAACGTGCCGGTGATCGCGCTCTCGCAGCTCAACCGCTCGCTGGAGACGCGCGCCGACAAGCGCCCGGTGATGGCCGACCTGCGCGAATCCGGCGCCATCGAACAGGACGCCGACATGATCGTCTTCATCTACCGAGACGATTACTACAACAAGGAAAACTCCCCGGACAAGGGCCTCGCCGAAATCATCATCGGCAAGCAGCGTAACGGCCCGACGGGATCGTTCAAGCTCAAGTTCTTCGGCGAGTACACGCGGTTCGATAATCTTTCGTTCGATGCGACGGGGAGTTTCGAGTAAGCCTGCGGCATAGGCGAAAAGCCGGAAGTTTCCCAAGATAGGTCCATCCTGGCCGTGGAACGGCCGACATATCGGAGGTGTCATGAAGATGAAGCATGCAGTTTGGAGTCTGTTGCTTTCAATCGTTGCGGCGGTGACCGCGCCTGCTGCGATGGCCGCCGGTGTTTTCGTGCCGGCGCAGCAACGTCAGGATATGGTCCACGACGATGCGCGCAACGTCGTCTACATCACCAGCGGCAGCGAAGTGCTCCGCTACGATCTTGCGACAGGAACGTTCCTGTCGCCGATCGCGCTCGGCGGTCAACTGGTCGGGATCGACATTTCCCCCGACAGCCAGACATTGGTGGTCGCCGACGCGACCTCATCGTCCACGCAACTCTCGGTCTATCTGGTATCGCTGCAGCATCTGTCGGGGTTGCAATACCTGGCCTCGCGCAAGGTCTCCGTGGACAAGCAGGATGCCTATGAAGGCGGCGCCTATTCGGTGGCGTTCGCTTCGGACGGCACGATTCGGGTGACCTCCAAGTTCCTCGGTTCCGGCTGGGTGCCGATGCGGCAACTCGATCCTGCGACCGATACCTGGAAAACGCTGGCATCGGTCAGGCAGGACACGATGCTGTCCGCAAGCGGCGATGGCGACACGATTGCGTTCGCGGAATCCAACATCTCGGATGGCCGCTGGGGTCTGAACGACATTCCGACCGCTTCGATCGTACGTCGCGAGTGGTACGAGAACGGAACGTCCTGGTTCAATTTTGAAATCGCCACCGATCACTTCGGCAGCCAGTTCGCGATCCCGACCTATGGTGGCACCTTCATCTACAACGAAATATATCTAAAAGTCGGCACGCTCGGCGTGTACGCGGGGCCGCAGCCGATCGCCGCCGCCTACCATCCGGTCCAGCGCGTCGCTTATTTCCCGTGGGCGCAAACGCGCGAGGTGCGCGTCTACGAGATGGACGGGTTCAACCAGCTGGCGAGTTACGATTTCGAGCATGATTTCACGCACACCGGCAACTCCGCCTACGGGCAGGGACGGATCCGCATCTCGCGCGATGGTTCGCTGTTGATGGTGACCGTCAGCGGCGGCGTCAGAGTGCTGCGCATGTATGCGCCATTGGAGGCATTGCCGGTCACGGTTTCGGCGCTTCCGGGCGAGCGCACATCGTTCGGTCTGTCCGGACGCATCGGCAACGGCGACAGGACGACATACAGCATCGTGACTGCGCCGGAAAACGGACGGGTATCGATCTACGACGGCACGGTGACCTATCTCCCGCGCGATGGTTTTATCGGCACAGACACGTTCTTGTATCGTACCCACTATGGTTTCGCGACCCGCGACGCCCTGGTGACGTTGCAGGTCGTTCCGCCCAACGTCGCGCCGGTCGCAACCGACAACGCGGCGGTCGTGCGCAATGCGCCGGTATCGATTCCGGTATTGGCGGACGACCGCGACGCGAACGGCGACGCGCTGAGGATCGTGGCGGTGACGCAGCCGCGCTACGGACAGGCGATCATCGAGGGCAGGCAGATCAAGTTCATTCCCGACGCGCGGCGCTTGGGCGATTCGACCTTCCATTACACGGTGTCCGATGGCCGCGGCGGACTCGCGAGAGCGAAAGTGACGGTCCGCAAGCGTTGAAGAATCTGTGAGTCGTCCCGCTCCCGCCATGCGCCGGGAGCGGGCGGAGAACAGGGGGCAATGCGCAAAAACCGCAAGGCATGAGGCGGGCGCCGCTTCGGGCCCGTGGCGACATTCAACAGGTACCGCCCAGGAAAGAGCATGGACGTCTTCGACAACATCGGCCGCAATTACGACTTCTACCCGAACACTTCGATCGCGCTGTGCGCGATCGCCTACGACGACATGTCGGCCATCCACGGCGAAGTGTCTTCGCAGACCGGTCTGCAGGTCGTGTGGGGACCGGCGGAGCTGAAGAGCTGGGACGACATTTCCTACAGCCGCGCCTACATCGCCGGCGATACCGGGACAGGCGAATACTTCGTCGTGATCCGCGGCACCAATTTCGACAGCATCGTCAGTTGGCGCAAGCAGGATTTCGACCTCGCCAAGACCCAGCCCTTCGGGACGCTGCCGGGCAATCCGCCGGGGGTGCCGGCGGATGCGCTGATCGCGCAGGGCTCGTTCAACGGCATGTCCGATCTGCTGAAGTTGCACGACCCGCGCACGGGCGCGTCGATGCTGCAATTCCTGAACGCGCTGCAGCCGCGGTATCTCTACGTCACCGGCCACAGCCTCGGCGGCACGCTCACGCCGACGCTGTTCGCCTATCTCAACGCGATGCTGTACGGCGCCGGGCCGGTGACGAACATGGCGCTGTGGTCGTTCGCGGGGCTGACCGCGGGCGGCAGCGGATTCAACGCTTACTTCAATTCGATCCTGCCTAACGATCAGGGCTTCCTGTGGCGGATCCAGAACAGCCTCGACGTCGCGCCGCTGTGCTGGTGGTCGTATCCCGGCATCCAGCAAATCTACGTGCCCTACGACCTCCACTGGGGCTGCATCGACAAGGATGCGGTGGAGGATCTGTTCGCCGACGCGGCAAAGGCGGGCATCGGTTACGCGCATCCGCAGCCGGGTCTGCTGCTGCCCGGGGCGTTCGATCACAGCATTCTCGACGGCGATATCTGGGCGCTGCAGGCGTTGCACCAGCATCATCCCGCGACTTATCAAACGCTGCTGAAGACGCGTTATCCGAACGGCAGACGCTGATCCGCACACCGCTTCCGCAACGCGCAATGCGCGTTGCGGAAGCCGTTCAGTCTCAGTCCGTGAGAGACCCTAGATGTATGATTTTCCTCTGGATTCGAGGTGTGTAGGCATGTCGCCGTCCGCCCGTCCCAGGCCCTGGAAAACCACACATCAGGAGATCACATGGAGATTCGATACGCTCCGCGCACGATGCTGGGCATCGTTGCGCTGACAAGCTCGCTCGTCGCGGTTTCGCTGGCCGCGGCATTGCCCGCATCGGCGGCGGGGACGCTCATTCCGGCACCGCAGCGCGTGGATATGGTTCACGACGACAGCCGCGGCCTCATCTACATCAGTCAGGGCGGTGAAGTCCTGCGCTACGACATCGCCAGCGGCGGCTTCCTGTCGCCGATCGTGCTCGGCGGCCAGCTCAAGGGTCTGGATCTCTCGGCCGACAACGGCACGCTCGCCGTGGCCGACGACCTGTCCGGCAGCACCAGCGGCTGGGTGCATCTGGTTTCGCTCAACGACCTGACCGCCCGCATCCTGCCGTTCACCAAGAACGGCAGCTACGAAAGCGGCACGTACTCGGTGCGCTTCGCGGCCGACGGCAAGCTGTACGCGACCACGGAGTTCTGGGGTTCGGGCTGGACGCCGCTGCGCCAGCTGGACCCGGCGACTGGCGTGTGGACGCAGTTGGCGTCGGTGCGGCAGGCGACGATGCTGTCGACCAGCGGCGACGGCGATACCGTGGCCTTCGCCGAGTCCAATATCTCCGACGGTTCCTGGGGGCTGATCGACATCCCGACCGGGCAGGTCGTGCGTCGCGACGGCTACACCAACGGCACGGGCTGGTTCAACTTCGAGATCGCCACCGATCGCCTGGGCAGCCAGTTCGCGATTCCCACCTACGGCGGCACCTTCGTCTACAACGATGCCTACCAGAAGGTCGCGACCATCGGCCAATACGCCGGCCCGCAGCCGATCGGCGTGGCCTATCACCCGGTCGAGCGTACTGCGTACTTCCCGTGGACCGGCGGTGGACAGGTGCGGGTGTACGACATGAACACCTTCACCCAGACCGCCAGCCACGATTTCGAGGACGCCTTCGCATGGGTCGGCAACAACGCCTATGAGCAGGGTCGCGCCCGGCTGTCGAAGGATGGTTCGCTGCTGATGGTGTCGGTCACCGGCGGCGTGCGTTTCCTGCAGACCTATGCATCGTTGAATGCAGCGCCGGTATCGGCCACGGCATTGGCCGGCACGCCGACGTCGATCGCGCTGCCGGGCGCGATCGGCAACGGCGGCAGCCTGTCGTACGCGATCGTGCGTGCGCCGGCCCACGGCAGCGCGACGCTGGCGGGCGCGAACGTTACCTACACGGCGCAGGCGGGCTATTCCGGCAGCGACAGCTTCCGCTACCGCGTGCAGTACGGCAGCGCGGTGCGCGAGGCTGAAGTCGATATCGGCGTGACGGCGCCGAATCAGCCGCCGGTGGCGCTGCAGGACAGCATCGTGACGCGGCAGGTGTCGATCCTGATTCCGGTGTTGGACAACGACAGCGATCCCGACGGCGACAAGCTGATCATCACCGGCCTGACCCAGCCGGCCCAGGGCACCGTTTCGATCGAAGGCGACCAGGTTCGTTTCTCGGCGCCGTGGAGGTCGTGGAGAGGGACGGTCACGTTCGAGTACACGATCAGCGACAGGAAAGGCGGCACTGCCAGCGCCGTGGTCCAGGTGACCCGGTTCTGATGGGCTGTTGATCGGCATCTGCCGATCGGTTCTCGCAAACCACCACCGCCGACGGAATGTCGGCGGTGGTGTGCGCCCAGCGTTCAGAGCCGCTGCGAGGAACATTATCCGGCGCCGCGGCCGCTAAAATGGCGCATGCCCAGATTCGACGCCATCTCCGACGCCGCCGACTTCGACCCGTCCAGCCAGCGGCACGCGGAAGCGAGCGAGCGCCCGACCCGGATCCGCGTCGGTCTGGATGCGCTGACCCATAACCTGCACGCCCTGCGTCGACACTGCGGCGTGCCGGTGATGGGCATCGTCAAGGCCAACGCCTACGGCCACGGTCTGGTGCCGGTGGCTTTACATCTGCAGGCGCAGGGCGTCGAACAGCTCGGCGTGGCGTTCGTGGAAGAAGGCATCGCGCTGCGGCAGGCCGGCGTGCACCTGCCCATCCTGGTGATGGGCGGTATCTACGGGCCGCAGGTGGCGCGGTTCATCGTCCACGATCTCGAAATCACCGTGTCGTCGCTGGACAAGCTGCGTCAGGTCGAAGCCGCAGCCGAGGCGCTGGGGCGCAAGGCGACCGTCCATCTCAAGATCGATACCGGCATGGAACGCATCGGCGTGCACAGCTACAGCGCCGGACCGTTCGTGGAAGCGGCTGCGGCGTCGAAGTGGTGCGTGGTGAAAGGCGTCTATTCGCATCTGGCCTGCGCGGACGATCCCGCATCGCCGATGACCGCACTGCAGCTCGAACGCTTCCTGGACGTCTGTGCGCACTTCCAGCGCATCGGCGCGCCGATGCCGCTGCGTCATCTGGCGAATTCCGGCGGCGTGCTGCATTTCCCGGACACCCATCTGGACATGGTGCGCCCCGGCATCGCGTTGTACGGCGTACTGCCCGATCCCGCGTCGCGACCGACGGTCGTGCTGAAGCCGGCGCTGTCGCTGGTCTCGCAGGTGGTCTATTTCAAGGTGGTCAAGGCCGGGCATCCGGTCAGCTACGGCGCGACCTGGGCGCCGGCGCACGACACGCGGGTGGTGACCGTTCCCATCGGTTACGGCGACGGTTATCCGCGCGCGCTGTCGTCGCGCGGCGAGGTGTTGATCCGTGGACAGCGTTACCCGATCGTCGGGCGCATCTGCATGGATCAGTTCATGGTCGACATCGGTGCCAGCGGCACCGCCTACAACGAAGATGAGGTGGTGCTGATCGGCCGACAGGGCGACGGCGCGACCGCCGGCGACATCAGCTGCGAAGCGGTGGCGCAGGCGGCAGGCACCATTCCCTACGAAATTCTCACCGGCCTGAACGAGCGGATTCCGCGCGAATACCACGGTGCCGGCAGGGCGCAGGCCTGACCCGCACCGCATGAAGTCTGGAACGCAGATCCGCAATCTGGTCGTGGTGCTGGGCGATCAGCTGGACGCCGATTCCGCCGCGTTCGCCGAGTTCGATCCCGCGCGCGACGCGGTATGGATGGCCGAAGTCGCCCACGAATCCACCCAGGTCTGGAGCACCAGGCCGCGGATCGCGATGTTCCTCGCGGCGATGCGCCATTTCCGCGATGTGTTGGTCGCGCGCGGCTGGCGGGTCGAGTATCGCGCGCTGGAGACGCACGATTTCGCGACGCTGGAAAAAGCGCTGGCGGCGGATCTGGCTGCGTTGAAACCCGCACGTGTGGTCGCAGTGCAGCCCGGCGAATGGCGCCTGGCGCAGTCGCTGCCGCAGGTCTGTCGCGATGCCGGCGTGGACTGGGCCGAGCGTCCCGATCTGCATTTCTATTCGACCCCGGGCGACTTCGCCGGGTGGGCGAAAGGCCGCAAGGAGCTGCGGCTGGAATATTTCTACCGCTGGCTGCGCAAGCGCGAGGACGTGCTGATCGAAGACGGCGAGCCGGTGGGCGGGCAGTGGAATTTCGATGCCGACAACCGCGGCACCTTCGGCAAGCAGGGGCCGGGCGCGCTGCCGGCGCCGCGCGCGTTTCCGGCCGATGCGGTGACCCGCGAGGTCATCGATCTCATCAACACGCGGTTTGCGGATCACCCCGGCACGCTCGACCGCTTCGACTGGCCGCTCACGGCCGCGGAGGCGGAGCAGGCGCTGGACGATTTCATCGAGCATCGATTGCCGCTATTCGGGCGCTATCAGGATGCGATCTGGTCCGGCGAGCCGTGGCTGTACCACTCGCGGCTGTCCGCGGCGATGAATCTGAAACTGCTGTCGCCGCGGCGCGCGGTGGATGCCGCGGTGGCGGCGTGGCGCGCGGGCAGGGCGCCGATCGAAGCGGTGGAAGGCTTCGTCCGCCAGATCCTGGGCTGGCGCGAATTCGTCCGCGGCGTGTATTGGCTGCGCATGCCGGGCTTCCTCGACGACAACGCGCTCAATGCCGATGAACCATTGCCTGCGCTGTACTGGACCGGCGATACGCAGATGGCGTGCATGCGCGACGCGCTGCGGCAGACGCTGGATCTGGGCTATTCGCACCACATCCAGCGGCTGATGGTGACCGGGCTGTTCGCGCTGTTGCTGGGCGTGCGGCCGCGCGAGATCCACGCGTGGTATCTCGCGGTCTACGTCGATGCGGTGGAGTGGGTGGAGTTGCCCAATGTGCTGGGCATGAGCCAGTACGCCGATGGCGGGAAGATGGTGTCGAAGCCGTACGCGGCGTCGGGCCAGTACATCAAGCGCATGTCGAATCACTGCGCGGGCTGCCGCTTCGACCCGGGCGAGGCGCTGGGCCCGAAGGCCTGCCCGTTCACCACGCTGTACTGGGATTTCCTCGACCGCCACGCCGCGCGCTTCCGCGACCACCCGCGCGCCGGCATGCAGTGGCGCAACCTCGACCGGCTGGCGCCCGAACGCATCCAGGCGATCCGCGAACGCGCCTCCGCGCTTCGCGCGACGCTGGCGAAGACTGCATCTTCCGTGCCTGGCGAACCGTAGTCCTCTGTTTCCCGCACAGAGCAGGCTTCAGCCATGAATGATTCCATCCGGACTTGTCTGATCACCGGCGCCAGCGGCGGCGTGGCCACCGCGCTGGCCGAGATCCTGCGCGCCGAGGGCTGGCGGCTTGCGCTGGTGGGCCGCGACAGCGCCCGCATCGCGGCGGCCGACGGCGATTTCGCGATCGAAGCGGACGTGTCCACCGAAGCCGGCGCGCGCGCTGCGGTGGATGCCGCCAAGGCATCGTTCGGCGCAGCGCCCGACGCGGTGGTGAACTGCGCCGGCGCGGTGCTGATCGCTCCCATCGCCCGCACCAGCGAGCAGCAATATCGCGACTGCCTGTCGGCGAATCTCGACAGCGCCTTCTTCATCTCCAAGGCCTACACCATGGCGCTGCAGGCCGAAAAACGCGGCGGTGCGCTGGTGCTGTTCAGTTCGGTCGCGGCCGGCGTGGGTGTGAACAATCACGCCGCCATCGCGATGGCCAAGGGCGGCGTGGAAGCGCTGACCCGTTCGCTGGCCGCCGATTTTTCGGCGCTGGGTCTGCGCGTGAACGCGGTCGCGCCCGGGCTGATGGAAACGCCGGCCACCGCCCGGTTCGTGTCCAGCGAACTGGCGCGCAAAGCGGTTTCCGCGCAGTATCCGCTGGGACGCCACGGCGAGGCCGCCGATGCCGCCGGACTCGCGGCGTTCCTGATTTCGCAGCGTGCCGCATGGATCAGTGGGCAGGTCATCGCTGTGGACGGCGGCTTTCTTGGCGTGAGACCCCCGGTGAAGGTGAGTTGATGGCGAACGCGATCGTCTGGTTCCGCAACGACCTGCGCCTGGCCGACAACCCGGCGCTGCAGGCCGCGCTGGACGCCGGCTATACGCCGATCCCGGTCTATATCCATGCGCCGGAAGAAGAGGGCGCATGGGCGCCCGGCGCCGCCGCAGAGGCGTGGCGCCATCGCTCGCTGGCCGCGCTGGATGCGGATCTGCGCAAGCGTGGCTCGCGGCTGCGGATCTTTCATTCGCCGACCCAGCAGACCCTGCAGACGCTCGCGGCCGCCTGCGATGCCGACGCGGTGTTCTGGAACCGCCGCTACGAGCCCGCGATCGAGAAACGCGACACCGCGATCAAATCCGCGTTGAAGCATCAGGGCCTGCGCGCGGAAAGCCACAACGGCGCGCTGCTGCTCGAACCCTGGCAGGTCGCGACCAAACAGGGCGGACCGTACAAGGTCTTCACCCCGTTCTGGCGCGCGGCCAGCGCGATCCTGCATCTGCCGATGCTGCACGACGCACCCACCACGTTTCCGGCGGTCGACGACGGCCCGAAGGGATTGCCGTTGGCTGCCCTGAAACTGCTGCCAACGCTGGGCTGGGACGCCGGCTTTCGGGACCACTGGCAGCCCGGCGAAGCGGGTGCGCGCGCGGCGCTGGATGTGTTCGCCGAGGGCGCGCTGCGCGATTACCGCAGCGACCGCGACCGCCCCGACCATTCCGGCACCTCGCGGCTGTCGCCGCATCTGCATTTCGGCGAGATCGCGCCCTGGCGCATTGCCACCGTGCTGCTGTCGCTGCGCACGCCGCGGCTGGCCGAGGAGATCGACGGTTACCTGCGGCAACTGGGCTGGCGCGAGTTCGCCCACCATCTGCTGCATCACTTTCCGCACACCACCGAGCAGAACCTCAACCCGCGTTTTGCCGATTTCCCGTGGGCGAAGGTCAGTCCGTTCATGCGCGACGCCTGGCGTCACGGCCGCACCGGCGTGCCCATCGTCGATGCCGGCATGCGCGAGCTGTGGCACACCGGCTGGATGCACAACCGCGTGCGCATGATCGTCGGCAGTTATCTGTGCAAACACATGCGCTATCACTGGCGCGAGGGCGCGCGCTGGTTCTGGGACACCCTGGTCGATGCCAACCTCGCCAACAATACCCTCGGCTGGCAGTGGATCGGCGGCACCGGCGCCGACGCCGCGCCGTATTTCCGCGTCTTCAACCCGGTGACCCAGGCCGAGAAATTCGACCCCGACGCGACCTACATCGCGCGCTGGGTGCCGGAACTGGCGAAGCTGCCGCCGAAACTGCGCTTCGCGCCGTGGACCGACCCGCTGACGCTCGCGCGCTACGCGCCGGACTACACGCGACAACCCATCGTCGATCTCGCCCGTGGGCGGCTTGCGGCATTGGATGCGTATCGACGGATCGGTGGCGACGGCGAGTGAGCACCCACTGTTCGGCTTGACCCCGGTTCGCGTTGACCGCGGCTGCCCCGCGTGATTCACTCGCGACGACCCGGGGAGAGCACCATGGCACAACAGAAGTCCGCCGCATCCAAGCCTGCATCGAAGCGCCCGCGCCGCGAATCGATGTCGCGCGTCGATACCGCATGGCTGCGGATGGAGCGGCCGACCAACCCGATGATGATCACCGGCGTGCTGATGTTCGACGAGCCGATCACGCTGGCCAGACTGAAGAAGGTCGTCGAGAAACGCTTCCTCGATTACTCGCGCTTCCGGATGAAACCGGTTGAAACCCCCGGCGGCATGGCCTGGCAGACCGACGACGACTTCGATCTGGATTGGCACGTGCGGCTTTCGGCGCTGCCGGGCCGCGCAGACCAGAAGGCGCTGGAACGCTTCGTCAGTGCACTGGCTTCCAGTCCGCTCGACAAGACCAAGCCGCTTTGGCAGTTCCATCTGGTCGAGAAATATCACGGCGGTTCGGCGCTGGTGTCGCGGATCCATCACAGCTACGCCGATGGCATCGCCCTGGTCCAGGTGCTGCTGTCGCTTACCGACACCGCCCGCGAGCCCGGCAAGGGCGCGGATCTGGGCAAGGCCTGGCTGAAACAGGACGGCGCCAAGGTCGCGCGCCGCGTCGGCGCGGTGGAGCGCTACACCAAGCTCGGGACGAAAATGCTCGAAAAGGGCATGGACATGTACCGCGACCCAACCCTCGCCGGCGTGCTGGCGAAGGAGGGCGGCGACATCGCCCGCGAACTGGTTCAGGCGCTCGCGCTACCCGACGATCCGCCGTCGCTGCTGCGCGGCAAGCTCGGGGTGAGCAAACGCGTGGCTTGGGCGCCACCGCTGGATCTGGAAGAAGTCAAAGCCGTGGGCCGCGCCTGCGGCTGCACCGTCAACGATGTGCTGATGGCCACCGCCGCCGGCGCGCTGCGCCATTACATGATCGAACGCGGCGAACATGTCCAAGGCATGACCCTGCGCGCCACCGTGCCGGTCAACCTTCGCCCGCTGGAGCACGCGCGTAAGCTCGGCAATCACTTCGGTCTGGTCTTCCTTGATCTGCCGGTCGGCATTGGCAACCCGATCCGGCGGCTGGAGCATGTCGCCGAGTGCATGAATCAGTTGAAGAATTCGCGACAAGCCATTGTTGCATATGGTCTTTTGGCCGCGCTTGGTATGGCGCCCGCGGCCGTGCAGGAACTCGCCCTGGAGCTGTTCAGCCGCAAGGCGACGGCCGTCGCGACCAACGTCCCCGGGCCACAGCAGCCGCTGTATCTGGCCGGCGGCAAGATCAAGGAAATGATGTTCTGGGTGCCGCAGACCGGCAGCATCGGCATTGGTCTGTCGATCCTCAGCTACAACGGCAAGGTCCATTTCGGTCTGATCGCCGACGGCAAACTCGTACCCGATCCCGACGCGGTGATCCGCCGTTTCGGCGCCGAATTCGAGAAGCTGCTGTACCTCACCCTGATGGGGCGCTGGGAAGATCCGCTGGATTCGGTCGCGGCTGAGGCGTTGCTGGATTGATCTGCGCTGGTGCCGATTGGCGTTTCGGCGACTGATCATTCGCTGGCTTGCCATCTCCATGGGGTGCGCGTGCGGCCTGAGGTATCTCCACATTTTTTTCTTTAAAAATCAAGCAGATAACATTTTCGGTCTGCAAAAAACAGCGCGTGCATGACGCAGTTCTATCCTGGGGGTGTCGACGCCTGAGGGCCACGTCATGCACGCAAGTGGGATATTGCTCTGATCTGTGGCCCCGGTGCTGGGCTCCACGCATGCAAAGCGCCACAGGGTGTTTCTGCAGCACTGGTGGCATTGATCGAAGGCCGTCGTTTAACCATGACGGGCTTGTCGCGTTTCTGGCCGGGTGCCACCTTTTCTCATGTGCCGCTGAATGCGGTCGACCGGTTGTTGAGAAATTTTCACGTGCAGCAGGCGATCGTGCCGTTGAGTCAGCAATGGCCCGATGGCCGACGCCAGCAAAGCGCTTGCCGCATCCTTGTCGATCACCGTCACCTGCGTGTCGGCCAGCAGTCAAATCGCGCGCAAGGCCAGAATTCTTTCAGCGCGGGCGACGCCACCACCCGCCGCCAGTGCGCACCGTCCTGCGCGATGGCTCAGCCGCGCGATGCAGTCAGGGCCTGATTCGCGGGCTTTGAAATGCCGAGCCGATCGAAATTGCGACAGCTTGCACAATTCCTCTGCGCGTATGTAACATTCTCACAAGCGGCCGGTATCGACTGCGCAGCGTTTCGCAAAAGTGCGGAACGACTCCCAACGACGTATCGATTCGGACTCATATTGCGAACATTCCCAGCAGGCCGCCGGTGGCGCTCCGTGCGCGTCGGAGACACGAATGCGAATCTTGCGATCACCGCCATCTGCTTGATGACGCTTGCGTTGTCGGCGCTAGGTCTGCTGGCGCCGGTCGATACCACCCTGTTTTCCGGTTTCTCGCGTTTGCCGTCGGACACGCCCGCTCCCGACCGGGTGGTGATTGTTGACTTGGGCACGGGCAGCGAACTGCAGGAACGGAAGGTGTCCGCGCAGCTGCGCGCGGCCGGCGCGACGGCCATCGTCGCACCTGCGGTGTATGGACGCGCCCGCTGCGCTCCTGTGGTTAGCGCGGGGCTCGCTGTGCGGTACCTGTCCGATGCCGCCGGGCGTTGCGCCAGACTTTCCGATGCCGCACCGGGCGGTTGGCCGGAGGGCGGCGCTCTGTCGCCCGATTTCTCGATCCCCACATCGACCGCCATTCCGCGTTTCGCGGCCGAGCATGTGCTGGGTGCGGACTTCGCCGGCAGCAGCCTCGCGGCGATGGTCGGCGGTCGCATCGTACTGTTGGATCGTGGCTGGAGTCGCCCCGTTTACGCGACGCCGCTGCAGCATGTCGATGGACCGCTCAATGCGACCACCCTGGATGCGTTGATGCTGGAATCGTTGCTCGACCGCAAGGCCGTGCGCTGGGTCCGCCTTCCCTATCAGACGCTGTGGCTTTTCATGGCCGCGGCGCTGTGGCTGTGGTGGCTGGCAGCGGAGACTTCGCAACGGACCATCTGGCTGCGCAGCGCCGCACTCGCGCTGCTCTCGCTGGCCGCATCGGCCGCGCTGATGCGCTGGGGACGGATTTTCGTGCCGCAGGCTTCGACCTTGGCGATGATGGCCGGCATGGGCGTTTGGCATGCGGCCGGAATGCGCTACAGCGTCTCCCGGCAGTTGCAGCGCCTGCAGGCCCTGCTGCTGCAGGCGACGACGCGGTCTGGGCATGAGACTTGGCGGGCCCAAGTGCCGCCCGAGGCCCGCGAATGGACGACGCTCGCCGGCCTTGCCAGCGCGCATTTCGGCGCCCGCCGCTGCTGGATGCTCCGATTGCCGCCCGGATCTTCTCTGTTGGAACCGGCTGCGACGGAGCCGCCGGGAGCGTCTGGACTGGGCGCGATCGGACTGGAAGCGATCGGATCGAATTCTGGCCGGGGCTCCGGACAGGGCTCCGGATTGGACTATCGCAACCCACCGTTCAGCGAATCGATGGCCTCCGGGCGGGCGATGGAGCTTGCGCTGTCCTTGCAGTCCGCCGATGCGCCTGCGGCCGGGGCGTCTCCAGCGCAGGATATCGACGGCCATCGGATTGTGCTGGTGGCTCTGCGCCGTGCAGGCGAGGCCTACGGGTTCATGGTGATCGAACTGGAAGACAGCCGCTTCACCGCAGCGCCGCGGCTGCTGGAGGAGATCGCCGACTATGCGGATGCTGCGGCGATGCGCCTGCAGCGCTCGCGCCATGCGGTGCGACGCCGCCCCCCCGGCGCTGCGAGCGCACCGGATCTGCACGCCGTAGCGGCGGATGCAGCCCATCAGCTGGAGGTGGTGCGCGAGCTGCTGGCTGCTTCGCCGGAGCCCCGCGCCACGCTGGCACTGGACGGGCACATATTGTTCAGCAATCCCGCATTTGGCGATTTTGCGCGCACGTGCGGCATATCGCTGTTGTCGATGCGGTTGCAGGAGATGTTTTCGGCGCTGTGCGGCATGAGCGAAGCGGATGCCTTCCGCGAAACCCGCCGGATGCTGCTGTACGGGGCGATTCTGGAACACCCGCTGTCTTCCAGGTTCGCTCCCGCACCCACCGTCCTGCGCGCGTATGCGGTAGGGCGCGACGCGCATCGCCGGGAGGGTCGGGGCGATCGCTCAGCCGCGCTGATCGCCCACGCCATTGTGGTGGAACTGCTGCCGTCCACCCGCCCGGACACGCGCCTGTCGGCGCTGTGCGATGCGGGCGAGCGGCTGACCCACGATCTGGAGAGCGAATTCGATGCGCTGAGGTCGCTGTTGAACAGCGAGGCGACCCCTGCGCCCGAACGCGCGGAAACGCTGGCGCGGATCGACCGGCTGCAGCGCGCACTGGATGGGTTTGGACGGCATCTGCACCTGGAGCGGATGACCGACGCCCGGGACCGCAGCGTCTGCGATCTGCAGCTGATCCTGGAAAGCGCCGCGCATGCGATATTCCCCGAGCTGCAGAAACGCGGCCTTATTCTGCGGATCGAAGGCGACCCTGCGCTGCGCGCGGCGATCGCGCCCGACCGCGGCCGGGAACTGCTGGACGCCGCGCTGTCCCTGCTCACCCACGATGCCGCCAACGACAGCACGCTGTCGTGCGAAGCGCGCTGCACAGCGGGCATGTCGTCGCTGCGCCTGGTCAATCAGGGCTTCGGTGTGCCGGAATGGCATCTGCGCGACCTCCGGGCGCATGCCGCGGCCGGCGCGAACCTCGACGATCCGCTCGAACATCTGCTCGCCTGCGGCAAGGACGTGGCCGATGCGGGCGGCGCTTTGATCGTGGAAAGCGCGCTGGGCGAAGGCTTCGTCGTGACGATCCGCGTTCCGACGCCGGACTGAGCCGGCTCCGATGCAGCTTCCGATTTTTCCGCCGCAGGCGCTGGACAGCTCGGTGATCACCACCGTCTGGCTTGGGCTGTGCGTGGTGGCCTTTTTCAATCTGCGCTTCGGCACGACCATGGCCGGTCTGGTCGTGCCCGGTTATCTGGTGCCGATGTTGCTCGTCAAACCGATCGCCGCTGTGGTGATCCTTGGCGAAGCGTTGGCGACCTATGCGCTGGTCAGGCTGTTTGCCGATCGCCTGATGCGCGCCGCCGACGGCACCGAACTGTTCGGTCGCGACCGCTATTTCGGGATCCTGCTGATGAGCGTGCTGGTGCGGGTGGCCGGCGACGTCTGGATACTGCCGGAAATCGGCATGTGGCTCGGCGCGCACGGCTTCGCGTTCGATTGGCGCAGCAATCTTCACAGTTTCGGTCTGGTCATTGTCGCGCTGACCGCCAACCAGTTCTGGAACGGCGGGGTTCGCAGAGGGTTGGCGTATTTCTTCCTGTACGTCGGCACCACGTGGCTGATCACCCGCTACGTGCTGGTGCCTTTCACCAACTTCGATGTTTCGAGCCTGCATTTCGTCTACGAAAATCTGGCCACGGACATCCTGTCCAGCCCGAAGGCCTACATGATTATTTTGGCGACGGCGTTTTTCGCCTCGCGCCTGAATCTGAATTTCGGCTGGGATTTCAGCGGAATCATGGTGCCGGCGCTGATCGCATTGCTGTGGTACGACCCCTGGCGACTGCTCAGCACGCTGGTCGAGACCATCATCGTGTACGCGCTGGGGCGGCGTGTGCTGCAGCTGGCGGTGTTCCGCAGGCTGAACATGGAGGGCGCACGGCTGCTGCTGCTGTTCGCGACCGTGGCGTATGTCTACAAGCTTGCGATCGGGTTTGCGCTGGGTGCGATTGCGCCGCAGTACAAGCCGATGGACTTTTTCGCTTTCGGGTATCTGATCTCGACGCTGCTGGCGGTGAAGATGCACGGCAAGCAGATGACCTGGCAGCTTGGGGCGAACACGCTGTCCGCCTCGATCGCCGGGTTGCTGATCGCGAACATCGTCGGCTTCGCGCTGTCGTGGCAATGGGGCGACGCTGCGCGGACGCCGCAGACGCGGATCGCGACGGACACCCATGCAAACCCCGCTGCAAACTCCACCGCCGCAGACATCGCAACGAACATCGCAGCCGATCAGGGAACGATGCCGGCGCGGGTCGCGGAACTGGAGCGCGAACTGTTCCGCCTGCAGGCGCCCGGACCCGACAACGCCAGGCTCCAGGATGCCGCCGGGCTGATGGAAGGACTGCAGATGCTGCTGCGCTATCGCGACACCGGCGAAGAGGGTCTGTTGAGATCGGCGCGATCCAGTCTGCAGCGGGATGGCTATTCGCTGGAGCGCGTCGGCGACTGGTTGCTGGCGATCGACCGGCAGGCCGGGCGCGACGGCGGACTGTATGCGCTGAATCTCACCCCGCGGACCGGCATCTTCGTGAGCGTGCCCGCACCGCTGGACGAGCCGGGCACGATGGCGGCCGCGGCCTGGCTGGCGGACAGCGGCGATCATGCGCTGCTGGCGGTGGCCGGCATGCGGCTGAACCGGCTGCAGGATGGACGCAGCAATCCGCTGGAAAACATCCGCCTGCCGTTCTCGCGCACGCATGCGCTGGCCGATGAAGGCGTGCTGATGGTCCGCGGCATGCGCCAGCGAAGCGGAAGCGGCAGCGCGCAGCTCTGGATTCAGGGCGCCCTGCCGGCGGGCCTGTCGCCGGCTTGGCTGGATGCGGAAGTCGGCCGTTTGCTGCCGCAGTGGGGGCGGCGCGATCGCGACAATGTCCTGCGCGATACAAGCGCAGTGCCGTTCGCCGAGCTGCTGCTGGACAGCGCCGCACGTCTGCGCCTGCTCGCACGCGGACAGCGTCGCACGGCCTATCGCAGCATCGACGGCACCCAGCAGATCGAAGGCTTTCTGTTTGAATGGCTGATCGAACGCAAACATGCGCTGGCGCCCATCGGCAGCGAACGTGCGGCGGTTCCAGATCTGGGCGATCTGCTGTATGCGCAGCAGGAAGTGATCTTGCCAACGCTCGACGTCGCCCGGCGCTGGAACCCGCGGCAGCCCGACGACGAAAGCCTGCGCGCGATCGCGGCGTCCGCGTCCGGGCTGGGCTTTGAATCGATCCTCTACCGGCAGCGCGATACCGGCGACACCCATCTGATTCTAAGCGAGCTGACACTCAGCGAATCCGGCCCTGGCGCCCGCTATTGGGGCACGTACGTGTTCCGCATGGGCGCTGCGGCGGATCTGGCGATCGAAGTGCCGCGGCCGGTCGAGGAGCTGCAGTCGCTCGAATACGGCACGTCGCTGTATTCGCAGCTGCGCGCGCGCGCGCTGCTGATCGCCGGTGCGCACGCCGCCGCGCGCAGCGACGGCCGCGCGGATGTTCTGCGACAGGGCAATCGCCTGACCATGTTCAATGCCGTGCATCAGACGATGCTGCTGGAAACGCAGGGCATCTGGTTCCTGCAGCTGCGCGGGCGCGCGCACACCGGCACCGCGCCCGGCGTGACCGTCGCGTTTGCCGGCCAGCCGCCGGCCGGCACTGAGCGCGACCGTGCGCTCGCACTGCTCGGTTCGCTGCGTGGCGCACGCGCCACGGTGGAGATTTCCGGCAGCAGCGCGCAAAGCAGCGGGCCGCTCCAGGCCACCGACCCCCAGGCGGACGCCACGTGCCGGCTGTCGCGGCACCGGTTCATGACGCTCTGGGTCTCGCCGACGCTGCGCCGCGCGTTCCGTACGCCGCTTGCGAACGACCCCGATGTGTCGCTGTTCGCCGATCTGCGCATCGCCACCGGGACGCAGCCGATCGCAGACCTGCTGACGGACTGGACGGGCGCGACTCCGCCGCCCGACGAGGTCCGCGCGCTGATCGATGCCTTCGTCGCCAATCGCGATCCGTCGCCGCTGATCGACCTGCGCGGTCGCGGCTGGACGCTGCGCCGGCTGATCGACCCGACCACCGGCGACAGCGTGCTGGAACTGCGCAGCGGCGCGCGACTGGCGCTGCGCAATCTCGATCCGGACGCCAGAGGTGTGCGCAGGGTGGAGGCCGCGGGCGAGGCCAGCGGCAGGCAGGCGCTGGCCGAGCGGTTCATGCTGGAACGGCAGGCTTGGCTGCTGCCGTCGGGCGGGCGGTGATCCGCGCATGAGGACCTTGGGAAGATCGCTGCGGTGGTTGTGTTGGCTGGCGCTGGCGATCGCGGCAGTCGCATGGGCGCTTTCGGCTTGGGAGCGGCTGTCCAGGATGACCGACAGCGAGGAGGGCGAGCGCCCGCTGGTGTTTTTCGTGCCCGGCGAGCAGTCGCCGCCCCGCTTCAACGTCACCGGCCACGCCGGCTGGGCGCTGCTGTATCCCGCCGTGGTGGTGGACCCGGGCGCCGCGCCGCCCAGCTACGGTGTGCGCCTGCGGGTCCGGGCCTCCAACGGCGATGTCCTGAGCGAGGAGATGCGGTATGTCGGCCACGCTGCGGACTTCGCGCGCGCAGCGCCACACGGACGCACCGCGGAGCGGCCCTCGCAGCCGGTCCGCTGGTCATCGGCGCAGTGGGTCGACCTGTCACGCCATCCGCACGCGGCGACCGTCGAGGCGATGGTCCTGCCGGCGACGCCGGGCGGACGCCCGGCCAAAGTGTTCTGGCGCGGCTTCCTGTTGCGCTCGCTGGACGATGCCGCTGCCCGCGCACGCTATCGCGAGCTGTCGCGCTCCGAACGCGACGCGCTGACCGGGGACTTCCTGACGCCGTCGGGTCTGCTTCCGGAATCGGTGCGGCTGGAGCTGGCGCGTCGTCGTCTGGAACCCGCCCCGGTGAGCGGCATGCCGCCCGGGCAATATCGCGAAATCACGCTTTATATGCGGCGCAAGGCCGCGCGCCCGCTGCCGCCGAAGCCCGCTGCCGTGCTGCCCGGAGGCTGGCCGATCGGCCCCGGACTGCCGGTCTCGCTGTCGCTGGACACCGCGACGGACGTGGATCTGGTGGCGATCGACAGCGACGGACGCCCGATGCCGGTCCGGATGCATCGGTGGGCGGACGGGCAGGCGCGCACGACGACCTGGAAAGCGGTCGCCGCCCCGGCGACGCCGTCGCGCACCATGCTGCCCGCTGGCGTCCATGCCTTCGACAGCGCGCGCGCCGGCCTGCTCCGGCTGCGGGCCACGAGCGACGGTCGGCCGCTGCTGCCCGATGTGCTGCGTATCGCCACGTTCGCGATTTCGCCGCAACAGCCCCTGGAATACCGCATCCATCCGATCGACGGCCGCCCGGTGCGTCTGCGCGTGGATGTGCGTCCACTGAACGTCCGCCCATTGAACGTCCGCCCACTGGACGCAGCTGCCAACGTGAGGCTGCGCGCGCTGGACGGCGCAGGCGGGACCCTGCTGGAGCAAACGCTCATCCTGACACCGCAGCCGGCGCAGTACGAACGCCCGGCCCGGGCCCCGGACACCGTCGCGACGCTCGCCACACGCCGGATTCTGAGCGTGCCGGGAACGACCCGGCGCCTGCGCATCGACAGCGACGCCCCGGTGCTGGCAACGGTCTACGCCGAGGGCGACCGCCGCGATGCGGGCGCCGCGCGCTGGTTCAGTTTTTACCCCCGGAATCGCGAGCGTCACGCAAGTCACGACATCCTGCGTCAGCCCCGCTGGCCGCCGCGGCCACCGTCCGCCGGAGCGAATGACGCGGATTTGTCGCGCCCATATCTGAATTACTTCGCGCTGCAGCCAACCTGGCTGGCGCGTTCACAGCTGGCGCTGATGCCGGACCGCCTCGCCCCCGGGGCCGAAGCTCCGCTCTCGGGGCTGCCCGACCGGCTGCGCAGTCTGACCACGCGCGCTGTCGAGTTTCAGGTCGTCGAGGGCCGGCCGGCGGCGCTGGTGTGGCTGCGTCGGGACGAGGCGCCCGCTACCGCGCGTCTGCAGATCGACGGCATCGCGATCGACATCGCCATCGTCGGTCGCACCGGATTGACCGATCTGCCGCCGCTTCCGCCGGGCCGGCATCGTCTGCAGTTGCTCGACGGCAAGGGCGCGCGCTGGATGATCAGCCGCGCCGGAGACAGCGACTGGCGCCTGCGCCGGCTGTGGACCCTGACGCCGAACGCCCCGCTGCGCTTCGCCCTGCCGCGCGAGCGTGCGCGCGAGATCGTCAATGTGCTGGCGTTTGCGCCGGCCGGGCATCCGGCACCGGCGCTGTCGGCCGTGTTCGACACTGCTTCGGGAGCGCAGCGCGTGGTCGCCCGTCGACGCGATGCCGCGCAGGCGCCGCAGGAGGCCTGGCCGCTGTGGTCCGCGGCCGGCCCTTGGATTGGTCCGCAACGTTGGAGCATCCACGTTCCGGATGCCGCCCCGCAGGGCGGACCGCTTCGTTTCGCCCTGTACTGTGGAAACTGCCGCGACGTGAACGTGCTCGTCTTCCGCATGAGTCCGGCACCGGAAATGCGTACGATCCGGGCCCGCGTCGCTTCGCGTCTGTCGGTATTCGCGGACGACGACGGCGCCATCGAATCGGAAGTCCGGGATGTCCACTAATGCCTTTGATCAACCCCCGCGTCCGCCGCCTCGCTCCCCGCGTGTTGCCCGGGCGGCGCTTTGCGTCTGGATGTTGGCGCGCGCCTGCCGAGGGACCTCGTCGCGCATGCCGATGGCCATGAAAGAATTGCCCGTGAAAATGCCCGTCAAAAAACCCGCCAAACCGCTGCGTTCTGCAGCCGTGGCATTGCCGCTGACGCTGCTGATCGCCTGCAGCGGAGTCGGCCATGGCCAGCCGCCCGCCGGTAACGCCCCGGTCGCCGCATCGCTGTCCGCCGATGCGCGCTGGCTGCGCCGGCCGCGTGCCGAGCGTTTCCGGGCCGCCGATGCCGACTGGCTGGAGGCGTTCTCCGCCGCGCTGCGCCGCGAGCCCGTGGGCGACCACGATGCCTGGACGGCCCTTGGCCTTGAAGTGCGCAGACGCGACGGCGTGCTGTGGCTGCGGGAAGCGGCGCCCGCCAGCGGCCGCGGCGCGTTCGCCGTGCGCCACGACCCAGGCCGGCACGACCCGGCCCGGCGGATCCTCGTACAGGCCCCGCACGGCGATACCGACCGCGGCACCCGGCAGCTCGCCCTGCTGATGTTCGAAGAACAGCGGCTGCTGGGCCTGTCGCTCAACAGCGCGCGCCGCGACACCGCCCCGGAGGCCGACCTCGCCCGCGGCGAGGACAACAGTTTCGTGCGCATCGCACAGGTGCTGTCGGAACGTCGGCGCGATGTGCGTACGGTGCAACTGCACGGGTTTTCGGCGAACACCGCCCGCCAGCTGTCGCTGGCCGATGACGCGATCGTGGTTGGCGGCGCGGCAGCGGGGGATCCCGAGCTTGCCGCAGTGGCGCGCTGCCTCCGCGAAGCCGGCTTCGCAGCCCAGGACGCGAACGAGCGGACCCGCAGCCTGGCCGGTCGCGGCAACCCGGTTGGGCGTGCGCTGCGACGCATGCACCCGGCGCGGTTCGTGCATCTGGAACTCGGACCGGCGCTGCGCGAGCGTCTGCTCTCCGACGCCCGGGCGCGGGAAGCGTTGACGCAATGCCTCTGATGCGACCCCTCACCATTGCCCTGATGCTGGGGCTGGGCGCCGCCGCCGCCGCGAGGGCCGCCGACCACCGCATCTTCGCGGCCGGCGACCCGGAGGCACCGCATCCCGACCCGCCGGCCGGCACCCGCCTGTACGTCAGCGAGGGCGGCGGCCTGTTCGTGTCCGCGGACGCCCCAGTCGGCGCTGATGCCACTGCCGTCAGGGCCGCCGCCGCACCGGCCTGGTGGATGCTGATCGACAACGACGTATCGCGGCCCTTCCACATTCCAATGATTCCACGGCGTCCCCTGGCAAGCCCGTGGCGGGCGCCGCGACGCCCGGACCAAGGGCTGCGCCGCGCTGCCCACGGACGGATCGACCATCCGCAGCGACTCGAGCCGGGCCGCCCAGCCCGGTTCGCGCTGGACGGCACCGAGGGCGAAGTCCTGATCGAAGTGCTGCGCGATGTCTCCACCCGCACCCGCGGCGCCCGCAGCCGCACCGCACTGCAGGTGCAGGTCGGGCGGCAGCCTGTTTTCGATGGGCTGCTCCCACTGCTGCCTGCCATCCGCAGGGTGTTCACCGTCGGGGGAACGCAGCGGCTTCTGGAAACGGTCGCCGAACAGCGCGTCGTCCTTCCCGAGGGCGCGCGTGCGTTGATGCTGACCGGCGAACCGGGCAGCTTCGTGCGGGTACTGGCGCCGCTGCGCGGCAGTCCGCCCGCAGCGCGCGCACGGGTGCTGCACGACGATGGTTTTCCGCTGGCCCCGGACGAAAGCCCGGACGCCCGCCACCGGCGCGCGCTGTCGTCGCTGCCGTCCATCGCCGCGATGCGTCACCTCAGCGGAAATGGTTACTACCGGGAAACACCCCTCCAGGCGGCCAACGGTGCCAGCCTGCAGTCCCGTCCTGCGCTGCTGCGCGTGCCCGGCCCCGACATCGTCCTGCCGCACTGGCTGGCGGCCGACACCCTGACCGAGGCGGGACGATCGGATGCGGAAACCCTGTTCTGGCTGCCGCCCGCATCCGCGCTTGAACTGCGCGAACTTGAACTGCGCGAAACCGACGGCCGCGACGGCCCCGCCCTGTATCGCATCGCGGTGGCTTCCGCCGGACCGCTGCCCGCACGCGCGTCGGCGGACATCGCCGCGTCGCGGCGCATCGCACTGGCGCTGCGCGACGATGCCGGCGGCAGCATGTCTCTGGTCTTCGATCCGATCCTCGCCGCCCGGCTCACGCGCCGCGCCACCGCCGATGACGGGCGGCTTGCATACGCCCGGCAGCGGGCTCCCTCGCTTCCCGTGATCGATGTGGCGCGGACCCGGCTGGTCTATGTCGACGGCCGACGGCCGCGCGCGCTCGAGAATCGCGACGCGCTGCGCGGCGTCTGGGTGCGGATCGAGCGGCATCGCGCGGCTGCCGCCCCGCTGGCGCAAGTGGACGGCACGCCCGGATTGCAGCGTCTGGCCGCGACGCTGCGCGCCGGGCTGCGCGGCGAGCAGCCCGGCGAGCCTGCGGCGCTGGCAGAAGACCGCGATCTGCAGTCCGCCGCGGTCCTGATCCAGGCCCGACGTTCCGCATTCGAGGCGCATCGCTGCGCGACCCCGGATCGCCCGCCGACGTCCGCCCAGGCTGCGGCGGCCCTCGCGCTGGCGCGCAGGCTGGGCAACGACGATCCGGTGTTGACCCGCTGCGCGCTGACCCAGGCCGTGGCCGCCGACGGCGATGCCACGCCCGAGGCCGAGGCCGCCTTTGTCGACTGGGCCAGCAACCAACAGCGTCCGGATCTCGTCACCGGGTTGCGGGCCGCACATGCCGTCCGCCGCGACCGGCCTGAAGACTGGCGCGCGCTGGCCGATGCGCTGGCCCAGGAAGGCGAGCCCCGGGCGGCGCAGTGGATCGCCCGCGTGGCCGCGCTTGCGGGCGAAACCGCCGACGCGCCGGCCGCACGCGTCGCCGATGATCAAGGCTTCCCGTTGACGCCACACGCCACCGCCGGCAGGCAAAGCCTGACCCTGGACGCGCAGGCGGCACCGGTGCTGCGCTGGCGCGGCACGTCCGCACAGCCGCTGCACTGGCGACTGCCCGGCCCGGGCCGCTATCGCCTGGAACTGCGCTCCGCCGGCAGCACGGCAGCGGGCGACCGACTACAGTGGCTGCGCATCGAGACCCCCGGCATCGGTGGCGGCCGGGCGGATGCGGCCCTGCTGCCTTTGATCCCAACGATGGAGCTTGCAGCTGCAGCGCCGGCAGGTCGGGATGCGATCGGTCCGGTGGTTCTGATCGATCTGAAAACCGATGGCGTGGACGTGCCGCTCCAGGTCCGGCCGATGCCCGGTAGCGGCGAACATCTGGCGGTGCTCGCGGATCTGAGGCGTCTGCCCGAGACAGGGAACGGAAGCCCGGCGGCTGTGGATCGCGCCGAGTCGAAGGGTGGGCCGGAGGATCCGCAGCCTGCACTTCATCACGATCCGCACGGCGCGACGATGCGCTGGCTGCAGGAAGACGGCGTGCATCGCATCAGGCTGCCGCTGCGTATCGACACGCTGCCCGCTCTCGACGCGTCGACTGCAGCGCCAACCGCCGCAGCGTCGCTGGAACGCGGCCCATCGCTGAACTTCTCCGCGGATGCGCCGCTGCTGACGTTGCAGGACGCCGCGCCGCCGACGACCGCGCACTATCCGCAAGACGCCCGCGACGCTCTGATCCAGGCCCTGTGGCTGCAGCACGATGGACGGGCCGATGCGGTGTCCGCCGCCGGCTGGGCGCTGCACCGTGCGGCGGCACAGACACTTTCGCCGGACCTGCGGGCACTGCGCGACCGGCTGCGCGCGGCGTATCGCTGGGCGCCCCATCGCCAACTGGTGACCAGCGGCGGCCAATGGCTGCGCCCCTTGGCCGACGGGCAACTGCGGTCGCCCGAATTCGTCGCCCGCAGCGCGCTCGGCGGCGAGTTGCCCGACGATGTCATCGTGCTCGCGCCGGATCGCGAATGGCGGCTGTCGGGCTTCCTGCCGGGCGAGACCAGAACCCTGGAGCTGACGCTGCACGCCGCTCTGCCCTCGGCGCGGCTGCAGGTTGCAACGCCACCCGGTCAGGCCACCTCACTCGTCACCGCCTCAAAGCACCGGATGCGCGTGGTCGCCGATGCGCGGGGCGAGGTTGCGCTGCGGCTTGGCCCCGCCATGCCGGCGACGTATCTGCGTGTCCGCGTGGACCGCGGCGCGTCCCTGCGAACGACCGACACCGAGCCTTACCACCTGCCGCCGCTGCGGATCTGGAGCCCGTTCCCCCAGTGGCTGCTCATTACCGAATGGGATGGTCATCGCGATGCGACGCGCCAGCAGTGGGTGGCTTCCGGCGAAACCCTGCTGCGCAGCGAACGCCTGCCGGCCGCCGCCCTGCGCGTGGACGCGCTGCAGCCGCGCGCGCCGGTCCAGGCGCAGGCAATGCCAAGGGCTGCCAAGCCCGCCGAGACATCTGCTGCCCAGCCCGTCGAGACCTCTGCGGCCACCGGCTCCGCCGCGTCCCCCGCGTCCCCCCTTGTCGTGCAGCAACGCCTGAGCGTGCCGCAGTCTTCCGACGAAGGCCGTCAGGTCGCAATCGAAAACCCTTGGCCGCGCACGCCCGGTGCCTATGTCCAGCTGCTGCAGCGCCGCGACCCCGATGCCGATTCCACCGTCGGCGAGCGTTTTCTCGAAACCGGCGCCCGCTGGCGTCTGGCATCCCGCGACGGCCGCTGGCAGGCGCGACTGGACGCCTTCGGCCGTCGCCACACCTCCGGTATCGATGCCATCGGCGGCGAAGCGCTGCTGGAATGGCGCGCTCCTGAAGCGCCGTGGGATGCGGCCCTGCAACTGCGTGTGCTGCATCAGCCCGGTGTGCGCATCGACGGCCGCACGCCCGCCGCTGTCCGCCTGCGCGCGGCCGTCGGGCGCGAGCTGGTGCTGGACGATCGCTGGGAGTTCACGGCCACCGCCGGTGTGGTTGCGCACGCGTCCACCATCGACCGCATCTCGCCACGCGACGCGGAACGCATCGACAGCGACGTGCAGAGCCGCTATCGCCTGGATCATCCCGTGCAGCCGTATCTCGAACAGCGCCTGCGCTGGCGCGCCGACTGGCGCACCGCCTACACCGGCACGCTTGGACTGGTCGGCAATGCGCCGGGAGAAGTCCGGCCCGACCACCTGCGCCTGAATCTGGACTGGCATCGCGTCGGCCCTCGCGCGGTGGTCAATGCGGGCATGGACTGGCGGCATGCCTTCGCCGACGCGGACCGCGGGCGCGGCTTCGACCGGCTGCGCGTGGAGGCCTCCGCCACCGGCTACTGGCTCGGGCCGGTCCACGGTTGGCGGCTGCGCCTGGACACCGGCTACGACCTGCGTGCGCGGGATGCCACCGCAGGCCTGCGCTTCGAATGGTTCCGGCATGGCGGACGCGGCCTTCAGGACCTGCTGCGTTCCGAGCTGCCGCTGCGCGGCGTGCTGGAACACGATCTGTATCCGTCGCTGCGCAAGGACGGCGCGCCGTGAAGATCGCGCTCGATTCCGCCTGGCTGCGCACTCAACTGGAACAGGACGTGACTCCGCTTTGGTCGCGTCTGGACCGGTTTCTGGTCGAACGGACCGTGGCCGGCTATCTCGCCTGGCCCGGCAGGCGTCACGTGGACGACGCCGACATCGGGCACGGTGGCCGTCGTGTGGAACTCGCCCGCTATCTGCGCGGGCGCTGCGAAGCGCAGGTCGATCGCTACGCGCGCATCGGCATGCGACTGCACCTGTGCCAGGAGCAGCTGCAGACCGCCGCGGACGACACGGCCCGGCGCCGGATCATCCTCGACACCCTCGCCGATCTGGGCACCGATCGCCGCCGGCTGCGCGGCGATGCCCGCGCGTTCCGGCGATGGATGGGCCTCGATGCGATGACCGACCGGCTCGATCGGGAGCGCGCGGACTGCGAACGCGAACTGATGTTCCTGCTCGAACGGCTCGGGCGGCTGGTGGCCGGTCTGGCGACGGACCAGGATCTCCTCGGGTCCGTCGATGCGCTGTGGCAGCGTCTCGATCTCGCCAACACCCTGCACCCGCTGCTTGCGTTTCCCGGGCACCCGAATGTCCGCGAATCGGCGCTGCGCTGTCTGCGGCGCGTGCTCTGCGCGCTGCCGCCCGACGCCACGGTCGCGCCGGATCTGCTGCGCACGGTGTACCGGATCGCACTGGATCCGCAGCTTCCGGTCTGGACGCAGTGCGAAGCGATGGAACTCATCGCCTACCGCGATCCTGACCAGCTCGCACCGTTGCTGCTGCGGCGGATCGATCAGCAAACCCATCCCGACGAACGCTTCCTGCGCCGCCGGGCGGTGCATCTGGCCCGAGTCGCGGGTGAGCACGTGCTTGCCCGCGTGCTTCCCGGGCTCGCGCACGACGCCTCCGACTACGTGCGCCAGGGCGTGGCCGAAGCCCTGCCGCATCTGCCCCCGCGCTGGATCCGCATGTACGCCCCGGCCCTGCTGGAAGACGCCGCCGAAGCGGTGGCGGCGCAGGCGCTGCTTGCGCTGCCGGAGCTCACCCGCCTCGCCGATGTGGATCTCGCCGCGACCGCCCTGGGTTGGCTTGAACAACGCCTGTCCGATCCCGCCCTCTCGGGCCTGGTCGCGCGCACCGCGCTGCGCGTTGCCGCGGAATGGCCGTTGCCAGCCCCGGGCGCCAGCGACCACGCGCAGAGGGCGCTGGTGTTGGAACGCGCATTGACCGCGATCCACCAGCGCCATCCGCTGACGCCCATCCGGCGCGAAGCCGCGCAGGCGCGCGAACGGCTGCGCGCGCGCGCGCTCGGCTGGCGGGTTCCGGACGGACTGGACACACTCGCGCTGGGCGACCACACCCGCGTCGACGACCCTGCGCACGATCCGGTCACGTTCGCACGCGCACTGTCGGTGCAGGCCCGCGAACAGTTCGGCTTCGACCTCACGCAGCACCGCGGCGGCTGGCGGGTGATCCGGGACTACCGCTGGAACACCCGGCTGTGGCGGTTCCTGCACGAGCTGCGCCACCCCTCGACCGACAAACGCCAGAATTACTCGCATCTGCGCGGGCGCGGCTACCGCGGCCTGCTGCATGTGCCCTCCGGCCGCGTCGCCGAACTCTCGCGCACGAAAGTTCCGGGCGAACCGCTGCATCTTTCGGAAGAGGGCGGCTGGCGTCCCTGGCTTCCGCTGCTCGACCAGGTGCTCTCCGCGCTTGATCAGGACCAGCCGGCGCAGCCCACGCGCATCGTCACCGCGGAAGGCATCACCTCGATCAGCGTCCCGCTCGCCCTGCGGGCGCGCCTGCGCGCGAAGTGGGCCATCAGCCGCGACTTTTCACGCCGCGCCGCACTGCGCAACTGGACCTCGGACAGCCCCTTCGGCCCCGACGCCTACGCCCAGGCGCTGGCCGAGCTGGGCATTTCGTTCGAATTCACGCCGCATGCCGGCCTGGACGGCATGCCGGACCCGGCGGACGACACGCTGCTGAAATTCTTCCCGCAGGCGCCCGCCCGCGCGGCCCTGGCCATGCCCGCACTCGCCATGCCCACACTCGCGCCGGTCGGCGAACGCATCCGCGACTACGCGCAGTCGCTGTATCACAACGACATCCCGCAGCTGGTGATGTTCGTGCTGGGCCTCAGCGTCTGGTTCTACGCCCAGCATCTGCGGCTGAATCTTCTGTTCCGCCGCGCGCGCAATGCCATTCCGCTGGTGATGGGGGGGTGGGGGACGCGCGGCAAATCGGGCACCGAGCGGCTCAAGGCCGGTGTGCTTGCCGGGCTTGGCCTCACCGTGGTGTCCAAGACCACCGGCTGCGAGGCCATGTTTCTGTATGGGCGCGCCAATCGCCAGTTGAACGAGATGTTTCTGTTCCGCCCCTACGACAAGGCCACCATCTGGGAGCAGGCCGACCTCACCCGCATTGCCGCGGCGCTGGGCGCGGACGTTTACCTGTGGGAGTGCATGGGCCTGAATCCGCGCTACGTCCGCATCCTCCAGCAGCGCTGGATGCGCGATGACGTCTCCACTATCACCAACTGCTTTCCCGACCATGAGGACATCCAGGGGCCGGCCGGCGTGGACCTGCCCCAGGTGATCGCCGAATTCATTCCCGCCGGTGGACAGCTGTTCACCAGCGAAGAGAATATGCGGCCCTATCTGGAAGCGGCCGCGCGCGCGCGCGGAACCCCCTGCACTCATGTCGACTGGCAGGACGCGGGCTTGATCACGGCCGATATCCTCGACCGCTTCCCCTATCAGGAACACCCGTACAACATCGCGCTGGTGGCCCGCATGTACACCGACCTGGGCCTGCCGCGCGATGTGGCGCTCAAGGAGATGGCCGACCATGTGGTCGCCGACCTCGGCGTGCTCAAGATCTACCCCGAGGCCGTCGTCGATCGCCGCCGCATCGTGTTCATCAACGGCATGTCGGCCAACGAACGCCACGGCACCATCAGCAACTGGGTGCGCACCGGAATGCACGCGCACACCCTGGAGACCGACCCTGCCATCTGGACCTGCACGGTCGTCAACAACCGCGCCGACCGCGTCGCCCGCAGCCGCGTGTTCGCGGCGATGCTGATCAACGACATCGGCGCCGACCGGCATGTGCTGATCGGCGGGAATCTCGACGGCCTGCACCAGTTCATCCGCGAGTCTTTCGACGAATTCATGGGCGGCTTCGACTGGGACGACACCTCGCGCGACCACCACGCCGGCCTCGATACCCTGCTGCGCCGCTGGCGCATCCCGCGCAGCGAAGCGGAAGCGCATGCCCGCTTTCGCGCCGCCTGCGCCGGCCTGGGGGCAGACATCGCCGACATCGCCGACGGCCAAGACGCCGAGCGCGCGCTCGCTACCGTCGCGGGCATCGACGGCATCGCCATCGCGCACATCGAAGCGCTGCGCGACCAGTACCGCCGCGACCAGCACGAAGCGGCCAGCGTCGCCGAACTGCGCGGACGGCTGTCTTCAGGCGGAAGCGCGCTGCAGGTGGACGTCTCCCAAACGCTTTGGGCGCTGTTCTCGTCGCGCCTGATCACCGTGCGCGACTACTACACCAAAGGCAACGCGCTGATCCGCGACATCGTCGCCGCCGCGCCGCCGGGGCTGCGCATCCGCTGCATGGGCATCCAGAACATCAAAGGCACCGGCCTGGATTTCGTCTATCGCTGGCAGGCATGGGACCGTCACGTGCGTCTGATCGAACGGATGAACGTGCGCCCGCAGGAGACCGCGCTGGACGCGGTCCGCGCACTGGCCGAATCGCCGGAGCTCGGCATTCTGGAATACGAACGGCTGGCCGACGCCATCGCCAGCGCGCGCGACACCCCCATCGCACAGAACGACGCCTACCAGACGCAACTGCGCGCGCTGGAACACAACCGCCAAGCCGGTTACAGCAGCGTTTTCGCCTCGTCCGAAAAAAAAACGCAAAGCCACTGGCGACGATTTGCCATTCCCAAAATCGAAAAACTCATCGACGGCTTCGATGCGATCCGCCGCCGACGCATGGCCAACCGCATCTATCGCGACCTCATCGACGGCCGCATCGCCAGCGCACGCGCCATCGTCCTTCTGCAGGGCCTCACCCAGCGCCAGAAAGGTGGCTGGCTGTGAGCCGCGCCGCCGCGAATGCCTTCAGTCCAGCAGTGATGGTTGCAGCGGCGCGTTTGCCTGCCGTTTCACTGCCGGCGAACAGCCATTTCTTCCGCCCCACGGCGCGGACGATATTCTGATTTCCATCGTGCGATCGGGTGATTGCGACTGTGTGTATGGCCACCTCCCTTGACGAAGGCGGTAAGGGACGTGATTGCGGGAGAAATGAAAATGGCTTTAATTTCAAGCTGGAAATGTGGGATACCTCAGGCTATGGGCACCCTCCATGAAAGGCTCCGTGGCCATTGCGCACTCCGAAGGCATCACAGCATCCCGCATTCCGCACGACACCCGCGCAAATCGCCCGGACAGTCCGCTGTTCAGCTTCCCGTGACTAAGGTGACTCCGCTTACCGGCGCCCAAGCCGATCAACAGGAGTTTCCGATGCACAAGTCGTCCCACGCCCCGATTGCTCTCGCCATTGCCGCCAGCCTGTTCCTCAGCAGCTGCGCCAGCTACACCGGGCAGAGCAATGCCCCCGACGACCCTAACCGTACCCAGCGTGGCGCCCTGATCGGCGCAGCCGTCGGCGCGGTGGCCGGTCTGCTCAGCGGCGACGACGCCACCGAACGTCGCCAACGTGCCCTGGTCGGTGCCGGCGTCGGTGCCGTAGCCGGTGGCGCCGTCGGCGTCTACCAGGACCGTCAGGAAGCCGACCTCCGTCGCCGCACCGCCGGTACCGGCATCGAAGTCACCCGCGACGGCGACGTCATCAAACTCAATCTGCCCGATGGCGTGACCTTCGACTTCGGCAAGGCCAACCTCAAGCCGCAGTTCTATCCGGCGCTGGACCAGGTGGCCGCGAGCATGGCCGAGTACAACCAGACCATCGTCGAGATCAGCGGCCACACCGACAGCGTCGGCAGCGACGAAGCCAACCAGCGCCTGTCCGAACAGCGCGCCGGCTCGGTCTCCAATTACCTGGCCGGCAAGGGTCTGATGCGCGAACGCTTCGAAGTGGTCGGCATGGGCGAACGCTATCCGGTCGCCAGCAACGACAACGACTCCGGCCGCGCCGTGAACCGTCGCGTCGAAATCCGCGTGGTGCCGCTGACCCAGCAGGGCAGCTGAGTTCCCGGTTGAGTTCCCAAAGATCGTGTGTACGACGGGCCGCCTCAGGGCGGCCCGTTTCGTTCAAGGACTCATGACCCGTCCAACCAGCGCCGTCCACGCAGGGTCAACCGATAACGCAGAGTCGGGCTGCGCGGCGAATCGGGCCGGGTCGGCGCCACCCAGCCATCCGCGATGTCCGGATTCAGGTAGTTCTGACGGAACGTGGGCCGGTGCGACAGGCCCAAAGCAGCCATGAATGCGGCAACGCTCAACTCGTCTTTGCCCAGTGCGGCGATGATGCGCTGCAAGGGCTTGCTTACTTGATCGGTTACTTGATCGGTCGATACAGCCTCGCGCAGAGCGTCGTCCAGCGCTTGCAGCATGAACTCGATGAACACGGTCGCATCCGACCGTCGGTCCGCTTCGGCCAAGACCCGGTAATAGGTCTCCTGCCGGTCGCGAATGACAGTCTCCACCGGTCGATGCCCCAGTTGTGAAGAAACGCCCCTTCATAGGGGCGTTTCTTTTTCGGGTCTTCTGCGCTCATCTCACGCGCCTGTTGTTCGATCACATACAGCATCGCGATCCGCTGCAGCGCCTCAGCGGCGATCTGGCTCTTGTTCCTTGTGCAGCTCGAAGAACTTGCGCCGTGCATGCGCCCAGCAGCCCAGTTCAATGATGCCGGCCTTGAATAACGCCTTGTATCCAGAGTA